>NZ_JBTMWU010000004.1:0-346519 GCF_054489375.1 Devosia sp. A449 | reverse complement strand
AGCCTCGATGCCATCCTCGCCCACCACAACAACACCCCCCGAAAATGCCTCGGCTTCCGTACCCCCGCCGAGGCCTTCATCCCGTTGCACTTCAAATGTGAATCCACACCCGGCTCAAGGCCGGGGTGACACCGTGGACGGGGAGAGGTTGGTGGTGCCTCAGCTCTCTCTGCATGAGGTAGGCCTCCTCACCCGACCCAAAAGGGTCGACCTCTCCCCCGAAGGGAGAGGTAAAAGAGGGCTAGCCCTCTTTGCCGCTGATGGCGGCGCTGTCGAAGGTCGCCATGTTGTTGTGCAGGTGCAACGCGGTTTTGGCGAGCACGGCGGCCAGGGCCGCGCCGCTGCCTTCGCCGAGGCGCATGCCGAGGTCGAGCAGGCCTTTTTGACCCATCGCGGTGAGCGCGCGGGCGTGGCCGGTTTCGGCGGACACATGGGCGAAGAGGCAATGGTCGATGGACGCCGGATTGACGGCGTGGGCGATGGCGGCAGCGCTGGTGGCGACAAAGCCGTCGATGATCACCGGGACCTTCTGGTGGCGGGCGGCGATCAGCGCGCCGAGCATGGCGGCGATTTCGCGGCCGCCGAGGCGGGCGAGGATGGCCAGCGGGTGATCGAGCTCACCGGCATGGCGGGCCAGCGCGCGGTCGACAGCATCGGCCTTGCGGGCGAGGCCGGCATCATCGACGCCGGTGCCACGACCGACCCAATCGGCGCCAGTGCCGCCATAAAGCGCGGCGAAGAGCGCGGCGGCGACGGTGGTGTTGCCGATGCCCATTTCGCCGATGCAAATCAGATCGGGCTTACCGGCAATGGCTTCCATGCCATAGGCGATGGTGGCGGCGCACATCTTGTCGTCGAGCGCGGCTTCCTGGGTGATGTCGCCGGTGGGCAGTTCCAGCGCCAGTTCAAACACGCGCAGATTGATTTCATGCAGTGCGCAAATCTGCGAGATCGCTGCGCCGCCATTGGTGAAATTGGCGACCATCTGCGCGGTCACGTCGCGCGGGAAGGCCGAGACGCCCTGATCGGTGACGCCGTGGTTACCGGCGAAAATCGTGACCATCGGATTGTCGAGCCGGGGTTGCGCCCTGCCCTGCCAGCGCGCCAGGAATTCGACCAGGCCTTCGAGGGCGCCGAGCGAGCCGGCGGGCTTGGTCAATTGCGCATCACGGGCACGGACGGCGGCAACGGCGGCCTCATCGCCATCGGGCGCGATGGTCAGGAGCTCGATGACATCGGCGTAGGCAGGGCTGAGCGGGGGCATGGCGAGTCACGATGGTTCAGGATAGGAAGGTGCCGCCTTGTTGCCGATTGCGGGACGAAAAGCAATTGAACGCCGATCAGCCTTCCGTTGAACCCAGCGAACCAAGCGGCCCGCGCACGCCGGCTGGCGGCATGGGTTTGCGTGACGATTTCATCATGGCGCTGCGGTTTTTCTCGCGGCTGCCGACGGGCAATACGCCACATCAATTGCCTGATCTGGGACGGATCGCCATGGCGCTGCCGCTGGCCAGCGTGGCCATCGGCATCGGCCCGGCGCTGCTGCTGGTCGGGGCCAGCCTAATCGGCTTGCCGAGCTATTTTGCGGCGGCGCTGGCGGTGGCGGCGATGGTGATCGCCAGTGGGGCGATGGCCGAGGATGCGCTGGCCGATGCCGCCGACGGGCTGTTTGGCGGGCACAGCATTGCCCGGCGGCTGGAGATCATGAAGGACAGCCGGCACGGCACCTATGGGGTGGCGGCGCTGAGCCTGTTTTTGCTGCTGCGGGTGACGGCGCTGGGGGCGGTAGCCACGGTCAATCCGCTGGCGGCCGCGGCGATCTGGCTGGCGGCGAGCATTGTCGGGCGCTCCGGGGCATTGTGGCTGGCGGTGGCCTTGCCGCCGGCGCGGGTGGATGGCGCATCGGCGACGGCGGGGCAATTGCCGGGGCGGAATTTTGCCGTGGGCGCGGTGTTTGCATTGGTGCTGCTGTTTCTGCTGGCGGGGCCGGCGACCAGTATCCTCGGGCTTGGGGCGGCGTTGGTGCTGGCGCTGCTGGTGATTGCCGGCTGGACGGCATTGTGTCGGCGCCTGGTGGGCGGACAGACCGGCGATCTGATCGGGGCGCTGGGGGCGCTGGGGGAGATTGCGGTGCTGACCGGGTTGCTGGTGTTTGTGTAACTTTCACCGTGACATCGAGCGGTGGAGAGCTCCGCGACAACGGTGGTCTTGAATTTGCCCTGCTCAGCGGCTTTATCGTATTGATGGCACTTGGAAACCGGCGAGAGGCGCAGGCATGATCTTTATCGGCATTGCGCTGGTGATCGCAGTGGGCATTGCCCTGCTGATCAGCGCCGACGCGGGGAGTCTGGTGAGGCTGACGCAGGCGCAGACCGGGCAATTGATTCCGCTGCTGGTGATCCTCATCGTGTTTGCCGGCGGGCTGTTTACGCGGCGGCGCAAGGCGAGCGAGTTGCTGGGCGGGGTATTGCTGTGGGTCGGCATCTTCAGCATCGCGGCGCTGAGCTATGCCTATCGCGACGAGCTGACCGGAATTGCGGCGCGGGTGGCCGGGGAATTGCGGCCCGGCATTGCGGTGGTGGATTCGGCGCAGGGGCTGGCGACGTTCCGGCGCGGACTGGGCGGGCATTTCGAGATCAATGCCACGGTGAACGGGCATACCACGCCGATGATTTTTGATACTGGCGCCAGTGCGGTGGTGCTGACCATTGCCGATGCCGAGGCGGCGGGGATCGACACCGACGGGCTGGCCTTCACCCTGCCCGTCTCGACGGCCAATGGCACCGGGCGCGCGGCGCGGGTGCGGCTGGAGCGGATTGTGGTGGGCGGCATCGTGCGCGAGGGCGTGGTGGCGTTTGTCACCGAGAGCGGCGCGCTGGACACCAGCCTGCTGGGGATGACGTTTCTGGAAACGCTGAGCCGGTATAGCGTGACGCAGAATTCGTTGGAGTTGGCGGATTGAGTTAGCCGCAATTTTACCCCACCCACCGTGTCACCCCGGCCTTGAGCCGGGGCCCATCCACCGATCGCGCGGGTGGGGACAATCTCAGGATGGGTCCCGGCTCAAGGCCGGGATGACATCGAGGTTGTGGAGGGAGTAGCGCTTAGCTGGCTTCGGCCAGGCGCGGGCGATCCAGCGCTTCCATGGCGCGGAGCATCACGGAGGAATCGGCTCCCGGCTTGCAAGCGTCGACGCTCATGATCTGGCGGAAGTGGCGGGCGCCGGGGAGGCCGTTGGCGAGGCCCAGCATGTGGCGGGCGATGGCGTTGAGGCGGGTGCCGTGTTCGGCGGCCTGGCGGTCGGCATAGGCGGCCATTTCGGTCATCACCGCTTCGAGGGTGATCGGCGCGGCGGGGGCCTCGAAGAACAGCTGGTCGACGTCGGCCAGCAGCATCGGATTGTGGTAGGCGGCGCGGCCGAGCATGACGCCATCGGTGTGGGCCAATTCGGCGACGGCGGCGTCGATGGTGTCGAGGCCGCCATTGATCAGCACCGGCAGCGGCGTCAGGCGGGCGCGCAGGCGGTGCACGCGGTCATAATCCAGCGGCGGGATGGTGCGGTTTTCCTTGGGCGACAGGCCCTTGAGCCAGGCCTTGCGGGCATGGACATAAAGCGCGTCGACCTTGGCTTCGACCATGGCGTCGGCGAAACGGTCGAGGCTTTCCTCGATGTCTTGATCATCGATACCGATGCGGCATTTGACGGTGACCGGGCGGTCGGTGGCGTCGCGCATGGCGCGGACGCAGTCGGCGACCAGCGCGGGTTCGGCCATCAGGCAGGCGCCGAAGCGGCCGGACTGCACCCGGTCGGAGGGGCAACCGACATTGAGGTTGATCTCGGCATAGCCGAACTCTTCCGCGATCCGGGTGGCCTTGGCCAGTTCAGCCGGATCGGAGCCACCCAATTGCAGGGCGACGGGGTGTTCGGCGGCTTCGAAATGCAGATGGCGATGCGCGTCGCCATGGACGATGGCGGCGCTGGTGACCATTTCGGTGAACAGCAGGGACTCGCGCGTCAGCAGGCGATGGAGCGTCCGGCAATGTCGGTCCGTCCATTCCATCATCGGGGCTACCGAAAATCTGCGCGCAGGATAAGGCAAGGCTGGTCCCATAATTCTGGCCGTCATCGCTTCATATCGCGGATGGGGGCGCAATTGGCAAGGAACAGGCGGGGGATGGCAGCTATGCCTCAGCGCTGGCGGAGCCAGCCGAGGCGGCTTTCGACGCGGTGGGCGCTGGCGCGGACCAGGGTGATCAGATCGGGGTCTTTCTGCTGCACTTTGTGCTCGGGCACCACAATGGACATGGTGGCGTGGCAGCGGCCGGCGCGGTCGAGGATCGGCGCGGCAATGCAGGCGACGGCGAAATCGGATTCGCCGGCCTGAATGGAGAGGCCCTGCGCCAGTGCTTCATGGGCGTTGTCGGCCAGCACCTGCGGATCGGTTTCGGCCTGGCCGGTGGGCGAGACGCGGGCCGAGCGGGCGAAGATGGTCAGCAGCTCGTCTTGCGGCAGATGGCCGACCAGCAAGCGGCCCGAGGCCGTCCAGTTGAGCGGGCTGCGGGTGCCGATGCGGGAGCTGACATTGAACTGGCCGCTGCCATCTTCCATCGCCAGCACCACCATCATGTCCTGATCGCGGCCACAGATCTGCACGGTCTCGCCCGACTGGCGGGCCAGTTCGTGCATTTCCTGGGTGGCGGCGCTGAGCAGATCGAGGCTGCGGGCGTAGCTCAGGCCATAGTGATACAGGCGCGGCCCGAGCCAGATCTGGCCATTGCTGTCGCGGTCGAGCAGGTCTTTGGCCACCAAATCGTCGATGATGGCATAGATGGTGGAGAGCGGCGCGCCGACAGCGCGGGCGATTTCATAAGCGGTGCTCGCCTGCTCGACCTGCTGCAGATAATCGAAAATCTGCAGCGCCCGGTCGATACCGCTGGTGCGGGTCCGGCGGGCCGGCTCGGTCTGGCTGTCTATCTCGGTCACCGTCACGCTCCGGCCGCTCACCTAAAGTCCGTACCCCTCTACGCTGTCAGTCGAGCCACTTCAATATCGCGGCTTCCTGGGCCAGCCAGCGTTCGGCCAGGGGCGTGTGGATCAGCTCGTTGGAACGCTGGGCGCGCTCCAGCTCCTCGATCAGGCGTTCGGCGACAATGGCTTCCTCGTTGGGGTGCAGATTGCACGGATCGAGGAAGAAATGGCCATGCTCGGCTTCGTGGTCGCGGACGATGACCGGGCGGTCGCCGCGCGCCATGGCGCTGGCGAAATCCCAGGCGGTGATGCGGGCCAGTTCCGGGTCGATGACGACCTTGAGACGATCCAGCGGATTGTCGGTGGGATCGGGCACGATGGTGGCGGTGATGCCGGGACGGCCTTCAAGGGTTTCGACCCACAGGTCGAGCGCCTGGCGTTCGCGGGCGCGGATGCCGGCGTGATCGCGGGTCTTCCAGGCTTCGAGCGCGGCAATGACGCCGACAATGCCTTCCTTGCCGATCTTCATGCCGCGACCGATGCCACGGTTCTGCAGGTAGATATTGCGGATGAATTCCTTGTCGCCGGCGCAGATGCCCGAGGTGGGGCCGCCGAGGAATTTGTGGCCGGAATAGAGCACGACGTCAGCGCCATCAGCGAGGAATTTGTGCAGATCGTATTCGGAGGCGGCGTCGACAATGACCTTGACGCCACGGGCGTGGCAGACTTCGGCAAAAGTCTTGAGCGGGATCTGGGCGTAGTCGACCACGTGATGGGAGACGACATAGACGGCGGCCACGGTGCGCTCGGTGACGGCGCCGGCCAGCTGATAGGCATAGGCGCTGG
This sequence comes from Devosia sp. A449, assembly GCF_054489375.1. Lineage (NCBI taxonomy): Bacteria > Pseudomonadati > Pseudomonadota > Alphaproteobacteria > Hyphomicrobiales > Devosiaceae > Devosia > Devosia sp. A449. The sequence continues at coordinate 340,704 of NZ_JBTMWU010000004.1, read as the reverse complement.
TCGCCTGCCCCACCGGCACGACCTTGCCGCCGGCAAGGCGGATGGCCTGTTCCACCGGTGCGCCATAGCTGACCATGTGGCCGGCCTGGATCAGCACTTCATGGTTCAGCGCGCCGGTGTCGGGGAGCTGCTCGATGGCCCACAGATTATCGCCGGTGATGGCGGCAGCAACAGCGAGGCTGATCGCCGCCGAGCAGGAGGCGGTGACGAAGCCGGCTTCGGCGCCGGTCAGCTCACCAATCACCGTGCTGGCGCGGCGATGTAGATCACCCATCTCGACGAACTGGTTCAGCACGCGGGTGATGGCGTCGACGGCCTGCGGCACCACGATGGAGGCGCCCAGCGAGGTCATGGTGCCGGAGACGTTGATTACCGGGCGAAGGCCCAATTCGGCGCGAATATCCTGGGTCATTGGTTCACTCTTTATGGGCGCTGCGGAGCAATATGGGGGTTAGTCGAAGGCGACGACGGCTTCAATCTCGACGGTGATCTGGTTGGGCAGCGAGCCAAAACCCACTGCCGAGCGGGCATGCACGCCGCGCTCGCCAAACACTGCATTCATCAGGTCGGAGCAGCCATTGATGACGGCGGGATGTTCGCCGAATTCGGGCGTCGCATTGACCATGCCGAGCAGCTTGACCACGCGGCGCACGCGGCCGAGATCGCCCAGCGCGGCCTGCATCACGGCGATCAGATTGATCCCGGTGAGGCGGGCATGGGCATAGGCCTGTTCCACCGACACATCGGCGCCGACCTTGCCGGTATAGAGCGTGCCGTTGGGTTCGGTGGGGCCCTGCCCCGACAGGAACAGCAGCTTGCCTTCGACCACATGGGTGACGAAATTGGCGATCGGAGACGGCGCTTCGGGCAAGACAATGCCCAGAGCCGCCAGCCGGTCATAGGGGGTCGCATCCGGGCGCTGAACCAGCTCGGAAATGCTCATAACAGACTCCAACTAACTAAAGCTCGCCCTGGCGAATGCAGGCGACATGATGATTGCCGCCGATATGCTCGACCGGCGGGATGATGTTGGCGCAGGCGTCGATGGCCACCGGGCAGCGGGTGCGGAACACGCAGCCCGAGGGTGGATTGATCGGCGAAGGAATGTCGCCCTGCAGCGGCACGTGGGTGCGCTTGCGCGTCGGGTCCGGCACCGGCGCGGTGGCCAGCAAAGCCTTGGTGTAGGGATGGCGCGGCTGGGCATAGACCTGGCGCGAGGGGCCGCGCTCCATCACCCGACCGAGATACATCACCACGACTTCGTCGCAGAGATATTCCACGACGCTGAGATCGTGGGCGATGAACAGCATGGTGAGGCCGAGATTCTGCTGCAGCTCGCCGAGCAGGTTGAGCACCTGCGCCTGCACCGAGACGTCGAGCGCGGACACCGGCTCGTCGGCGACGATGAAATCGGGCTCGACCGCCAAAGCGCGGGCAATGCCGATGCGCTGACGCTGGCCGCCGGAGAATTCATGCGGGAAGCGGCGCGAATAGTCAGGCGACAGGCCGACCAGATTCAGCAATTCGGCGACGCGGTCCTGCCGCTGCTTCCCCCGAGGATAGCCGCGCGCGTCGAGGGCTTCGCCAATGATGGCGTCAATGCGCATGCGTGGGTTGAGGCTCGAATACGGGTCTTGAAAGACGATCTGCAGGCGCTTGCGCCACTGCTTCATCTCGCGGGCTTTCAGCGCGAAAATGTCGGTACCGTCAAAGATCGCCTGCCCCGAAGTGGGCTCGACCAGACGCAGGATCGAGCGACCGGCGGTGGTCTTGCCCGAACCGGATTCGCCGACCAGGCCAACGGTGGTGCCGCGCCGAATGTCAAAACTGACATCTTCGACGGCGTGGACGATCTGGCCGTTGCGACCGGCAAAATGCTTGGTCAGCCCACGGACGCTGAGCAGCGGGGTTTCATCGCTCGGCTGGGTCATAGCTCATGGCTCCTGATGCAGCGCGAAAAGGTTTCCGGGCCAGCCGGGATCAAAGGCGGCAGCGCGGTGCGGCAAGCCGGGATGGCCATCGAGCAACGCGGCTCAAAGGCACAGCCGGGGGGCAGATTGGTGATCGGCGGCACCGAACCGGGGATGGAATAGAGCGCGCGGCGCGCCCCATCTTTGCCCAGATCGCGGGTGGCGTCGGGGGTGCAGGCCAAGAGGCCCTTGGTATAGGGGTGGGTCTGATGCGCGAACAGCGAATTGACCGGCGCCTGTTCGACCACGCGCCCGCCATACATCACCACGACATCATGGGCGACTTCGGCCACGACGCCCAGATTGTGGGTGATGAACAGGATCGACATGCCGAACTGGGCCTGCAGCCGCTGCAGCAGATCGAGGATCTGCGCCTGAATGGTGACGTCGAGCGCGGTGGTCGGCTCGTCGGCAATCAGCAAGGAGGGATTGCAGCTCAGCGCCATGGCGATCATGACGCGCTGGCGCATGCCGCCGGACATCTGGTGCGGATAATCATCGATCCGGCGCGCGGCGTCGGGAATTTCGACGTGCTTGAGCATTTCCAGCGCCTTGGCGCGGGCCTCGCTGCGGCTCACCGGGGAATGCAAAGCGATCATCTCGCCGATCTGGTCACCCACCGTGTAAAGCGGGTTGAGCGAGGTCATCGGCTCCTGAAAGATCATGGCGATTTCGTTGCCACGAATGGCGCGGAACTGCTTGGGGGCGAATTGAGCGAGGTCGTGCACCTGTTCGGCGCGGTCGCGGAACAGGATTTCGCCACTCTCGATGCGGCCCGGCTTGGCCAGCAGCCCCATGATGGAGAGGCTGGTCACCGACTTGCCGGAACCGGACTCGCCGACCACGGCCAGGGTCTTGCCGCGCTTGAGATCGAAGGTCACGCCATCAACGGCCTTGGCCGTGGAGCGCTTGCTGACGAACCAGGTCTTGAGGTCGCGGACCGACAGGATGGTGTCGGGGGCCAGAGGTTCGCTCATGCAGGGCCCCCGCAAGTCGGGCAGCTATGGCCAGTGGCCGCCGGCTGGTGGCGACTGGCGGTGACCGCCTCGGCGCCGAGGATGGCGTAACGCGGCTCGAAGGTTTCGTGCAGCGTGCTCTTGGCGCCCTGGCTGTCGGTGACGGTGAGATCGCCCTTCACCAGATCGAACAGGGTGAACTCGGCCGGCTTGCCCACAGTGAGCAGATTGTCGGCGGGCTTGTTGATGGCGCGCTTGGGGGCGGTGGAGGAGGCGATGATCACATCCTCGAATTCCATGCCGACCGAGAGCAGCTTGCTCATGGTCGTTGCCATGTCCCACACCGAGGTGTCGAGCGAGCGATTGTGCAAATCGGTGGAAATGGTATTGGGCTTGAGGCCACGCGCCAGCGCTGCCTTGCCCACATCGAAGGAGAAGGACGCACCGCCATGGCCGACATCGAGGATGATGCCGCGCTTGGAGGCTTCTTCGGCGAGGTTGTAGAGATCCTCATCTTCGATGATGGAGCCGCCCTGCTTGCCGTTGAAGCAATGGGTGACGATATCGCCCTCGGTCAGCAGACCCAGCACGTCATCATAGAGCGGGGGCGGCTCGCCGACATGGACCATGACCGGCAGATCGAGCACGCGGCTGAGCTTTTTCGCCAGCTTGAGCGGCACCAAATCCCAGCCGCCGGAAATCACCGCGCTGGCGCGGACCTTCAGGCCGACGATAACGTCGCGGTTTTCCTTGATCACGGCAATGGTGCGGTCGATGTCGATCGAGCGCATGTCCTGCAATTCGGTCACCCGGTTGCAGGCGACCAGACCGATGGAGCCCAGATTGAGGAAGGCGTAGATGTTCTCGCGCGCCGGCTCGATGATGAATTCGCGCAGACCGTGGAAATTGGCTTCGCCGGCGGAGCCCGCATCAACGATGGTGGTGACGCCGCGCGCTGCGCCGCCCTGCTCGGGGCGGATGGAAATATCGGTGCCGCCATACCAGACGTGGGCGTGCAGATCGGTCCAGCCGGGCGAGATGAAGGCGCCGTTGGCTTCGACCAGTCTGGCGCTGTCGGCGGCGATATTGGCGCCGACATCAAGGATCGCGCCATCGGTAGCCACCAGCACGTCGAGGACGGGCGGCAGGCCGGGCTGGGCGAAGCCGATGGGCTTGGCGCCCTTGATCAGCAGGTTCTGGGCTTGGGGTTTGAAGCGGTTATCGAACATCAGACATCCTTGGCGAGGCGCGGATCGAGGAAATCGCGCAGACCGTCGCCGACGAGTTGCAGAGACAAAACGGTGATAATGATGGCGCCGCCGGGGAACCACATGATCCAGGGGGCCTGTTCCATATATTGGCGACCGACCGAGATCATGGTGCCCCAGGTGGGGATATCGGGCGAGATGCCGACACCGAGGAAGGAGAGACCGGCCTCGGCCAGAATGGCGTTGGCGAAGATGAAGGTGGCCTGCACCAGCAGCGGCGAGGTGAGGTTGCGCAGCACGTGGCGCACCAGGATCACCGGGGTCGGCACGCCCAGCGCACGAGCCGCTTCGACATAGGGCAGTTCGCGGATCACCAGCGTCGAGGCGCGCACGACGCGGGCCAGACGCGGGGCATAGACCACGCCCAGCGCGATCACCACGTTATTGGCCGAAGCCCCCAAAGCCGCCACCAGCGCGATGGCCAGCAGGATATCGGGGAAGGCCATCATGGCGTCGATCAGGCGCGACACCGGGGTATCGAGCTTGCGGAAAAAGCCCGACATCAGCCCGAGAAACACGCCGATGATCGAGGCGAAGATCACCACCGCGAAGCCGACCAGCAGCGAGGTGCGGCCGGAATAGAGCACGCGGGTGAGCACGTCGCGGCCCAGATCGTCGGTGCCGAACAGATGGAGCAGGCTGGGGCCCTGCATACGGTCACGCACGGCCAGCTTGGCTGGGTCATAGGGGGAAATCCACGGCGCCAGCAGGGCCAGCACCACAAAGACCACCACCACGATCAGCCCGACCATGGCGGCGGGGCGGGTTGCCAGCTTTTGCAGCAGATTGGGTTCGCGCAGGGCGGGAGCAGCAATGGTACTCATTAGTAACGCACCCGCGGGTCAACGATCAGATACAGCATGTCGATGGCGAAATTGACCAGCACATAGAGCCCGGCCACCACCAGCAGCGCGCCCTGAATCACCGGGTAATCGCGGCGCAGCACGGCGGAGACGATGAGGCTGCCGACGCCGGGCAGGCTGAACACGGTTTCGGTGACGATGGCGCCGGAAATCAGCAAAGCGGCGGTGAGGCCGATGACGGTCAGGATCGGGATCAGCGCGTTCTTGAGCGCATGCTTGACCACGACGCGCCACTCGCTCATGCCCTTGGAACGGGCGGTGCGGACGTAATCATCATTGAGCACGTCGAGCATGGAAGCGCGGGTAAAGCGGGTGATCAGCGCCGAGCTGACCAGACCCAAAGTGACCGCCGGCAGCACCAGATGGTTCATGCGGGTGCCAAAACTGGCGCCGGGACCGCCATAGCCGGAGGTATCGAACCACCCCAGCTTGACCGCAAACATTTGCATGAAAATCAGGCCAAGCCAGAAGCTGGGAATGGAGGCGGCGAACATGGCGAGCGCCGTGGCGGCCTGATCGAACACCGAACCGCGCCAATAGGCCGACAGCACGCCCACCGGCAGCGCGATCAGCGTGGCGATGGCCAGCGAGAAAATGGTGAGGAAAAATGTCGGCTCGGCGCGCTGCATCAGCGCTTCCGTCACCGGCATGTTGAGAAAGATCGACTGGCCGAAATCGCCGCGCAATATGCCGCCGACATAGCTGAGAAATTGTTCGGGGATCGAGGCGTCGAGCCCCAGGCGCTGGCGCAGGCTGGCGATATCGGCAGCGGTGGCATCGGGTCCGAGCATCACGGCGGCAGGGTCACCGGGGGTAACACGCACAATGACGAAGACGATGGTGACCACCAGCGCCATCACCACCAGCATGCCGAAGATGCGATTGAATGCGGAGCGGATCATGAGATTGGTTCGGTTCCTGCTGAAAGCGTTGCAAACCACTATGTCATCCTGAGATCGCGCCCGCTCGGGCATTTCAGGATGGGCCCCGGCTCAAGGCCGGGGTGACATCGGGGTTGTGGCACGTTCAAAAACAATCCCGCCGCGGCCAGAGCCGCGACGGGTAGGTCGGGAGGACCTATTCAGTCAGATAGGCGTTCCAGAAATACGGCCACGGCGCCGGCGTCACGCCGTCCAGAGCCGGGTTCTGTGCGGCCAGGGCGTTGAAATTGCCGACCTTGTAGCCGGGGATCTCGTCATAGATGACCTTCTGGACATCGACGAACAGCTCGACGCGCTTGGCCGGATCGCTTTCCGCGTTAAACGCCTCGACGACGGCATGCTTGGCATCGCTGACCCACCAGCCGGGGCTGGTGTCGGACATGATGCCCATCAGCGACGGCTCAGGCAGGAAAGGGCTGTGGGTGATGTAGATGTCCCACTGCGACGGATCGGCACGGTTGGTGGTCAGGGTTGCCCATTCCACCACGTCCAGCTGCACCTTGAAGCCAGCGGCTTCGAGGTATGCCTGAGCCACGAGTGCCATCTTGTAGTGGAACTCATACTGACGGCTGGTCAGGATGCGCAGCGGCTTGCTGCCATCATAACCGGCTTCGGCCAGCAGGGCCTTGGCGGCTTCGGTGTCGCCCATCGGCTTGTAAGCCTCGGTGCCGACTTCGGAGTGCCAGACATAGCCTTCCGGATACCAGGCAGCATCGATCGAGAAGAAGTCTTCCGAACCGAAAGCGGCCAGCATCATGTCTTCCGGCGCCAGCGCAGCCTGGATGGCCTTGCGGATGCGGATGTCGGAGTTGAGGCCTTCCTTGGTGTTCATCATGAACACCGGCCAGCCGAACGGAGCCAGCACCACCGGTTCGGTTGCGCCATCGCTGATCTGCTGGAAGGACTCGACCGGGAGCTGGTCGACATAGTCGTACTGGCCAGCCATGGCGGCGCCGATACGGGTGTTGGGATCGGGCACCGGAACGAAACGGATTTCGTCCAGATACTGGTTGCGGGCGCCGCCGTAACCGTCGACTTCGCCGCCGAGCGACTGGTAGCCGTCAAAACGCACGAGCTGGATATACTGATCCGGCACGCGTTCCTGCAGCTTGTAGGGGCCAGTGCCGATGAAGCTGGTCAGCGGGTCCTGCGCGGCATTGGCGGCCGGGATGATGATCGCAGCGGCGTTGTTGAACGACAGCAGCGGCAGCAGCGGCGCGTAAGGCTTGGACAGGGTGATGGTGATCGTGGCGTCATCGGTGGCGACGACCGAAGTGATGACTTCGGCGGCCTGCTTGCCGCGCGTGGCGATCTTCATCCAGCGATCGAGCGAGGCGACGACGTCGACCGAGGTCATGACGCTGTCGTCATGGAACTTGATGCCGGGGCGCAGCGGGATGGTGTAAACCGTGCCGTCTTCGGAAATCGTCGGCATGGCAGCGGCCAGCAGGGGCGTCGTGCCCCACTTGGCGTCGAATGTGTAGAGCGTCTCGAACATGTGCTGGGTGACGATGCCAACCAGGTCAGCGGTCGAGGCCATCGGATCCAGCGTCGGCGGCTCGCCGATGGTGGCGACGTCGATGATGCCACCAGCCGTCTGGGCGTAGGCCAGACCATTTGCCGAACACAATGCGACCAGGCTCGTAGCCATGGCCAATGCGAAATGCTTCATTTTTGCTCCCCTCCAGATATTCCCTAATATTGGAATATATACTGTTGTTGCGGATGATGCTCGCATCTGAGTTTTTGTCCGTCAAGGGCGTTGTCCGTGCGGTGTGGACAAACGCCGTCGCTGGAGGGGGCGGCCGGGAGCCAGCGGCGCGACCGAAATGGCCGTGTTGCGCCTTGCTCGACGGGGATCGACGGGCGCATGATTTGAATCAAGGACGGGCCGGCCGGATGGGCATAGGCTGAGGACCACAATCGAAAGGAAAGCGCCATGTACTCACGCATAGTTGTCGGCATTGATGGATCGGAACTGGCCACCAAGGCGCTGCGCCATGCGCTGGAATTGGCCAAGCAGACGGGCGGTCGGCTGTATGTGGTGATGGCGACCGAGCCGTCGATGATGGTGGTGGCGGGCGCCGAAGCCATTGGTGCCGGCACCGGCGAGATCATCGCGCAACTGGAGGAATCCAAGGCGACTTTCGCCAGCGAAACGCTGGCCGAAGCCAAGATTGTGGCCGAGGCCGATGGGCAAAGCATCGAAACCTTCCACATGCCGTCGAGCACCGCAGCCGATGCGATTCTGACGACGGCGGAACGGCACGGCGCCAGCCTGATCGTCATGGGCTCGCATGGTCGCCGGGGCCTGGGCCGGCTGCTGCTCGGCAGCCAGGCGGGCGAAGTGCTGGCGCACAGCACGATTCCGGTGCTGGTGGTCAAGTAGCACTAACATGTCAGTTCTGGCGTAAAGGGGCGATTTCCAGTATGGCGGCGGGTGAGACCATTTGAGACCGCGCCATGCCCCTGCCCCGCCTCATCGCCGTCATCGATATTGGCAAGACCAACGCCAAACTGGTGCTGATCGACGCCACGACGCGCCAGCAAGTGGCGGCGCGTAGCACGCCCAATGTGGTGCGGCGCGATGGGCTCTATCCGCATGCCGATGTCGCCATGCTGTGGGAGTTCATCATCGCCAGCCTCAAGGCGTTGCAGGACGAGCATGGGGTGGATGGGATTTCCATCACCACCCATGGCGCAACGGCGGCGCTGCTAGCGGGGGACGCGCTGGCGCTGCCGGTGCTGGATTATGAGCACAATGGGCCCGAAGTGACGGCGGCGGCCTATGCAAAGCTGCGGCCGGAATTTGCCGAATCATTGTCGCCGCGCCTGCCCAACGGGCTCAATCTGGGGGCGCAGCTGTTTTGGCAGTCGCAGGTGTATCCGGCTGATTTTGCTCGGGTAACGGCGATCCTGACCTATCCACAATATTGGGCTTGGCGGCTGACTGGCGTCTTGGCGAGCGAAGTGACCTCGCTGGGTTGCCACACCGATTTGTGGGCACCGGGGCGCGGCGAATTTTCCAGCATGACGCAGGCGCTGGGCTGGGCGGAGCGCTTTCCGCCGGTGCGACCGGCGGCGTCGGTGCTGGGCAATGTGCTGCCCGAGGTAGCGGCGCTGACCGGGCTGGCGGCTGGAACACCGGTGACCTGTGGCATTCACGATTCCAATGCATCGCTGCTGCCGCATCTGGGCGCCCATTCAGCGCCTTTCACCATTCTGTCGACCGGCACCTGGGCCATTGCCATGACGGTGGGCGGCGACACCGGCGGGCTGGACCCGGCCCGCGACAGCCTCGCCAATGTCGATGCCTTCGGGCGGCCGGTGCCGACGGCGCGCTTCATGGGCGGGCGCGAATTCGATCAATTGGTGCCGGAGATTCGTGAGCCGAGTACGGACGATATTGCGCGGGTGATTGCGCAGGATATTCGGGTGCAGCCTAGTTTTATGGCTGGTGTGGGACCCTTCCCCACGGCAGCCGGGCATTGGACGCAGGAGCCCGCGACGGCAGAGGAACGGACGGCGGCCGCGTCGCTTTATCTGGCGCTGATGACGCGCGCCTGCCTTGAGCTGTGCGGACTGGGCCGCGAAATCATCATCGAGGGGCCACTGGCGCGGAACGCGCTGTTTGCGCAGGCGCTGGCCCGTCTGACCGGCGTGACAGTAACCACATCCGGCGACGCGACCGGCACCAGCCTGGGTGCCAGCATGCTGTTTGGCGCGGGCACTGGCCATGCCGTCGCCGGCACGGCGGTGACGCCGCTGGATGCAGCCGGATTTGACGCCTATGCGCAACGCTGGCGGGAGGCGATTGGCTAGCGCTCCGGCAGTTCGTCGATTGAGGTGGCGGCTTTGTGCAGGCTGCGTTCGCGGAGCCAGATGTAGAGGCCGCTGGCAATGATGATGCTGGCGCCGAGGAAGAACCAGCTGTCGGGCGGTTCGTTGAAAATGATCCAGCTGGCCAGTGCCAGATAGAGCAGCGGCAAATAGTTGAACGGCGCCAGCGTGGCGGGCGTGGCGTAGCGATGGGCCACCGAGATCAGCATATGACCGACCATGCCCACCGTACCGGCGGCAAAAAAGGCGATCCAGGAAATCGGCTGGCTGGGCCAGACCCAATCGGTGAAGGCGACCGGGGAAATCAGCAGCAGCGCGGTGGTGCCGGCATAGAATTGCTGGGTCATGGCACTATCGACGCCGGCCAGCTTGCGGGTGAAAATCGAAAACAGCGCGCTGAAGAAGGCCGCCGCGATGCCCAACAGGGCCGCGGGGTGGAATGCCTCGGTGCCCGGCCGCACGATGATCAGGATGCCGACAAAACCGACCATGATGGCGAGCCAGCGGCGCCAGCCGACGATTTCGCCCAGCAGCGGGCCTGACAGCGCGCAGATCATCAGCGGCGCCGAGAACACCAGCGCGCCGGTGATGGTGAGCGGCAGATAGCGCATGGCGAGGAAATTGCAGCCGGTGGTGCCGAGCAGGCAGAGGCCGCGCGCCACTTCCAGCCGCCAGTTTCTGGTGACGAAGATTTCCCGGCCCCGGATCGGCAAGAGCAGCGTGACGATCAGCATCACATGCACGCCATAGCGGACGAAGACGATCTCGGTGGTGGGCATGCCGGTGAGCGACAGCCACTTCGCCGAAACGTCGAGGAACACCAGAATGGTCTGCGACAGCAGCAGGATGAGGATGGCCTTGTTGGCATTTTCCTCGATGCCGGCTACCGGGCTGGCCATCAGTGTTCCTCCCCGATCAGCGGGGCCGGCTTGGACAAAGCGCGCTCACGCAGCCAGATATAAAGGCCACTGCCGATGACGACGGGCGCGCCGATATAGAGCCAGACATCGGGGGGCTGGTTGAAGATGAGCCAGCTCGCCGCCGCCATGAAGATGATCTGGAAATAGGAAAACGGCGCTAGCACCGAAGCTGGCGCAAAGGCACTGGCGACCGCGACCAGCTGGTGCCCGACAAAACCAAACACCCCGACGGCAAAGAAGGCGACCCAGACCGAGGGATCGCTGGGCCAGCTCCAGTATGGCAGGGCGAAAGGCAGCAGGATGGCCGTGGCCACCATCCCGACATAGAATTGCTGGGTTGCCGGGGAGTCGCGCCCGGCCATGCGGCGGGTCAGCAGGAAATAAAAGGCGGTGAACACCGCAGCAGCCAGACAGAGCAAGGCCGCCGGATGGAATGCCTCAGTGCCCGGATGCACGATGATCAGAACGCCAAGAAAGCCGACAAAAATGGCAGTCCAGCGGCGCCAGCCGACGGTCTCGCCCAGCAATGGCACCGACAAAGCGCACAGCAGCAGCGGCATGGTGAAGGCGATGGCCGAGGTGACAGTGAGCGGCAAATAGCGCAGGGCGATAAAATTGCAGGTGGTGGCGCCGAGCAGCATGAGGGCGCGTAGCACCTGGGTGCGCAGGCTGGCCGTGCGTAGCAGTGCCCAGCCGTTTTGCGGCACATTGATGCCGAGCACCAGAGCCAGATGCACCGCATAGCGCAGGAACACCACCTGCGCGGCCCCCATACCGCCCAGCGCCAGCCATTTGGCTGAGCTGTCGATGCCGGTGAACATGAAATAGGCCACGAGCATGAGCCCAATGGCCAGCAGGCGGCGCTCCTGGATCGGCGCGATGAAGGTCGACATGGCAAGTCCGAAGGGGCGCGCAGAACGGCGCGACATGGTTCGCTAGGGTTGGAAGATGGCGGGGGCTATGTCAATGCAGGAGCGGGATAAATCTTGTATGGAAGTAGGCAGCGCCACGGTTCGCGCCAAACCCCGGATCGTCACCCTCGGGCTTGACCCGAGGGCGTTAACGGCGTCGCAAGAGCCCTCGGGTCAAGCCCGAGGGTGACGAGTGGTGGTTGTGGGTGTCGGCGCCTCCAAAACACAGCGAGCGCGCGGGAACCACGACACCCCCACCCCGGCCCTCCCCTCAAGGGGAGGGAGCGCATCGGGGCTCGCCGGGTTCGGTGAACCTAAAACGTCTCGCTGAGGTTACGCAGTTGTAGCGAGCGGGCTAGGTCGGCGGATGTGGTGGTGGCGCCGTGGCGGGGGGTGAAGGTCAGCTCGGTTGGGCGGCCCGGCAGCAAAGTGAGGGCGTTGTCGGAGAAATAGCCGGGCAGATCGACGCTGGCGGTGACGAAGAGGGCCGGCTTGTCGGTGGCCAGCGTCAGCACCGGCTGGCCGGCGCGGTCGGACCAGGTGGCGGTGACCTGGGGCTGTGCTAGCTCGTAAGCCTTGTAGGGCTTGGGAAAATAGTCGTTTTCGCCCAGTAGCTTGCCGGCGGCGTCGCGCCAGGAGAAGAACAGGAATTCGTCGGCGGCCAGATCGTCGAAGGTGACGCTGGCCAGCTCGATGGCGGCGTCCTGGCCGATGGCCGCGTTGCCAGAGAAGACGATACGGTCGCCACCGCCGACGCGCACGGCGCGGACTTCCAGCGCGATGCTGACCGGGCGGGCGGTGTCGTTGATGGCTTTGAGCACAATACGAGTCGGCGGCGCGCCTTCGACCGGGGTGCCGCGCGAATTGGTCGGGATGTCGTCATGGACCGGAACGGCGACCACATTGACCTGCAGGAAGAAGCGCTTGGCCATATATTGCAGCAGCTTCCACTGCCCGCCGTAATCCAGGCTCGACCAGCTGGCGACGGGCCAGATGTCGTTGATCTGCCAGAACAAAGTGCCCATGCAGCGCGGCTTGGTGGAGCGCCAATATTCGATGGCGGTCTTGATGGCGAGGCCCTGCTGGATCTGGCTGAGGAACACCATCTGGTCGAAGTCGCGCGGGAAACGGAAATAGCGCGTCATGGTTTCGAGGATGCGGGCATTGCCGCCGGCATTGCGCTGGTGGTTTTCCATCACCGGGGAGGACGGATTGCGATCCTTGGGCTCGGCAAAAGTCTCGATGACATTCATCGAGGGGAAGGACTGGAAGCCGAATTCGGAGGCAAAGCGCGGATTGACGGTGCGGTAGGCCTCGAAGCTTTTTGCCGAGTGCCAGACGTCCCAATAATGAGTGTCGCCGCGGGTATCCATCTGCCAGCCATCGGAGAAATCGAGATAGCCCATTGAGGGCGAGGACGGCCAGAAGCGGCGGGCCGGGTCTTCGTCCTCGACGATATTGCCGAGCATGGAATTGAGCCGGTCGTAATTGGCGACATAGCGCTCAGGCGCCGCCTTGGTTTCGGGATACCAGTGCAGCGAGCCGATGACTTCATTGTCGCCGCACCACAGGGCAATGCAGGCGTGGTGGCTGAGGCGGCGCACCTGCTGGGTGATTTCGGTGCGGACATTGTCGAGGAAGGGGCGGTCGGACGGATAGCTCATGCAGGCGAACATGAAATCGTGCCAGATCAGAATGCCCAACTCGTCGCAGAGCTCGTAAAAATAGTCCGGCTCATACTGCCCGCCGCCCCAGATGCGCAGCATATTCATATTGGCGGCCTTGGCGCTGTCCAGCAGGTCGCGGATGACGGCGGGGGTGATGCGCGAGGGGATGGCGTCGGCGGGAATCCAGTTGGCGCCGAGCATGGAGATGTCGCGGCCATTGACGCGGCATTTGAAGCTGTGGTCGATCTCGTCCTTTTCAACGATCCATTCGAGCTTGCGCAGGCCGAGCTGGCGGGTGGTTTTTTCGCCTTCGAGATTGGTCACCAGCTCATAGAGCGGCTGCTCGCCCTGCCCTGCTGGCCACCACAGTTTGGGATTATGGATGGTGATGTTGTGGGTGAAGAGGTTTTCGCCCGGCTGCACCATCAGCTTGTCGGCGATGACCTGTCCGTCGATGTGGTGCTCAAGCTCCACCGAACCGTGAGCGAAGGCGAAAAGGCGAGTCTTTATCGAGAGTTCGACCGAGTTGCTGCCATGGGCCTGATCGACCTGCACGCTCTCCTGGCGGGCGAGGCGCGACTTGCGCAGGCTCATGGTGCCATAGACGCCGATGGGCATCAGGCAGATGCCCCAATCCCAGCCCGCATGGCACGCCGCCTTGCGGATGAAGTTCATGTGGATGCCCTTCAAACCATTGGTCTGGTAGTTTTTGGTGAAGGGAATGGGGAAAGGGTGCGCGTCGGCGCGGGCCTTGGCGACGTCGGGGGCGATATCGAATTCGATGCGGAGGGTGTTGTCGCCGATCCGGACCTTGCCGGTGACGTCGATGTCGTTGCGGACAAAACTATTCTGCGTTTTGGCGATGATTTCGCCGTTGAGCAGGATGGTGGCGATGCAGTCCACTTCGGCCAGGGTGAGGGTGAGATAGCCGGTAATATCGGCGGCGCTGGCGGTGAAACTGCGCTCGACCGTCCAGGCGGTTTCATTGACCCACAGCACGGGCTTTTCGTTCTCGCCGAAATAGGGATCGGGGATGTGGTCAGCGGCCAGCAATGCGGCGTGCACATCGCCCGGTAGGGTGATCGGCGCGGTAATATCGCGCGTCGGTGACGACAGGGCGAACGCGCCGCTCAGATCAAGGGCGGAATAGGTGGCGGGCATGGCCATGACGTCTCCTCGCGGCATTTGCAACGTTGCCGAATTGGCAGGATCGTGCAGCCGGCGGCCCGGCGCAATCGATTGCAATCGGTTCTAGCCGGTCTCACGCGGCCTTCCAATGGGGGGCGCGAGGGATATTTTTCGGGAATTTATACTGGAACCATGAATCTATGTGCAGTGAACGACAGATCCGATGCATGTCGTTTACATTTGTATTAGGGTTTGCCCGACTATGTTCAGGTCGATGAGTAAAACTGGTCGGCGATGTCGGCAGTAAAACGGTTAGTGCAGTTCTTCGCCGTTCCAGACAACCCAGCTCTGGTCCAGGCACAAGCACGCGCCTTCAGCCGCCAGGTGCCGCTGATGTATGCCATCCTGCTGCTCAACTCTGTGGTGCTGGCCGGCAACTATCCGCAGGCGCCTGATCTGCTGCGCCTCTATGTTCCCGGTTTCCTGGCGCTGCTCTGTCTGCTGCGGATTTTGCGGTGGTGGCGCATGCGGCTGCGCGACCTGTCCTATCAGGAGGCGCGGCGGCTATTGCGCAGCACGGTGGTCATGGCCGCCGTGCTCGGATTGGGCTTTTCCAGCTGGGCGCTGAGCCTTTACCCCTATGGCGATGCGTATCAGCAGTCGCATGTGGCGTTCTATATCGGCATTACCAGCATTTGCTGCGTGTTCTGCCTGATGCAGATGCGCGGTGCGGCCATCATGCTGGCGCTATGCGTGCTGATCCCGTTCAGCGCCTTCTTCATCACCAGCGGCAACCCGGTATTTGTCACGCTGGCGCTCAATCTGATCCTGGTGGTCGGGGCGCTGATGACCATTCTGCTCAGCAATTATCGCGACTTCGATGCGCTGGTGGCGTCACGCGCCGAAATGGAACGCAAACAACAGGAAACCCAGCGCCTGTCGGATGAAAACCAGCTTCTGGCCAATGTCGACAGCCTGACCGGACTGCCGAACCGTCGCTCGTTCGACCGGCAGCTGGAGCAGGCGCTGCACCACGCCGCGGCCGATGGTCGTCAGATTGCGGTGGCACGGCTGGACCTCGACAGCTTCAAATCGGTCAACGACATTTTTGGCCAGATTGCCGGCGACGCGGTGCTGTCCGACGTGGCCTTGCGCATCAATGCGTTGCGCCAGCCATCGACCTTTGTCGCCCGGCTGGGCTCGGACAATTTCGCCCTGATCCTGACGGAGCCTGCCGATGCGGCGGCGCTGCAGCGTTTTGGCAAGACCCTGACGGCGGCGATGCGACCGGCGTTCGAGACGGCGCTTGGCACCATCCATCTGTCGGCAACGGCCGGCTTTGCCGCGTCCAAGCCGGGTGACACCGCCGATGCGCTGTTTGATCGCGCCGATTATGCCACCTGGCTGGCCAAGCGCGAGGCGCGCGGGCGGGCCATCGTCTTTTCCGGCAAGCACGCCAATCAGCTCAGCAAGGTGCGGCGCATGGAGCATGCTCTGCGCACGGCCGACCTCGACGCGGAAATCTACATCCTGTTCCAGCCGCAATTCGACATCGTGCAGAACCGGACCACGGGCTATGAAGTGCTGGCCCGCTGGAACAGCCCGGAGCTGGGGGAAATTTCGCCCGGCGAATTCATCCCGATGGCCGAGCGGATAGGGGTGATTTCCAAGATCACCCAGACCGTGCTGCGCAAGGCGCTGCTGGTCTCGGAAAAGCTGCCCCAGCCGCTGCGCCTGTCGGTCAATCTGTCGGCCGCCGATCTGGGATCGACCACGACCATCGAAGCCATCGTGACGCAGCTTCAAAAATCCGGCACGCCCTGTCGGGTGGATTTTGAGATCACCGAAACGGCGATCATGCGGGATCTGGTGCAGGCCAATGATGGGCTGGTGGCCCTGCTGGCGCTGGGGTCGCGCATCGCGCTGGATGATTTCGGCACCGGGCATTCGAGCCTCACCCATGTGCAGAAGCTGCCGCTGGACCGCATCAAGGTCGACCGCAGTTTTGTGGCCGAGGTGACCAATGACGCGACCAGCCGGGCGATCATCAGGACCACTATCGATCTGTGCCGGAACCTGGACATTTCCTGCGTGTTCGAGGGCATCGAAACCGAGGAACAGCTCGACGCGCTGCTCGGCATGGGCGGCACCGTGATGCAGGGCTATCTGTTCGGCCGACCGATGAGCGAAGCAAAGATGTTCGAGCATGTGGATGCCGAGGCGCGCAATGGCCGCCAGTCCTATCGCCGCCGCTTGTTTGGCAATGCGAGCTAAAGGGGCCGCGAGCTAGGCCCGCGACGCCGCTTTCAAGTTATTGCGCCGCCTCGAGATCGAGGAAGCCGCCGGATTGGCGTTCCCAGAGCTGGGCGTAATGCCCCCCAGTGGCGAGGAGCTGGGCGTGAGTGCCCTCCTCGACAATCTGGCCCTGCTCCAGCACCACCAGCCGATCCATGGCGGCAATGGTGGACAGGCGGTGGGCGATGGCGATCACCGTCTTGCCCTGCATCAGCGTGGTCAGTTGCTCCTGGATGGCTGCCTCAACCTCGGAGTCCAGCGCCGAGGTGGCTTCGTCCAGCACCAGGATCGGGGCATTCTTGAGCAGCACGCGGGCGATGGCGACGC
Source organism: Devosia sp. A449 (assembly GCF_054489375.1). Classification (NCBI taxonomy): domain Bacteria; kingdom Pseudomonadati; phylum Pseudomonadota; class Alphaproteobacteria; order Hyphomicrobiales; family Devosiaceae; genus Devosia; species Devosia sp. A449. Next base: position 323,618 of record NZ_JBTMWU010000004.1, on the reverse strand, counting down.
GCTGGCGCTGGCCACCCGAGAGTTTGACGCCGCGTTCGCCGACATGGGCGTCGTAGCCGGTGTTGCCCTTGGGATCGACCAGCCCCATGATCACGTCATGCACCTTGGCCTGTTCGGCGGCCCGCACCATCTCTTCGTCACTGGCCGACTGGCGGCCATATTTGAGATTTTCGCGGACCGAGCGATGCAGCAGGGAAGTATCCTGGCTGACCAGACCGATGGCCGCGCGGACGCTTTCCTGCGTGACATTGCGGACATCCTGCCCGTCGATGCGGATGGAGCCGTCCTGCACGTCGAACATGCGCAGAGCCAGGTTCACCAGCGTCGACTTGCCCGAGCCGGAGCGGCCGACAAGGCCAATCTTTTCGCCCGGAGCAATGGTCAGGTCGAAAGCGTCGATGACGCTGCCGCCCTTGCCGCGCCAATAGTTGAAGCTGACCTTGTCGTAGGTCAGCTCGCCCTTGGTCACCGCCAGCGGCTTGGCTTCCGGCACATCGAGCATGGTCAGGGGCTGGGCGATGGTATCCATCGAGTCCCTGATATTGCCGATCTGGCGGAAGATGTTGGAGCCGATTTCCAAAATCCAGCCGCTCATATTCATGATCTGCAGGGCAAAGGGGATGGCCGTCGCCACGGCGGCGGCGGACAAGGTCCCTTCGTTCCAGCCCGACAGGGCCAGCCAGGTGACCGAGACCACCAGACCGGCATTCAGCAGGAACAGGGTCGACCACATATAGGTGAACACCCGCATCAGCTTGCGAAAGCTGACCGCGTGGTCATTGACCGAGTCCGACACATAGCGGTCTTCGTGGCCGCCGGTGGAGAAGGTCTTGAGGGTCTGGATATTGGTGTAGCTGTCGACTATGCGGCCGGTCATCACCGATTTGGACTCCGAGAGTTCCTCGGAATAGCGGGCGATGAGCGGCATGGTGATGGTGAACAGGATGGCATAAAATAGCAGCCAGACCCCGATCGGCACCAGCAGCACCGGATCGAGCTGGGCCAGCACGATGATGGCCACGATCACGAAGACCAGCGCGTACCACGCCGCATCGATGGTCAGGTTCACCCCGATTTCGATGGCCTCGCCGGCCTGCATGATCTTGTTGGAGATGCGCCCGGCAAAGTCGTTCTGGAAGAAGGTCCAGCTCTGGCGGATCACGTGATAATGGCTCTGCCAGCGCACAAGATCGACCAGATTGGGCACGATGGCGTGGTTGCGGATCAGGGTATCGAGCAGGAAGGTCAGCGGCCGCACCAGCACGACGACGAAGATCATCCACAGGAAGGTCTGGCTGTGCAGGGTGAAGATGTCGCCGGGATTGGTGGTGGCCAGCATGCCGACCACAAGGCCGACAAACACCGGCATCAGCGCATCGGCGACCGAGCCGATGGACACCAGCACGATGCGGGTGATGAAGGCGGCCCGGAACTGGGCGATGAAATAGGTAACGAAAGGTCGGAGACCCATGGGCGGCTGCCGGTTTTCGGCGAGCGCGATGGGCGAGTAGCGATGGTCGAAATAGTCGATGACGCGGTTGAACATTATGAGCTCATTCTTGTGAGCCGCGCCTGACGGAGAGGTTCTTCTACTCAGGTCAGGTTCGGTAACGATCGGAGGGTTTGCAGGGACCGGCGGCACCGGGCTGGTGGTGGCCATTGGCTCGGATCGTGATGATGTCACCCATTGGGGTTCTCCTTGGTTGATCGCTGTTGCTCCCCTCCCCCTTGAGGGGAGGGGTTGGGGGTGGGGGTGTCGTGTTCCCCACCAGTTCCGTGTATTTGGAGGGCACGACACCCCCACCCTAGCCCTCCCCTCAAGGGGGAGGGAACAGATCGCGCTAGCGGCTGGCGCAGATCACTGCGCTGCCTCTTCGGGTTGGTCGGCGTCGATGAAGCCGCCGGATTGACGGTTCCACAGGCTGGCATAGATGCCGTTGGTGTCGAGCAGCTGGGCATGGGTGCCCTGCTCGACGACGCGGCCTTTGTCGAGCACCACCAGCCGATCCATCATGGCGATGGTGGAGAGCCGGTGGGCGATGGCGATCACCGTCTTGCCGCGCATCAGCAATTGCAGCTGGCCCTGGATGGCGGCTTCGACTTCGGAGTCGAGCGCGGAAGTGGCTTCGTCCAGCACCAGGATCGGCGCGTTCTTGAGCAGCACCCGGGCGATGGCGATGCGCTGGCGCTGGCCACCGGAGAGCTTGACGCCGCGCTCGCCGACATGGGCGTCGAAGCCCACCCGACCCTGCAGGTCCGACAGTCCGCCGATAAAGGCGGTGGCCTCGGCCAGTTCGGCCGCTTCCAGCATCATCGCTTCGGTCGCGTCGGGGCGGCCATAGACGATGTTGTCGCGCACCGAGCGGTGCAGGAGCGAGGTATCCTGGGTCACCACGCCCACATTGGCGCGCAGGCTGTCCTGCGTCACCCCGGCGATATCGTGGCCGTCGATCAGGATGCGGCCATCGGCGCGGTCGTAGAAGCGCAGCAGCAGGTTGACGAGCGTGGACTTGCCGGCGCCGGAGCGCCCGACCAGCCCGATTTTCTCGCCCGGACGGATATGCAGGTCGAGATGATCGATCACGCCGGAGGTCTTGCCGTAGTGGAACGAGACATTCTCGAACTTGATGTCACCCTTGACCTCGGGCAGCGCCTTGGCGCCGGGCACGTCGGAAACGACGCGCGACACCGAGAGCGAGGAAATGCCATCGCGCACCGTGCCGATATTCTCGAACAGCGCCGACATTTCCCACATTACCCACTGGCTCATGCCCTGGAAGCGCATCACCAGACCCAGCGACACTGCCAGCGAGCCGGGCGACATCACGCCCTGGAACCAGAGCCAGATGCCGGTCGCCGCCACGGCGAACAGCAGCAGCGCGTTGGACCACAGCACCGACACATTGAGGATGGTGAACAGGCGCATCTGCCGGTAGGCGGTGTCGAGGAAAACATCCATCGACTCCTTGGCGTAGGTCTCCTCACGATTGGAATGGGAGAACAGTTTTACCGTGGCAATATTGGTGTAGCTGTCGATGATGCGGCCGGTCATCACCGAGCGGGCATCGGCCTGGGCCTCGGAAATCTTGCCGAGACGCGGGATGAAATAGACCATCATCGACACATAGGCGACGAGCCAGACCAGGAATGGAATCGCCAGCCGCCAATCGGCCGAAGCGGCCAGGAACACCGCGCCGGTGAAGTAGACGACGACATAGACCAGCATGTCGAGCAGCTTCATCACCACTTCGCGGACGGCGAGCGAGGTCTGCATCAGCTTGGCGCCGATGCGGCCGGCAAACTCGTCCTGGAAGTAGCTCATCGACTGGCGAATGAGATAGCGATGGCTCATCCAGCGGATGCGCTGGGGGAAGTTGCCGAGCAGGGTCTGATGCATGGTCAGCGTCGACAGCAGCGCAAAAGCGGGCACGACGAAGACGACCATCGCCCCCATCAGCGCCAGCTTCCAGCCGTCGGTCTGCATGAAGGTTTCCTTGTCGGCATCAGCCAACCAGTTCACCACATCGCCGATAAAGCCGAACACCACGATTTCGCCGAGCGCGACGGCCGCGGCGGCAAAGGCCATCAGGCCCAGCCACTTCTTGGCGCCGTGCGAATAATGCAGGCAAAAGGCCACCAGCCCCTTGGGCGGCTCAACCGGATCGCCGGGGGGATAGGGGTCGAGACGTCGTTCAAACCAACGCAGCATGGAAATACACCAAAAAACGGCCAGGAGCGGCTTCGCGCTTATGACATCGGGCCAGCGACAGAAGCTGGCAGCAGTGCCGTCTGATACCGATCGGGAAACTAGGATACCTGCTCGATACACCGGCAATGATGCAGAGGAGCAGTGTGCGCGCTGCAAGCCCCTCCCCAATGCCGTCCCAATTGGCGTAGAAGAGTGGACCGAAGCGGTCGCTGGCCGATCAGGATACACGAATGCGCCGAATTGACTGTTGCGGCGCTGCCACAATCGATTTCAGACCGACGATTTGACGGACCCACCATGCGCACCGAAACCGAACACACCATCTACCTCAAGGACTACGCCCCGGCCCCGTACCGGATCACGGCGATCGACCTCGATTTCAGGATTTTGGCTGAGGGCACGCGGGTGCGGGCGCTGCTGAGCGTCGAGCCCAGCCCGGGCACTGCGCCGGGCACGCCGCTGGTGCTGGATGGGGATGAGCTGACGCTGGCCTCCATCGCCATCGACGGCGCGCCGCTGGTGCTGTCGGCCTATGCGGCGGATGGCAATGGGCTGACCCTGTTCGAGCCGCCGCTGACCCGTTTCGTGCTGGAAACCGAGGTCAATCTACAGCCCGAGGGCAATACCAAGCTGATGGGGCTGTATCGCTCCAGCGGCACCTGGTGCACGCAATGCGAGCCCGAGGGGTTCCGCCGCATCACCTATTATCTCGACCGGCCGGACAATCTGGCGGTTTTCAAGGTGCGGATGACGGCGCCGCGCGATCTGGCCCCGGTGCTGCTGGCCAATGGCAATCTGCTCGAGGCGGGCGATGCGGGCGACGGGTTGCATTATGCGGTGTGGGAAGACCCCTTCCCCAAGCCGGCTTATCTCTTTGCGCTGGTGGCGGGCGATCTCGGCTCGATCTCCGACAGCTTCACCACCGGTTCGGGCCGCAAGGTGGATCTGGCGATCTATTGCACCCATGGCAAGGAAGACCAGTGCCACTGGGCCATGGATAGCCTCAAGCGCTCGATGGCGTGGGACGAACGGCGCTTCGGCCGCGAATATGACCTCGACATTTTCAACATCGTCGCCGTGTCCGATTTCAATTTCGGGGCGATGGAGAACAAGGGGCTCAACATCTTCAACGACCGGCTGGTGTTCGCCAAGCCGGACACCGCCACCGATGGCGATTATGACGGCATCGAGCGGGTCATTGCGCACGAATATTTCCACAACTGGACCGGCAACCGCATCACCTGCCGCGACTGGTTCCAGCTCTGCCTCAAGGAAGGGCTGACGGTCTATCGCGACCAGGAATTCACCAGCGACGAGCGTTCGCGGGCAGTGAAGCGCATCTCGGATGTGGTGACATTGCGCCGGGCGCAATTCCCCGAGGATGGCGGCCCGCTGGCGCATCCGCCGCGCCCGGACCAGTATCGCGAGATCAACAATTTCTACACGACGACGGTCTATGAAAAGGGCGCCGAAATCGTCCGCATGCTGGCGACGCTGCTCGGCGAAGCAGGCTTCCGCAAGGGCATGGACCTGTATTTCGAGCGGCATGATGGACAGGCGACGACCATCGAGGCGTTCCTTGCCGCCTTTGCCGACGCCAATGCGGTCAATCTCGATCAGTTCAAGACCTGGTATCTGCAAGCTGGCACGCCGAAGCTGAGCGTGGACGAGCACTACGACGCCGAAGCGCAGACCTATACGCTCAAGCTCAAGCAGGAGACGCTGCCGACGCCGGGCCAGCCCAGCAAACAGCCGCTGGTGCTGCCGATCAAGTTCGGCCTGATCGGGCCCAATGGTAGCTCGATGCAGTGGAGCGGGGTGAGTGGGGCCGAGGTGCGCGACGATCTGATCGTGTTCGATGGCGCCAGCGCCGAGGTGGTTTTCACCGGCGTGGCCAATCGGCCAGTGCCGTCGCTGCTGCGGACCTTCTCCGCGCCGGTGATCCTGGAAACCAAAGCGACGCAGGACGACCAGCTGTTCCTGGCGCGGCATGACAGCGATCCGTTCAACCGCTGGCAGGCGTTGCAGGATGTGGGCATGGCGCTGGCGGTGGATGCAGTGCGCGGCACGCTATGGAACACGGCAGCCGTGGCGGCATTGACCGAGGCCATGGCAGAGACACTGGCCAGCGACACGCTGGACGATGCCTTCAAGGCGCTGGCGCTGACGCTGCCCGATGAACAATCCATCGGCCGCGCCATCGGCCAGGATATCGACCCGACGCTGATCCATACCGTGCGCGAGGCCTTGCTGTCGGCGGTGTTCGCGCCGCTGCAGCCGCAGTTGCTGACCGCCTATAGCAGTCTAGCCAGCACCGCTCCCTATGCCCCCGACCCAACCAGCACCGGCCGCCGGGCATTGCGCAACCGCGTGCTGAACCTGCTGGTGGCCAGCGAAGCCGCCGGCGCCGACCTGCTGGCAGGCCAGCAATATGCCAACGCCAGCAATATGACCGACCGGCTCTCGGCATTGGCCACCGCCGCAGCCGCCGGAATCCCGGACGCGCCAACCATGCTGGCGGATTTCCGCACACGGTTTGGCGGTGATCCGCTGGTGCTCGACAAATGGCTGACGGTGACCGCTGCCGCGCCGCGCGATGAAGTGATCGAGGCCATGCAGGCGATCCTCGCCGATCCGTCCTTCCCCAAGACCAACCCCAACCGGCTGCGCTCGCTGGTCGGCACTTTTGCCATGAGCAACCCGACGCAGTTTGCCCGGGCCGACGGCGCAGGCTTCCGTTTCGTCGCCGATTTCGTCGCCGAGGTGGACAAGATCAATCCCCAGGTGGCGGCGCGGGTGCTGACCGGTTTCCGCATCTGGCCGATGCTGGAAAGTGGTCGCCGAGCGGCCGCCAAGGCAGCGCTGACCGCGTTGCAAACCAACGCCACGCTGAGCCGGAACACCGCCGATATCCTGACGCGCATGCTGGCCGGCTAGGCCGACCGCCATGGGGGCCGCTGCCACGCAAAGCAGCGGCCTTCTGGTTTCTAAAGCTTTCCCTAAAGTCCAGCTAAATACCCGAGGCTGTGGAAGAATTTTTCTTTCACCGCTAAGTGATTCAGACGACTCGTGATTTTGCTGATCACCCTCGTGGGGCCATGATTGGGGGTCTGGACACGCGAGTCACCCTGATTCATTGTTTGTTAAAGGGCAAATCGGGGCGAGGATAAAACCTCATATGATGGAGAATTCCATGCGGTCGGCGGAGACATCCGGCGCCAGCGTTACCGGATTCGGTACGGGCGAAGGCAAGGCGGACAATCGCCGGCACATGAGCGAGCGCCAGACGCCCGCACACCGCGTCTTCGGCTTCGCCTATTCTCCCATCACTGTCGCCGTCGCGCTGACCGCGCTGCTATCGGCCACCCTGTTCGTCATCTACGACGCGGCGCGTACTTTCGATGACGTTCGCCGCGACCTATCCAGCATCGGCGGCGCGCTGGTTTCCGAGATGGTCACACTGGAGCCGGACAGCGTCATCACCAGTTCGAGCGAGCGGTTGGCCAGCATGGCCAATCTGGTCGCCATACCGCAGCGGGCGTCAGTGGAGCTGCAGGGGATTTCGGGGCTCGAAACCGAGCAGGTCCGAGCCTGGATGAGCATTGCCCAGCGCGGCGCGGCAGCGTTCGGGCTGGCCGCCTTGTTCGCCCTGTTCACCATGCGTCGCCGCAGCGACATGCCCGACATGGTGCAGCGTCACAATTATCAGAAGCTGGCAGCAGCCATTCCAATGGGCGTGGCCTGCTGGACCCAAGCGGGCCGACTGATCGCCTGCAATGAGCAATATCGTCACCGGCTTGACCGCAGCACCAGGGCGCTGACCTATCCTGAGGCGTTGCAACGCCTGACCGCCGGCGGTTCGATCAAGCTGGTGGACGGCGTCGATGGCAGCAAGGTGCTGGAACTGCGCTGCGAAACCGGCGCCTGCCTGTTGATCGAAGAACGCCCGCTGGGCGATGGCGCCTTCATGACGCTGATCAGCGACGTGACCGAAGCCAAAAAAACCGTCACCATGCTCGACGCCATTCGCCAGGAGCAGCGACTCCTGGCGCGACGCTATCACGAAGAAAAACTCAAGGCGGAAGCCGCCAGCCGCTCCAAGACCAATTTCCTTTCCCATCTCAGCCATGACATTCGCACCCCGCTCAACCACATTATCGGCTTTGCCGAGCTGATGCGGCACCAGACCTATGGGCCGCTGGGCGATGCGCGCTATGCCGACTATGTGCAGTCGATCAAGAGCTCGGGCGAGCATTTGCTAGCCTCCTTCGCCACCATCCTCGATCTGGTCGAACTCGAAAGCGGCCAGAAGGCGCTGCGCAGCGATCCGGTCTCGGTCGATGAGCTGCTCGATAGCGTGGTTCAGCGCTTCCGTGGGCAGGCAACGCGGGCCGGTGTGGCCTTTGTGCAGGGCGCGCCGAGCGGAGCCGTGGTGCTGGGCGACCGGCTGGGGCTCAGCCGCATGGTGGCCAATATCGTCGACAACTCGCTGCGCTTTACCCCCTCGGGCGGCCGCATCACCCTGGCGTCCTTCGCCGCGCGTGATGGGGTCGTGGTGGAAGTCACCGATACCGGGCTGGGCATGAGCGAGGAGCGCCTTGCCAGCCTGTCGCAGCCTTTTGCCCTGGGCGACGCCACCTTTACCCGCGAGGGCGTGGGTCCGGGGCTGGGCATTTCCATCTCGCGCGCCATTGCCGAACTCAGCGGCGGCAATCTCGCCATCGACTCCAGTCCGGCGCTCGGCACCACGGTTGCCATCTCCCTGCCGCTGGCAGCGGCAGTGGCTACGCCTGAAATGCAGGCAGCCTGACGATGAACCGGGAATGGCACGAAGCGCATCCGATGCCGCCCAACGCCAATCTACAGCAACGCATCACCTGGCACATCGCCCACGCCGCCGCCTGCGGCTGCCGGGACATTCCCGAAAGCGTCAAGCAGGCGCTGGAAGAACGGGGCACAGGGGTGCCGCCGAAGCGGGATTAGAGTCCGCGCGCTTTTTCATACCAATGCGCCGCCGCGACGCTGACTTCGCTGCGCATCTGCGCCAGATCCAGCTCGAGCCGCCCGAAATCGGGGTAATGCGTCAGCCCGGCCAGCAGTTCCTTGAAGGCATCGGTCCAGGCTTCGTCCTTGAATGGGCTGATCAGGGCCGAACTCATCACCTGCAGCACGGTGGCATAAGTCTCGTGGATTTCTGCCAGCCTTCTGCCTTCTGGCACGAGATTAACGTCACTTAGCTTGCTCAAAACCCGGGCCGTCGGCGCTTGCGGCAGCGCGACAATGCTGCCGGCGACCAGTTGGGCTGATTGGGCGATGAATTCGAGGTCGACCAGACCGCCCTCGGCCAGTTTGAGATCAAAGGGGTGGCGCGCGGGACGCTCCTTGGCCATCAGCGCCCGCATGGACACCACGTCGTCGATGGTCTTGGCGATATCGCGCGGGCGGGACATCACGGCGGCGATGGCGGCGTCGACGTCGCTGGCCAGATTGCCATCGGCGGCGATAACGCGGGCGCGGCTCAGCGCCAGATGTTCCCAGGTCCAGGCATTGTCGCGGTGATAGGCGCTGAAGCCGGTGAGGCTGGTGGCCAGCGGGCCGGCATTGCCGGAGGGGCGCAGCCGCATATCGGCCTCGTACAGCACGCCCTCGGCGGTGGGCGAGGTGACGGCGGCGACAAGGCGCTGGGTGAGACGGGTATAATAGTGATTGGTGGTCAGCGGCTTGTCGCCGTCGGACTCGGTCTCGGGCGCATCGTAGAGCAGGATGAAATCGAGGTCGGAGGTGACGGTCATTTCGCGGCTGGCCATCTTGCCGAAGGCCAGCAGGGCGACGCGGCCACCGACCAGCTTGCCATGGCGACGCTCGAACTCGGTGCGGACGCTGCCCAGCAGGCGATTGACCAGGGTTTCGGCCAGCGCGGTGAACTGCTCCCCTGCCCCATTGGCGCCGACCGTGCCGGAGAGCAGGCCGGCGGCGATGAGGAATTTCTGCTCCTGGCCGATGATGCGGGCGCGGTCGATGATTTCCTCATAGGAGCGCGACTCGGCGAGGAAGGCGTCGACCTTGGCGATCAGCACGTCGCGATGGGTCACGTCATTGGCGAAGGCCGGATCGATCAGCCCATCCATGACATGGGCGCGATGGATCACCGCTTCGGCCATGCGCGGCGCCGAGGCCATCAGTTGCACCAGCAGAGTCAACAGATTGGCGTGGCCGCGCAGCAGCGCGAACAGCTGGATGCCGGCGGGGAGGCGCGACAGGAAATTGTCGAATTTGGCCAGCGCCTCATCGGCATTGCCAGCCCCGCCCAGTGTGGTCAGCAATGCCGGCAGCAGCTCGGTGAGGTGGGCGCGGGCGGCGGCGGCGCGGGTGGCGGGATAGCTGCCATAATGCCATTTGCGCACGGTTTCGATGGCTTTGGACGGATTGGCAAAACCCATGCCGGAGAGGGTTTCCAGCGTACCCGGATCGTCGTCATGGCCGGTGAAGACCAGATTGCCCTCGCCGCTGCCCAGGGTGGCGCCTTCGGTGAACAGCTCGGAATAATAGGTAACGACGCGTTCGAGCGCGGCGCGATACTCGGTTTCGAACTGGTGCAGGTCGGGCTCGCCCATCAGCAGCCCGATGGTGGCGACTTCCTCGGGCGTGGCGGGCATGATGTGGGTCTGCTCGTCGCGCAGCATTTGCAGCCGGTTTTCGACGGCGCGCAGATACCAATAGGTCTGGGTCAGCTCGGTGGCGGTGCGCGGCGAGATCCAGTTGGCGTCGGCCAAGGCGGCTAGCGCATGGGCAGTCGGCTTGACGCGCAGGCTCTTGTCACGGCCGCCGGCGATAAGCTGCTGGGTCTGGGTGAAGAACTCGATCTCGCGGATGCCGCCGCGGCCGAGCTTGACGTTGTGGCCTTCGACGCGGATATCGCCGACATTCTTGGTGATGTTGATCTGGCGCTTCATCGCCTGGATATCGGCGATGGTGGCGAAATCGAGATGCTTGCGCCAGACATAGGGCGCCAGTTCACGGAGGAACGCTTCGCCCACCGTGCGGTCGCCGGCACAGGCGCGGGCCTTGATCCAGGCGGCGCGCTCCCAGTTTTGACCCCGGCTTTCATAATAGGCCAGCGCAGCATCAAAAGAGATGGCGACGGGGGTCGAGCCGGGATCGGGGCGCAGGCGCAGATCGGTACGGAACACATAGCCATGCGCCTGCCGGTCTTCCATCAGCCCGACCAGCTTTTGCACGATGCGAGAGTAGATTTTGGTCGCTTCGCTGGGATCGGCCAACACGCCCTTGTCGGGATCGTAGAAGGCGACGATGTCGATATCGGAGGAGTAGTTCAGCTCCTGCCCGCCATGCTTGCCCAGCGCGAAAATGGCGAGGCCGGAATTGGCGGCGGTGGCCTGTTCGGGCGGGATGGTCAGCAGGCCCTTGTCGGCGGCGCGGCGCAGCAGCAGGTTCAGCGCGGCATCGAGCGCCGCGTCGGCGAGGTCGGACAGCGCAGCGGTGGCTTGTGCCGTGGTCCAGGCGCCGCCGGTTTCGGCAATGGCGGCCAGCAGAGCGGTGCGGCCCTTGGCGATGCGCAGCACCGGCGCGAGGGTTTCCTCGTCGGTGGCGCTGCGGCCGGTGGCTTCCACGGTGTCGATGATGTCGGTGAAAGCGCCATCGGCGCTATCGGCGAGGGTGGCCACCAGCCAGTCCGCATTGGCCTCGGCCAGCGCCAGCAGATAGGGAGCGGCTTCGAGCAGGGGACCGAGCGTCGAGGCGGTGAACACCGCCTCCTGGTCGGATGGGAGATCGGCGCACCACGCATCAAAGCGCGGCGTGGCGATGGGCGGCAGGGCGGCGAGCTTGATGACCATGGGTGAGGGATAACGTGGCGGAGGGGGATTGAGCAAGCGGGGGCTGACGCTGTTTTCCTTCTCCCCTCGTGGGAGAAGGTGCCCGCAGGGCGGATGAGGGGGCCTTACCCACGAGCATTGAAGCATGGGCGGGCGCAGAATTGCTGTCCCTCTCCCACAAGGGGCGAGGGGGATCCGGTGGGTGGGAGAGGGTTGGGGGGCGCCTAGGCGCCTGGCAGATCAATCACCGCCCGCACCCCCGGCGCGTTGTCTTCGATGCGGAAGCTGCCGCCGTGGAGGCGCGCTACGGCGTCGACCAGTGACAGGCCGAGGCCGGAGCCGGGTTCGGAGCGGCTTTTTTCGAGGCGGACGAAGCGTTCCAGCACCCGCTTGCGGTCGGGCTCGGCGATGCCGGGGCCGTTGTCGGCGACTTCGATGAGTACTCGGCCAGCGTCGCGGCGCAGGCCGATGGTGATGCGGCCCTGCCCTTCCCCATCGGGCCGGGCGTATTTGATGGCGTTTTCCAGCAGGTTCACCATGGCCTGGCCGATCAGTTCGCGATTGGCGCGCAGATGCACCGCCTCGGTGATGGCGGTTTCGATAACGATGTTCTCGTCTTCGGCCACCGGGCCATAGAGCTCGGCAACGTCGGCGACTACGGCGCTGACATCGACATCGGTCAGCGCGCCGGAGGGCGCCCCGGCCTCGGCGCGGGCGATCATCAGCAGGGCGTTGAAGGTCTGGATCAGGCGGTCGCTCTCGGCGATGGTGGTTTCCAGCGCCTGCTGGCGGGTTTCGTCGCTGGCGCCGTCGCGCAAGGCGGTTTCGGCCTGATTGCGCAGCCGGGTCAGCGGCGTCTTGAGATCATGCGCGACATTGTCGGTGACCTCCTTGAGGCCCTGCAGCAATTGCTCGATGCGGTCGAGCATGGCGTTCAGATTGGTGGCGAGGCCATCGAACTCGTCATTGCGCTTGGTGATCGGCACCCGCTCGGAGAGGTTGCCGGACATGATTTTGGTGGAGGTATCGCGGATGGTGTCGATGCGCTTGAGCACGCGGCGCGCGGTGATGCCGCCGGCGATGGAGGAAAACAGCACGATGCCGAGCACGCCGAGCAGGAAGCTCTGCACGATGATGGCGGAAAAGCCGCGCCGCTCGACCACGTCGCGGCCCACCACCAGCCGCATGCCATTGCTCAGCTCAACCGAGCGCACCACGGCAAAGCCGGTCTTGGCGCGGCGGGGGCGCGCGTCATTATCGGGCGGGTCGATGAAGGGATTGGCGCGCTCATAGTCAAAGCTGTAAATGCCCGGCTCGATCAGCACTTCAGCGGGAATGTCGGTGACATTGCCAAGCAGATAAAGCCCGCTGGCATCGCCGAGAAAATAGACGCCGGGGCCCGGAGTGCGCGACAGGCGCTCGACGGCAAAAGCCAGACCGCGAATGCCCTGCGAAGCCTCAATGCGCTGCAAGACCTGCATTTCGCTGGCGATATCATCGGCCTGCTGGCGCTGGATCGACACGCTGGACTGCCAGGTGATGAAGGCCAGCAGCAGGATGGCAAACAGCGAAAAGATCAGGATGAACGTTGCCGTCAGCCTGACCGTGGAGGTGCGCCAGAGTTGCCAGAAGCGGTTCAATTCCTACTCGCGGATCATGTAGCCGGCGCCGCGCACCGTCTGCAGCAGCGGGCTGGCATGGCCCTTGTCGATCTTGGAGCGCAGCCGCGACATGTGGACGTCAATGACGTTGGTCTGCGGATCGAAGTGATAATCCCAGACATTTTCCAGCAGCATGGTGCGGGTCACCACCTTGCCGGCATGCTTCATCAGATATTCGAGCAGGCGAAATTCGCGCGGCTGCAACAGGATGGTTTCGCCATCGCGTTCGACCTTGCGCGACAGCCGGTCGAGCGTCAGCCCGGCCACTTCATAGCTGGTGGCGGCTTCGGATGGACTGGAGCGGCGGGCCAGCACTTCGACGCGGGCCAGCAGTTCGGTAAAGGCATAGGGCTTGGTGAGATAGTCGTCGCCGCCGGCGCGCAGACCGGTCACCCGGTCATCGACCTCGCCCAGAGCGGAAAGGATCAGCACCGGAGTCTTGTCGCCTTCGGCGCGCAGGGATTCGATGATGGACAGGCCATCGCGGCGTGGCAGCATGCGGTCGACGATCAGCACATCATAATCCATGCCCGAGGCCATGGCGTAACCGGTTTCACCGTCGGCGGCGTGGTGGGTGATGTGCCCGGCCTCATCGAGCGCCTGAATGAGGTAGCTCGCGGCCTCCCGATCATCTTCGATCAGCAATATTTTCACCGCGACGCTCCCCTATAGAATCGACCCCGGGGCGAACCCCGGGGCCGTATTGACTTACTCGCTCAGCGGCAGGCCGATAAAGCGATCATTGCCGTCGCGGCTGGCCTTGACCAGGGCGGTATTGCGCCCTTGGGCCTTGACCGCGTCAAGCGCTGCCTCGAATTCCTCGAGCGAACTCACCGGCGTGTTGTTGATTTCAAGAATGGCATCGCCAACGGCAAGGCCCTTCTTGGCAGCTTCCGATTCAGGATCGACATCCTGGATCAGCAGACCGCCCGAACCGTCAGCGTTCGGCACGAGGGTCAGGCCAACGCTCGATTCGGCCGGTACAGGGACTGGCGGCACGGGGGCCTGGCTCTGGTCGGCAGCGGCGGCCTGCTCCTCATTGAGCGTGCCCAGCTTGACCGAAAGCTTGGTCTCGGCGCCATCGCGCCACACGGTCAGCTCAACGGTGGAGTCGGGAGCCTTGCCGGCAATGGTGCGGCTGAGGTCGAGTGCGTCATCAATCGGATCGCCATCAACGGCGGTGACGATGTCGCCCGACTTGAGACCAGCAGGACCGGCAGGGCCGTCTTCAGCGATGTTGCTGACGATGGCGCCCTTGGCTTCGGCAAGGCCAACGCCATCGGCGATGTCGCGCGTGACGTTCTGGATGCCGACGCCGAGGTAACCTCGGGTCACGGTGCCGCTATCGATCAGCTGCGCCACGATGCCTTTGACGGTTGCCGCCGGAATGGCGAAGGCGATGCCGACATTGCCGCCATTGGGCGAATAGATGGCGGTGTTGACGCCAACCACTTCACCCTTGGTGTTGAAGGCCGGGCCACCCGAGTTGCCGGTGTTCACCGCCGCGTCGATCTGCAGGAAATCGCCATAGCTGGAGCCGCCGATATTGCGGCCCGAACCGGAGATGACGCCGACAGTCACGGTGCCACCCAGGCCGAAGGGATTGCCCACGGCCACTACCCAGTCGCCGACGCGGCTGGATTCGGTCTCGAAATTGACGAAGGGCAGATCGGTGCCCTCGATCTTGAGCACGGCCAGATCGGTGCGCTCGTCGGTGCCGACGATCTCGGCAACCTGTTCGGTGCCGTCCTCGAACACCACGGTGACCTTGGTCGCGTCGGTGACGACGTGATTATTGGTGACGATATAGCCGTCAGCCGAAATCACGAAGCCGGAACCGGCTGCCATGAACTGGCGCGGTGCCGGAGCATCGCCGCCGCCGCGGCCGCCACGCTGGCCGAACTGATCGCCGAATTGGTCGAAGAAGTCCTGGAACGGATGGCCTTCAGGCAGGTCGGGGAAATTGAAATTGAATTCGCCGCCCCGGCCGCCACGCTGCACGACGCGCGGGCTCTCCTGGGCTTCGACGAGGATCGAGACCACGGCGGGCTTCACCGCTTCCACCAGATCGGCAAAGCCGGCATGCGGCTGGGCGGTCGTGGGCACAACGATCTGCGCCGCGTTCTGCAACTGGGCCTGGGCATTCGCCGCCTGGCCGGTGAATACAAAGGCGGTGGATACGCCACCGATACCGACCAGCAGCGCCAGGGCAGAGGCCCCGAGCCATTTTCTGGTACGCTTCATAATGGTCGAGCTCATGTGCGTTATTCTCCTAGGGCAAGCCCTCAACGGCTTATGCCCCTAGATATGGAATACCGCGCCTTTCTGACAGGTTGCGCCAACATTAAACCTTGGCAATGTTGACGGCGGGAATGGGGCAGGGAGAAAGAGTGCCGTGCGCTACTTCAGCTCGTCCAGTGCCGCCTGTTCGGCTGCACTCAGGCCGGAATCGACCACCCGCTTGCGGCGACCGAGCACGAACAGCGTGCCCAGTCCGCCCAGCAGCAAGACCGGCGCGGCGATCCAGAGCAGGATGGTGTGGCCGCCGAGGCGCGGATTGAGCAGGACATATTCGCCATAGCGATCGACCAGGAATTGTCGCACTGCCTCGTCGCTATCGCCAGCCACCAGTCGCTCGCGCACCAACACGCGAAGGTCCTTGGCCAGATCGGCGTCGCTGTCGTCGATTGATTGATTCTGGCAGACGAGGCACCGCAGGCCGGCGGAGATGTCGCGGGCGCGCTGTTCGAGCACCGGATCGGGCAGGACTTCGTCCGGGCTGAGCGCAGCGACGGGAGACGCCAGGCACAAGACCAGCAGGAAAGCGCGCAGCCAGATCATTGTGCTGGCTCCGCGACCGGTCGGGCCGCCCGGCGCGGGGCGCCGACGCGCCGCTTGCGGTCGGTCAGCGACAAGAAGCCGGCAAAGGCCATCAGCAGCGTGCCCAGCCAGATCAGGGTGATGTAGGGCTTGTGCCAGACGCGGACGACATGGGTGTCGGCCAGCGGTTCGCCAAGCTGGAGATAGAGCTGGGAGAAGCCATAGGTTTCGATGGCCGCTTCGGTGGTCGGCATGCCGCTGGCGACATAATTGCGCCGGTCGGCCACCATGGTGCGGGTACCGCCATCGGGCGAGACGATGGTGAAACGCCCCTCTTCGGCGACGTAATTGGGGCCGGCAACCTGCTGGAAATCATCGAAGGCGATGCTGTAGCCAGAGAGTTCGGCGATCTCGCCCGGATTGAGCGTAGTGACCAGCTCGGTTTCCCACGCCGTCGTCGCCACGATGCCGAGCACGGTGACTCCAACGCCGAAATGGGCGATGGCGGTCGACCAGGCCGAGCGCGGCAGGCCGATCAGCCGGCGGGCGCTTTCGCTGAGCGGGATGCGGCCGATTTTGCCGCGATCAATCAGTTCAGCCACGGCGCCAAACGCCACCCAGAAGCCGAGCAGCAGGCCAATCGGGGCCAGCGAGATGGAGACGCCGCCCAGCGCGGAAATCAGGATGGTGGCGAACAGCGCCAGCGCCGCCGCCCCCATCAGACGCTGCGCTGCGCCGACAATATCGGCGCGCTTCCACGCCAGCAGCGGCCCAAACGGCAGCACCAGAAGCAATGGCGCCATCAGCACGCCGAAGGTGAGATCAAAGAAGGGCGCACCGACCGAAATCGTGGTGCCGGTCAGCGCATCGAGCAGCAGCGGATAGAGCGTGCCCACCAGCACCGCGCCAACGGCGGTGGCGAGGAACAGATTGTTGAGGATCAGCGCGCCTTCGCGGCTGACCGGCTGGAATAGGCCGCCCTGGCGCAATGCGGCGGCGCGGAAAGCGAACAGGAAAAACGCCCCGCCGATGACCAACGCCAGCAGCGCCAAAATCACCATGCCGCGCGTCGGATCACTGGCGAAAGTATGCACTGAGGTGAGGATGCCGGAGCGCACCAGGAAGGTGCCGAGCAACGACAGCGAGAAGGTAATGATGGACAGGAAGATCGTCCAGATCTTGAGCGCATTGCGCTTTTCCATCACCAGCGCCGAATGCAGCAGCGCCGTGCCGGCCAGCCAGGGCATGAAGCTGGCATTTTCCACCGGGTCCCAGAACCACCAGCCGCCCCAGCCGAGTTCGTAATAGGCCCAGTAGGAGCCCATGGCGATGCCCAGCGTCAGCAAGGTCCAGCTCAGCATGGTCCAGGGCCGCACCCAGCGCGCCCAGGCTTGATCGATGCGGCCCGAAATCAGCGCGGCGATGGCGAAGGAGAAGCAGATCGAGAAGCCGACATAGCCGGCGTAAAGCAGCGGCGGATGGATGGCGAGGCCGATATCCTGCAGCACCGGATTGAGGTCATTGCCCTGCATCGGCGCGGGAAACACCCGGGCAAAGGGATTGGAGGTGAACAGGGTGAAACCGGCAAACGCCGCCGTCAGCAGGCTTTGCGTGGCCAGCACCAGCGCCAGCAAATCGCTGGGCAGGCGCCGGCCGAAGGCCGCAACCATGGCGCCAAAGGCCACGAGGATGAGGATCCACAGGACCATCGAGCCCTCGTGATTGCCCCAAACCCCGGAGATCTTGAAAATCAGCGGCTTGAGCGAATGGGAATTATTCACCGCCAGCAGCAGGCTGAAATCGGAGGTGACGAAAGCCTGGATCAGCGCCGCGAAGGCCACTGCGACCAGCACAAATTGCAGGATGGCCGCCTGGCTCAGCACCAGCGCAATGCGCTGCCCCGAGCGCCAGAACGCGTAACCGCTAACCATGGAAATAGTGGCGATGGCAAAAGCAAGAATGAGGGCGAAATGGCCGAGTTCGATGCTCACTGCGCCGTCTCCGGCCGCCATTCGCCGCTGGCCTTCAATGCCTCGACGACTTCCTTGGGGACATAATTCTCGTCATGCTTGGCCAGCACATTGGTGGCGGTAAAGCTGCCGTCGGGCCCCAGGCTCCCCTCGGCGACCACGCCCTGCCCCTCGCGGAACAGATCGGGCAGAATGCCGGTGTAGCGGGCGGCCACGTCCTGCGCCCCATCGGTCACCACGAAGTGGTTGTCCTGACCTTCGCGCACCCAGCTGCCATCCTTGACCAGTCCGCCAAGGCGGATCGGCTGACCGGCTGCTACTTCACGGGCGGCGATATCGGATGGCGAATAGAAAAACACAATCTGGTCGCGCAGCGCCACCAGCACCAAGGTCGTCGCCAGCGCCAGCACCAGTGCGAGCCCGGCAATCAGCCCCAGCCGCTTCTGCTTGCGCGACCAGCCCTGCTTGCGAATAGTATTGGGCATGGTCATGGCTGCACTCCATTGAGGGTGAGGCCGGCGCCGAGCGCCAGCGCATTGATGTCGCCCCGGTCGAAGGTCTTGGGATAAGCGGCGACGGCGTCGTCATAGGCGGCCTGGGCCTGTTCCGTGTCACCCAGCACCAGATAGGCCCGCAGCAACTGCGTCCATTCTTCAATGCTGCCGCCCTGCGTGGCAAGGCGATCGGCAAGCCCGCCGACCATCTGGGTGATCATCTCGGTTTCCTGCGCATTGGCCGGGGCAACCCCGCCATTCTGCGCCACGGCCAGCCCCTGCTGCGCCGCTTGCAGCCAGGGCTCATCGCCCTTGGACAGCGCCAGCGCCGCCTGCCACGCGGTGACGGCGGCCGGGAAGTCCTCGGCGCGGGTCAGCTCAGCAGCGATATAGAGACGAGACAGCACATGGTTGGGATCGGCTGCCGCCGCCGCAAGCAGCAATTGCATGGCCTCGGGCGAACCGGCGCCATCGGCATCCAGCATCAGCGCCTCGGCGAGGCTGGTCTGCAGATCGGGGGTCGCGCCGCCCAGTTCGATCATCCGGCGATAGGCCCGCGCCGCATCGGCATAGCGGCCCATATCGAGATAGGCCGGGGCAACCACTGTCCAGCCGCGCAAATCATCCGGATTGGCGGCAAGCTCCGTCTCGATCCGGGCAATGGCCGCGTCGAGATCGAAGCTCTGCTCGACCGCTACCGCGCGACCGGCCAGCGGCTGGCTCGGCAATTGCGGGCTGCCCAGCCAGGCATAGAGGCCCAGTGCCAGCGCGGCGACGCCTACCAGCCCGACCAGCAGCGATGTCCGACCGAAATCCGGCCCGCTGCGGACGACACGCCCGGCCTCGGCTTTGAGTCGGAGGATTTCGCGGGCCAGTTCGCCCCGCGCCGCCTCGGCTTCAGCAGCGCCGAGCTTGCCCGCCGCCACATCGGCGTCGATCCCGGCCAGCACAAGGCGAAAATGACTGTTGGCATCGTCCAATTCGGGGATGCTTACGTTGACCGCACGCCAGCCCGCTGCGTAAAAAAGTGCAGCGCATGCTATGACGGTAACGGCGATGGCAATGAACCAGAAAATCATGGGCCCTGGACGCTTGACGCCGGCTCGCGGCAAGGAAGCCTCATCTATAAGCGCAACGGGGCAAAAAACCATCGAAACACGCATTTGCGAGGCGGACGCATTGCCACAGGCCACCATCGGGGCATGAGTGGGACCCACGCCGACTTTGCCATTATCGGATCGACGCCCCAGGCCCGGCTGGTCGCGGGGCTGCTGGCGTCGGTGCATGGCAAGAGCGTGGTCTTCGCCGGCGAGAGCCAATCGGCCTATCGCCTGCCGCGCGGCATCGACCTCTCGGTCGCGGCGATAACCCGGCCGGAAAGCTGGGCGCTGCTCAAGGCCAGCCTCCCCGAAAGCCTCAAGCTGCTGTCGCGCATTGGCGGGCGCCGCGCCTGGTCGCGCATCGATCCGATCCTGTTCGCCGAAGCGGCCCCCGGCAAGGAGGCGCTAGCTCACTTCCGTCACATGGCGCTCGCCTTCGGCCACGCTGCCGAACGCGTGCCGCCCAGCGCCATCGGCCCCGGCCGCCACGGTGTGCTGCTGCGCGACGCGGTGCTGCTGCATCGGCCGACGCTGGAGGCTGGGCTCGACCAATGGCTTTATCAGCACGGTGTGCGGCGCGTTGTGACGGGCGAAGCCCTGCAACTTCGGGCGGATGGCAGCGCCGCCCTGGTGGGCGGCCATGACCCCATCGAGATCACCCAGACCGTGCTGGCCGACGACCCAGCGATCATCGCTCATCTGCCCATGGCGCAATGGCCGGCATTGCTGACACGGCAGCTGACCAGCACGATTTTCACCGAACCCACCCGGCCGATTGCCGCGCCGGTGATGCAGCAGCTCGATACCGGCCTACTGCTGATGCAGCAGCAGGGCAAGCACGGCATCGCCGCCCTTGGCCCCGGCGCGATCGATCCCTTTGCCACGGCGCTGGGCCTGTTGCTGGGGCGCGAGCGGGATTTCCGCCAGGCCGGCCAATCGAGCTACGAAACCATCGTCACCAGTGATGCGGCGCCGGCCGTCGGCCGTGTTGGCGGTAGCGGCCCGGATGTGCTGGCCGGGTTCGGCCCCAGCGGCGCCTTCCTTGCCCCGGCCATTGCCCGCTGGCTTTGCGGCACGGCCAACGCAGCGGAAAATGCCTGGCTCGGCGCCCGCCTGGTCGACCGCGACGCCACCGCCGCAACAGTGGCCGAATGCGGGGTCGCCGCATGACGGACCAGCCCCATCGGCTTGGCACCGACGCCAATCATCTGCTGCAGGGCAGCGTCATCGACCGTACACGTCCGCTGCAGTTTCGCCTCAACGGGCGCAGCATTGCCGGGTTTGCCGGCGATACGGTGCTCAGCGCCCTGCTCGCCGCCGGCATCGACACGATTGGCCGCCGCGACCATGCGGCGCTCGCCCTGTCAGCCCGCCATGCGCCGACCATCAGTTTCGCCGCGCTGGCCGGCGACCAGCAGCGCGCCCTCCCGATGGAGCGGACCCCGGCTACCGACGACGCCGACTATGTCACCACCGCCCGTCAACTGAGGCGCAATCCCATCGCGCGCCTGCTGCGTGGCCGTGTGCGGTCATTGGGGCTGGACCTCGACCGGCCCGATGCGCTGGCGCATCCATGGTTGGGCCAAGCCGGCGAGCCCGGACCCGCGGCCGATCTGGTGGTGGTTGGGGGTGGAGTGGCCGGCATGGCAGCGGCGCTGGCCGCCGCCAAACGCGGCCTGCGCGTCGTGCTGGTCGAGGCCGCGCCGCAGCTCGGCGGCAAGTCCCGCCTGTTCGGCACCCAGGATGGCGAAGAGACCCCCGACCAGACCATCACCCGACAGCGCGCCGCAATCAGCCAGACCGACGCCATCACAGTGCTGACCAGCGCCGAAGTGTTTGCCCTGCGGCCCGGTGTGGTGCGGTTGCATCAGGTAGACATGCGCGATGGGATGCCGAGCGGCCGGGTCATCGACATCGCCGCGCCGCGCATCGTGCTGGCCACCGGGGCGCTGGAGCGCCTGCCGCTATTTCCGGGCAATCGGCTGCCCGGTGTGGTCGGCGCATTGGAAGCGTTTGAGCTGGCACAGCTCTATGGTGTGTGGCCCGGCCGTTCGGCCCTGATTGCCACCAGCAGCAGTCCCACCTATCGGCTAGCGATGCTGGCCACCGACGCGGGCGTCACCGTGCCGCGCATCATCGATTCCCGCCCCCGCCCGCAATCGCGCTTCATCGAATTCGCCAAGGCCTATGGCATCACCCAGGCGGCTGGCACCATCGTGGCAACAGCCGCACCCGCCGCCAAAGGCGCCGGCCTCGTCATCACCCCAGAGCTGGCGCTGGACGCGTTTACCCGCGCGGAACCTGAATTGAGCGTTGACCGGCTGGTGGTCTGTGGCGGCTGGCAGCCCGATTTGACCCTGTGGCACATGGCGGGCGGCGAAAGCGCCTGGGATGCTGGTCACGCCAGCCTGCAACCGCGCCAGGGTCCAGCGGGCATCGCGCTCGCCGGCAGTGCCGCCGGTTGGCTCAGCCGCCGCGCCTGCCTGGCCAGCGGCGGCGATGCGGTCGATGCCCTGCTCGAGCGCGACCGCCTCCCGGTTGAGGATGTGCTGATCGATCCAATTTATGAAACACCCGATGCGCCCGCCGCCATTGGCGCGGTGCCCGACGAGACGGAACAGCCGGTTTTCCTCGATGCCGGCCGGCGCTATATCGAGCGCCCCCGCAGCATCGTCTCGCGGCGGCCCGCTTGGCTGCCCTTTGCGCCCAAACCCGCCGGCTGGTCACTGGCCGACACGCCGCAGCCGCTCGATATCGCCGATATCGCCGCTGGCGTGCAGCTCGGCGCCATTCCTGCGGCCAGCGCTGGCATCGTAGCGCAGGAGCGCGTCGCCATGGTGGTGATCACCGGCGACGACGCCGAGCCCCGATGCGGCCCGGCCATCCCCCTGCCCCTGCCGCCCAGCTTCCTCACCGGCCGCCACGCCGAGGCCCAGCTGTTTGTCATCGCTCCCGATGAGGCGCGGCTGCTCGAAGTGGGCGCACTGATCTACGCCAATGCTGACGAGACCGACCCACTCAGCGCCATCGGCGTCGTGGTCCGCATCATCGGTGACAAAACCATCGCTCTAGTGCGGGGATCGGCCGGACAACACGCCAGCCTACGTGAACCCGGCCGCGCCATCGCTATAAAGTTGATTGAGAATTTTCGTGGGTAAGATGTTGGGGGAGCGTTAACTCCGCCGCTCAGCGGCCACCCGGGCCCGGCGCAGCGTGTCGGCATATTCGGGATTGAACCGTATTTCGGCCATCTTGATGCCGGCATCGAGCCGTGCGCCGATCACCGGATCATTCGGATGCTGCCGTATCAGGTCGAGATTGCGCTGGAGGTGGACTTCCAGCGCCTGCCCGACCTGGCTCCAGGCCTGTTCAAACACGGCATTCAGCGCCAGCGAATCCCGGCATTCGCGCACCGTTGCCAGCAGATAGACGCCATTAATGGCCGCCAAAATCCGGTCATCATCGAGCCGGTCGCTGCCTTCGCGGCCCCGGCGCATGGCCTGATTGAGATCGGCGACGACATCGCGCAAACGCGGCTCGATCCGGTCGGAAACCTGCTTGGTCACCGCCGACAGCACCGTCGCCCAGCGGCTGCCGCGGGCGACTTCGATATAGCCGGTCAGCGAGCGCACCAGCCGGTGAAAGCGGTCGAGGCTGCGGCATACCAGATCAATATCGGCAAATGGCCCCATCGGCTGGAGCACATGCAACTGGTTCTGCGCCTGCGCCAGAATGGCGTCGACCACCGGGCTGAAACCCAGCCGGATCACGGCCGCTTCGGTGGCGTTGCCCGCCAGCTTGATGATGGTGGTGATGAGCCGGGTGGGATTGGCGATCTGGCCGACCGCTGCGTGGAACAGCAGAGCCGCCAGCGGCGGGTCCTGCAACGGCATGGATTGCAAGGCGGTGCCCAGCGCGCCGTCCTCGGCGATAGTGTTGACGGCCTTGCCAAAGGCGCGCGCCTTGATCAGCAGAGCGCGGCTACGCAGCGCCAGGATCATGACCGGCAGGGCATCGCGGGCTTCGCTGCTGCCCAAAGTGGCGCGCAGGCGACGATCTTTTTCCGGATCGGCGGTAGCAATAGCCAGCCCGTTGCGCATCCGCGTCAGTACCTCGGGCATGACAGCCTCGAGGTCCGCTGCCGAGAAACTACCCGCGGCCACAGCCGCTTCAGGGATCAGATCGGGGCAGAGGTCGCGGGTGACCCAGGTCCAGCCCGCATCAGCATGGGAACGGGCGACCGAGCCGGCAAAAGAAAACGGCACGGGCTCCTCGACCAGCACCGGATCGATGATGCCGGCAAACGGCCGTGCCGCCGCACGGACGCCGCGGCGGGTTGCGGCGGAGGCCGTCGGTTCACTCTGATTGGCAGCTTGGGACATTAACGCAGTGGGTTTGGACAAGTCTTCTGTCCAAACCTAACCTGCGTTGGTAAACAATCCTTATCTGCAGCAACGGCTATTGCGGTCAGGCGGCGCCCTGCACCACTGCCCAATTGCCGTTCTGCTCGCGGCAGGCGGTGCCCTTTTTCACATAGTCCTGGCCACCGGCCTTGACCGTGTGGGTAAAGTCCCGGCAATCGAGATTGTTGACGCGGACATAGGGGCCGACCGCGACAGTGCCTGTGGTGCCCTTGTCGCCGGCCCACTGGCGCGGCGCGCCGGGGCGGCCGAACTGCAGCGCATAGAACTGCGCGCTATTGGCTTCCGCCGAATCCTTGGGCGTCATCACCCGCAAGGCGGCCGCATCGACAAAGCCATTGGCCACGCTGGTGGTCAGCAGGGCCTGCTGCGTGGTCTGCGCCGGCGTCGCCACCAGCGGCTGGGTGATCACCGGAGTCGCCACCACGGGCGCCTGCGCCACCTGGGTCGGACCAGTGCTGGAACAAGCAGCCAGGGTCAGGGCAAGCAGCGGCGTAGCAAGAAGGGCGATACGGTTCATATTGTGCAATCTCGTGGTCGTTGAAAAGCTCATGTTGTCGTAATGCGGCGAAAGTGCGTCAGGTTGCATTGGGCCGCGCCAAGTTGCCGAGCCGCGCCGTGGGCAGGCGCAATTCCGCCGATAGCCCGCCCAGCGCTGAACGCTTCAAGGCCAGGCTGCCGCCATACACATCTACCAGTTCCTTGACGATATCGAGCCCCAAGCCGGTGCCGGGCGTTTTCTCGTCCAGCCTGACACCGCGGCGCAACACTTTGTCGGCGTCTTCGTCGGTCAGCCCCGGCCCGTTATCGTCGATGCGGATCAACAGCATGGTGCCGATCTCGCCCCGCTCGCTGGACAATCGCACCTCCACCTGCCCGCCGGACCATTTGCAGGCATTATCGAGCAGATTGCCCGCCATTTCCTCCAGATCCGCCTCATCGCCGCGGAACCAGGGCAAAGCGACATCGGGCTGCTGGAAGGCGACATTGACCTCGGGATGGATCTTGCCCATCACCCGCGTCAGCCGCTGCAGGATCAGGCTCGCGTCGGATTTTTTGCCCACCACCGAGGTACGGGCCGCCAGCCGCGCCCGCTCGAGATAGGTGGACACCATGGTGCTCATCTTCTCGCTCTCGGACAGCACCACGCCGGCCAGCGCGCCCTTTTTGCTCGCGGCCTCATTGCGCAGCACGGCTATGGGCGTCTTGAGCCCATGCGCCAGATTGCCGACCTGATTGCGCGCCCGCTCGATGATCTGCGCATTGGAGCGCAGCAATTCGTTGACCTCTTCGGCCAGTGGAGCAATTTCGCGGGGATAGGTGCCGGTCAAAGCGACGCTTTCGCCTTCGCGCACGCTCTCGATGGCGGCACTCAAGCGGGCGATGGGCCGCATGGCGAAACGGGCGACAATGCCGCTCATGATGGCCAGCATCACCCCCACCGCGCCCAGCACGACGAAGGCCTGGCCGCGAAACTCACCGACCTGCTCCAGAATTTCGCTGAGATTGCCGGAAACCACGATCTGGTAGGTGGTCGGTGCCAGCGTCACCGCCCGCTCCACGACGCGGAGCCTGGTGCCGAAAGCGTCGTCCATGATGCCGGTGCGGCGGCCCCGGCCATCGCCGGCACTGGTCAATGGCGGCAGATCGATGCCGACCACCGAGGTTGACAGATTATACAGCGTGCCATCGGCATCGCGGATCGCCCAATACCAGCCCGAGCGCGGACGGTCGAAGCGCGGATCGCTCAGCACGATCTCGTCGCTCAGCGGATCGCCTGTTTCCAGCAAGGCGCCGGCGAGGCTTTCGACATGGAAATCCAGCGTCTGCGCCAGCGAGTTGTCGAGCGCCCGCGAATAGAGATCGGTCAGCAGAAAGCCGGTCGCCACCAGCGCCAGCACCAGCCAGCCGGCGGAAAGCCAGAACAGCGACGCGGCGATGGAGCCCTTACGCACTCGCTGCGACCGCCCTAATCTTCCGCGATCTGATAGCCCAGCCCGCGTACGGTCTGGATACAGTCGTCCGGCAGCTTCTTACGCAGGCGGCCGACAAACACCTCGATGGTGTTGCTGTCGCGGTCGAAATCCTGATCGTAGAGATGCTCGGTCAGTTCCGTGCGCGAAATCACTTTGCCCTTGTGATGCATCAGATAGCTCAGCAGGCGCAGTTCGTGGCTGGTCAGTTTCACCGACTGGCCATCGACCGTCACCTTGCCCGAGCGCGCATCAAGCCGCACCGCCCCGGCAACAATTTCATTGGAGGCCAGCCCCGCCGCGCGCCGTACCAGAGCGCGGATACGAGCCAGCACTTCTTCCATGTGGAAGGGCTTGGCGACATAATCGTCGGCGCCGGCGTCGATGCCCTGCACCTTGTCGCTCCAGCGGTCGCGCGCCGTCAGCAGCAGCACCGGCGTGGTCTTGCCGGCGCGCCGCCACTCTTCGAGCACCGACAGCCCGTCCATTTGCGGCAAGCCGATATCGAGCACTATGGCGTCATAGGGTTCGGTATCGCCGAGAAAGTGGCCTTCCTCGCCATCGAACGCCACGTCGACCGCATAGCCGGCATCCGTCAGCGCGTCCTTGAGCTGTCGATTGAGATTGGTGTCGTCTTCGACCACGAGAATACGCATGCTGGCCCCTTGGCTGCGCTGTCGGTTACTGCGCGCTCAGAACCAGGTTCTGTGCGTCCCCATCGGGGCTCAGTACGCCAATAACATAGACGAGCCTGCCGCCTTCGTCACATACCTGAACCGAGAGGATGTCGGCATTGCCATCGACGCCGGCCGAGGCCAGCACCGCATCGAGCGACATGATCTGACCAGAGGACACCGCATCCTGAATCTCGCGCTTGTCGAGGCAGGCCTGCGCATAGGCCGATCCCGTCGCGGCCAGCCCCAAGGCCAGCGCCACGGCGATCGGGGCAAGGGATTTCATGATCAAGGTTTTCATGAGAGCAACCTAGAGCGACGTTGCTGAATGGGACATGAATGAGGCAAAGCGGTCAAAAACCCTTCGGAAGCCCGGCCTGCTTCAGCGTTTCGTTCGCCGTATGCCGCGACTTGGTGCCGGAGTCGATGGTGAAGTATCGTTTCGTCACCGGGCTATACCAGATCTCATGATCACCGCGCCCCTGCCTGACAAAATAACATCCGGCGGCGATGAGCAGGGCTTTCAACTCACGCAGAAAGCCCGCCACGGCTAGTAGGAAGGGTTGGGCAGGCGCGAAAACTGCTCAGCCAGCAGATGCACCGGGATTTCGGCCAGCTCGGAGTCGATGCCGTTGAGTTCGATCAGATCAGTGATCGCGGCAAGGACCTTGACGTTAAGTGCTTCAATCGTGTCGGCCTCAACGCTGAGACCGTCGATATCCGTGCTGGACGCGACCCACACCAGAGCCTCGCTGTCCCATTGAGCTCGAACAACAATCGACGCGTGCTTCACTTCAGCCCCTTTAAAATGGCGTACCCGCAATATCGGGTACGCGGAGCTGTGATGCAAGGCGGGTCCTCACGCCCGCCCGATATCGCCCTTCAATCCCTTGCGCAGGAACAGTACCGCCAGCGCTTCCATGATCAGATGCCCGGCCGAGGCGCCGTCGAGCGCCGGCAGGTCGATGCCCACCATCTGCGCCAACCCGGCCAGCAGCATGAATGCGGCGACGATGTAGGTCTTGTAGCCGTTGAGAAAGTCCATGATGTCACTCCAGTTGAGAGGTTTGACGGCCGGGTTTGCCGTACCAGCCATGCCCATCGCGGTCCGGCGAACCGACGCGACGCGCGCGGTCCAGCCCTTGCCGAACACGGCGAAACTCGTCAGCCGATTGAGAAAACCGAGCCGCCGGTCGCACAGCGCGCCGATCAGCACACCGACCCCCTTGCGCCTGCCATAGGCCCCAACCGCCGCCAGCGTCAGCGGCCCGATCTGACCATCGGCGACCACACCCAGCTCAGTTTGCAGCATACGGATGGCCCGATCCGGCCCGGAATTGACGGCGAAATCGAACAGCGCCAGATCAAGCCCCGGCGGCAGTTGGTCGGCCCGGCAACGATCCCAGTAACTGGCGCGATAAATCCGCGCCGCTTCAGGGCGCTGCAAATCCTTCACCGCGCTTTTGGGCAGCTCCCACCACGGCGACACCTGGCGCCAGCGCGCCAGCGTCTTGTGGGTGATGCCCAGATTGGTTGCCCCACCGGGGTCGGCAGGATGGTCGGCATAGCCGCCCTCGTGCCGCAGCACCTCGTCGAGGCAAATATCGAACCGGATTCTAGCCATGAAACTCTCCCCTTGCGACATGACCAGCGCCCAGCACCGGGCTGAGCTGGCTCACCGTGAAGGCGAACGCCGCCGGCGTCACGCCGAAATCCGTCACCTGATCGGCAGCGGTGTACACGGCCGTCGGCGCCGTCACGTCGAGCGTCCGCAGCGCCGTCGCCCCGTCAAAAATCACCATTTGACAGCGCTCGGGTACCGGCTCCATCGGGCTTTCCGCCACGCCCCAGCCGTCGCCATCGCCCAGACTGCGCCGCACCCAGTCGAGGGCAATATCGCTACCCCCATTCCGCCGCGCCCGCAGATGCACCGGCGACAGTGGCAAAGCCGGCGCCACGCCGGTTACCAGCGAAAGCGCCACACCCTCAATATCCGCTCCACCGGCATAGACGCGAAAGCCGCGCGCCTCGCCCAGCCAGCCCGGCTCCACCGGCAAGGCCAGCGTCCGCGCATCCAGCAGCATCACCCGCCGCCCCGGCGATACCATGCCGATGGCCGGTCCGGTCCCCTCCAGCCCGCGCAGTAACTGCCGCAGCCGATAGCGCCCCGCCGCCACCAGTTCGGCCTCGGCAAAGCCCAAAACCTCCCAGTCGCCCGCGTCAGTTTCCACCGCCAGCCGATTGCTGCCCGCCAGCACCGCCAACTTTTCCGCCGAAGCCAGATGGCCCGCCACCAGGCTCACCTCAAACCCGTCGCCCACGTCCCATACCGCAGCCGGACCCGGCCGCAGCGCACTCACCACGCTGCCAAGCACAGCCCGCCGCCCCAGCTCCGCCAGTGTCGCGCCAGTCACGTCATCGACCAGTTGCACGCTGCCCGGCCAGGGCTGCGCATAAGTGCCCACCACCAGCCGCGACCGGGCAAAATCGCCCGGTAGTGGCGGCAGATGCGCCAGCGTCACCACCGGCAGCGACCGCACCATCGGCCCGCCACCCGCTGCCAGCGGCCGATCAATCCCGGTCGCCACCGCATGGCCCGCCGGCAGGCTGCGCGCCGTCACCCGCCGCGCCAGCCCGTCACGAATTTCGGCAATTTCGAACGGCCCCTCCGCCTGACCCTCGATCTCCACCAGATCGCCCGGCTCCAGCTCCAACGCCGCCGGTGGCAGGCTGAAATCCAGCGTTTCGCGCCTTGCATTCCGCCCATCGAGCAGCCGTTCGGCCGCCAGCCGCGCGCCCGAGCCGTCCAGCGTCAGCGCCGTGCTCTCGCCCACCAACGGGCCATCCGCATGGCTCAGCGCCGTCACCGTGCCGGTCAGATAGTCCCGCTCACGGTCGAGATAGCTCAGCGCCAGCCGTCCCGGCGCCTCCGCCGGATCGACCCGCCGCCGTGTCAGCGTCGCCGCCTCCCCCGCCGCCAGCCCATCCGCCGCCAGCGTCACCGCCGTACCGCGCCGCGCCATACCCAGATGCAGCCCAGCCACCCGATTGCGCAGGCTCAGCCCCGTTGCCCCCAGCAGCGGTTCCAGCGCCTCCCGCGCCGTCGTCGCACTGCCCAGGACCAATCCGCTGGCGAAAGGCGCCGCCGGCTCGGCGCTCAGCGCCACGCCATGATCGGTCGCAATCGCCACCGCCAATTCGTCACTCGCCAGCCCGCCCAACCGCCCGGTCAGCCAGTGCCCATTGCGATGGTTCGGCCCATCGGCCCACACTGCCGTGAGCGCCGGAAATGCCGGATAGGGCCGCGCGTCCCAGGTCCAGTGATAGATGCGGCTCACATCCACCATGCCCGGCGGATTGTTCTGGGGATCGCGCCACCACGCCTGATGCGCCCGCAACACCTGCCGCTGGATCAGCGGGTCAGGCGTGCCGCTCGAAAAATACGGACGCCCACCTTCGGCGCTTTTGGGGTCGCCAAAAATATTGGGCTGGTTGGCCCCCTTATCGACGGCCCCGCAGCCGAGTTCGGTGAAGATGACCGGCTTGCTGCCCGGCACCCACGCCGTCGGGCTCGCCTGCCGCACCCCACCGGGCCGGTTGTGATGCGCCCGGCTCCACCAGCTGCGAATATCCTTGTAGCGCCACACCCACGGCTCGCCATAAGCGCCGTCGCTGATCGGGCTGCGCGCCTGTGCCTGCCGGTCGGCATCGCTGGCATAATACCAGTCAAACCCTTCGCCGCCCGCCACATTGCCGGCCAGATAATCAAGGTCGTAGCCGCTCGCCGACAGCCCGGCATCCGCATGGCCCTGCCCATCGCGCCAATCGGCCAGCGGCATGTAATTGTCGATCCCCACCGCATCGATATGCGGCGAGGCCCAGAGCGGATCGAGATGGAAAAACTTCTCCCCACCGCCCGGCTGATAGCCCGAATATTCGCTCCAATCGGCGGCATAGGTCAGCACCATGCCCGCCCCGACAATGGCCCGCACCTCGCCCGCCAGCCCCACCAGCGCCGTCACGAACGGAAAGCTGTTGCCCGCCCCGCGCACATTCGTCAGCCCGACCATTTCCGAGCCGATGATCAGCGTATCGACCCCACTCGCCTTGGCCACCTCGGCATAATGCAGCACCATCTGCCGATAGCCCGGCACAAACCCGCCACCTGCGCCGCTGCTGCCGCCGTTTGATCCGGCGATCCCGCCCGCCCCGGCGCCGGATGACAGGTGATGCGCCCACGCCAGGGATAAGCCGCCTGCTCGGCCCCGCCATACGGGTCCGGCAGTCCATTGCCGCCCGGTACATCCATCATCACCAGCGGGTAGAGCGTCACCTTGAGCCCGCGCGACTTGAGATCGGCAATCGCCGCCAGCACTGACGCGTCCGATGGCGTGCCGCCATAAGCCGCCCCGCCGCCATGCTGCGACACCACCGGCACATTTCCGCGCCCCAGCCCCATCACGCTCCACGGCGCGCCCAGCACATCGCGCTCCGCCGCCTCGACACGCGGCCCGATGGCGCAGTGCCCGCAGCGCAGATCATCACCGAACCAGGCCACCACCAGCGCCACATGTTCAAGGTTCGGGCACAGCGCCACCAGCTCATCGATCGACGCAGTCCAGTCGCTCACACTCGCCGACACATGGGTATTTTTACCCACGGTCTGCCCCGGCCCCACCAGCCGCACGCGCGGACTGGGGTCATAGCCAAATTCAGTCGCCCCCGGGATCACCGTCACCGCCCGAATATTGGGCTCGAGCTCCCCCACCACCCGGCACAATTCCACCGATAGCTGCGGTATCCGGTTACCAAACCGGTTGAGGGGCAATTGCTCGACCACCAAATAACACAGCCCGCGATAGGCCGGCGCTTCGCCCTGCGTCGCCTCGATCAGCCCATCGGGCAACTGGTCCTCCGTGCCGCGATAAAACCGCAGCGTCAGTCCCTCGGTATCGAGCAACTGCCCGTCGGCCCAGATCCGCCCCAGCCGCCGCACTTCGCCCTCGCAAAATGCCACGGCAAAGCTGGCGCCGACCACATCCTCCTGTTGCTGGCCCATCCCCTTGGCCCCGGCATTGTCGCCCGCCAATAGCTCCAGCTCGTCACACCAGGCGGCGGCAAATTGCGGCCCGCGAAACCGATCCGGATCGGAGGCCGACATCAAAGTCGCCTCCACCCCATTGGGCCAGATCAACTGCTGGCCCTTCAACAAAGGCCGCTCATCCACGTCGCAGACGGCAAAAATCCCGCTCTCGCCCCGCACCATGATGGCGAGCGCTTCACTCATGGTTTCGCCCACCAGCGCGATGGGCGAAATCTTCTGCGCTGCCAGCCCGCGCACCCATTCGGCGCCGGTGCGGGTCTTGCCGCAGCCCCGCCCACCGAGAAACAGCCAGGTCGTCCAGTCGCCCTCGGGCTCTTTCTGCTGCTCATAGGCCCAGCGGTTCCAGTCGTAGAACATGTCCACCACTGCTGCCTCGGACAGGGCCTCGACCTGGGTCTTCCCGTCAGCGGCGCTTATATTGATCAATGCGCTTGGCCAGCTTGTCGCGCAGATCGCGCATGTCGCGCTTCTGCGGCACCATTTCTGCCTTCACCTCATTGCCGGCCATGCTGGCCATCTTGTCGAAATTCTTGATCAGTTCCGTCAATTGCTGTGCCTCCTTGTCGCCCAATGTGTCGCCGCTGGCATTGCCCAGCTTGGTCACCTGCTTTTCCAGCACGGCGAACAGCCGCGCCATCGTCGAATCCTTCCGCTTGGCCAGGCTCGCCTGCCGCGAAATCCAACGCTCCTTGCGGCAGCGATATTCCAGCGCGCCCTTGGTGATGCCGAAGCGCAGGCAGATCTGCACCAGCGTTTCAATACTCTGCTCATAGGCACGCCGAATCTCCACCCAGTCGCGGGTGTCGGCAGATTTTAACGCTGTCATGAAAGGCCCCGGCTCGTCTGTGGGTCGGTGGCTTGCCACCACCTGACCCAATTTCCCGACCATGCCTGAACTATACCCCATCACCGTGACGCGGGGATAAGATGGATAAGTTTTTTGGTGGACGACCATAGATCGTCACCCCACCACCGCCCGTCACCCTCGGGCTTGGAAGGGATGATCCCGCAATCGTCCCCAACGCCGCCACACCCCCGATGTCATCCCGGCCTTGAGCCGGGACCCATCTTGAGATGGAGTCACCCGCGCGATCTCAGGATGGGCCCCGGCTTTCGCCGGGGTGACACCGTGTTTGGGGCGAGATTTTCCCTCACCCAAACTTCCGCTTCGCATCCAACGCCAGCCCGAGCCCCACGCTCCCCAGCACATCGGTCCGCACCAGCTCCGCCTCTGGAAACAGCGCCCGCAACCGCCCGGCAATCGCCGGCACCTGCGTCGAGCCCCCCGTCAAAATCAAACTGTCGATATCCCCCGCCGTCACCCCTGCCCGCGTCAGCGCTTCCCCAATCGTCGCCTCGATCCGCCCCACCGCCAGCCGCAGCGCCTCGGTCAAATCCGCGATGCTCATTGCCGTCTCGATCCGCCGGTCCCGCACCGGAAACACAAATTCCGTCGCATCCGCATCCGACAGCGCAATCTTGGCCGCTTCCACCGCGCCGACCAGCCGATGCCCCAGTCGATCCTCGATCAGCTCCATCATCAGCTCCACCCGCCCCGGCGCCTGCGCCTCGCGCTTGGTGCCGCGCAAATCGCGCAGGGTCTGCGCCGTATAGAGCCGGTTGATCCGGTGCCAGGTCGACAAATCATAATACGGCGCCACCGGCAGATGCCGCTTGCCGTCCAGCGTGCGCGTGCCCAGCCCCAGCTCCGGCATCACCTTGGCCATCGACAGCAGCCGGTCAAAGTCCGTCCCGCCGACATGCACACCCGCCGTCGCCAGAATATCGCCGCCGCGCTCCGCCGCACGGGCCCGCTCCGGCGACACCCGCACCACCGAAAAATCCGACGTACCACCACCCAGATCGACAATCAGCGCCAGCCTCTCGCTCGTCACCTGCCGCTCATAGTCCAGCGCGGCGGCAATCGGCTCGAACTGAAAATCGATGTGGCGAAACCCCTGCGCCCGCACCGCGCCTTCCAGCTGATCCTGCGCGGCCCGGTCCGCTACCGTATCATCATCGACAAAATGCACCGGCCGGCCGCAGACCACGCTATCCACCACGCCGCCCAATTCGGTCTCGGCCCGGCGCTTCATCTCGGCGATGAACATGCCCAAAATCTCGACAAAGCCATAGCTGCGCGCCTTGACCCGCGTGGTGTCCCCGATCAGCGCCGTGCCCAGCACGCTTTTGAGCGAGCGCAT
This sequence comes from Devosia sp. A449, assembly GCF_054489375.1. Lineage (NCBI taxonomy): Bacteria > Pseudomonadati > Pseudomonadota > Alphaproteobacteria > Hyphomicrobiales > Devosiaceae > Devosia > Devosia sp. A449. The sequence continues at coordinate 289,653 of NZ_JBTMWU010000004.1, read as the reverse complement.
CAGCCGCCCATCGGCGCCGCTGACATATTCCGCCACCGCCTGCCGGCCGAAATGGACGGTGTCATCCTCAAAGCCGAAAAAGATCACGCTGGGCAGCGTCTGCCGGCCATCCTCCAGCGCCAGCAATTGCGGCACGCCGGCGTCATCGAGCCGGGCAAAGGTGGAATTGGACGTGCCAAAGTCGAGGCCGCAAACAAGGGTCATGGCATGCCATCCATAATGGGGACCGCGCCCAACGGCGCGCAAAGGACGGCTGTCTTAGTGGGTCAGGGGAAGACTGGCAACAGGCGGCGGCCTCCGCCGCCCCGGCCGTCTGTGTTCAGACCTCGCCCCACCCACCGGCCCTCCCCTCGCCCCTTGTGGGAGAGGGACAGGATTTCTGCGTTCAGCAGAAATCCAGGGTGAGGGGTCCTGCGCCCGCCCATGCATAGATGCTTGTGGAAACGCCCCCTCATCCGCCCCTTCGGGGCACCTTCTCCCACAAGGGGAGAAGGAAGGGGTGGGTGCCTAAGCCGCCTTGCGCCGCTTCTGCGTCGGGCGCAAATCGACGCCTTCGATCCGGCTCATGCCCTTGCGCTGCGCCTTTTTCAGCGCTTCGGCGGCGGCTTCGAAAAACTTGCGGTCGTAATGACCCTCTGGATTGATCACCGCCAGCCCCTGGCTGATGGTGACGATACCGGCATGACTTTCCTTATGCGCCAGCGACAGTGCCTTCACTGCATCGGCGATCTTGGCGGCGGTAGCCCGCGCCATCAGCACCGGCAGGTCCGGCAGCACGATGACAAAGCTGCTCCGCCCCATCCGCAAACAGGTGTCGGTCTCGCGCGGCAGCGTCGCCTTGATCGCCCCCAGCACCGAGAGCAGGCAATCATCGGTCACGGCGCGGCCATAGGCGGTAAAATAATCGGCGAAGCGATCGACCTCGATCACCAGCAGGCTCATCGAGACATTGCGACCCGCCGCCAACCGCCAGCCCAGCGCCAGTTCCTCGTCGATCCGCGCACCCAGCCGGGGCTTCATGCCGATGGAGCGGGCAATTGCCGCCTGCCCATAAGCCGGCACTCGCTCCTGTCGCACAGGACGCATCGCCCCCAGCGCCACGCGCACGCGGGCCCAGAAATGTTCACTTGAGTCTTTGGCAGTCGCGATATCGGTCATGTTGCCGCCTATCCTGGGCTCACGCACCGCCCGATCTGGCCACAACATGGTTAATGCCGTGTAAAGACCTAGAGCTGCGGCATCCCAAACAAGACCCAATGCGAAGCTCCTGAACGAGGCCATGGCCTGATGTTCAAGCTATAAAACCAGGCCATAACCTGGTAACGATAGATTAAATGACAGGTTATAACCTGGCAAGTAACGCATAAAAACCAGGTCATAGCCTGGCAAGGAGCAGAAATGGCTTGGAACCGCAGGCTTCACCGAGCCCGCCTCAGTCTGGACCAGAAACTGGCGGCATTGCAGCCCGCCACTCAGTATCAGCCCCCGCCCAAGGGCTGGATACGCGCCCTCAGAGACGCGCTGGGTCTGTCATCTGCCCAGCTCGGCGACCGACTCGGCGTACGCTCGCAGTCGCTTGATGACATGGAGAAAAGCGAGGCTGCCGGCACCATTACCCTGGCGACGCTTCGGCGCGTCGGCCAGGCCATGGATTGCACCCTGGTCTATGCGCTGGTCCCCAACACTTCCTTGGAGGCCATGGTGCAGCGGCGCGCCGAGAGCTTGGCCGCCGCCGCCATAACCGGCGTGTCGCACAGCATGGCGCTGGAAGATCAGCAGGTCGCCGCCCCGCTCCGGCAGCAGGTCGACGACTATATCGAGGACCACATCTCCGAACGCGATCTTTGGCGACAGCCGTGACCGACATTTTTGCCGGCCCCGAAGGATCGACACCCCTCGCCCCCGAGGATCAAAAGGGACTGCGCCAGAGCTGGATCATCACCCGGCAAGACCTTAACGCGGCCGAGCAAGCCAATATCCTGGCCGGGCGCGCCTGGGCGCTGCGCAGCCGTATGGCCTTGACCAGCGAACCCTACCTCGCCCGCCTGCATCAGCGCATGTTCGGCGAGGTCTGGTCCTGGGCCGGAAAATGGCGGCGTGTCGAAACCAATATTGGCGCCCTGGCCCACGACATCCCAGTCCGGCTGCGGCAGTTTCTGGACGATATGGATTATTGGCTCGCCCACAACACCTATGGCCCCGATGAGCTGGCGACCCGCTTCCACCATGGCCTGGTGTCGATCCATCCATTCACCAACGGCAATGGCCGGCACACGCGCCTGGCGGCGGATTTGCTCTGCCGCCAGCTCGGCGTCGAGGCTTTCACCTGGGGTCGCCACAGCATCGACCTGCCCAGCGCTACCCGGCAGGCCTATCTGGCTGCCTTGCGCGCCGCCGACCAGCACGATTTCGCGCCGCTACTGGCCTTCGTTCGCTCCTAGAGCTTCTCGGGCGGTTCCCATTCGGGCCAGTCGACCGCGTGGTTCTCCCATTCGCCGGGCGCCACGTCCTGTTCGGCAAAGGTCCGGCCCCGGGCCGAGACGCCGACATCGATCACGGTTTGCGGATCGCCCGACACCAGCGGGTGCCACCAGGCCAGGCCCTTGCCCTCGGCGATGCGGCGATAGGCGCAGGTGGTGGGGATCCAGGGGATTTCGCGCACATTCTGCGGCGTCAGCTTGATGCAGTCGGGCACCTTGGCCTGGCGGTTGGGATAGTCGGTGCAACCGCAGGTATCGCCGTCGAGCAACTGGCAACGCACGTCCGAGGTGATCAGAATTCCGGTGTCTTCATCCTCGAGTTTGATCAGGCAGCAACGGCCGCAACCGTCGCAAAGGGATTCCCACTCCGCGGTGGTCATTTCTTCGAGGGTTTTTTCGTCCCAAAAGGCCATCTTAACTCGCTGCTGGTAAGTCTGTTGCCGGAATGCCCTTGCCGGCATCCAGGAGCAATCATATTCCAGCGATGCTGTTGCGTTGATCGCTGGCGGCGGACAACAGTCCGCCAAGGTGAGCTGAGGACGACTGGTGCAGGATCCGTTCTATACCAAAGAAAAGCGCAAGAAATCCTCCAGCATGCTGGCGGCCGACGCTTGGCTTGATTCTTCGCTCTACGAATTCTGGCAGGCGCTCGGTCGAGGCTATACCCGCTTTCAGGACTTCATGTCGATCTTTCACGTTGCCGGCATTAAACGCCTGTTCGTGGAACTGGTTAGCGACGGCTTCTCATTCTTGGCCATCGGCTGCGTGCTGATGACGGCGCTGGCCCTGCCGGCCTTTGACGCCACCGCTTCGGGCGAGTTCAACAAGGCAGAAGATTATTCAGTCGTCTTCCTTGATCGCTTCGGCACCGAGATCGGCCGGCGCGGCATTCGCTCCGACGATACCGTGGCGCTGGCCGACATGCCCGACTATCTGATCAAGGCTACCCTGGCCACCGAAGACCGGCGTTTTTATGACCATTTCGGCATTGACGTGGTCGGCACCCTGCGCGCGCTGATGAGCAATGCCGCTGGCGACAATTCCACCCAGGGCGGCTCCTCAATCACCCAGCAGCTGGCCAAGAACCTGTTCCTCTCCTCGGAAAGAACGCTGGAACGCAAGATCATCGAAGCGTTTCTCGCGGTCTGGCTGGAGTGGCACTACACCAAGGATGACATCCTCAAGCTGTATTTTGACCGCGCCTATATGGGCGGCGGCAATTTCGGCGTCGTCGCCGCCTCGGACTATTATTTCGACAAAAAGGTGCAGGACATCAACCTGGCCGAAGCCGCCATGCTGTCCGGCCTGTTCAAGGCTCCGACCCGCTACGCACCGCATGTTGACCTCGCCGCCGCGCGCGGCCGCGCCAATCTGGTGCTGTCCAACATGGTCGCGGCCGGTTTCCTCACCGAAGGTCAGGTCACCGCCGCCCGCCGCCATCCGGCGACCCCGGTCAGCCGCGCCGCCGATGCCAATTCGCCGAACTACTTTCTCGATTGGGCCTTCGAACAGTCCAAGCGCCTGATCGAAAGCCACAATCACGCGTCGAACAATTTCGTCGTCCGCACCACCATCGACACCACGCTGCAAAAATATGCCGAAGAGGCAGTGGTCTCAACCGTGCTGGAACAGGGCGAACAATATGACGTCAGCCAGGCCGCCATGGTGGTCACCGACACGGTCGGCGCCATCCGTGCCATGGTCGGCGGCACCGATTACGGCAAGAGCCAGTTCAACCGCGCCATCGTCTCCACCCGCCAGCCCGGCTCGGCCTACAAGATTTTCGTTTACTCCGAAGCCTTCGAACAGCTCGGCCTTACCCCGACTGACATGATCACCGACCGCCCGGTCTGCATCGGCGACTGGTGCCCGCAGAATTATGGCCGCAACTACAAGGGCACCGTGACCCTGGCCAGTGCCTTCGCCCAGTCGCTCAATACTGTGCCGGTAACCCTGTCGATCAAGACCGGCCGCGAGCCCATCGCCGCGCTCAGCCACCGCATGGGCCTGCAGGCCGACTATCCGGTCACCCGCTCGCTGGCTCTGGGCGTCGCCTCGGTGTCGGTGCTGGACATGACCTCGTCCTATGCCGTGCTGGCCAATCACGGCTACAAAACCCCGGCCTTCGGCATTACCCGCATGACCACGCTGGGCGGCGAGCTGGTCTATGAAGCCGATCCCGATGCGCCGCGCGAACGGGTGTTGAGCGAAACCACCGTCGCCAACATGAACTCCATGCTGCGCGGCGTGGTCACCGGCGGCACCGGCCGGCGCGGCGATGTGCCCGGCGTGCCCGTGCTTGGCAAATCGGGCACCACATCATCCTATCGCGACGCCTGGTTCTGCGGCTTTACCGGCAATTACGTCGCCGCCGTCTGGTTCGGCAATGACGATTACCACGCCACCAACAACCTCACCGGCGGCACCCTGCCGGCCATCGCCTTCCAGAAATTCATGGCCTATGCCCACACCAATATCGACATCAAGCCGGTGTTCGGCGTCGATTTCGCCATCACACCGGTGGTGGTTGCCGACACCGATCCAGCCCTCGAAGAAGACCTGGTCCAGCGCCCCCCCAGCCTGACCCAAGGCGCCGCCCGCAAACTCGTCGACCTCGCCAACCGCCTGGCCGCAACGCTACGCACCGCCACCACCCCGCCCACCGCTCAGGCGAGCATTCCCGCGCCGACGCAGGGGCTATGACCGATCTCCCCCCCTTGCTACAAGCGGGGCAGCCACTTTGCGCGCAGGTTTCGCCCATGCCGACTATTGCATCTCCGAGCCGCTGAACCGTGCGCTTCGTATTCCATCTGCTGCTGATGATCGCCGTGGCGCTGAGCGTCGGGTTCGGCCTCAGCTACTATGCGCTCACCGATGGCCGGCTGTTCGGCGTGGCGCAGGTCGGGCCGTGGGCTGCCTGGCCCGATGTCGGCGCCGCCGCGCCCAATCCCTATACGCGCGGCCATTTGGCTCGTACTGCGGCGCTCGAACTTGGCCAGGCCGAGGGCCTGCAATTTACCGCCAGCAGCGATAGCAGCGGCCAGCCACTGACGCGCGACTGCAGCTATCGCGTCGATGGCAAGACGCCGCTCGCCAATTTCTGGACGCTGGTGGCGCTGGATGAGGCGGGCGTCAATATCGCCGCGCCCGATGCCGCCCCCGCCATCCGCAGCAGCAGCATCGCCCGGGCCAATGATGGTTCCATCCTTATCAATCTCGGCACCCGCCTGCAGCCGCAGAACTGGCTGGAGCTGACCGGCGACGGCCCGTTCAAGCTGGTGCTGACCCTCTACGACACCGCCGCCTTCTCCGGCTTTTCCAGCGATGCTTCGATGCCCGTGATCATCCGGGGGGATTGCGAATGATCCGCTTGTTGATGTGGCTGCTGGGTGGCGTGGTGCTGGGTGGAATTATCCACATCGTCGTCATCCTCACGCTGCCCGCTCTGGCCGAGCAATCGGTATGGACCCGTGTGGCGGAGATCGAGGCCGATAACCGCGTGGTTATCCTGCCGCCGGTTGCGGCCGGCGACCCCAATCCGCTCGGGCTCGATCCGGCGCTGGTCTATGGCCTGTGCCGTGTCGATCTCGCCAATGGCCCGGCCTATGTCAGCGGTGTGCTACCGGACGCTTTCTGGTCGGTGGCGCTGTTCAACCAGTCCGGCATCGTCACCTATTCGACCACCAATCGCGACGGCATCGGCCAGACGCTGGAACTGGGCATTTTCAACGCCGCCCAGACCCGCCTGCTGGCCCAGCAGGAACTCGACATTGCCGAGGGCCTGCTGGTGGTTGAGGCCGCCAGCAACAAGCTGCTGATCCTGGTTCGGCTCGCCCCGCCGCACCAGGCGATGCGCCAGCGTTTCGAGCAGGAATTGGCAAAAGTGACTTGCGGTACGCGGGGCTAAGTCAGAGGCCCGCGTCGTAGGCGGCTGCGGCGGCCACCAGCGCATCCAGATCATCTGCGCTCAGCAAGGGCCGCAGCGCTTCGAACTTGGCGCGTTCCCATCGGTAGATGCCCAGCCCCAGCAGCGTCTCGACACTGGCGGCGGCGAAGCGCTGGCGCAGCGGCACGGCGGGGTTCCCGGCGACGATCATATAGGGCGCGACATCCTTGGTGACGATGGCGCCCGAGGCGATCACGGCGCCCTCGCCGATGTTGACGCCGGGCATGATCATGGCGCGCATGCCGATCCAGGCGCCGTCACCAATCACCGTATCACCCTTGCCAACATAGGATTCGACGATGGTTTCAGCGAAAGGATAGAGGCTGAACCAGTCCATGCGATGGGTATGGTTGCCCCCCATCAGGATCACCGCTTCGGCACCGATGCAGACATAGTCGCCGATATGCAGCTGGTCGATCTCCCAGCGCGGCTCCCAGCGGCCAAGGCTGAAGGCGTCGCCATAGTGATAGCGCACCACGCTGTCTTCGAACGAGCCGGTCCAGGCATTGCTGTAATAGCTGTTCTGGCCGCGTATATGAATGTTGGGATTGCGCACGGTCTCATGCAGATATTCAACAATCGACCAATGTTTGATGGGCGTATTCACGTCGTAGCCAAGTCCATTATTTGGGCAGCACGATTTCCGTGTCGCCGATTTTTTGAAAGCGCGATGGGATAACCAGACCAGTGCCGGGTCGGTTGGCGCCAGCATTGGCGCAGAAATCCCGGCTATTGGCGCGGCTGACAAAGCCCGATAGCCGCCGCAGCGCATCATCCACCGCCAGCGATTGCTCATGCGGGGTTTCGACCAGCAGGCTGTCGAGCGCGTAGTCATAGCTTTGATAGCGATAATTCAGAGCGCGCACAAACCAGGCGATGAAGGCATCATTCTCATATTTTCGTGCGGCAAGATTGTCACCGGTGGTCGGCGGCAGACCATTGCGCAACCCGTCATAGGCAATGGCGCGCTGCCGGTCGATCTCGACCACGGCGCAGATAGCGGCAAAAGTGGTCGGCAGTGTCTCGATATCGGCGCTGATATGGCGACCCACCGTCGAATAGCGCGTGCGCGACGACTGATATTCGGTGCGCTGCAGCCAGGCGTAATAGCGGTCGGCGGTAAAGGCCCCGTCCCGGGGCGGCGAAATCCGGGTGCGCTGCAGTTCAACCGCGCTGTCAAATTGCCAGTCCTTGGCATGCGCCGCGACGAGGAAGCGCCAGACGCGGTCATGCATCTCGGTTTCCTGATCGGTCTGGTTGAATTGTGACACCGGCTCCTTGCGATTGCGCGCATTGCGCTCGCCGGTCGCGGGCATCGACACGTCATGAATATAGCTGGGCGCGGCGCGGCCGAAATCGCCGACCGGTCGCGCGCTCGAGCAGGCAGCCAGCACTGTCACCAGCGCCACGACGCCAGCCCAACGAATAATCTTATCCACGCGTCTGCTTGTTCCGCGTCGAATTAAGCCGCTTGCTAGGTGGCGGCGGCGTCTGGCGCTCATAGCGCACCCCAGTAAACATCAATATCTGGGCGTCACCGGGCTGTTGCGGCCCAATTTTGGTGGCTTTCGGCCACTGATCGAATTTGACGAGCTTTCCCAAGCCAGCCTCCAATTTGCTCGCTCCCCCATTCCCATTGGAGGCCACGGTTCGTGTTTTCCATCGGCCGGTGCGACGCCCCTCGCCCTCCCGCCGATGTCCGCATTAAGAGATCGTCAAGGTTAACAGTCTGCTAACGAATTAGCGGCAAGAGTGGAAGCACATCAAATGTGATGCGATTCAGCTTAGACGGTCCCCGAGACATGCTTGGTTTTCAGCCTTACGAGACGTTTCAACTGCTTATCGAGACGGGCGGCGTCGACCGGACGAATACTCTGCTGATCGCGGCCTGCGACGCCTATGCGCGGCGCGGCAAACCGACCCCTCCCGAAATGGAACAGTTCGAAGCTCTGGCCGGCCGGCTATTCCCGATTGCCGGCGCCCAGGCTCGCGCCAAGGGCGCTGCCATTCTTGGCCGCGCCGAAATGCTGTCGGCACCGCTGGAACAGCTGGTGGTCGACAATATCGGTGAGGACCTCAACACCTTCCTGGCCGGGGCCACGGAATTGTCCGAGCCGACCATGCTCGACATCATCGCCCGCTACGATGTGCCGGCTGCAGCCACCATCGCGGCCCGCGCCGACCTCACCAATGTGGTGCTGGCCAAGCTGTTCCAGATGAATTCCCGCAAGGTTTACCGGGCCCTGGCGGCCAATACGGCCATCGTGCCACGCGGCGCTTACCTCAGCGCGCTAGCCCGTTCCGCTCAGATGGATCACATGGTCGCCGAGGCGCTGGCCCAGCGCAGCGACTTCGATACCGCCCTGCTCGCGCCGGCCTTCTTCGATCTGTCCGATGCCGACCGGGTCAAGGTCATCCAGGCTTTTGCCCATCGCGAAACCCCGGTGGCGCCGATCCGCAAGACCATCGAGCAGCTGTCGGTGGCCAATGCCGAACTGACCCAGGCGCTGATGAAGCTGTTCTCCGAGAACCGCCGCCCGGAAGTCACCCGCCTGCTGTCGCAGATTACCGGGCTAGATGAAGTCCGCTGCGGCCAGATCGCCCATGACGTTACCGGCGCTTCGCTGTTCGTCATCCTGCGCGCCTTTGGCTGCACTGCCTATGACGGGCTCAAGGTGCTGATCCACGCCACCAGCCACGACAGTGAACGCTCGCGCACGCTGGCCGATTTCGCGACGCTGTTCGGCAATGTGACGCCAGAATCAATGGCTTATCTGATGAGCGCTTGGCGCGGCGAGGTGAATTTGCTCGAGCTGAACAAGGCCGAATACAGGCCTTTCATCGACACCAGCCGCCGCACACCGGCCGCCTCGCTGGCTCCGGCGCATAATCCAATCGTCGATCAGGCCATCGAAGCCCTCGCCCGCATCGGCGCCCGCCGGGCGAGCTAGCGGCTTACGGGGAAACCACTTCGATCCCCGGATCATCGCCGCGCAGATCAAGGCTCAGCACCCACAGATCGGGGTCGAACTCGATCTCGCGGGCAATGCGGTCCCTGACGTCATGTGCCGCGGCATGGCTGAAACGGCGCTGGAACATCAGGCTGGCATCTTCTCGGCGGCTCGCCATCGGGGCCGGCATGAATAGCGAGCGCGTGCCATCGAGGTGATCGACCTCGATAAACACCTGCCCGGCGATCGGGTCGCCACGGCGCGACACCACGCACATATTGCCCAGATCATTGTGGCGCCGCACGAAGACGCCGCACCACAAATCGCTGCGGAGCGAACTCACTAGATATCCGCGCCGGCCTGCCGCAACAGACCCACCAGATCAGGCTTCACCTGTCCGGTCACCCTGTAGCTATGGAAATTCTCGAACTCGCGGATGGCCCGCGCCGTGGCGTCGCCCGGATGGCCATCGATCGAGCCGTGATAGAAGCCGAGGCTGGCCAGTCCGCTCTGGATCGAGCTGACCAGCTGCATGTTATTGGCCGGCGCGACATTGGTCGCCGCCAGCATCTGGGCGGGCACCGCTTCGGGCTGCACCGCCGTTACCGGTCGCGGCGCACTCATCGGCTCAAGTGACGCCACCTGCACCGGAGCCGGCATGGGCTGCGGGCTGGGCGTTGCCATCAAGGGAAGCGCCGGGATCTGCTGAGCCGTGGGCGCGGTGCCTCGGCCACCATCAACGGCAGCAACGATAGAATCAATGGTCTGGGCGGCGGCATTGCCGATGGTGTCCACCGCCTGATCGACGGGCGACAAATCGGGCAGGCGCGCCACGACACGATCCGGCTGCGGCGCCGGCTGTACCACGGCGACCTGCTGCACGGGCGCTGGCGCTACCGGCGCTTGCTGGGCCACAGGCACCCGGCCCGACGCATCGGCGCGCATGATGGCGTCGATCACATCGCGGCTGAGCGCACCCGTCGGCGCCATGCCATTGCGGGTCTCGAACAGGCGAATCGCGTTGGCGGTCATCGGACCGTAAAAGCCATCGACGGTGCCGTTGAATATGCCGAGCTCGAACAGCTTCTTTTGTACCGCGAAGGCATCGGGGTTGCCGACGGGCGCATCGGGAAGTGCCCTTGGCGCAACGCTGCCGGTGGTTTCCTGAACGACCGGCGTCGCAGCCTGGCGCATCGGCGCCGGCATCGGCTCGGGCGCCAGCTGGGGCTGGATCACCGCCACCGGCACATCCATCGCCGGGGCGAAGAATGGCGAGGGGTGGCGTTCGGTCTGGAAATACAGGGCGTTGCTGGCCGCCAGCGCGGTCAGCGTGACCATGGCCAGCAGGCCCGTCGAGGCCAGTGGCGCGCGCATATACTGCGCCATGGTCCAAAGTCCTGCGCGGCCGAGCGTGGCCGCAACGGCGCTGCCCGCCGCGAGGGGCAGGCGAGAGAAGGTGGTTGCCGTCATTGCGCTTTTCTTTTTTCGTCTTGCCATGAATATGTCGGAGCGGCGGGCGGCTCTTTACGGAGTGGAGTGATGGACGCAGTCTCGCCGGTCTTTATTGCCGGACCGTTTATAGGAAGCAAAACAGTCACGGTTGTCCCCGCTCCAATTTCAGACATGGCCCGCAGCGTGCCCTGATGCAAGTCCACCAAACCCTTGACGATGGACAGACCGAGCCCGGTGCCCTCATAGCGGCGCGCCAACCCGTCCTGAGCCTGGAAGAACGGCTCGCCGATCCGGCTCAGTGATTCGGGCGCCATGCCGACGCCGTGGTCGCTGACCGACAGATTGAGGTTCTGGCCCTGCCGCTTGAGGCTCACCGTCACCCGGCCGCCCGGCTGGCTGAACTTGACGGCATTGGACAACAGGTTGAGCAAAATCTGCCGGCAGGCGCGCTCATCGGCGACCAGCATCGGCAGCTGGCTGGCGATATCGGTCACCAGCGACACCTGCTGCTTCTGCGCCATGGCCTCGACCATGCTGAAGCAGGGCTCGATCATGGTCTCGACCACGAAGGGCTCAGTCTGCAGTTCAAACTTGCCGGCTTCGATCTTGGACATATCGAGCAGCATCCGTACCACTTCGATCAAATGCTTGCCGCTCTGATGGATCAGGCCGGCATATTCCCGATGGGTCGTCGACAATTCGCCGCCGATGCCGCTGGTCATCATTTCGGAAAAGCCGACCACGGCGTTGAGCGGGGTGCGCAATTCGTGACCGATGGTGGCCAGGAAGCGCGATTTGGCATTGGAGGCCTCCTCGGCGGCGCGGCGCGCCTCGCTCATGGCGATCTCGTTATCCTTGCGACTAGTGATGTCGCGGAACAGCGCCACCACCTCATGCCGCTGTCCGGCGGTCTCCGCATCAAGCACCGGCGAAAAGCTGATTTCCACCCAGATGAAATGCGGCACAGCGGTCGCGGCGCGGGCATCGTCCTGGCGCATCCGCACCTCGATGATCCGCGACTGCCCACCCTGATTGGCATCGGCAAACGCCGTCAAATAGGCAGGGCGGTCCAGCACATGCAGGCGCTCGCCCAGCCCGCCACCCGACAATTCATAGCGACGGCAGCCGAACAGCTGCTCGGACGAGCGCGAAGCCAGCAGGATTTCTCCGTCGCTGGAAAAGCGGATAACGCCGTCTTGCACATGCTCGATCAGGTGGCGATAGGCCGTCATCTGGGCCTTGTCATAGACTTCATAGCCCGCATTGATGCGGTTGCCGCTGTGGACCACCACACCCGCGCAGCCAATAAAAGCCGCGCCGGCAGTGCCCAGCAGCACAGATGCGTCCACCGGAATGGCCGGCACGCCAAAGGCGGCGGTGATGCAGGCCAGTGCCAGCACGCCGGCAAACATAACCCAGCTCTGGCGCCGCAATTGCTGACGGCCGAGCAAGGACGCCATGATCGGCGCCAGCACGGCGATGGCCAGCCCGGCATCGCCCAGCCGGCTGTCGGCCAGCGTCAGAATGCAGCCCATGACCAGCATGGCATAGACCTGCCCGGCTGCGGCCTGCTCGAACAGCTGACGCTGATGCAGTGCCAGCGTGGTCATGCCAGCTGCCAGCCCGATTGCCGCGATGGCAAACGGCACCGGGCTACCGGTCACCAGCCAATAGACAGCAAGCGGCATGCACAGCGCGCCGAGCAGAATCAGGATGCGGGAATTATTGGCGAGCGTCTTGCGGCGCAGCATTTCCGGCCGGTGACCGCCCCCGGCAACGGCCAGGGACATCTCTTTGCTTGCGCTGAAAGAGAACAGGCTACGCATACGCATTACTCACTATCACGACGCCAGCAGTTATGGAGCCTGGTGCTCCAGAACGCCTGAATGGGTTTCAGGTCTTGTTGCCCCTACCCTGCCGTCCAAGAGTTGAAGGCGAGCTTAAATCTGCGGCTGTGGCCGGCCTGCGGCGGCTCTGTACCGGGCCTTTCACGGGTTAGAGTAAACAAGGCGTTGCCCTGCTCGCGATGGCGGTCGGTGGTATTTGTGTAAAATTTTATCGAAATGCCCCAATCCGGCTTAACGGGGGCTGCTTAATCTGGGTCATGCAGGCCGAGGCAGGTCTGCGACACAGGTTCTGGATAAAGCAATGTTCGTAGTGGTTCGCTCCGTTTTCTGGCTGACACTCGCCTATATGGTGATCAAGCCCGGCATCGACTTGCCCGACGCCAGCGCGCTGTCGGCGCAGGCGATGGAAGCCGGCAGCCGCGTCGTTGCCGAACAGATCCAGAGCATCGAATGCGACAATTTCCAGTGCGCCGGCGGCAAGGCCATTGTGGCGGCAGCACTGCAGGCCTCCCCGTCCGTCGGTCTCCCCATGCATGTGCAGCCGGCGAACAATTCGGCCCCCATTCCCCGGCCCCGGCCGGACTGGGCGGGATAACAGGAGGCTCGGCCTCCGAACGAAACCCAGCGGTCGCGTCACTTCCCCAAGCGACGCACTCCAGCGACCCTGGCCCTGCCGCAAGCACGCTGCCCCGTGCTTGCGGCTTTTTCCTTTGTGCAGGCGGCCAAAATCGCCACTGATTCGTCCTGCCTTGCTATCGCCACCAACAGCACCTATATGTCCGTCATACGTTTGAGCTACATGGCTACCTGACCCCCCGGCTTGCCGGTCTTAGATACCCCCCTGTTTTTGAGAGCGTTTATCCCTGCCCGGCATGTGTCGGGCAGCAATGATGCTTTCTGGCTATGCCAGGGCACTACCTAAGAGAGACTATCCATGATCACCGGCACCGTAAAATTCTTCAATTCCACCAAGGGCTTCGGTTTTATTTCGCCTGAAGACGGCAGCAAGGACGCTTTCGTCCATGTGTCCGCCGTCGAGCGCTCCGGCCTCAACGGGCTCTACGAAGGTGACAAGGTCACCTATGAGCTCGAGACCGGCCGTGACGGCAAGGCTTCGGCCACGAACCTGACGCTCGTTCAGTAAACGACGTGCCGGGCCCGCCATCGGCGGGCCTGGCAACCGCCTCAAGGCCAACAGGCCGAGGCGCAGATAAGGCCCCGCGCATTTGCCCGGGCCAATAGAGAAACAATGACATACCCAGACTTTCACGCTCGCGCCGAGCTTTACCTCGGCAGCGACTGGCACACTGCAGCTGCGCAGGGTGCTCGCTCTTTTGCTACTGCAGCCCAAGCTATCCGCTTTGCCCTCGAAGAAGCCGCTCCTGTGAGCCTTCGCGGCGCCAAGCTCCTGATCGGCGACGCCTCTTTTGAGCGCGACGAACTTGCGGCGCTGTATCGCAGCCCCGATTTCCCGTTGCCTCGCAAGGGCGATATCAAGCGCTCACGCGCTCGCCGCGCCCGCAATCGTCGGGCTGCCCAGACGCCGACGCGTACGCGCATCGGCCGGGCCAACCACGCGGTCATGGCCTAGGCCATAAACCACCAGAGCGGCACACGCCGCTCTGGTAAAGCCGCCCTGCTTTGACTAGATATCCGCTTATGAGCGAACCCCAAGCCTTCCAGGACATTGCCGACAATCTTTCCTTTCTTGACGATTGGGAGGACCGACTGAATTACGTCATCGAGCTTGGCCAGGCCCTTCCGCAGATGCAGGAAACCGACAAGACCGCCGACAATAAGGTCAAGGGTTGCGTGTCAAATGTCTGGCTGGTGTCCAGCGCGGACCGCTCTGACGGGGCTCCCATCATGACCTTCCGCGGTCAGTCGGATGCCATCATCACCAAGGGCCTGGTGGCGGTCCTCATCGCGCTCTATTCCGGCCGACCGGCCGCGGAGATCGCCAAAACCGATGCTGTTGCCTGGTTCAAGAATATCGGCCTGAGCGAGCATCTGGGCATGCAGCGCTCCAATGGCCTTGTCGCCATGGTCAACCGCATCAGGCGGGAAGCCGCCGAGTTGCTGTAGCCTATTCGGCCGCCTGTGCCACCGGCGCTGGACGCCGTGCGCCGAGCAAGGCGCTGAAATAGCGCAAGGCCGGCTGCTCGACGAAACGATACAGCAGCAAGCCGGCGATGGTGCCCCCGGCAATCGATACGGCGGCGACGAAATAGTCAGCCCACAGATCGGCCGGGTCCAGCAGCTTGAAGGCCAGCCCCGCCAGAATCGCCACCTCATAGATGTGGACCAGATAGATCGAATAGGACGCGTCGCCGATCCGTTCGAGAATGGCCACGCGTGGCAGCCGCGGCTCAAAGTGGATTCCCAGCAGCACCAGCGCCGAGGCGAACAGCACAAAGCCGGCAAAGGCCAGGCCGTCCTCCATCACCCCGCGATCCACGGCGAAGCCTTCGATCAGCCCGGCCAATCCCAAAATTAGCGCCGCATAGAGCGCCAAACGCGGCAGCGTGCCGATGCGGTCGCGGAGAGTCGCCAGGCCCAACCAGGCCCCGGCACAAAAGCCAGTGGCATGAAGCTGGTGTAAAATTGGGGAATGGCCGGCTCGGGCTGCAGCAGCGCGCCCGTCACCGCCAGTGCGGTGAACGCGATCGTCAGCCACAGCACCCGCGCGCCAGCGCCAAAAAATGCCAGCAGCGCGAAACAGACATAGAAAAAGACTTCGTAGTTCAGCGTCCAACCCAGTTTGTAGAGCGGGTGGAGGCCTTCGCTCACCGGGTTGTAAAACGGGATAAACAGCAGCGACAGCAGCAGTTGGCCGGTGTCATAGACCGTGGTCTTGAACAGCTGCGGCGCCAGCAGCGCCAATGCGGCGGCGATCAGGGTGGCGCCCCAATACATCGGAACGATGCGGATGACGCGGCGACGCAGGAAATCACCCGCCGAAAAGCGCCCTTCCCCGGTCACCGCGACCATGATGAAGCCCGAAATGACGAAGAACAGGATGACGCCGAGCCATCCCAGCCGGCCATAGCCGATATGGTGTTCGACGATCGGATAGAGCAACGCATGCGACGCCAGCACGAAAATGGCCGCCAGGCCGCGCAAATACTGGATGGAGATGAACTTCTGCCGCATGGCGTTTTCTACCACGCCTGGTCACGCGCCGATTATTACGGATCATTGCATAGTTAAGGACTGTTCTCTGCGATCAGCGGCAAGCGGGCCTCAAGCCAGCCCTGCGTCGTCCCACTACCCTTGCCCCTCGCCTGTGCTGACAGACCAAATTGGGCGGCCAATTGCTCAAGCCCGATGCGCAGCACCAGCTTGGCGCTGCGTCGCGGCCAGCGCCGCTCCGTCTCGATCAGTTGCAGGCCCTTACCCAGGCCGTAAACATCGAACAGCACGCCCCAGCAATCGGCGGGCAACATGCCGGCCAGCTTGCTAAGCGCGAGCCGCGCCTGGGCAGCGCCGTCGCTGGCGCTTTCCACGCCATTCGCGCCGCCGCTACGGCCGCCAAGTCGCGTCGGATCATATGACATGGTGACACGCGGCGCGAGTTGCGCCCGCTGGATCAGCCGTTCGAGGCGCGCAGCCGCTGCCAGATGGTGCGCCGCCAGAAAGCCGGTATCGCCCTGCTCCCGCCCCGTCGCCAGCCGAGACAGCACCGCCTCGTCGTCCCTGAGCTTACGCGGCATGGCGGATCTCCTCCATGCCGGCTTCGATCTGGTGCTCGAGCCCCTCCACCTCGGCATCAAAGCGCGGATCATCGCGCATATCTTCGATCAAGGCACAGGCATATGAGACAGTTGTCCTATCCCGGCCAAAAGCCTCGCCAATCTCGGTCAGGCTGCGCCCGAGCACGACATGAGATAGATACATGGCCAACTGGCGGGCCCGCGCGGCCGGCAAGCGGCTGCGGCTTTTGTGGGTAAGCAGCCGAATAGGCACGTTTTTCTGGCGCGCTACCAGAGCGATGACATCATCGCAGGCGCGTTGCGCGCTGGGGCGCCCAGCAGCGGAGCGGCGCTTGGAGAAGCAGGTGTGGGCGTCGTGCATTGGCATGCCTCATCGCATGACGGAATTTATTCCTACATACTGCGACAGGGAAAGCCAGACGGGGATAAGTGCGAACTACAAATTCAAACGGCCGCTCTTGGGAGCGGCCGTTTGAACCTCGTTGTCGCCGGGGTCCAGATGGACGCGACGTTTCGTCGTGTAGTGCCTGGATCAGGCAGCAGCCTTGCGGCCGAGCCCATTATCCTTGGCCAATTTGGAGCGCGTTGCCGAATAGCTGGGCGCGACCATAGGATAATCCGTGGGCAGGCCCCACTTCTCGCGGTATTCTTCCGGCGACAGATTGTAATGCGTACGCAGGTGACGCTTCAGCGACTTGAACTTCTTGCCGTCTTCGAGGCAAATGATGAAGTCGGCGGAAACAGACTTGCGGATCGGTACTGCGGGTTTCAGTTCCTCGACAGGAACGGCAACCTCGTTAGACTGCAGACCACGCAAAGCACCATGAACCTCAGCGATCAGCTTGGGCAGATCGGTAACGCTCACAGAGTTGTGGCTGACATAGGCTGAGACGATTTCGGTGCTGAGCTCGATAAGATCGTGCTCGTAACCGGTCGTCGAGCCGGCGGTGTCACTCATATTTCAACCTTTCGCATTCTTTTCGGGCCATGACGAGGGCAGTCACGACCACGATAGATTATTATGACTGTTTAGTGTCGTCCGCAACCCGACGGGCTGCAATTAACATGTTACCAATATGGCAATTCATGCGCCGAGATTTCGGCTTCTTTTAGACTTTAGTTCATCAACGACCGTATTGACGGGTAATTGATCAGTGGCGCGATAATTTGCTCTTGCCAGCAGGTGCGCCGAGACTGGCGTTGTGAGCAAAAGGAAGACGAAACCGATTATCGCCCGTAACGCTATGCCAAAGTCGAAGCACATCAGCGCCACGGCCAGCATTACCAGCCCGCCCCCGACTGCCCCGGCCTTGGAGGCGGCATGCATGCGAGTATAGAGATCGGGCAGTCGTAGTACGCCGATAGCCGCCAGCAGGCTGAAGACCGCCCCCAGCAGCAGGATCAGGCATCCGGCATAGATGGCAATATCAGCAATCATGGCGTGTCACCCGACGATGGTGTGGCGCGCGACAGGATATAGCGCGCCAGGGCGACGGTGGAGAGGAACCCCAGCAGCGCCAGCGCGATGGCAATATCGAGATAGAGATAGAGCCCGGTGCGAATGGCGATGGTGCCGACAAAGCCCATAGCCACCACCGTCAGCAGGTCCAGCGCCAGCACCCGGTCGGCCAGGGTTGGCCCGAGAATGATCCGCACCACCGAGATCAGCAACGCCAATCCCAACAACAGCAAGGCGATCAGCGTCGCCAGTGACAATGCATCTGCCGGTGTCATGCAAAGACCTCCTGCACCTTGGCTTCGAAACCACCGGCAATATCGGCGATCAGGGCCTCGCGCGTGTCGAGCGTCAGGGCGTGGACGTAGAGCACACTGCGATCCTCGCTGACATCGACGCTCAGCGTGCCGGGGGTCAGCGTAATGAGATTGGCCAGCAGGGTAATCTCGGCATCGGATTTCACGCTCAGCGGGAAGGCGATGATGGCCGGGCGCAGGGCCGCCTTGAGATTGGGGGTCAACACCACGATGGCCACGCGCACGGCGCTGATCGCCAGCTCGCGGAGAAACAGCACCGCCAGCGCAACGATGCGGCCGAGTCGCCGCAGGGTTTTCGGTGGCGCCACGATATTGCGCAGCGGAAATATTGCTACGGCGGCAATGGCAGCGCCCAGCAGCAGGTTCAACCCGCTGAAATTGCCGGTAATGCCACCCCAGGCCAGCGCCAGGACAAGAATAAGCGTGATCGGTTTCATGGCGTGCCTCCAGCCAGCCCGATAGCAGTGACGTAGCGCGCCGGATCCAGCAGGTCGGGTGCGCCGGCATTCAGCGCCTCAAACAGCCCGTTCGGCCATAGCCCGGCGGCGACGACAATGGTCACCAGCGCGCCGGTGGCGCCGAAGCGCAGCCAGGCTTCGGAGCGCAGCAGCGCCGGCGGTGCGCTTACGCCATCGGGCACAGCACGCCAGAAGATATGCGCCCAGAGCCGGGCGCCGGCGATCAGCGTCAGCACGGCATTGACCAGCAGCGCCAAGGTCATCAGCCCACCAACCCAGCCGGCCTCAGCCAAGGCCGCCTGCACCAGCAGCAGTTTGGGCCAGAAGCCGAGAAAGGGCGGTACGCCGGCCGTCGCCATCACCATGATGAAGAACAGAATGGAGAGCGGCGCGCTGGCCGCATAAATCCCGCCCATGCGCCGGGAATCAGTTTCACCGGTCAGACGTTCAACAAGGCCCGCCACCAGATAGAAGGCCGTCATCGTCAGAATGGCGTGGAACACATAGAGCCCGGCCCCGCTCACCCCGGCCAGCGAGGGAATGGCGATACCGGCCAGCACCGCGCCAACGCCGCCGATCAGCATGAAGCCGACAGCGCGCCGCAGATTGGTTTCGGCGATGGCGCCCAGCGGCGCGATCAGCAGCGTGCCGATGGCGATGGTGACCAGCACCGGCTCCAGCAGGTCCCGACTGGCCGGCAGCAGCACCACCAGCGCCCGCATCAGCGCGTAAATGCCCACCTTGGTCAGCAGGCCGGCAAACAGCGCCGAAATCACCGCTGGCGGGGTGTGATAGGCCGCCGGCAGCCAGGCATTGACCGGGAAGGCCGCCGCCTTCATGCCGAAGGCCAAGAGCAGCAGCGCCGCCACCCCGGCCATGGCGGCGGGATTGGCCGAGGGCGCCACGCGCATGATGTCGGCCATATTGAGCGTGCCGATCAGGCCATAGAGCAGGCCGAGCGCCAGCAGGAAAAAGGTGGTGGCGAGGAAATTGATGAAGCCATATTTCACCGCGCCATCGAGCTGGATCGGCTTGCCGCCCAGCACCATGAGCCCGAAGGAGGCAATCAGCATCACCTCGAACCAGACATAGAGATTGAACAGATCGCCCGTGAGGAACGAGCCGGTGACACCGGCCAGCAGCAGCAGCACCAGCGCGTGGAAGCCATCGCCACCGTCGCTCAGGCCGCGTTCGCCCTGCGCATAGACCAGCACCACCAGGGTCACCACCGATGCCGCCAGCGCGAAACCGGCGCCAAAGATATCGGCGGCAAAGCTGATGCCGAAAGGCGGCAGCCATTTTCCCATGGTCATGCTCAGCGGGCCGCTTTCGACGACGCGGACCAGCAGGTTCACTTCGCAGGCCATGACCGCGAGGACGATCAGCACCGCCAGCATGAAGGTCAGCCCGCCCGCCTTGCGCAGCATCAGCGCCATGGCGGCGCCCAGCAGCGACAGCGCCAGCGGCAGTACCACCACCCAGTCGGCGGCAGCGGTTACCGTGTCGATCATCGCCGGTGGCAGCACCAGTTCTTCCATCTCAATAACTCAGCGGCGGGTTGGGCTCGTTCACCGGCTCAGCGACGCGCATGGCGTCGGTGTTGTCGGCATCGAGGCTCTGATAGGCGCGGAAGGCCAACACCAGCAGGAAGCTGAACATGGCAAAGCCGATGACGATGGCGGTCAGGATCAGCGCCTGCGGCAGCGGATTGGCAATCGGGCCGGCCGGCTGCGCCAGCCCTGCCGGAACAATCGGCGCGGCTTCGCGCGTCAGCCGTCCGGCGGTGAAGATCAGCAGATTGACGCCGTTGCCGAAGATGGTCAGGCCGAGCAGCATGCGGATCACCGAGCGCGACAGCAGCAGGTAAATGCCCAGCGCGATGAAACAGCCCACCAGGGCCGCCAGTACATAATCCATTACTTGGCCTCCCCGCCGTCGCCTTCGAGCCCCAGCGCAATCGCCGCAATGGTGCCGAACACCACGAGATACACCCCGATATCGAACACCATCGGCGTCGACAGCGGCACGACGGCCTCGCCCAGTTCGAGATAGAGCCAGATGCTGGTCATGAAGGGCGAACCGGTGAACAGCGACAGCAGCCCCGACAGAGCCGCAATGAACACGCCGAAGCCGGCAATGGTCAGCGGATCAACCTTGAGCGCCCGCCGCGCCTCCGCAGCGCCCAGCGCCATGCCGAGGACGGCGATGGAGGACGCGGCGATCAGCCCGCCGATGAAGCCGCCGCCCGGCTCATTGTGGCCGCGCAGACAGACATAGATGGAAAACACCAGCATGATGGCGACGATCAGCGGCGCCATGGTGCGGAAGATGACGGTATTCATGGCTTCACCTTGCGCCGGCGCAACAGCGCCGTGATGGCGATGCCCGCCGCCATCACCACGGAAATCTCGCCCAGCGTATCAAAGCCGCGATAGTCCACCAGGATGACGTTGACGATATTGGAGCCGTGGGCGATGGGCACGCTGGTGGCGGCGAACAGGTCGGACAGGCGCGTATCGAGCGTGCCCGACAGTACCACCATCAGCAGCAGGCTGACGCCCGCGCCGCAGACCAGCGCCAGCGTGCCGTCGCGCGCCAGATCTTCCCACGGGCGAGGATCGCGCTCATCGAGCCGCAGCCGCGTCATCACCAGCGCCAGGATCACCACCGACAGCACTTCGACCATGAACTGGGTGAAGGCCAGATCGGGCGCGCCGAACAGCAGGAAAATCAGCGCCACCGCCGTGCCCTGAATGCCCAGCGCCATGATGGCCACCAGCCGGCTGCGCGCCATCAGCACCGCGCCCAGCCCGATCAGCGCCAGCGCGACCACGCCCCACTCGTAGAGCCGTAGCTCGGGCCAGCGTAGCTTGGCCGACCAATCGCCCAGTTCAGCGATCGGCAACAGCACGTCGTAGCCGCGGAGCAACAGCAGCGGCAGGATCAGCGCCAGCGCCAGCGCGCTGAACACCACCACGAGATAAATCTCCAGCCGCCCGTGATGCAGCATGCGCGTCACCGCACCGGAAAAGCGGATCAGCCCGAACATCAGCGCGTCGAATACCGTGTCGGCCGTCCAGCCCAGCCAAGCCTCGAAGCGCCGCAGCACGGTGCGCAACGCCGCCGCCTGCCGATAGACCAGCACACCCAGGCCCCAGGTGGCGATGGACAGCCACAGCAGCGGGCTGGTGGGGTTGATCGCCAGCGACAGATGGCTTTCCACTGCTTGTCCGGCAATCGCCGAGGCGGTAGGCGCCAGCAGGGTCTGCCCCAGCCAATCGGTCATCACCGCCGCGACAATGCCCATACCGCCGAGCAGAATCGGCCCGACCAGCATGGCGAGCGGGGCTTCATGGGCCGGCTTCGGCGTCGGCAGCACGGGGCCGAGGAAGGGTTTGACCAGGATCAACATGGCGACGCCCGCCAGCAGGCCATTGCCGGCCAGCAGCACCAGCAACACGGCCACATCCGGCCAATGCCAGCTCATGAGGCCCAGATACATTTCTTCCTTGGCGAAATAGCCCAGGGTCAACGGCAGGCCGATCATCGCCAGCGCGCCCAGCGCCGCGCCGATGAAGGTCAGCGGCATCTTGTCGGCCAGCCCGCCCAATATGGTGATGTCGCGCGTCCCGGCCTCATGGTCGACAGCGCCGACCACCATGAACAGCCCGGCCTTATACAGCGCATGCGCCACGAAATAGAGCACCACGGCGGCAATCGCGGCCGGTGTCCCTAGCCCGAGCAGCAGCACCGACAGACCCAACGACGCCACGGTGGTCTGGGCCAGCATCTGCTTGAGATCGGTCTGGCGCAGTGCACCCAGCGCGCCCCACAGCAAAGTCGCGCCGCCGAAGCACACCAGAATAGTGGTCCAGGCCGGCGTGCCGCCCAGCCATGGGGTGGTGCGTGCCAGCAGATAAACCCCGGCCTGCACCATGGTCGCCGAATGCAGGAACGCCGAAACCGGCGTCGGCGCTTCCATGGCGTTGGGTAGCCAGACATGGAATGGCAGTTGTGCCGATTTAGTGAAGGCGGCGAGCAGGAACAGGCCCAGCACCAAGCCGTAGAACCCGCCATTGCGCACGGTGTCGTCCAGCGCGCTCAGCTCCCACACGCCGGTCAGCTGATGCACCAGCACCGCGCCCGCAAGCAGGGCCATGCCGCCAATATTGGTGATCACCAGCGCCTGGATCGCCCCGCGACGCGCCGCCTGTCGGGTGTGATCAAAGCCGATCAGCAGGAAGGAAGTGACCGAGGTCAGCTCCCAAAACATGAACAACGCCAGCATGTTGTCTGACAGCACAAGGCCCAGCATCGCCCCCATAAAGGCGAGCAGGAAAGCCAGGAAGCGGCCCAACTGCGGGTGGCCTTTAAGATAGGCCCCCGAATAGAGCACGATCAGCGTGCCGATGCCGGAAATGGTCAGCGCGAAGGTGAGGCTCAGCCCGTCGACGAAGAAGGACAGGTTGAGATCATAGGCGGGCACCC
The DNA here is from genome assembly GCF_054489375.1 of Devosia sp. A449. Lineage (NCBI taxonomy): Bacteria > Pseudomonadati > Pseudomonadota > Alphaproteobacteria > Hyphomicrobiales > Devosiaceae > Devosia > Devosia sp. A449. The sequence goes on along the minus strand of NZ_JBTMWU010000004.1, from coordinate 266,545 downwards.
AGCCAATGCGCGCGGCGACCGAGCCATTGGCCAGCACCGGATCGATCAAACTCAGCAGAAACAGAAAAATTCCGGCAGGAACCAGCGCCAGCACCCAACCGGCAAAAGGCTTGGTCAGCCGATGCACCAGCGGCGCCAGCACAGCGGCAACAAATGGCACAATCGCCACGAGCGCTATGCTTGCATCCATTCCAGGCCCCAACCGAAAATACCCCCGCCGACCGACTCTTCGGGCCCGCGTGCGGCAAGACCTTACTCATTGATCATCCTGCAACAAGTCAAAACGGCCCACAAAGTCCGAGTTGTGGGGAAAACACCTTCCCGGCGCCCAACCCTTTCTTTCATTTGCCGGCGCGCCTATGTGAATGGACCTGCCGCAGCTGGACCCGCCCCATGACCAAAGCCACCCCACCCGTCGCCGCCCGCAAGCCCCACGCCGTCACGTTCCACAATATCGCGCGTAACGACCCATATCATTGGCTGCGCGCGGATAATTGGCAGGAGGTGATGCAGAAGCCCGAAACGCTGGACGGGGAAATTCGCGCCTATCTCGACGCCGAGAACGCCTATTTCAACGCTGAATTCGGCGAACCGACCGCCGCGCTGCAGGACACCATCTACAAGGAAATTCGTGGCCGCATAAAAGAAGACGATAGCGGTATCGCCTCGCCCGATGGCCCCTTCGCCTATAATTCGCGGATGCTTGAAGGCAAGCAGTACCCGCAGATCGTCCGCACCGCGCGTGATGGTGGCCCCGAAACCGTGCTGCTGGATTGCAATATCGAGGCTGGTGACAGCTATTTCGGCTTTGCCGGCGCCGAGCATGACCGCTCGCATCGTTATCTCGCCTGGGCCGCCGACCGCGCCGGCTCGGAATATTATGACATCGTCATCCGCGATCTCGACACCGGCGAAGACAGTGCCGAAATCATCACCGAGACCGCCGGCTCCTATGTCTGGACCAATGATTCCAAGGCGATCTACTACACCGAGTATGACGACAACCACCGCCCCTACCGGGTGCGGCTGCACGTCATCGGCACCGATCAGGCCAATGACAAGATCATCTTCGAGGAAGCCGATCCCGGCTTTTTCGTCGGCGTTGGCCGCACGCTGTCGGACAAGTTCATCGTCATCGACGCGCATGATCACCAGACCTCGGAATGCTGGTTGATCGATGCCGAGCTGGGCGGCGAACCCCGTCTTGTGGCGCCGCGCCTGACCGATCGCGAATACGACATCGATGAGCGCCATGGCGTGCTCTATATCCGCACCAATGCCGATGGTGCCGAGGACTTCAAGATCGTCACCGCGCCGGTCGACAATCCGGGTGCCGCAAACTGGGTCGATCTCGTGGCCCATCAGCAAGGCGTGCTGATCCTCGATACCGTGGTGATCGAGAACCATCTGCTGCGGTTGGAGCGCTTTGAGGGTCTACCGCGCATCGTCGTGCGCGATCTGCGCAGCAATGCCGAAGAGACGGTGCGGTTTGACGAGGAAGCCTATGCGCTGGGCATGTCGGTCGGCTACGAATTCGATACCTCGGTGTTCCGGCTGACCTATTCGTCGCCCACCACCCCGTCGCGCACCTATGATGTCGACCTCAATACCGGCACGCGCAGCCTGCTCAAGGAGCAGGAAGTGCCCTCGGGCCATAACCCGGACGATTACGAGACGCGCCGGCTGTTCGCCACCGCTTCCGATGGCGAATTGGTGCCGGTCACTGTGCTGTATCGCAAGGGCACCAAGCTCGACGGCTCCGCTCCGGCGCTGCTTTACGGCTATGGCGCCTATGGCATGTCGATGCCGGCGGCCTTCTCCATCTCGGCGCTGTCGCTGGTCGATCGCGGCTTTGTCTATGCCACCGCCCATATCCGTGGTGGCATGGAAAAGGGCTATCGCTGGTATGTGCAGGGTCGCCGCGAGCACAAGTCAAACACGTTCACCGACTTCATCGCTGCCGCAGAAATGCTGATCGAACAAGGCTTTACGTCCAAGGGGCGTATCGTGGCGCAGGGCGGTTCGGCCGGCGGCATGCTGATGGGAGCCATCGCCAATCTGCGGCCGGATCTGTGGGCCGGCGTGCTGGCGCAGGTGCCGTTTGTCGACGTGCTCAACACCATGCTGGATGAAACCCTGCCGCTGACCCCGCCCGAATGGCCGGAATGGGGCAATCCGCTGGCTTCGGCCGAGGATTATGCCCGTATCGCTGCCTATGCACCTTATGAGCAGGTCGCGGCGCAGGACTATCCGCCGATTTTTGCGCTGGCCGGGCTGACCGATCCGCGCGTCACCTATTGGGAGCCGGCCAAGTGGGTTGCCAAGCTGCGCGCAACCAAGACGGGCACCGCACCATTATACCTCAAGACCAACATGGACGCCGGTCATGGCGGCGCTTCCGGGCGCTTCGATCGGCTCAAGGAAACTGCGATGTGTTACGCCTTTGCGCTCAACGCGGTCGGTTTGGAAGGATCATTCGCCTCCAAGTAATTGTTGTGTCGTCACATTCGGCCTATACCAAGGGCTGAATTTCCTCAGCGTCTAATCCCAAAACGGAGGCCATAATGTCCACCAAGTTTACTCTGCCGCCCCTGCCCTACGCCTATGATGCGCTGGGCCCCTATATGTCGGCGGAAACGCTTGAGTTCCACCACGACAAGCACCACCAGGCTTACGTCACCAATGGCGAAAAGCTGCTGGAAGGTTCGGGCCTGGAAATCCTGCCGCTCGAGGACATCGTCAAGGAGTCCTTTGGCAAGAATGCCGGGCTCTTCAACAATGCCGGCCAGCATTACAATCACGTGCATTTCTGGAACTGGATGAAGCCCAATGGCGGCGGCAACAAGCTGCCGGGCGCTCTGGCAGCCAAAATTGATGAGGATCTGGGCGGCTTTGACAAGTTCCGCGCTGATTTCATCGCTGCCGGCACCACCCAGTTCGGTTCGGGCTGGGCCTGGCTGTCGCTGAAGAACGGCAAGCTGGAAGTCACCAAGACCGCCAATGGCGAATCGCCGCTGGTCCATGGCGGCCATCCGCTGCTTGGCGTCGACGTGTGGGAGCACTCCTATTACATCGACTACCGCAATGCCCGTCCGAAGTATCTCGAAGCCTGGTTCGACAATCTGGTGAACTGGGAACATGTCGAGCTGATGTTCGACGAAGCCAAGTAGGCTTTTCTAACACTACAGACGCCCGCTAGTGCCCTGCACTGGCGGGCTTTTTTGGGTCGCAACGTTATTTCCCCCCATGAATTAGCCATTTCCGGAACCCGGCTCTTCTGCGAGTCGTTGGCCCGTGATAACGGTTCGTTTACTATTAGGGGATGCCAGTGTCCGAGCCGACCAAGGTCGTTGCCATCATTGCGGCTAATCCGGCGCTATCGTCTCTTTTGGCGATGGTGGTGGCCGGCGACTCACATCTCAAGGTGCGGCAGTTCGACAGCGATATCGACCTGATCGCCTATATGCGCCTGGCGCCGGTCGACATGCTGGTCTGCGATTTCGACCGTGAGGGTCGCCCGGCCTATGAGATGGTCGAAGGCATCCGCCTCAATAATTCCCTTATAAGTCAAGACGTTCCGGTGATTGCGCTGACCCGCACCATCACCCCGCCGATGCGCCATCAGGCGATCAGCGCCGGGATTGACGAGGTCATCATCAAGCCGATGTCGCCGCGCCATTTGCTGCAGCGCATCCAGGCGCGGCTACGCAATCGCAGCGTGGTCGGCCTGCTGGGCGGCTATCGCGGGCCGGACCGGCGCAACCGCACGCCGCTGCCGACGCCGCATCCGGTGCCGACGCGCCGCAATACCGACAACGTCGTGCCGTTGTTTCCCGACCGCCGCAAGCCGCGCCATCCGGGCCTCGAAGGCTAAGCCATGGCCAAGGACGACGGCGATAAGTATCTGATGGAAAACGGGGTTTCCCCGGACCATAAGGTGCGGGTCGATGCCGCCAAGTTCATGGCAATGAAGGAAGCAGTGCTCGCCGTGCTGCCCAGCGAAGCGCCAGGAATCACCCCGGCCGAGCTGCGTGAGCGCATCACGCCGATCCTGTCGCAGACCCATTTTCCCGGCGGCGAAAAGGCCGGCTGGTGGATGAAGGGCGTGCAGCTCGACCTGGAATTCAAGGGTGTCATCGCCCGCAGCACCAAGCCCGTCAGACTCTACAAGATTTAGCCAGCAGGCTGACGGTTTGCTGCCAGCATGCTGGTGGTTTTCTTGCGGTTTTCTTGCAGATTTCTGGCTATCGCGCTTCGCTGATCAGGCGGCTGAGCCGGGCCCACAAATCTTCGATGGTATCGGCGAATTGCACGGCGCGTTCGTAGCCGCGCAGACCGGGCGACAGCACGTCGGCGGCATAGCCACGGATCACTTCATAGGCGCGATGCCGATTGAGCATGATCACCGGAATGGTGCGCCCCTGCGCCTTTGCCGAACCCCAGGCGCCGAACAAGGACGTCGCCGAAGCCAGCGAGCCGGGCAGCGCCACAAAGGCCTCGGCCAGTTCGGCGATGCGGGCCGAGCGTTCGGCACTGGTGGAGAGCACTTCCATGGTGACGCCGGCCAAAGCGGGCGGCAGCACGATGGCGCAATCGGCGATGATCTGCACATGGCCGCCGGCGGCGCGGGCAGCGGTGATCAGCGGCACCGGGATGACGTCATTTTCCGCGAGGCAGATGATGCGGGCGCCGCGCTTGGCGAAATAGGTGCCGGCCTGGCTCATGATCGAGGCGCGCTCGGGATTTCCCGGCCCCCGGTCCGAGGCAAAGACGGCGATGACGTGTCCGGTGGCGGCGCCTTCCATGCTCATCGTCCCCGCTTCAAGCCGCCGAGGATGCCGCGCACCAGCGCGCTCCCCAACTGGTTGGCGACAGTGCGGGCCAGTGAGTTCATCGCCGCCTCGGTCGGGGTCTGGCGGGTCGAGGCGCGCGGGCGCGGCGCGGGACGGTCGTCAGCATAGCTGCGCTCGCGCTTGAGGCGTTCGTCATCCTGTTGCGCGCGTTCTTCGGCCAGCTGCTTGTCCCGGGTGCGGCGGCCCAACACCTCAAAGGCGGAATCGCGGTCGATGGGATTGTCGTAGAGGCCGGCGACCGGCGAATTGGCGATGATCGATTCGCGTTCGGCCGGACTGATCGGCCCGACCTGTGCCGAGGGTGGCCGGATCAATGTGCGGCCAACCATCGAGGGAATGCCCTTGGCCTCAAGCACCGAGACCAGCGCCTCGCCAATGCCCAATTGAGTGATGACTTCGGCGGTCGAAAACGCCGGATTGGGGCGGAAGGTATCGGCGGCGACCCTGACCGCCTTCTGCTCGCGCGGGGTATAGGCGCGCAGGGCGTGCTGCACGCGATTGGACAATTGCGCCAGCACCGACTCGGGAATATCGACCGGGTTCTGGGTGACGAAATAGACGCCGACGCCCTTGGAGCGCACCAGCCTGACCACCTGCTCCACCTTGTCGATCAGCACCTTTGGCGCGTCATCGAACAGCAGATGGGCTTCGTCAAAAAAGAACACCAGCTTGGGCTTGTCGACGTCGCCGACTTCGGGGAGCTCCTCGAACAGCTCGCTCAGCATCCAGAGCAGGAAGGTGGCGTAAAGCCGGGGCGCGCGCATCAATTCGTCGGCGGCCAGAATCGAGATGAAGCCACGCCCGTCGCGATCAGTGCGCATCAGATCGGCGATTTCGAGCGCGCGTTCACCGAAGAAATTCTCCGCGCCCTGCTGTTCCAGCACCAGCAAAGCCCGCTGGATGGCGCCAATGGAGGCGGTGGTGACATTGCCGTAGCGGGTGGAGATTTCCTTGGCCCGCTCTTGCAGATTGACCAGCAGCGCCCGCAAATCCTTGAGATCGAGCAGCAGCAGACCTTCGTCGTCGGCCACCTTGAAAGCGATGTTGAGCACGCCTTCCTGAGTGTCATTCAGCTCCAGCATGCGGCTGAGCAGCAGCGCGCCCATTTCCGAAATGGTGGCGCGAATCGGATGCCCCTGCTTGCCGAACAGGTCCCAGAAAATCACCGGGAACACGTCATCCTTGAAATCGGTGAAGCCGATTTCTTCGGCCCGCTGGGTCTGCCAGCCTTGCGCCGCGCCCATCTTGCCGACGCCGCTGAGGTCGCCCTTGATGTCAGCGGCAAATACCGGCACCCCGGCGGCGGAAAATCCCTCGGCCAAAACCTGCAGCGTCACCGTCTTGCCGGTGCCGGTCGCCCCGGTCACCAGACCATGGCGATTGCCATATTTGAGCGCGAGATATTCGGGCTGCGTGCTGGTCCCGAGAAAGATCTTGTCGTCAACGAGCATCGGTGCCGCCGTTCTTTTGAGTTGCAGTCTTATAGCCGCCCGCCTCGCGCCGGGACAACTCGTAACTCTGTTTTCCATTGCTGATGGCGAGAGCGGCCTGCGAGCGGCATGATGGGCCAAAGAGGAAAGCCATGCTCGTCCATCGCCGCCGTATCCTTGCCGCACTTGCCGTTCTGGCCGCCACGCCCGTCGCCGCCCGCGCCCAAGCGGTGCTGGATGCGGCAACGCTCGGCGTGATCGGCGATAGCGGACAGAATCAGGGTGCCGCCCTGCAGGTTGCGCTCGATCAGGCCGCCGCCAGTGGCCAGGTGCTGCAATTGCCGTCCGGCAGCATCGCGGTGCGTGGCCTCGATTTCCCGGCCAATCTGGTGGTTCAGGGGGTTCCCGGGCGCACTGAGTTGACGCTGCTGCCCGATGGCAGAGGGCTAGCCGTGCAGGATCGGGCTGCGCTGGTGTTGCGCGATATCGGTTTTTCCGGCGGGCTCAGCATCAGCGCCAGTGATGACATCACGCTGGAGCGCTGCCGCTTTCGCGATGCCGCGATCGGCCTCAGTATCAGCGACGCCAGCGTCACCATTCGCGACTGCCAGTTCACCGAACTGGGCGATGCCGCTATTCACGCCATGGACAGCCGGGGGCTGGTCATCAACGGCAATCGCATCGATGGCTGCGGCAATGCCGGCATTCGCATCTGGCGCAGCGCCAACGGCGCGGACGGCTCCATCGTCACCGGCAACCGCATTGCCAAGATCGGCTGGGCTGGCGGCGGCAATGGCCAGAATGGCAATGGCATCAATATCTTCAAGGCCGACGAGGTGATCGTCGCCGACAACCACATCGCCGACTGCGCCTTCAGTGCCGTGCGGCTCAATGCCACCAACAACACTCAGGTCAGCGGCAATATTTGCCTGCGCTCGGGCGAGGTGGCGATTTTTTCCGAATTCGGCTTTTCCGGCTCGGTGATTGCCAACAACATCATCGACGGCGCCGCCACCGGCATTTCCATCACCAATCTGGATAGCGGCGGGCAGCTCGCGGTGTGTTCGGGCAATATCGTGCGCAACATCACGCCGGTTTCGGCGGTGAACCCGGACACAACGCCCATCGGCATTTTTGCCGAAGCGGAAACCGCCATCACCGGCAATGCGGTGCACAATGTGCCCGGCGTCGGCATTGCGGCCGGCTACGGGCCGTATCTGCGCAATGTGCTGATCTCGGGCAATGTGGTGGCGGAGAGCGATATCGGCATTGGGGTCAGCGTGGTGGACGGCGCCGGGGCGGTGACGCTCAGCGGCAATCATGTCGCCGCGCGGCTGCACAAGATCGTCGGGCTGGCGTGGACAGAGGTGGTGGAGCCGGATCTGCTGGGGAATGGTGAGCGGTATGGGAATGTGGTGGTGAATTAGGGGGGCGCCGTTGCTGTTCCCAATGGGCCGTCACCCTCGGGCTTGACCCGAGGGGGTTCCACTCGTTTTGCGCATGGAAGTATAGATCCCTCGGGTCGAGCCCGAGGGTGACGATCGGGGGTGGGAGGGGGAAAAAGCTAAAGCTGCGCTTGGAAAAGATGGGCAGCATCAGCAACGACGTCCTTGGGCAGCATGCGCAAGGCATCTGACTGGACCGGCAGATGCGGGAAGTGCTCAGCCACGATCGCACCAACCGCTTGCGCCTGTTCCGCATCCCGGCGTTTTTTGCGCGGGTCCCGGTCGACACGCTGGGAAATCCAGTGCTTGTGAATCGTCCATACACGCGGGTCAGTCGCAACAATCCGAAGCGGATAACCGCGTTCATCCAGCGCGACGGCCTCGAATGACGGCGCGTTCTCCAGCCAGACCAAGCCCTCAATTTCCGATGCCGTAAGGTCATCGGCCTCGCCCTGCTGGATTTGGCTGGCGTCGGGCGCCCAAGGCGGATTGCGCATCGGCTTGATCAAATCGACCATGTAGCCTTGCGCATTTTCTGCGCGGTAGGGCTGCCGGCTTTTCTCAAAGCTCTTGTCGACATTGCGCAGCACCGCCATCAGCGATCGCTCCGACACATCGTCCGAAACGATAAAGCGAAGTCCACCCCTGCTGTCGAACAGCAGGTCGATATCGCCGGTGGTCGTCAACTCGGTATCGACCATCACACCGGCGACCGCCTCATAGGCAAACAGGGCATGCGTGCCCACAACGCGCAGCCCCGCCCCCAACGCGCCAATTCGGTCCAGAGCGCGCATAATCCTGGCACTGATCATGGGGACCCGACCCAGCCGAAGCGCCCGGTTGATGGCGGCCTGTCGATCCATCGCGGCGTCAATCGTGGCAAACCGCTGTTTAGCCTCGTCGCGGCCGCGCTCGAAATCCGCCTTGAGCGCTTCGGTCGTCTCGGATCGCACGCCCAACGACCGTTGTTTTCGGGTGCCGGCCTTCTCGTAATAGCTGCGCAACAGATATTCGACGCCGTTCACAGTGTGCCACACCATGGAGCCGCGCGACGCGTCAAGCCGCTCCCGCGCATCGCGCCACGTGGAAAAGCGTTGCTGCGTGTTGATGAGTTCGCGCCGCTGCTCGTTATCTAACTCGTTTATTTTCAATGAGTTCATCAATTTTGGCGACCTCATTCAAAATCTATTGAAACATAAATTATGCATATATCACAATAGCTTCAACACAAATAATCAAAAACCGCAAAACTGTTGCAAACATTCAGAGCGGCTACCCGACGCTGCGCAATTCGCCCACTTCGGCGCCGCGGACGCTTTTGATGGGTTGGTGGGCCAGGGTTTGTAGCAAAGCACGCTGTTCGTCGTTCGGGTCGGCCAGCTTGAGCAGCATGCCGGCCAGCATGGCTTGGGAGGCAGCGATGTTGCCGTCGTCGCATTTGAGGGCGTAGCCCCAGCCCTTGTCGCGGATGGCGCCGCATTGCACGCCTTCGGCGCCAACTTTTTGCATCAGCCGGCCCTTGAAGGCTTCCATCAGCATCGTATCGGCGTGGCCGGTGCCGGCAACCAGATGGGGATGGCTGGTGGCGGCGTCAAACAGGCGTTGGGAAGCGGTGCCTAGCTCGGGGGCAAGGCCCTGCCCTGTTGCCATGCGGGCAAAGCCAAAGGCGAAGGCGCGCAAGGGGGCGGCGAAGGTGGGGATGGAGCAGCCGTCGGTGCCGCATTTGCCTTCGGTCAATTGTTCGCCGATCACCGCTTCAACGGCGGCGCGCACCGCACGCTGCACTTCGTGCTCGCGGCTGACATAGCCGGCGGTGGGCACACCCATGGCGAGCGCGACGCTGAGCATGCCGGAATGCTTGCCCGAGCAATTATTGTGCAGCGGGCTGGGCGGATTGCCCGAGGCGCGCAGCGCTTCGCGGGCCGCGGCATTGGCGGGGACATGGGCGCCGCATTCGAGATCGGCGGCGGAGAGGCCGATGCGGGTCAGCAACCCATTGGCGGTGGCGACATGGTCGGCTTCGCCATGGTGGGAGGCGCAGGCCAGGGCCAGCTCTTCGGCGGTGTGGTGGAATTTGTCATCGGCGTGGCGGGCAAAAATCGGCAGCGCCTGCATGGATTTGATGGCCGAGCGGGGGAAGATCGGCCGCTCGATATCGCCTTGCGCGGCGATGATCGTGCCCGCCGCGTCCATCACCACATAGGCGCCACGGTGGCGGTTTTCGACCCAATTGCCGCGAATGGTTTCGGCAAGAATGGGATTGGCATCCATAGTAAAAAACTCCGGTCCAGGCTGTGTTCACGAACAGCGCAGGACCGGAAAAGTCAACAGAGCATGGGAAGTCAGGAGGCAGGCAGGAAGTCGATTTTTCTCGCATCGGCGAGGGTGGCGGCCCGGTCGGGCTGCAGTTGCGATCTGCGGCGATGGTGAAACCGCAGACTGGCCGGGTCGCCGCCGTCGCCGACGGCGGGCGGGATCAGCGATCCCGATGGCGGATGGCGGTCAGAAACTTGGAATTGACCCAGCCGGTGGTGTTGCGGGCGCTGACCAGGCACCAATCGGCGCTGGCTTTGACCTCGATGCAGCGTTCGACCCAGACCTGGGCGCCGGGGCGGATGGCGCCGACCTGTTGGGAATAGGAGGCGGGCCATTTACGGACATTGAGCTGGTCCCAGCGGGCGACGCCGCTCACCTTGGCCGGCTGCTCGACGTGATAGCCGGCAGCCATGGCGGGCTGCACGGCGAAGGCGCCGGCGGCGACCATCACGAGGCCGCAGAGCGAGGCGATCAATAGTTTTTCCTGGTGCTTGTTCATTTTGCTGTCCCCTGGAGAGCGTCATCCTTGGGAACACAATGACCGGGCTGGCTTGAACCGACCGTGATAGCTGCGTTCAGAAACCGTTCATGTTGGCAGCGCCGCGGTTCGCGCTTAATCTGGCGGGCAAAAGGGAGGCCCCAATGGCCAAAATTCTGGTGACCGGCGGCAGCGGCAAGCTCGGGCGTGCGGTGCTGCGCGATCTGGTGGCGCATGGCTATGAGGTGCTCAATCTCGACCAGCAGGCGCTGAGCGAGCCGATCTGCCCCAGCGTGCGCATCGATCTGAGTAATTTCGGCGAGGTGGCGGCGGCAGTGCTGGGCGGGATCGACGAGCGCCAGGGGCCGTTCGACGCGGTGGTGCATCTGGCGGCGATTCCGGCGCCGGGATTGGCGGCCAATGCGCGGATTTTCGCCAATAATGTGCCGACGACCTATAATGTGTTCGAGGCCTGCCGGCTGGCGGGGATCAAGAATGTCGTGTTTGCCTCAAGCGAGACGGTGCTCGGGCTGCCGTTCGATACGCCGCCGCCCTATGCGCCGGTGGATGAGGAATATTATCCGCGCCCGGAAAGCGCCTATTCGCTGGGCAAGCTGCTGGATGAAACCATGGCGGCGCAGTTCTGCCGCTGGGACCCGGAATTGCGCATTGTCGGGCTGCGGTTTTCCAATGTGATGAACCCGGAGGACTATGCCGCCTTCCCCAAATTCGACGCCGATCCGATGACGCGGAAGTGGAATTTATGGGGCTATATCGATGCCCGCGACGGCGCGCAGGCGGTGCGGCGGGCGGTGCAGGCCGATTTCACCGGGTTCGAGGCGTTCATCATCGCCAATGCGGATACGGTGATGAGCCGGTCGAATATGTCACTGCTGGCGGAAGTGTTTCCCGAGGTACCGGTCAAGGGGCACCTCACCACCAATGGCACGCTGCTGAGCATCGAGAAGGCCAAGCGGATGCTGGGATATTCGCCGCAGTTTAGCTGGAAGGGGGAGGTTTGAGGGGGACTCGATCGCATATGGATCGGGGGACCGGTTCCATTAGTCCCACTGCGCGTGGGCTCCCTCGCCCCTGAGGGGAGAGGGCGGGGCGAGGGGTTCAATGCCGGTGCAGGCACTGTGTCCCAACGCGACGCTGAACCCCTCACCCGACCCTTCGGCTCGACCTCTCCCCTCAGGGGAGAGGTGACTTCGGCTCCACTCCAGAGGCTGGGGTACTCCGATCTCCCTACCCCACCGGGATGTAGCCGATGCCCTTAGCTGCGATTTCATCGAGGCTGTCCTCGTAGCCGGCGTCGGCGTAGCGCATGACGCCGAGGGCGGTGTCGTTGGTGAGGGCGTGGTCGAGGCGTTCGTCGCCTTCGGCCGTGCCATCGGCGATGATGGTGACGCCGGCGGAGGTCATGTAGCCGGCATAGCCGCCGCCGCCGGAGTGGACCACCACCAGATCGGCCATCGATGAGCACAGCAGCATGGCGTCGAGCAGGGGCCAGTCGGCGATGGCGTCGGAGCCGTCCTTCATGTTCTCGGTCATGATATTGGGGTGGGCCATGGCGCCGGCATCGAGATGGTCGCGGCTGAAGGCGACCGGACCGCTGAGGGTGCCATCGGCCACCATGGCGTTGACGGCACGGGCCAAAGCGGTGCGCTCGCCATGGCCGAGCCAGGCAATGCGGGCCGGCAGGCCCTCGAAGGGCACATGCTGGCGGGCCAGCGCGATCCAATTGGTGACGATCTTGTTGTCGGGGAACATTTCCAGCAGTCTGTCGTCGATCCTGGCGATATCGGCCGGGTCGCCGGACAGCGCCATCCAGCGGAATGGGCCGATGGCGCGGGCGAAGAACGGGCGCAGATAGGCTTCGGTGAAGATCGGGATATCGAAGGCATTGTCGACGCCGCCGGCCTGGGCTTGGGTGCGGATCAGATTGCCATTGTCGAAGACTTCGCTGCCGGCCTGCTGGAAGGCCAGCATGGCGCGGACGTGGTCGGCGATGGAAGCGCGGCTGGCGGCCATCAGCTGGGCCGGGCCTTCGACGCGCAGGCGCTTGACCTCGGCCAGCGACATGCCCTTGGGGACGTAGCCATAGACCAAATCATGCGCCGAGGTCTGATCGGTGACGATATCGGGGACGATGCCGCGACGGGCGATTTCGGGGTAGATTTCGGCGGCATTGCCGACCAGGCCAATGGAGGTCGCGCGCTTTTCGGCCACGGCCTTGTCGATCATCGCCAGAGCGGTATCGAGGTCGGGGGCGATGGCTTCGAGATAGCCGATGTCCTGGCGCATCTTGGCGCGGTCGGCGTCGATATCGACGCAGAGGATGGCGGCACCGGCCATGCGCCCGGCCAGCGGTTGGGCCCCGCCCATGCCACCGAGTCCGGCAGTGAGAATGAAGCGCCCGGCCAGCGAACCGTTGAAACGGTTTTCGGCGATGCGCATGAAAATCTCATAGGTGCCCTGAATGACGCCCTGGCTGCCGATATATTGCCAGGCGCCGGCGGTCAGCCCGCCCCAGCAGATCAGGCCCTTCTGCTCCAGCTCGTAGAACACTTCGGCCTTGGCCCATTGGCCGATGATGTTGCAATTGGCCATGATGACCAGCGGCGCTTTGGCATGGGTCTTGAGCAGACCGATGGGCTTGCCGGACTGGATGATCAGGGTTTGATCCTCGTCCATGCGCAGCAGGGTTTCCACGATGGCCTTGTGGCTGGCCCAATTGCGCGCGGCTTTGCCCAAGGCAGCGTAGACCACGAGGTTGTCAGGGTCTTCGCCGACGCTGAGCACGTTTTCGAGGAGGCGCAACAAGGCTTCCTGCCGCCAGCCCTTGGCGCGGAGCTCGGGGCCGCCGGGGATCGGGAAATTGGGGTGGCGCGGGTTGGGTGTGGGCATGATGCAATCTTTCCGTGAGCAGTCCAAAAACCCGGTGTCATCCCGGCCTTGAGCCGGGATCCATCCTGAGATTGTTCAGTGCGGCACCATCTCAGGATGGGCCCCGGCTCAAGGCCGGGGTGACATCGAGCGTGGCGTTAGTTTCCAGCGCCATCCAGCGCATATTTCGCCAATTCGATGCCCATGCGGGTTTCGACGAAGGGGTAGACGGTGGGATCGAGGACGCTCGAACTCAAGGGGATGATGGCTTTGGGGACGTGGAGGACGAAGATTTCGAGGCCGATGGAGAGTTCGCCCACGGAGAGGGGGTGGCCGGTGGCGTCGAGGGTGGTCAGGACGTCGGGGAAGGTGGCGAGGCGGGTGCCGCCAGCATCGTCGACGGCCATATATTCGTTCATCACGTGGAGCGTGGTGGCGCTGTCGCCGGACCCAAGAGTGATGCGGCCGATGTCGAAGGCTTCCTTGGTGTAAACCACGTCCATGGCGGTGATCTTGCCCTGGGTGAGAATGTTGCCGCCGGTGGTGGCGACGATAGCGTCGATCACCTTGCCGGGGCCTTTGGCCTCGGCGGCGATGATGGCTTCGCCGAGCTTGAGGGCTAGGGAAATGCCGCCCAGCGCCGCGTGCTTCTTCACATAACTGGCAGGTAGCGGATTGCGGCAGGAGGCGATGAAGCCGCCCGACATATCGGCGGCGGTGCGCAGGATGGGCGAGATTTTGGCCGTGGCGCCGCGCGTGACCAGCTCGATATAGCGGTTTTCATCGCGGTTGCCGCCGACAGCAGTCTGGATCATCTGTTCGGGTGAGCCGGCCATGCCGATGGAGCCCATGTCGCCAGTCGGATGGGCGCGGATATCGCCCACGGCGTCGACCACTTTGGTGCCGAGGATGGCGGAGGGGAGCCAGCCGTTGAGGGTGGAGGATTTGCCGTTCTGGCCGATCATCAAGCCGCTGAGCTTTTCACCCAGCGCGTCCTGCAGCAATTGCACGGCTTTGACATAATCGACGCCCTGCATTTCCCAGGGCGTGGTCGAGGCCGGCGCGCCGATGGCTGCGGCGGTGGCCACCCAGTCGTTCTCGTCCAGTTCCTCGATGCTGACCAGTTCGGGCTTGCCGATGCTGACGGCCGCCATGCCGAGCATGCGGCCATGATCGGCCCAGCCGCCGCCGCCCGCCGCATAGACGGAGCCACCGCGCACGGCGGGTTCGACATCTTTTTCGGTCAGAATGCGGCCCATCAAAATTCCCCTTGTAGCTTGGTGTCGAGCGCCCGCACGGCGTCCAGCAGGACCGCCGCGCCAAGCGCGATATCTTCGGTGGTGGCGAATTCGTCGGGCGCGTGGCTGCGGCCATCGACGCAGGGCACGAAAATCATCGCCGCCTTGGTGATGCGCGCCAGCCAGGCGGTGTCATGCCCTGCCCCCGAGGCCATGCGGCGATGGCGGGCACCGGCGCTGTCGCAGGCGGCGTCGAGAATATCGAGCAGATCGGCGTCGCAGGGGGTGGGATGATTGTCGGAGACGAGGCGCGGGGTGCTGACTTTGACGCCGGTCTTTTCGGAAATTGCCGCGATGCCGTTCGCCAATTCGTCGATGAAGCGCTCCATGTCGTCGCGCAGTTCGGCGCGGGCGTCGATCAGCATGCGCACACGGGCCGGCACCACATTGGCGGCATTGGGGGTCATCTCGAACTCGCCCACCGTGGCGGCGAAATGGGTTTCGCCGCTGGCCAGCGCCTTGCCCAATTCTTCGACGCCCAGCGCGATCCAGGCGGCGGTGGTCAGCGCATCCTGGCGCGCGCCCATCGGGGTGGTGCCGGCGTGATCGGCGCGGCCATCGACGATGATTTCGATGCGGGTGATGCCGGCAATGGCGGTGACGACGCCGATATCGAGCTGTTCGGTCTGCAGCACCGGGCCCTGCTCGATATGGAGTTCGAGGAAGGCTTTTATGTCGTCGCGCTGGGCGAGGCGATGCGCGTCGCCGCCGACTTGGGCGATCCCCTGTTCCAGTGTCAGGCCATCATGGCTACGGGTCAACCATTCGGGCGGGCGGGTGCCGCTGATGCCGCGACTGCCGATGCAGGAGACGCCGAAGATGGAGACTTCCTCGGCGAGGAAATCGACGATTTCGAGTGTGTGATCGAGCACGATATTCTGGTCATGCAGGGCGCGGGCGACTTCGAGCGCGGCGATGACGCCGGCGATGCCGTCAAAGCGGCCACCATCGGGCACAGTATCGGAATGGGAGCCGAGCATGATGGTGCCGAGCTGGGGGCGCTTGCCGGGGATGGTGCCGATCAGATTGCCGGCGGGATCGATATGGGTCACGGCGCCGGCGGCCTGCATGGCGCGAGTCAGCCAGGCGCGGCCTTCGAGGAACATCGGGGTGAAGGCGCGGCGGGTGTAGGGGTGGCCCGGCTCGGTGATGGCAGCGAGGGCGTCGATATCGGCGGCGATGCGGTCGGTGCGGATGGGGGAATTGGGGATCATGGGCTTGGAGCAATCCAAAAACGCGGTGTCATCCCGGCCTTGAGCCGGGATCCATCCCCAGATCTCAAGATGGGCCCCGGCTCAAGGCCGGGGTGACATTGTGGTTGGGGTGTCGGCTGAGCGAAGCTAGGCTGCGGGGTTGAATTGGGCGACAGGTCCATCATGTCCGCACCTCCGGCCGCACGAAGCGCCCTGCCCCGGGTTCGGCGACAGTGGTGCCGTCGAAGACCTGCTGGCCGCGCAGATAAGTCAGCCCGACGGTCCAGGGCAATTCGATGCCGTTATAGGGCGACCAGCCGACGACATTGTGGCCGCTGGCGGCGGCGTTGTAGCGGGTGGGGCGCGGGAACAGAACGGTGATGTCGGCGTCCTTGCCCGGGGTCAGCGCGCCTTTGACGTGGTCGAGGCGGAAATGTTTGGCGGGGTTTTCGGCCATCAGCCTGGCGGCCCAGGTCAGGGGAATGTCGCGCTTGAGCGCGCCCATGACGAAGAGCGGCACCATGACCTCCAAGCCGGGCACGCCCGAGGCGTTGGCCAGCATGTCGGGATTGGTCTTGCGGTTTTCCGACCAGCTGACGTGGTCGGTGGAGACCAGGGTGACATTGCCGGCGCGGACGTGTTTCCACAGCGCTTCGACTTCGGCGCGGGGGCGGATCGGGGGATTGATCTTGGCCTTGCCGCCGAGGCGGGCGACGTCGTTTTCTTCGTCCAGCGTCAGATAGTGGATGCAGGCTTCGATGGTGGCGGCATAGCCTTGGTCGCGGTAGCTGCGGGCGATCTGGTAGCCGCGCGCCAGCGAGCAATGCACCACATGGGCCGGGCAGCCGGTTTGGGCGCCGGTTTCGTAAATCTGCAGGCTGGCCAGCAATTCAGTCAGCGGCGGGCGGCTGAGGCCGTGGGCGCGGTAGTCGGTGATGCCGGCTTCCTTGACCTTGGCCATCGCGGCGCGGACCATTTCGTCGTCTTCATTGTGGACGCCGGCGGTGAGGCCGGTTTTGGCGACGGCGGCGAAGCATTCTTCCAGCAAGGCCGGGGGAATGCGGGGAAAGCGAACGGGGTCAGTGCCGAAGGTCGAGAATTTGAAGGCGGCGACGCCGGCCGCGGCCTGTTCGGCGATGCGGGACGCGCCTTCCTCGGGATTGATGGTGCCGTAGAGCGCGAAATCGACGCGGGCTTGCGGGGTGGCATGGGCCACCTTGATGCGCACGGCTTCGGCGGAGCAGACCAGATTGCCCTCGTCATAGGGCATGTCGACGATGGTGGTGACGCCTCCGGCGGCTGCCGAGCGGGTCGACCAGATGAAATCTTCCTGGTTTTTCTGGCTCAGGGAATGCACTTGCGCGTCGATGGCGCCGGGCAGGATCAGGGCGTTGCCAAGATCGTGGCGGGTATGGGCGGCAGGGGCGACGCCGGAGCCGACATGCACCACCTTGCCGGCGCGCACGGCGACGTAGCCGTTTTCAACAATGGTATCGGGCAGCACCACAGTGCCGGCCAGGACGAGATCAAAATCGGACATTTTATCGGCACTCCAAGGCTGGCATCGTGGCTCCCATCACCCCCTCCCCGCCTCCCCCATCAAGGGGGGGTGTGGGCTGGTGGTTGTGGCTCGAGGGTGCCTTAAACTCGATCGGCACCTCCCCCTTGATGGGGGAGGTTGGGAGGGGGTGGGGCAGCGGGAGAAAATCACGCGGCGGCCCGCCCTAATTGGCCGGTGCGGGCCATCAGCCAGCGTTCGAGGGCGGCCAGGGCGTCGTAGATCAGGACGGCGAGGACACCGACGATGAGGCCGCCTTGCAGGACGAAGGCGGTGTTGCTGGAGAGCAGTCCGGCGATGATGACTTCGCCCAGGGTGTGGGCGGCGACGGTGGAGCCGATGGTGGCGGTGGCGAGGGAAATCACCACCGAGAGGCGGATGCCGGCGAGGATGACCGGCAGGGCCAGCGGCAGTTCGATTTTGAGCAGGCGCTGCCAGCCGGTCATGCCGACGCCCTTGGCGGCGTCGGTGACGGTGGGGGGGAGATTGGTGAGGCCGGTCAGGGTGTTTTCAAAGATTGGCAGCAGACCATAGAGGAACAATGCCACCAGGGTCGGGGCTGTGCCGAAGCCGAGGACGGGGACGGCCAAAGCCAGCACTGCGACCGGGGGGAAGGTCTGGCCGATATTGGCGAGGCTGCGCGACAAGGGCAGGAACTCGGCGCCGAAGGGGCGGGTGACGATGATGGCGAGGCCGACGGCGATGATGGTCGAGGCCACGGTGGCGGCCAGCACGATGGCGAGGTGGTTGATTGTGATGTCGAGCAGGCTGCCCTGATTATAGATCGCCGGCTGGGTGGATTTGGCGAACAGGGCGAAGAAGCCGCTGAACAGCTCAGGCTTGAGCAGCAGCAGGATCAGCACCGCCAAAACGAGCAGCCGGATGAGATTGCCGATCTTCATTGCGGGCGCGCCGCCAGTCGCGACAGGCCGGCCAAGGTGACCTGGCCGATGATCTGACCGTCGCGCTGCACCGGCAGGGCCGGACGGCCCGACCACAACAATTCGGCATAGGCGTCGCGCAGGGATTTTTCGGCGGCGATAGGTTCGCCATCAACACTGCCGGGCTCGATATGGTCGGCGACGCTGGATAGCGATAGCAGGCGGAACGGGCGTTCGCTGCTGCCGATCAGTTCGGCCACAAAAGGGGTGGCCGGATGGGCGATGATTTCGGCGGGGCTGGCGCATTGCAGCAGCTTGCCCTTGTCCATCACCGCGATGGTGTCGCCGAGATGGATGGCTTCTTCCATGTCGTGGGTGACCAGCACCACGGTGGTGCCGAAGCGCCGCTGGATGACCAGCAGATCCTCCTGCGCCTTGGCGCGGATCACCGGGTCGAGCGCGCCATAGGGCTCGTCCATCAGCAGGATCTTGGGCTCAGCCGCCAAGGCGCGGGCGACGCCGACGCGCTGTTGCTGGCCGCCGGAGAGTTCGTGCGGCAGGCGATCGCGGAATTCGGCGGGGTCGAGCTGGAACAGGGTCAGCAGCTCATCGACGCGGTCGGCGATTTTGGCTTTGTCCCAGCCAAGCAGTTTGGGCACGGTGGCGACGTTCTGGCCGACGGTGCGGTGGGGGAAGAGGCCATTGCCCTGAATGGCGTAGCCGATGCGGCGGCGCAGCTCATAGGCGGGAATGGAGGCGATATCCTCGCCGTCGATGCGGATGTGGCCGGACGTGGGTTCGACCAGCTTGTTGATCATCCGCATCAGCGTGGTCTTGCCGGAGCCGGAGGTGCCGACAATGGTGCAGATGCTGCGGGGCTGGATGGTGAGGGACACATGGTCCACCACCACCGTGCCGCTATAATCCTTGGTGATGTCGTCGATTTCGATCATGGACGGCGTCCCCCGCGCGAAGTCAGTTCAACCAGGGCGTCGAGCACCACGGCGGCGGCAAAGGACAGCGCCACGGTCGGCACGGCGCCCAGCAGCACCAGGTCCATCGCCGTCTGGCCGATGCCCTGGAATACGAAAACCCCAAAACCGCCGCCGCCAATCAGCGCGGCGATGGTGGCGAGGCCGATATTCTGCACCAGCACGATGCGGATGCCGGTGAGGATGACCGGAAAGGCCAGCGGCAATTCGATGCCGAGCAGGCGCTGGCGGCCGGTCATGCCCATGCCCTTGGCGGCATCGATGGCGGCGGGCGAGACGCTTTGCAGCCCGACCACGGTGTTGGAAACGATGGGCAGCAGCGAATAGCCGAACAAAGCCACCATGGCCGGGGCCACGCCAATGCCGGAAATGCCGATGGCGGAGGCGCCGGGAATGTTGGCGGCGACCCAGGCGAGTGGCGCGATCAGCAGGCCGAACAGGGCAATGGAGGGGATGGTCTGGACGATGTTGAGGATGTTGAGCACCCCGGCGCGCAGGGGTTTGACCTTGTAGCAAAGGATGCCCACGGGCACGCCGACCAGCATGGCAATGGCCACCGAGCCAAAGGCCAGCACCAGATGGGTGCGGCCCTCGGCCCAGAAGGCCGGTGCGCGGGTGGCATATTCCTTGAGGATGGAGAGGTCGTTCCAGGCGCCGCTCCACAGCAGGCCGGCGATGGATAGGGCGACGGCGAGCAAGATGCCGATGCGGACCAGGGGGGCAAAGCGCAGGCGGGTCAACGCGTCGGTGACCAAGAGGGCAAAGGCGAAGAGCAGCAGCCAGAAGCCGGCGCCGGGCGAGACGCGGGCAAAGGTGTTGTCGGGCGGCGTCAGATAGCTGGCGGACCAGCCAATGGCGAGCAGCAGCACGGCCACCACGACGAAGCCGGCGAGCAGCTTGGCCAGCACCGGCAGGCGCAAGAGGGCGACGAGGAAGCCGGCGAGCAGGATGGCGATGAGAAAGGCCGATGGGAGGCTGGGAAGTGCGTCGAGTAGCGAGCGGGGTTCTCCGAGCACGATGCGATTGGCGCGGAATAATGCAAAGGGCAGCGCGGCGCCGGCGGCTGCGATCAGCGCGATCAGCACGCCCAGCTTATCGAGCGCCAGCCAGGCGGGTCGGCTCGCGATGGGGGTGGTTTCGGCGATGCTCATGCGGACTCCGCAATGTGACCGGTGGCTGGGGGACGAAAGCCCCTCACCCTAGCCCTCTCCCCGGCGGGGAGAGGGGATCGTTCGGTTCGTGAGGCAACATGGTGCCACAGGCTGGATGGGCCCCCTCGCCCCTTCGGGGAGAGGGTTGGGGTGAGGGGGCGATGTCCTCGACAAATGCCGAAACTCTGAACCCCTCACCCGACCCTTCGGGTCGACCCCGGATCAAGTCCGGGGCAGGCTCTCTCCCCTCAGGGGAGAGGTGAGCAGGCGGCTACTTCAGGAAACCGCCCTGGGTGAGGTAGTCGGTGGCGACGGCAGCGGCGGCTTCGCCGCCGACCTGGACGCGGCCATTGAGTTCCTGCAGGACCTCGAGCGACAGGCCTTCAAAGACGGGCTTCAGCAGCTCTTCGATCTGCGGGTATTCGGTCAGCACGGCTTCACGGATGATCGGCGCGGGCTGGTAAACCGGCTGCACGCCCTTGTCGTCTTCCAGCACCTTGAGGCCCGAGGGGGCAATGCCGCCATCGGTGCCGTAGACCATGGCGGCGTTGACGCCGTTGGTCTGCTGGGCGGCGGCGGCAATGGTGGCGGCCGTGTCACCACCCGACAGGGTGATCAACTGGTCGGGCTTGAGCGCGAAGCCATAGACTTCCTGGAACTTGGGCAGCGCTGCCGGCGAGTTGACGAACTCGGCCGAGGCCGCGAGCTTAACTTCGCCGCCACCGGCAACCCAGGCGCCGAATTCGCTGAAGGTGTTGAGGCTGTTGGCCTCGGCCACATCGTTGCGGATGGCGACGGCCCAGGTGTTGTTGGCCGGCGACGGGGTCAGCCAGACGATCTTGTTGGCGTCGTAATCGAGCTTCTTGGCTTCGTCATAGGCCGAGGCGGCGTTGTTCCACAGCGGGTCATCGGCCTTGTCGAAGAAGAAGGCGGCGTTGCCGGTATATTCCGGGTAAATGTCGATTTCGCCAGCGGTAATGGCTTCGCGCACGATGGGCGTGCCGCCGAGCTGGATGCGATCGGTGACCGCAATGTCGTTGGCTTCCAGAACCTGCTTGATGATGTTGCCCAGAACGCCACCTTCGGTATCGATCTTGGACGACACGACGACCTGCGCGTTGGCAGCGGTCATCGAAATGGCGAGCGCGGCGACGGCGCTGAGAAGTGTGGATTTAAGGCGCATTGGTTTCTCCTTTTATATCCGGGGTTAGTCCACTCGCGTGGTCCCGGCTTGTCCCTAACCTAGCCTGTTGTCAAAATTGGGCGAGGGTGCTGGTGCTACTGCACCGGGCCCAGCGCGAAAAACTCGTCCAATTCCATGATCGTTGAGTGGGATATTAATTCGTCCATCAGCGCATCGGACCGAAGCGCTGCTTCCACCGCTTCGACTTCCGTCGAGAGCGCGCGGTCGGAAACGTAGTAGGCGGCGTGACGGCGTACCAGGCTATAGATGATGCCCGGTACATTCCCCGGGCGATCCCCGGAAATATCCATGGCCTGCGCGGCCAGCATGGCTTCGAGTGCGGCGAGCCGGTTGAGCGCCAGCACCTGCCGCTCCAGCCGTTCGACCACCAGCGGCAAAAACGCCGCTTCGTCTTCAATGCCGCCGGCCACCACCATGGACATCGGCGAAATCGGGTTGGTCATGCTCAGCACCCGGGCGAACAGCTCACCGGCCAGCTTGATGATCGGCCCAAAGCCGGTGGCGATGGCGCCCGGCGCCACCAGATTGACCGGCAGATCGCGGCGCCCGCCATTGCCCAGCAGCACGCAGCGATTGAAGGAATTGCGCGCGACATGGGCCAGCCCGAGCTGGGCGGTCTGCAGGAACACGGTGACATCGAGCGGCAGCGAACCGCCGGAGGTCAGCACATTGCCGCCCGCGACCACCGGATTGTCGTCGGTGCGGCCGGTCGCGGCCAACAGGGTCTTGCCGGCCACCACCAGCGTATCGAAGCCGGTGGCAAACACCTGGCTCATCATGCGCAGCGAGAGCGGGTCCTGAATATGGGTGGCGTTGGGCCAGTCCCAGCCCTTGGCATTGAAATAGAGCCAGGCGCCCATCCCGGCTTCGCGCTCGGTGCCGACATGGGCCACGGCCTTCCACGGATCGCGCGAGGCGCCCAGCGCCCCGGCCGTGGTCAGCCCGGTGGCCAGCATGACGCGCATGAGCCCTGCCGCATCGCGGATGGCGGCGGCAGCAGCGGCATAGCCGACGGCATTGGTGGAAATCGAGGCGAGGCTATCGCGCGGCTTCAGGCGGAAGGCTTTCAGCCCGGCCGCTGCCAGGGCCTCGGCGGCGGGCTGGCGCTTGCCGTCAAAGGTGGCCTCGCCGGCGCCGGTGAGCACTGCGCCGATCTGACCCATCAGCCCGATATCAGCACAGCCGATGGAGCCGGTGCGGCGCACCAGAGGCACGACATCGGCCGAGAGCAGATCCAGAAAGGCGTCGACCAGCTCGGGGGTGCAGCCGACCCGGCCGGTCAGCGCCATATTGACGCGAATGGCCATGGCAGTGCGCACGATCTCGCTGGAAAAGGCGTCGCCGGTGCCGAAATGATGCGCCCGCACCAGGCCCATATTGAATTCGTCCCACTGCTCGGGCGTCCACTCGACGTCCTTCATGGCGCCGACGCCGGTGGTCGAGCCATAAACCGGCTGGCCCTTGGCGATGGTGGCCTCGACCACGGCCCGCGCTTCGGCGACGCGCTGCATGGCTGCCGGATCGGCCGTCAGCTCGGCGCGCCGCGCGCCGATCCGTGCCAGATCGGAGAAGCTCAACGGCTTGCCGCTGAGGCTGATGGGAGCGGCTCGCAGTGTTATCGCCAGATCGTTCATGGAGGTCACGCTATTGGATAGTTTCGAACTATGGGATATCCCAAATATTGAACAGGCTATGCGCTTTTTCTGTGCATCGACCAAGCCTGCTTGAATGGTGAGCAATGGACACGGCAAGCTTGATCGCGATGGACCGGGCGCTGCAGCTGCGCAGCGTGCGGGCCGCGGCGCGCTCGCTGGGCCGACCGGCATCCACCATCGCTGCATCCATAGCGCGGTTTGAGGCCGAAATCTCGGTCGGCATGGTGGAGCGCGCCGGCTCGGCTATCGTCGCCAGCCTCGAAGCGGTGCGGCTCGAACCTGAAATCGCCGCCATGGCCGAGCTGGCGCGCAGCATCTCGCCCAGCCACGCCATCAAGCTCGAAGCGCTGGACCGGTTTGCCCAGATCGCCAATCTGGGCAGCATCCGCCGGGCGGCACGCTCGATGAATCTGGGCCAGCCGCAGCTGTCACGCCAACTGGCCCTGCTCGAAACCCGCCTCGGCGTGCCCCTGTTGCAGCGCGGCAGCGGCGGCTCGACGCTCACCGCGGACGGCATGCGCATTGCGGCGACGACCGGGCAATTGCTGGCCGGCTGGCACCGCCTGTCGCGCGCCGCCGAGGAGCGTTTCCGCAAAAGTGCCGCCACCGCCCGGCTCGGTTCGGTCATTCCGCTCGGCTATGAAAGCGAGATTGCCCGGATGCTGGCCAATCTGGCGGCGCGCTGGCTGGCCGAGCGACCGCGTGCGCCGCTGTTTGTCAGTTCCACCACCGCCGACGATTTGCTGGCCGGGCTCAAATCGGGGCTGTTCGATGTGGCGTTTCTCGATACCGAGCAATTGCCGGCCGATCTTGACGGCAAAATCGTCGGGCATACGCCGCTGGCCATTGTCGGGGTGCCGGAGGGGCAGTCCAGCATTGCAGAGGCGCTGTTGTCGGCACCGCTCGCCGTTCCCAGCCCGCGCAGTGGGCTGCGCCAACGCATCAACCGCATTCTCGACGATCATCTCAGCGACACCGAGCGCGGCGCGCTGAGCATGATCGAGATTGATTCCATCCCGGTCATTCTCAATCTGGTGCTGCATCACGGCTTTGTCTCGGTGCTGCCGCGCGCCTCGGTGAGCCGCATTCGCAGCGATCTGCGTCAGCTGCCGCTGGCGGCGGAATACGACATGAATTTCTGGTTGTGCTGGCCGCGCGGCAGCGACACCATCGCCCAGGCCATCCTGGCCAGTATCGACCAAAGTTCTGCGCCGTAACGCCTCATTGCCAAATCCGGCTTGGCGGCGCCACATCGTCGGACCACCCTGCCGGGCGGAATCGGAGCACGCCATGGCCGCAGCCCTTCTCGCCGACCACCCCTATCGCGCCGCGATCATGGCCGAAGTCCATGCAAGGCCGGTCGAAATCATCGACGATTATTGCCGATTGCGTCGGCTGGTCGTGGTGATGCCGGCCAAGGCCGGGGCGATGATGGGGATCTTTGCCCAGTTCACCGCATTCTGCGCCAGCCACGGTTTCGACGTGCCGGATACGAGCAGCCGGCAGCATAGTTTCAACACGCCGACCGCCCATGTCACCTGGGAATTCCACACCGAATTCGTCACCGTCACCTGGCGCTCGGCGCTGGATGATGCGGAAAACTGGCCGAGTGATATCGGGCTGGAAACGCTGGGCGATGGCCAGTTGATCGGGGCGATGCGGCTTGACGTGATCGCCGACCAGACCATTCCCGACCGCATGGTGCCGGGCTTCAATCTGGCCAGCCTGTGCCTGGCCGATGTGGAAAACGGCAAGGCCCAGCTCGCCACCGACTTCGTGCCCGATGCGGATCGCTACACCCGCTTCGAGCTGGCGGCCGGTGGGCTGTCGATCTTGCGCCGGTCGATCATCGTCCGCCGGATTCTCGAAATCGAGACCTATCGCACCATGGCGCTGCTCGGCCTGCCGCTGGCCCGCGCCTCCAATCAGGAATTGCGCACCGTCGAGATCGATCTGACCGAGCTTATGGAAGGGCTGTCGGAGGCCACCACTGCCGAAACCGTGCAGGCGGCGCTGGGGCGGCTGCATGCGCTGTCGGTGCGTTCGGGGCAGCTGTCGGAGCGGCTAGGCTATCGTTTCGCGGCGGGGCACGCCTATGGCGATGTGCTGCGCATGCGGCTGGCCGGCATCCGCGAAAACTCCACCACGCGCGGCTCCACCCTCACCCATTATATCGGCAACCGGGTCGATCCCGGGCTGGCGACCTGTGCGGCGATGGAAAAGCGACTAGCCGTGCTGTCGGACAAGATCGAGCGCGCCATCGGCATGCTGAATGTGCGGATCGGCGTCGACATGCAGGTGCAGAACGCCGCCGTGCTCGACAGCATTGCCCGCACTGGCCGCAGCCAGTTCCTGCTACAGCGCACGGTGGAGGGCCTGTCGACCATCGCCATCAGCTATTATCTGCTGGGCATTGTCGGCTATGCGCTGGCCGGACCGCTGGAGATGCTGCATGCCGACAAGACCATGTCGCTGTCGATCGCCGCGCCGTTTGTGCTGCTGTTCGTCTGGCTGATGGTGCGGTCGATCCGGAAATCGCACGCGCCCAAGGCGTAGGGCTCACTTCATCCAGAACATTGGCGTGAGGTCGGTCGAGAGCGGCTCGTTCTGGTCGTTGGTGGCCATGACGTCGGCCATATGGGCCCACCAGCGCTGCATGATGGCGGTGGCGGGGAGCTCGGCCATGCTGTGGTCGCGGCGGCGCCAGAGGACGCCGAAGAGGATGTTGGTCTCGGGGTCGAGGTGGATGGAATAGTCCTTCACCCCGGCGTCGTGCAGCAGCGTCACCAGCTCGGGGAAGATCGCGTCGTGGCGCTTTTTGTATTCGGCCGCCATGCCGGGATTGAGCTGCATCTTGAAGGCGTGCTTTTCGTAGTCGCCATCGGTGATCATGCGCGCTGCCTCCACATGCGGAACAGGATTGGCAGCGCGATCACCACGATCAGCAGCGAGCCGGTGAAGATGGTCATGACGATGCCGGGCACGTTGAGCAGGCCGAGCCCGAAGGTGACGAGGCCGACGATCAGCGCCGCCAGCACCACGCCGAGGATCGAGCCGGCGCCACCCAGAATGGAGACGCCGCCCAGCACCACCATGGTG
This sequence comes from Devosia sp. A449, assembly GCF_054489375.1. NCBI lineage: Bacteria > Pseudomonadati > Pseudomonadota > Alphaproteobacteria > Hyphomicrobiales > Devosiaceae > Devosia > Devosia sp. A449. The sequence goes on along the minus strand of NZ_JBTMWU010000004.1, from coordinate 240,103 downwards.
ATGGCTTCCAGTTCGAAGCCTTCGGCAATGGAGGGGCGGGTCGAGCCCAGTCGGGCCGTCAGCAAGACGGCGGCAAGGCCGCTCATCAGGCCTGTGAGGCAGAACAGGATGAACTTGACCCGCTCGACGCGCACGCCCGAGAAGCGCGCCGCGACGTCATTATTGCCGATGGCGAAGATGCGGCGGCCGAAATTGGTGCGGTGCAGCAGCACGTAATAGATCACCGCGCAAACCAGAAACAGCACCAGCTCGAAGGGGATCACCCACCAGACATAGCCCTGTCCCAGCCAGGAAAAGCTCTTGGGATAGCCTTTGAAGCTCTGGTCGCCGAGCACGATGAAGGCGATGCCGCGAAACAGGCTCATGGTGCCGATGGTGACGACGATGGAGGGGAGTTTCAGCCCGGTGACCAGAAAGCCGTTGAACGCCCCGCACAGAATGCCGACGCCGACACCCACCGCGATCAGCACCGGAGTATCGGCGCCAAACTGGAGCGCCAGCCCCATCATGGTCGAGGCCAGCGCGATGATGGCGGCCACCGACAGATCGATTTCGCCGGAGATGATCAGCAGCGCCATGGCCAGCGCAATCAGCGCCTTTTCGGTGAAATTGAAGGTGAGATCGGAGAGCGAATAGGCGTTGAGGAAATAGGGCGAGGCGAAGGAATTCAGGATGAAAATCGCCACGGCCACCAGCACGAGCAGGCTTTCCCAGCTCATCACGGCGGATTTGAGCGGATTGTCGAGGCGGTCGGGGAGGCTGCGATGGGTGATGTCGGTCATGGCAAAATGTCTTCCGATCCACCGGCCAGACTTCCCTCCCCCTTGTGGGGAGGGAGTGAGGGTGGGGGTGGGCTAAGCGCGGAGAGAATGATCGTCGTCACACCGTCGATGTTGTGCATGACGTCACTATTGGCGACGCGGAGGACGCGATAGCCTTCGGCGGCGATGAAAGCATCGCGACGGGCATCGTAGTGCAACGCCGCATCTACTCCATGCGTGTCGCCATCGACCTCGATGACCAGTCGGCGCGCATGGCAGACGAAATCGGCATAATATGGCCCGAGCGGGACTTGCCGGCGGAAGTGGAAGCCGAGCGGGCGGAGGTCGCGGAGCGCGTTCCAGAGCTTGGCTTCCGGCGCTGGCATGCGCTTGCGGAGTTCCCTGGCGCGCTCAATGCCCAAACCGCCCCCCACCCTTGATCCCTCCCCACAAGGGGGAGGGAGACGCTGGCTTCGCCTTCCGTGTCTAATCACAGCATGGATTTCGCGCGAAACAAAGTGAGGCGCAGCTTTCATCATGCCCCTGCCCGCTTCAGGATCACGCGCCCCTTGCGGCGTTCGCCGCGGGCGTTGAGGACGACGGCGAGCAGGATGGCGGTGCCGGAGATGGCCATTTGCCAGAAGGGGGAGATGTTGATCACCGGCAGGGCGTTGTTGATGACGCCGAGGAACAGCGCGCCCAGAAGCACGCCGGTGACGGTGCCGATGCCGCCGGCAATGGAGACACCGCCGATGACGCAGGCGGCGATGATGGTCAGCTCATAGCCGCCGGCCACTTCGACCGAGGCGATGACGTAACGCGAAATCCAGAGATAGCCGCAGAGGCCCGAGACGGCGCCGGCGATGGTGAAGGCGTAGAATTTGGTGCGGCCGACATTGATGCCGGTATAGACCGAGGCGGTGGGATTGACGCCGATGGCGTAGAGCGAGCGGCCCAGCGGGGTGCGGGTCATCACCAGCCAGAACAGCAGCGCCACAACGATGGCGAACCAGCTCAGCAGTGGCAGGCCGAGGAAGGAACCGCGCTGCAACTGGATGAAATCGGGGCTCATCTGCGCCGCGTTGACCCAGGCGCCGCCGGAAATCACGAAGACCAGGCCCCGGAAAATGGTCAGGGTGCCCAAGGTGACGACGATGGGTGGGATGTTGAGTTTCCACACCAGAATGCCGTTGAACGCGCCGAGCATCCCGCCGGTGACGACGCAGCCGGCGATCAGCAGCGGGATCGGGATGCCAGGGAAAGCCGCGTTGGTCATGGCGACGATCATTCCGGTCAGAGCGAGATTGGAGGCCATGGACAGGTCGATGGAGCGGGTCAGGATGACCGCCATCTGGCCCAGCGCCAGCATCATCAATATGGAGCTGTCGTTGAAAATGGTCAGCAGATTGCCGGGCTGGGCGAAGCGCGGAAAGCGGGCGGTGACCAGCACCAGCACCAGCAGGATCGCCAGACCCAGCCAGATTTCGCGGTGTTTGCTGAGGGTCTTCATGCGGTGTGCTCCCCGCTGATGCCGGCGGCGAGGCGCACCAGCGTTTCGGGCTTGAGATTGCTGTTCTCGATTGTGTCGATCACCCTGCCCTCGCGCATCACCACGATGCGGTCGCTCATGCCGATGATTTCGGGCAGCTCGGACGAGACCATGATGACGCTGAGCCCCTGCGCCACCAGTTCGCCCATGAACTCATGCACGGCGGCCTTGGAGCCAATATCGATGCCCTTGGTCGGCTCATCGAGAATGATGACTTTGGGGAGGGTGGCCAGCCATTTGGCGATCACCACTTTTTGCTGATTGCCGCCCGACAGCGTCGACACATCCTGGCTGAGCGAGGAGGCGCGCAGGTCGAGGCGTTCGGTATAGGTCCGGGCCAAGGCGAATTCCTCGGCCATGCGCAAGAAACCGGATTTGCTGGTCTTGGTCAGCGAGGGCAGCGAGACGTTCTTGAAAATCGGTTCGCCGGTGATGACGCCCTGTTTGCCGCGTTCCTCAGGCACATAGACGATACCGGCCTCGACCGCGTCGGCGGGGGATTTGGGGGCGATGGGCTGGCCATTGAGGATCAGCGTGCCGCTGGAGGGTTTGGTCATGCCGAAGACGGCCTGCATCACCTCGGAGCGGCCGGCGCCGACCAGGCCGTAAAAGCCCAGAATTTCGCCTTTGCGCACGGCGAAGTTGATGTCGTCGAATTCGGTTGGGTGGCTCAGCCCCTTGGCTTCGAGCACCACCGCGCCGATGCTGGCATTGCGCGGCGGGAAAATGTCGTTGACGGCGCGGCCAACCATCAGTTGGACGATTTCGCTCTGGCTAGTGTCCTTGATGAAACCCTTGCCGACCTGCTCGCCATCGCGGAACACGGTGTAGCGGTCGGCGATGCGGTAGATTTCGTCGAATTTGTGGGAGATGAACAGGATCGCCTTGCCGTCCTGCTTGAGCAGGTCGATGAGCACATAGAGCTCCTCGATTTCCTTCTGGCTCAGCGCGGCGGTCGGCTCGTCCATGATGACGACGCGCGCCTCGATGGAGAGCGCCCGGGCTACGGCCACCAGATGCTTTTTGGCGATGCCCAGCTCCTTGAGCTTGATGCCGGCATCGACGCCAGCGGCCATGGCATCGAGGGTTTCCTGCGCCTCGGCGCGCATCTTGCGCCAGTCGATCAGGCCAAGCCGGTTGGTCGGGGCGTGACCGAGATAGATGTTTTCGGCCACCGTCAGCTCGTCGAACAGCACGGTTTCCTGATGGATGGCGGTAATGCCGACAGCGGAGGCGGAATGGGCGGTGGGCAGGCTAACCAATTGCCCGGCCATGCGGATTTCGCCGGAATCGGGCTGGTAGATGCCAGTCATGGTCTTGACCAGGGTGGACTTGCCGGCGCCGTTTTCGCCGATCAGCGCGGTGACCTGGCCGGGATAGAGTTCCAGCGCCACATCATGCAGGGCCCGCACGCCGGGGAAGCTCTTGGAGATGGCTGTGAGGGTGAGGATGGGCTCGGTCATGGGGGATGCGGTCTCTGGAAGAGGGGACGGGAGCGCGATCTGTCCCCTCTCCCCTCAGGGGAGAGGGTTAGGGTGAGGGGTGAATGCCCTTCGGCTCGAGCCGCAGCGCTTCACCCCTCACCCGACGCTTCGCGTCGACCTCTCCCCTGAGGGGCGAGGTGACATAGAGATCAATAGATCTTGGAGAATTCTTCGATGTTGGTCTTGTCGAAGGTGAAGGGTGCGGCCATGGCGCCGGAGTTGGTGTCGTCGAGGGTCAGATCGCCCATGCGGCCCATCGAAAGGGTGGCGCCGGGAGCAGCTTCGCCGCCCTTGACCAGGTCATTGGCCAGCATCACGGCCGAGTAGCCCAGGTCGATCGGGTTCCACAGGGCCACGGCCTGCGAAGCACCATTGTCGATGAACTGCTTGAACTCGGAGGGCAGCGCCAGGCCCGTGACGTTGATCTTGCCGATCAGGTTCTGGTCGGTGACCACCTGGGCCGCCGCCACGACGCCGACGGTGGTCGGGGCAATGATGGCCTTGAGGTCGGGATAGGAGGCGATCAGGCCCTTGGCTTCGTCGGTCGACTTCACCGAGTCATCGTCGCCATAGACCACGGCCACCAGATTGATGTTGGAGAACTTGGCCGGGATGGCGGCCTTGGCGGCTTCGATCCAGGCATTCTGGTTGGTCGCGGTGGAAGCAGCCGACAGGATGGCGACGTCGCCACCCTCGGGCAGATAATCGGCGGCCAGCTTGATGATGGTTTCGCCGATAAGGTCGATATCGGACGGGTTGAGGTGGAGCTGGCGGCCTTCAGGCGCAACGCCCGAGTCCCAGCTGATCACCTTGATGCCACGTTCCATGGCCTTCTGCAGGGCCGGCACCAATGCGTCGGGGTCGTTGGCGGAGATGGCGATGGCATCGACCTGCTGGGCGATCAGCGCATTGATCACTTCGATCTGGGCTTCGGCAGTGGCGGCGGTGGGGCCGGTATAGATGACTTCGACGTCACCCAGTTCAGCGGCAGCTTCCTGGGCGCCCTTGTTGGCGGCGTCGAAGAAGCCGTTGCCGAGCGACTTCACCACCAGCGCGATGCGCGTCTGGGCATAGGCCGGAGCGGCGAGCAGCACGGCAACGGCCGTGGTGGTGGCCAAAAGCTTCAAGAGTTTCATGCGTTGATCCCTCCCTGGGATGGTCTGGTCTTGGTTTTCCTCAAGCCACCGTTGCCTGCCGGTCGCCTAGTGTTTCCGCCACAATGAGCCGCACGCCTGCCGTTTCCAGCATTTGGCGGTCTTCGTCGCGGATGCCGCTATCGGTGATGACAGCGGTTATGCGGTCGAGCCCACACAGGATCAGGCTCGAACGTCCCGAAAACTTGGAAGAATCGGCCAAGACGATCAGCTCGTCGGCCTGGTCGATCAGGCACAGCTCGGATTGCACGACCATTGGGTCGGCCTCCATCAAGCCGTGTGCGCCGATGCCTTGGCAGCCGATAAACATGCGCTTGGCATAAAAATGCGAGGCCACCACGCCGCCAAAGGGCGACAGGATGACATTCTGCTCGCGGTAGATCGTGCCGCCGGGAATGACGACGGAATTGCGCGAATTGTGAATGAGGAATTCGGCGATGCCGAAGCTGTTGGTGAACACCGACAGCCGGCGATGGGTGAGATGATGCACCATCTGATAGGTGGTGGAGCCGCCATTTATGATGATCGGTTCGCCATCATTGCACAGCTCGGCGGCGGCGCGGGCGATGGCACGTTTCTGCGCGATGTTGAGGGTTTCATTGACCGAGAAGGGGCGGCCCATCAGCGACGCCTGTTCCGGCGGGTTGACCGCCTCGGCGCCACCGCGCACCCGGCGCACTTCGCCGCGCACATGCAGCGCGGCAATATCGCGGCGAATGGTGGCTTCGGACGATCCGGTGACCTCGCACAGCTCGGCAACCGTCACCACGGGCCGGGTCTGCACGGCGGCGATGATCACTCTCTGGCGTTCAGTTTCGTGCAAGGCAGCTATCTCCCTGACGCAGGTCTCACACCAATTCCAATCACTGTCAATCATCACACCGTCAAATTTGCGACAAGCAAGCGCGTTATGCTTGATCATGATCGTTTGTGATTGACAGTGATGATTGGCCGTGGCCATCTCCGGTCCATCTATCTGGCCACCACTACTCTCTGGGAGGAGTCTCATGTCCACCACCGCGCCCAAGCGCCTCGCGAACCTCTGGGACGACGCCAAAGCCGCCGCGATGAGCGAGCCGGAACGCCTCGTTTATCGGTCCAACCTGCTCGGCAGCGACAAGCGGGTCACCAATTTCGGTGGCGGCAACACCTCCTCCAAGATCATGCAGAAAGACCCGCTGACCGGCGAAACGGTGGAAGTGTTGTGGGTCAAGGGCTCGGGCGGCGACAATGCGTCCATCAAGCTCGATGGGTTTTCGACGCTGTATATGGAGAAGCTCCGGGGCCTGAAGGGCCTCTATCGCGGCGTGGAATTCGAGGACGAGATGGTGGGCTATCTGCCCCACGCCACGTTCAACCTCAATCCGCGCGCTGCATCCATCGATACGCCGCTGCATGCCTATGTGAACCGGCCGTTTGTCGACCACATGCACCCGGACGCCATCATCGCCATTGCGGCGTCGAGCAATTCCAAAGAACTGACCCAGCAGATTTTTGGCGACTCCATTGGCTGGCTGCCATGGAAGAAGCCGGGCTTTGAGCTGGGGCTGTGGCTGGGCAAGTTCTGCGAGGAAAACCCCAAGGCCAAGGGGCTGATCCTGGAGTCGCATGGGCTGTTCACCTGGGGCGACACGCCCAAGGAATGCTACGAAACCACCATTGCGGTGATCAATCAGGCCATCGAGTGGTTTGAGCAGCAGACGGCGGGCAAGGTGATTTTCGGTGGAGAAGCGGTGCAGGCTCTGCCGGCCGAGCAGCGCCGGGCCATTGCCGCCAAGCTGATGCCGAAGATTCGTGGGCTGATTTCGGAAGACAGCCATAAGCTGGGGCATTTCGATGACAGCCCGGCTGTGCTGGAATTCGTCAATTCGAAAAACCTCCGCCCGCTGGCGGCGCTGGGCACCTCCTGCCCCGACCATTTTTTGCGCACCAAAATCCGGCCGCTGGTGATCGAGTTCGATCCGGCCAAGCCCGATGTGGATGCGGTGGTTGCCAAGATTCCCGAGGACATCGCCGCCTATCGCGTCGACTACCAGGCCTATTACGATCGCTGCAAGCACGACAATTCCCCTGCCGTGCGCGACCCCAATGCGGTGGTGTATCTGATGCCGGGCGTCGGCATGTTCACCTTCGCCAAGGACAAGGCGACGGCGCGGATTTCGGGCGAGTTCTATGTCAACGCCATCAATGTGATGCGCGGCGCGTCGACGGTGTCCACCTATGTCGGCCTGCCCGAGCAGGAAGCCTTCGATATCGAATATTGGCTGCTTGAAGAGGCCAAGCTGGCGCGGATGCCCAAGCCGAAAGCGCTGGCCGGGCAGATTGCGCTGGTCACCGGCGGCGCTGGCGGCATCGGCAAGGCGACTGCGGTGCGGCTGCTGCGCGAAGGCGCCTGCGTGGTGCTGGCCGATATCGACGAGAGGGCGCTGGCCGCGGCCAATGAGGAATTGGGCAAAGTGTTCGGGGCGGACTTCGTGCGCCCGGCTATCATCAATGTGACCAAGGAAGACGCGGTGATCGGCGGGTTTGCCGATGCGGTGGTGGAGTTTGGCGGGCTGGATATTCTGGTGTCCAATGCCGGGCTGGCCTCGTCGGCGCCGATCGAGGAGACGACGCTGGAGCTGTGGAACAAGAACATGGACATTCTGTCCACCGGCTATTTCCTGGTCAGCCGCGAAGCCTTCCGGCTGTTCCGGGCGCAGAAGATCGGCGGCAATGTGGTGTTCGTGGCGTCCAAGAATGGGCTGGCCGCGTCACCCAATGCGGCGGCCTATTGCACGGCCAAGGCGGCGGAAATTCATCTGGCGCGGTGCCTGGCGCTTGAGGGTGCGGGCGAGCAGATCCGCGTCAATGTGGTCAATCCCGACGCGGTGCTGCGCGGCAGCAAAATCTGGGCCGGCGAATGGCTCGAGCAGCGCGCATCGACCTACAAGACCGACAAGGATGGTCTGGAAGAAATGTATCGCGAGCGCTCGCTGCTGAAGCGCAGCGTGTTTCCCGAGGATATTGCGGAGGCGATCTACTTTTTCGCCTCGGACGCCTCGGCGAAGTCGACGGGCAATATCATCAATGTCGACGCGGGCAACGCCCAGTCGTTTACGCGGTAAAGAGGGGCACGGGTCAACCACACCACGATGTCACCCCGGCCTTGAGCCGGGGCCCATCCTGAGATCTCAAGATGGATCCCGGCTCAAGGCCGGGATGACACCGAGTTGGGTGCGGCCGTGGAGGAAAAAATGACTGAACACATCATCAATCCAGACATCATCGCCGCCGACAATGCCAAGCGGGAGGCGGATCTTCGGGCTGATTATGACAGTCTGGGCGAGCGGCTGGATCGGCGCGGGATCTCCATTGCGGCGATCAAGGCGAAGATTGCCGAGTTTTCCATTGCCGTGCCCTCCTGGGGCGTTGGCACCGGGGGCACGCGCTTTGCTCGGTTTCCGGGGCCGGGCGAGCCGCGCGATATCTTTGACAAGATCGAAGACTGCGCCGTCATCTCGCAGCTGACGCAGGCGACCAATACGATTTCGCTGCATATTCCCTGGGACAAGGCCGATCCCAATCGGCTGAAGCAGGCGGCGAGCCGGTTCAATCTCGGCTATGACGCGATGAACTCCAATACCTTCTCGGATGCCAAGGGGCAGTTGCAGAGCTATAAATTCGGTTCGCTCTCGGCAGCCGATGCGGCGACGCGGCAGCAGGCGATCGAGCATAACCTCGAATGCATCGAGATCGGCAAGACCATCGGCTCCAAGGCGTTGACGGTGTGGGTCGGCGACGGCTCAAACTTCCCCGGCCAGGTCAATTTCACCCGGCAGTTCGAGCATTATCTGGAGTCGATGAAGGCGGTTTATGCCGCCCTGCCCGATGACTGGCGCATCTATACCGAACACAAGATGTATGAGCCGGCCTTCTATTCGACGGTGGTGCAGGATTGGGGCACCAATTATTTGATCGCCAAGGAACTGGGCGACAAGGCGTTTTGCCTGGTCGATCTTGGGCACCATGCGCCCAACGTCAATATCGAGATGATCGTCGCCCGCCTGGCCCAGTTCGGCAAGCTCGGCGGCTTCCATTTCAACGACAGCAAATATGGCGACGACGATCTGGATGCCGGTTCGATTGATCCGTACCGGCTGTTCCTTGTGTTCAACGAGCTGGTGGATATCGAGCGCAATGACGCTGATTTCCGGCCGGCGCATATGCTGGACCAGAACCACAATGTCACCGATCCGATTGAATCGCTGATGCTGTCGGCGTCGGATGTGCAGCGGGCTTATGCGCAGGCGTTGCTGGTGGATCGGGTGGGGCTCACCGAGGCGCAGAATAACAATGATGCGCTGGCTGGGACGCAGGCGCTGCGCGTGGCCTATCGCACCGATGTCGAGCCGATCCTGGCGATGGCGCGGCTGGAAAAGGGCGGCGCGATTGATTTGCTGGGGGCCTATCGCGCTTCGGGCTATCGCCAGCAGGTGGCGGCAATCCGCCCGGCTGTCGAAGGCGGCACCGGCGGCATTATCTGAGTTTCACGCCCCTCCCCGCGTGGAAAAAGGCAAAGGCCCGTGGAGTGATCCACGGGCCTTTGTCGTCTCAGTCGTGTGTGGAGAAGGCCCCCTCACCCGGCGCTGCGCGCCGACCTCTCCCCCAGAGGGAGAGGTGAAAAGGGGGGCGAAGCCCCTTACTTCATGGTGGGGAACTGGAATTCGGCGCCGTCCTTGATGCCGGAGGGCCAGCGGGTGGTGACGGTCTTGACCTTGGTCCAGAATTGCATCGAATCCGTGCCGTACTGATTGAGGTCGCCGAAGGCGCTGGCCTTCCAGCCGCCGAAGCTGTGATAGGCGACTGGCACCGGCACCGGTACGTTAACGCCGACCATGCCGACATTGACCCGAGCCGCGAAATCGCGCGCCGCATCGCCGTCGCGGGTGAAGATCGCCACGCCATTGCCGTAGGGATTGTTGGAGGGCAGCGCGAGGGCTTCCTCGTAGTTCTTGGCGCGGACCACCGAGAGCACCGGGCCGAAGATTTCTTCGGTGTAGATGTCCATGTCGGTGGTGACGTTGTCGAACAGGCATGGACCGACGAAATAGCCGCCTTCATAGCCCTGCAGCGAGAAGTCGCGGCCATCGACCACCAGCGTGGCACCCTGCTCGACGCCCTTGTCGACCAGGCCGAGCACGCGCTGCTTGGCGGCGGCGGTGATCAGCGGGCCCATTTCGGAGGCGCGGTCGGTGGCGGGGCCAACCTTGAGCGCTTCGATGCGCGGACGCAGGGCGGCGATGATCTTGTCGGCGGTGTCGTCGCCCACCGGCACGGCGACCGAAACGGCCATGCAGCGTTCGCCGGCGGCGCCATAGCCCGAGCCCATCAGTGCGTCGGCGGCCTTTTCCATGTCCGCGTCGGGCATGATGATCATGTGGTTCTTGGCGCCGCCAAAGGCCTGCACGCGCTTACCGTGAGCGGCAGCGGTGGCATAGACATAGCGGGCAATCGGGGTGGAGCCGACAAAGGACACGGCCGAGATGGCTTCGTGTTCGAGAATGCCGTCGACGGTGGCCTTGCCGCCATGCACCACGTTGAGAATGCCCTTGGGCAGGCCGGCTTCGATGGCCAGTTCGGCCAACCGCACCGGCACGGAGGGATCGCGCTCGGAGGGCTTGAGAATGAAGGCATTGCCCGCCGCGATGGCCGGCGACAGCATCCACAGCGGGATCATCGCCGGGAAGTTGAACGGGGTGATGCCGGCGCCTATGCCGATCGGCTGGCGCATGGAATACATATCGATGCCCGGGCCAGCGCCTTCGGTGAAGGCACCCTTAAGCAGGTGCGGCGCGCCGGCGACGAATTCGCTGACTTCGAGCCCGCGCATCACATCGCCCTTGGCATCTTCAAAGGTCTTGCCGTGCTCGAGGCTGAGCAGTTCGGCAAGCTCGTCCATATGCTGGTTGAGCAGCGCGACATAGTTGAAGAATACCCGGGCGCGGCGCTGCGGATTGGTCGCGGCCCAGCCGGGCTGCGCGGCAGCGGCCGAGGCCACCGCAGCTTCCAGATCGGCCTGGGTGGCCAGCGCCACGCGCGCCTGCACTTCACCGGTCGCCGGATTGAAGACATCCTGGAATTCGGCGCTGTTGCCGGTGGTCTGCTTGCCGTCGATGAAATGGCCAATGGTGCGCATGGCGGTCTCCCTTGTTTGCTGACCCTTCTTCGCGCTATATTTTCCGCATCGCAACGCGATAGATTTGGCATCCGTTGTGCGGAAATTATAGCCCGATGAATTGGGATGACGTTCGCATCTTTCTCGCCGTGGCCCGGAGCGGGCAGATTTTGGGCGCGGCGAAGTCGCTGGGGCTCAATCACGCCACGGTGGCGAGGCGGTTGACGGCGCTGGAACAGGCGCTGGGCAGCAAGCTGTTCACCCGGCGCACCAATGGCTCTGAATTATCGGGCGAGGGCGAGCGGTTTCTGGTGCATGCCGAGCGCATGGAAAGCGCCATGCTGGCCGCCCATGAATCGGTCGGCGGCGACAGCCTGATTGATGGCACGGTGCGGGTCGGCGCGCCGGATGGATTTGGCGTGGCGTTTCTGGCGCCCCGGCTGGGCGCACTCACCGAGCGGCATCGGGGGCTGCGGGTGGAGCTGGTGCCGGTGCCGCGGGCCTTCTCGCTATCGCGCCGCGAGGCCGATATCGCGGTGACGCTGGAGCGGCCGCGTGAGGGGCGGTTGGTGGCGCGCAAGCTCACCGATTATCGGCTCGGGCTGTATGCGGCGCCGGACTATCTGGCGAAACATGGCACGCCGGTGACGAACGACGAACTCGCGGGGCATCGCCTTGTCGGTTACGTGGAAGACCTGCTTTATACCGCCTCGCTCGACTATACCGGCGAATTCCTCAAAAGCTGGCGCTCGAGCCTCGCCGTCTCCTCCGCCATGGGCCAGACCGAGGCGGTGCGCGCTGGGGCTGGGATCGGGATTTTGCACAGCTTCATGGCCATCGGCGATCCCGACCTGGTGCCGGTGCTGCCCGAGCAGAGGCTGACCCGCAGCTACTGGACGGTGATGCATGAGGATTTGCGCGCGGTGCGGCGCGTGGCGCTGGTGGCGGAATTTTTGAGCGAGGTGGTGATGCGGGATCGGGCGATGTTTGGGTAGGTCGCTTGTCCCTTGAGACGCACTCCAATCTCGGTGTCATCCCGGACTTGAGCCGGGCTCCATCTTGAGATTGATGGCCTTGGCAGGATCTCAGGATGGGCCCCGGCTCAAGGCCGGGGTGACATCGGGGGTGGGGTGACGCTGGTGCGCCAAGGAAGCGGGGCGAAGCCCCCTTGCCTCTTGTGTTTGCTGCGCTAGAAATAGCCCATGTCCAAGACCACTCCCGCCACGCTGGCGTTGACCAAAGCTGGTGTGCCGTTTGCCACCGCGACCTATGACTATGACCCCGCTGCCGACCGGGTCGGCTTGCAGGCGGCGGAGGCGATGGGGGTGTTGCCGTCCATCGTGCTCAAGACGCTGATGGCCGAGGTCGATGGCAAGCCGGTTTGCGTCGTCGTGCCGTCGGACGAAGAAGTGAACATGAAAAAGCTGGCGGCGGCGTTTGGCGGCAAGTCGGCGCAGATGATGAAGCCGGCCGATGCCGAGCGGCTGACGGGCTACAAGGTCGGCGGCATCAGCCCGTTCGGACAGAAGAAACTGGTGCCGACGGCAATCGAGGAACTGGCGACGCTGGAGGATGAGATTTTTCTCAATGGCGGCCAGCGTGGGCTGCAGATCCGGATGAAGCCGGATGATCTGGTGACGGCGCTTGGCGGCAAGGCGGCGGATCTGATCCGCTAGACCCCAGACAGACAAAAGGCGCCCGAGTGGACGCCTTCATCTAAGTCAGCAGTATTTGGTCGCTATTAGCGGACCAGAGCGCCGCGAGCGATGTTCTTGATGTCGCCCTTGGTGATGCCGAGGTCGTTCAGCTGACGGGCGTCGAGAGCGTTAAGCTCGCGCATCGTGCGCTGATACTGAGCAAACTGTGCGATTTTCTGGCGGATGTTCATTTTCGGTTCCCCTTCGTTTTGATGACCTATATCTAGAGCCATCCAGTCGTGATTAGAAGGTAGGCTTTGTGCACATCCGTTATGCACTGGGCGCAAGCGCTCGCCACAAATTGCCCGAAATCACCACCATACCGAAGATTGATGCAGCGCAGTAACCGCGTGCCACTATCCCATCAACTACTTGAAATATAATGAAAAAACGGACGCCACTGGCGCGGCATCCGTCTTAATCAATTTTTGACCATCTGGTCAGCAGCTATGCGCCTCACGCTGGTTCAGTTTTGTGCATTCTCGCCAGCTTCATGGCGATCCTGCCGCATTTCGAACCACATGGCGTTGAGAATGGCGAAGCTGCAGGCCAGTCCAAGGCCCAAAATCCACGAGAAATACCACATGTCGGCCTCCTAATAGGCGTTGGGGTTCTTTTCGAGCGACTGCGTGCTGACCGTCCCGCGCATCACCCGGAACACCCAAGCGGTGTAGAGTATGATGATGGGCAGGAAGAAGGCGGTCACCAGCAGCATGATGAACAGCGTCAGGTGGCTGGAGCTGGCGTCCCACAAGGTCAGCCCAGAATTGGGCACGGTGGAGGACGGCAGCAGGAAGGGGAACAGCGACAGCCCAGCCGTGGCGACGATGCCGAAGATGGCGATGCTGGAGGCCAGCAGTGTCGGTAGCCGCAGGCGCGCCTGCAAGCCAACCACGGCGCCCAACAGCCCGGCAAAGCCCAGCACCGGCGCGGCCACCATCCACGGATAGAGTCCGTAATTGGTCAGCCAGCCGCCGCGAGTCAGCTCCACCGTCTTGGCCAGCGGATTGATGGCGGCATGGCCGTCCACCAGGCTGGTGATGGCATAGCCGTCAATGCCGAAGGCGATCCAGACGCCGCCCAGCGCGAACAGCACCAGGGTCAGCAGCCCGGCGATAATGCCATAGCTGCGGGCGCGCTCGGCCAGTGGGCCGGTGGTGCGACCAGCGATCACTGCTGCGCCCTGGGTGACGATCATGCCGAGGCTGACCAGCCCGCAGAGCAGGGCAAAGGGGGTGAGCAGCTGGAAGAAATTTCCGGTGTAGAAGGCGCGCATCGTGTCATCGAGGTGGAAGGGGGCGCCGAGCAGCACATTGCCCACCGCCACGCCAAAAATCAGCGAGGGCACGGCGCCACCGACGAATAGCGCCCAATCCCAGGTGGCGCGCCAGCGCTTGTCCTTGATCTTGCCGCGGAACTTGAAGCCGACCGGGCGCAGGATCAGTGCCAGCAGGATGACGATCATCGCCAGGTAGAAGCCGGAAAAGCTCACCGCATAGAGCGGCGGGAAGGCGGCGAAAATCGCCCCGCCCCCGAGCACCAGCCACACCTGATTGCCCTCCCAGGTGGGGCCGACCAGATTGAGCAGCACCCGCCGCTCGGCATCAGTCTTGGCGGCGAAGGGCAGCAGGGCCCCGACGCCAAGGTCGCGCCCGCCCATGATGGCAAAGCCCATCAGCAACACGCCGAGCAAGGCCCACCAGATCAGCCGCAGGGTTTCATAGTCGAGTGGAATGGTGCTCACGATCCAAGCTCCTTATTGGCGGGCGTCGCTAGCAGCGCGTCGATGACAAAATCCTCGTCGTCGCCCTCATCACTGGCGGCAAACAGCTGGTCCTGCGGCCCGGCCTTGATGATCTTGACCATCAGCATGATCATGATGACGAAGAGGATCGAATAGAGCGTGACGAAGAAGCTCAGCGAGATGACCAGGTCCCAGAAGTGCAGGCCCGAGGCGGCATAGAAGGTGGGCAAGACGCCCTCCACCACCCAAGGCTGCCGGCCATATTCGGCGATGAACCAGCCTGCCTCGATGGCCAGCCAGGGCAGCGGTAGAGTGCAGAGTCCGATCCACAGCATCGGCCGATTGGTATCGAGCCAGCCGCGCGAGGCGCGATAGAACCACACCGAAAAGAAGGCGATGAAGAAGAAGCCGATACCCACCATCAGGCGGAAGCTCCAGAACAGCGGCCAGACATCGGGCACCGTATCGAGCGCCGCCTGAGCGATTTCCTCGCCGGTGGCATTGCCGACATCCTCGCGATATTTCTTCAGCAGCAGGCCATAGCCGAGATCGGCCCAATGTTCGTCGAAAGTGGCGCGGGCGGCGGCGTTGCCGGCATCGGCGCGGACTTCCTGCAGCGCGTCATAGGCCACCATGCCCGACTGGATGCGCACCGCGGCGTGCTCGACCAGCTCGGTGATGCCCGGCAGTTCCATATCCAGCGAGCGGGTGGTGATCAGGCCCAAGAGCCAGGGCAATTGCACCTGGAAGGCCGGCTCGCCCGGCACATTGCTGGGAATGGCGAACAGGGTCAGCGCCGCCGGGGCGGGCTCGGTGTGATACATCGCCTCCATGGCGGCGATCTTCATCTTCTGATGTTCGGTCGCCACATAGCCGCTCTCGTCGCCGAGCACGACCACCGACAAAGCCGAGGCCAGACCAAAGCTGGCGGCGACAACCATCGAGCGCTTGGCCAGTTCGACATGCTTGCCCTGCAGCAGGAACAGGCAGGAAATGGCGAAGATGAACACCGCGCCGCAGACATAGCCGGCGCTGACGGTATGAACGAATTTGGCCTGTGCCACCGGATTGAAGATCACCGCGATAAAGTCGGTGATTTCCATGCGCATGGTGTCGGGATTGAACTTGGCGCCGACCGGATTTTGCATCCAGCCATTGGCGATCAGGATCCACAGCGCCGAGAAATTGGCGCCCAGCGCCATCAGCCAGGTGACCGCCAGATGGCCCACCTTGCTCAGCCGGTCCCAGCCGAAGAAGAACAGCCCGATAAAGGTGGCTTCGAGGAAGAAGGCCATCAGCCCTTCAATAGCCAGCGGCGCGCCGAACACGTCGCCCACATAATGGCTGTAATAGCTCCAGTTCATGCCGAACTGGAATTCCATGACAATGCCGGTGGCCACGCCCATGGCGAAATTGACGCCGAATAGCGTGCCCCAGAACAGGGTCGCCTTGCGCCAGATATCGCGCCCGGTCATCACGTAAACGCTTTCCATGATGGCCATCATCACGGACAGGCCAATGGTCAGCGGCACGAAAATGAAGTGGTACATGGCGGTGGCGGCGAATTGCCACCGCGAGAGTTCGACAACGGTCATGTCGATCATGAGCTACTGCCCTTCTGTCTGGCAGCGCCCGAGTCGGCGCCGTCACTGCGCACTCTATGCGCTCCGAGTCTCGCCCATGCCTTGATTCAGATCAAGGGCTCGGGCTCAACTCACTCTATGCTGCAATTCATGACCTTGTCCGATATCGACCGCCGCAACGGCAAAACCCTCTCCACCCTGCGCCGGCATAGCGGCATCTGGCTCAGCCTCGCCATTGCCGCCCCACTGCTCGGCGGGGCCCTGCTGGTGTGGCAGGCGTGGACGCTGGCGAGCGTGCTGGGTGGGGCCATCGAAAGCGGTGCGCCGGTCGAGACGCTGGTTCCGGGCATAGTGCTCATCCTCGCCTTGCTGCTGACCCGCGCCGCCCTTGCCGCCATCGGCGAGCGGGCCGGCACGGCGGGGGCCGAGGCGATCAAGTCCGCCGTTCGCGCCACGCTTTATTCGCATCTGCTGGCGCGGTCGCCGCGCGCGGCGGAACAACCGCAATCAGGGGCGGCGGCATCGGCTATCATCGATCAGGTGGAGGCGTTTGACGGCTTCTTTGCGCAGTATCTGCCCGCCGTGATCCAGGCGAGCCTCTTGCCGATCGCCTTTGGCGCCATCATCCTGCCGCTCGACTGGCTGGCTGGGCTGCTGTTTCTCATCTCTGCGCCGCTGATCCCGGTGTTCATGGCGCTGGCCGGCTGGGGGGCGCAGATCGCCACCAACAAGCAAGCGCGCGCTTTGTCGTTGCTCACCGGACGGTTTGCCGACCGGCTGCGCGGGCTGCTGACGCTGAAGCTGTTCGGCCGGGCCGAAGCCGAAACGGCGGGTATTGTCGCCGCCAGCGACGAATTGCGCCGCCGGACGCTGCGGGTGCTGCGCATCGCGTTTCTGTCGTCGGCGGTGCTGGAGTTTTTCGCGGCGCTGGGCGTGGCCGGGGTGGCGCTCTATGTCGGCCTTACCTTCATCGACTATCTCAAGCTGCGCTCGTCGCCGCTGACGCTGCAACTGGGGCTGTTCCTGCTGCTGATGGCGCCGGAAGTGTATAATCCGCTGCGCCTGCTCGCCGCGCATTATCATGATCGCGCTGCCGCCAAGGCAGCCATTGGCGAGATTGAGGCCCAGCTCGGGGCGATGCCCCCTGCCCCGGTAGCGCTGGTCGATGCGCCGCGTTCGGCGACCAGTGGCGCGCTGGGTCTGGTATTGACAAACCTTACCTTGCGCACCCCCGACGAGGCCCGCGTCACCCTGGCTGAGACCGACCTCACCATCGCGCCGGGCGAACACATCGCCATTCTCGGCCCCAGCGGCATTGGCAAATCCACGCTGCTGGAGGCGATAGCCGGGCTGCGGAAATATGAGGGCGGCATTGTGCTCGATCAACGTCCGCTGGCCGAGTGGCCGGAGGCCGAATTGCGGGGACGGATGACCATGCTGGGGCAAAAGCCGCGCATTTTTGCCGGCAGCATTGCCGACAATATCGCCCTGGCCCGGCCAGATGCCTCACCCAGCGAGATCCAGCGCGCCGCCGAGTGGGCGCTCGTCACCCCATTTGCCGATGTGTTGCCCGAGGGTCTGGCTACCCGAATTGGCGAGGGTGGCTTGGGCCTCTCCGGCGGGCAGGCGCAGCGGATTGCGCTGGCGCGGATCTATCTGCGCGATGCTGGGCTGATCCTGCTGGATGAGCCGACCGCCCATCTCGACGCAGCGCTCAAGCAGGAGGTGCTGGACGCGCTCAAGCTCTATGCGCGCGGCCGGACGCTGATCATCGCTACCCATTCGCTGGCGGTCGCCGCGCGGATGGACAAGGCGTGGCGCATTGCCGGCGAGAGCCTGCTGCCGATGCCCCTGCCCGGCCATAAGGGGAAGACTGTCGCATGAAATCGCTCCCCGCCTTTCGCAGCCTGTTCCTAACCCAGGCCAAGGGGTTTTCGCTGACGTTGCTGCTGTCGCTCATAGCGCTAGCCGCGGGCGTGGCCCTGCTCGGCACCTCGGGCTGGTTCATCACCGCCGCCGCGCTGACCACGGCAGGGCTGGCATTCAATCTGTTCGTGCCCTCGGCGCTGGTGCGCGGCTTTTCCTTCATCCGCATTCTGGCCCGCTATGGCGAGCGGCTGGCCGGGCATGACGCGACGCTGCGGCTATTGGCCGATTTGCGCGGCTGGCTGTTTGCCCGGCTGTTTCCGCGCCTGCCACTAGCCGACCGCAGCCTGCGCCATGGCGATCTGGTCAGCCGCCTCACCGCCGATGTCGATGCGCTCGACACCGCCTTTCTGGTCGCTATCGGGCCGATTGCGGCCGCGCTGGTCATTGGCGGCGCACTGACCGGCTTGCTGGCCTGGCTGCTGCCCAGCGCGGCGCTGGTCTATGGCCTGTGCTTCGGCTTGGCCGTGCTGGCGGTGCCGTCCGGGCTGGTGCTGGTCAGCCGCCGCGCCGGGCGTGAGCTGGTCAGCCGCGCCGCCGATGCCCGGGCCAGCGTGCTCGATGGCATTGAGGGCCATGCCGATTTGACGCTGTTCGGCGTGCTCGGCACGGCGCAGATCGGGTTTGCCGACGCGGCGCAGCGTCTCTCCGCTGCCAAGGGGCGGCTGTCCACCCTGACCGTGCTCGCCGGCTTTGCGGTGCAGGCGCTGGCGGCGCTGGCGCTGGTCGGCGCGCTGTGGTTTGGCTTGCAGAGTTTTGCGGCTGGGACGGTCGAAGGCCCGGTGCTTGCCGGCCTGCTACTGGCCATTGCCGGAAGCTTTGAGGCCACCAGTATTATCGTGCGCAGCGTCGGCAAGCTGACCACCGCCATGGCCGCCGCCGAACGGCTCACAGCCATTGCCGACAGTCCGCTGCCAATCGCCGATCCGGCCAGTCCGGTGGCGCTGCCCGCTGACACCACGCTCAGCCTGCGTGACGTCACCTTCAGCTATGGTGGCCCGCCGGTGTTGAGCGATCTGGACCTTACGGTGGTACCGGGCGAACACATCGCCATTGTCGGGCCCAGCGGTATCGGCAAATCCAGCCTGCTCACGCTGCTGCTGCGCCTTGCTGAACCGCAATTGGGCAGCATCGGCCTCGGCGGCGTCGCGCTGCCGGCGCTGCGTCAGGCCGATATCCACGCCAGCATGGCGTTGCTAAGCCAGGACAGCCCGCTGTTTAATGACAGTATCCGCGCCAATCTGCTGATCGGCTGCCCTGAAGCCGACGATGCAAAGCTGTGGTCGGCGCTGGCTGACGCCGGCATTGAGGCTTTCGCCCGTGGCCTGCCCAGTGGGCTGGATAGCCTCATCGGGGAAGGCGGTCGCAGTGTTTCGGTGGGACAGGCGCGGCGGCTGTGTCTGGCGCGGGTGCTGCTGTCGCCGGCCAAAATCCTGCTGCTCGACGAACCCACCACCGGGCTCGACCGGGCAGCGGAGGTGGCGTTCTTTGAAACCCTCCACAGTGCCGCTCAAGGCCGCAGCGTGATCGTGGTTACTCATGCCGCGATCCCCGAAGGCAGTGTGGATCGGGTGCTGATGCTGCGAAATGGGATGCTGGAATAATGCCGCTACCCGCAGCGCACCCTTAGCCGGGCCATGTCGGGCACCGAGACGTGGCGGTAGTTCTCGACTTCGATGACGCCATCGGCCTTGAGTTTGCTCATCTGCCGACTCACGGTTTCGATGGTCAGGCCGAGGAAATCGCCGATATCGGCGCGGCTCAGGGGCAGGTCGAAGGTCATCAGCGTCGCCGCGGCCGGCTCGGTGTGGCTGGCGATGAGATAGAGGAAGCTCGCGACTTTCTCCGCGGCGCTCTTACGGCCCAGCGTCACCATCCAGTCGCGCGCCTCATCGAGTTCGCGCAAGGTCTGCAGCATCAGCCGGTGTTTCAGCGCCGGATTGTCTCGCACCAGCGCTTCCATGGCCGATTTCGGCACCAGGCAGAGATCGACATCGGACGCCGCCTCCGCCGTTACCCGGCTTTCGCGGGCAAATAGCCGCCCCAGCAGATCGGGCGCAAATTGCAGCCCCACCACCTGCTGGTGGCCATCCTCCAGCACCTTGGAGAGCTTCACCACGCCGCGCAGCACAATGCCGTAGCTGGAGATTGGCTCGGCATCGGCCAGCAGCAGTTCCCCCGGCGCGCGTTGCACGCGGCGCGAGTGACGCACCAGGGCGGCGCGCTGGACGGGAGTCAGGGCGCCGCAAATGCCCTGATGACGGGATTCGCAGCTCTGGCAGAGCAGAGCAAGATCGGGTTTGGGGATGTCGATGTGGACGGGCTGCATGGCATAACGTCTCCTGACACCGCCAACATAGGCCCGCGCTATCAAGGCTTTAAGCCGCGCAACTGTCGCAGTGCCAACCTGCCGCATGTGCGGGACACAATCGTATATCCGCCCCTTGACCTTACCATGATGGGAAGCTTTATATACTGCAGGACGAGGTGAAAACATGACTGAACACGTCCATACCAAACCGCTTTCCATCGACATCGCCGGCATGACCTGTGCCTCCTGCGTGGCACGGGTGGAAAAGGCCCTGCTCAAGGTGCCGAGCGTTACGTCGGCATCGGTCAACCTGGCCACCGAGCGCGCCACGGTGCAGCTCGGCGATGCCGATCAGCTCGATGCCGTACTCAAGGCCATCGAAAAGGCCGGCTATCAGGGCAGCCAGACGCCCGAGATGCACCACCATGACCATGGCGGGCATCAGCATCACGACGAGGACGCGGCCGTGCTGCGCCGCGATGTGCTGATTGCGGGCCTCTTCACCCTGCCCATCTTCATCATCGAAATGGGCGGGCATCTCTACATGCCGTTCCATATGTGGGTGATGTCGCTGGTTTCGACGCAGACGCTCAATGTGGCCTTTTTCGTTGCCACCACCATTGTGCTGTTCGGGCCCGGCTGGCGCTTCTTCAAGATCGGCATTCCGGCGCTGCTGCGCGGCGCGCCCGAAATGAACTCGCTGGTGGCGCTTGGCGCCGGCGCGGCTTGGCTGTTGTCAACGGTGGTGACCTTTGCGCCAGACCTGGTGCCGAGCGAAACGCGCTTCGTCTATTTCGAGGCGGCGGCGGTCATCGTTACGCTGATCCTGGTCGGTCGCTGGCTGGAAGCTTTGGCCAAGGGTCGCACCGGCGAAGCCATTCAGCGGCTGGTGCGCGAACAGGCCAAGACCGCCCGGGTGCAGCGGAACAGCGCCATTGTTGAACTGCCGATCGAACAGGTGGTGGCCGGCGATATCATCGTCGTCCGTCCCGGTGAGAAGATCGCCGTAGATGGCGAAATCGTCGACGGCAGTAGCCATATCGATGAATCGATGATTTCCGGCGAGCCCCTGCCCGTCTCCAAGACCGTGGGCGCGACCGTTATTGGCGGCACGCTCAATACGTCGGGCAGTTTCAGCTTCCGCGCCACCAAGGTCGGTGGCGACACCATGCTGGCGCAGATCATCCGCATGGTCGAAGAAGCGCAGGGCGGCAAGCTGCCCATCCAGGCCGTGGTCGACCGGATCACGCTGTGGTTCGTGCCCGCCGTCATTGCGCTGGCGATTGCCACCTTTGCCGTCTGGGCGATCTGGGGGCCAGACCCGGCTACGACGTTTGGTCTGGTCAATGCGGTCGCTGTGCTGATCATCGCCTGCCCGTGTGCCATGGGCCTGGCCACGCCGACTTCGATCATGGTGGGCACCGGCCGGGCTGCCGAAATGG
The DNA here is from genome assembly GCF_054489375.1 of Devosia sp. A449. NCBI lineage: Bacteria > Pseudomonadati > Pseudomonadota > Alphaproteobacteria > Hyphomicrobiales > Devosiaceae > Devosia > Devosia sp. A449. The sequence goes on along the minus strand of NZ_JBTMWU010000004.1, from coordinate 218,295 downwards.
GTGTGCTGTTCCGCCAGAGTCAGGCGCTGCAGCAGCTGCGGGATGCCAAGGTCGTCGCTTTCGACAAGACCGGCACGCTGACCTCCGGCAAACCGACGCTGACCGATCTGATCCTGGCCGATGGCTTTGAGCATGGCGACGTGCTGGCCGCCGTGGCTGCTATCGAAGCCAAGTCCGAGCATCCGACGGGTGCGGCCATCGTCGCCGCGGCCGAGCAGCAGGGCCTCACCCTGCCGCAGGTGGAGGATTTCCGGTCCTCGGCCGGCAATGGCGTCAGTGGTACGGTCAATGGCCGCGCGGTGCTGATCGGTTCGGCGCGTTATCTGGAGGGGATCGAGCTCAGCGGTTTTGACGCCGATGCCGAACGGCTGGCCAATGAGGGCAAGTCGCCGGTGTTTGTCGCCATCAACGGCAAGGCCGCAGCCACCATCGTCGTCGCCGATAGTATCAAGCCCACCAGCAAGGCAGTCATCGACGCGCTGCACGCCATGGGTCTCAAAACGGCGATGATCTCGGGCGACAATCGGCGCACGGCTGAGGCGATTGCCCGCCAGCTTGGCATTGATGAAGTCCGCGCCGAAGTGTTGCCTGCCGACAAGGTGGCGACCATCAAGGGCCTGCGCCAGTTTGGTCCCGTCGCCTTTATCGGCGATGGCATCAATGACGCGCCAGCACTGGCCGAAGCCGATATCGGCATCGCCGTCGGCACCGGCACCGATGCCGCCATCGAAAGCGCCGACGTGGTGCTGCTCGGCGGCGACCTCAAGGGCGTGCTCAATGCCCTCATCATCAGCCGGGCGACGCTGAAGAACATCTGGGAAAACCTGTTCTGGGCGTTTGGCTACAATGCGCTGCTGATCCCGGTGGCGGCCGGCGTGCTGTATCCCAGCTTCGGCATCCTGCTCAGCCCGATGATCGGCGCCGGCGCCATGGCGCTCAGCTCGGTCTTCGTGGTGGGCAATGCGCAGCGCCTGCGCGGCGTGAAAGGAGTGACCCTGTGAATATCGGCGAAGCCTCCAGCGCCTCGGGCGTCTCGGCCAAGATGATCCGCTATTACGAATCCATCGGCCTGATCCGGCCGCCGCATCGCACCGATAGCAATTACCGCGTCTATGGCGAGGACGAAGTCCACGTGCTGCGCTTCGTCAAACGCGCCCGCACTTTGGGCTTTTCGGTGGAGGAAACCGCCACCCTGCTCGGGTTGTGGCAGGACAAATCCCGCGCCAGCGGCGAGGTCAAGGAGATCGCGACAAGCCATATCACGGCGCTGCAAACCAAGATCGCCGAGTTGCAGGGGATGGTCAAAACCCTCAGCCATTTGGCCCATTGCTGCGGCGGCGACAACCGCCCCGACTGCCCCATCCTCGACGACCTCGCCGGCGAGCACCCCATTTCGAAAGGACACTAAGATGAGCGACAAGAACATTTTCACCGTCAACGACATGACCTGCGGCCATTGCGTAGGCACCGTGCGCAAGGCGCTGGAAGACGCGCTGCCGGGGGCCGAGATCTCGGTGGATCTGGCGAGCCACAAGGTGGCGTTTACCGGCGACAAGGCGGCCGGCGAAGCGGCAATCCGGGAGGCTGGATATACGCCTGAGGAGGTGTAAGGCCCCTCATCCGCCCTTCGGGCACCTTCTCCCGCAGGGGGAGAAGGAAGAAGCAGAATCACAAAGGGCGCCCCGAGGGGCGCCCTTCGCATGTCCGCTCTGAGGAGGAATCAGAACGGGCTGTCGGGGAAGTAGTACATCGCAGCGTTGTCCTTGGTGATCAGTGGCGAACCCAGGATATAGGTGCCGCCGACCGGGCCGTTGGAGGTGAAGTGGCTGACGGTGACGTCCATGGCCGTCGCGATCTGCGCCGGCGGATACAGCACGTCGACCGGCACCAGCTCGTTGCCGTCCATCACGCCCTTGACGATTTCCTTCATGCCGGCGCCGCCGACGATGAACATTTCCTTGTCGCGGCCTGCAGCCTTGACGGCTTCAACCACGCCCAGGGTGATGTCGTCGTCCTGTGCCCACACGCCCTTGATGTCGGGGAAGCGGCTCAGGAAGTCCTGCATCACTTCAAAACCGTCATCGCGGTTCCAGTTGGCGAACTTGTTGTCGAGCACGTTGATGCCCGAGCCTTCGATTTCGGCCATGAAGGCGTCGAAGCGTTCGGTGTCCAGCACGGTCGGAATGCCGCGCAGGATGACGATGTTGTCGCCTTCACCCAGACGGGTCTTCATATACTGCGCCGAAACCTGGCCCATTTCGGTGTTGTTGCCCGAAACATAAACGTCCTGGATCGACGGATCGGTCAGGCCACGGTCAACGACGGTGATGAAGGCACCGGTGTCGGCAACGGCGCGGACCGGCTCGGTCAGCGGCTCGGATTCGAACGGCAGCACCACGAGCGCCTGGATCTGGTGGACCGAAACCAGGTCTTCCAGATCGCTGGCCTGATCGGCCGGGCCGTCAGCGGTCACGATGATGATGTCGATATTCGGATTGGCGGCTTCGAGGCGCTTTTCAGCTTCCGCAGCGTGCCAGTTCAGGCCGCCCATGAAACCATGCGTCGCGGCCGGAATGGACACGCCGATCTTGATCTTTTCCTGCGCCACGGCCGTACCGACCAGTGCGCTGGTGGCCAACAGGCCAAGTGCGATTGCCTTCAAAGACATGATAGTCCTCCCTGCATGTGTGGCGCGTTTGACGCTGCGCCGGTGATCCCGCCTTTACGGCGTGGAATGACTGAATTTATTCGGCCGGCTTGCGGCGACCGCGCAGCGAGCCGCGCTGCAGATAAACCGCCGCGATGATGATCACGCCCTGCACTGCCCCATTGAGGTAGTTGGAGATGATCTCGGTGAGATTGAGGATGTTGCCGATCGAGGTGAGGATCAGCGCGCCGATCACCGTGCCGCCGATGCGGCCAAAGCCGCCCTTGAGCATGGTGCCGCCGATGATCACCGCCGCAATGGCTTCCAGCTCCCACAGCACGCCGGTGGCCGACGAAGCCGAGCCGAGACGCGGCACATAGATGATGGTGGCCAGCGACACGCACATGCCCTGCAGAATGTAGGTCGCGGTCTTGACCCGGTCGACCTTGATCGCCGAGTAGCGCGCCACATGCTCATTGCTGCCAATGGCCATGCAATAGCGGCCGAAGGCGGTGCGGTTCATCAGTACCCAGCCGAGAATGGCGACGGCGATGAATACCCACACTGGATAGGGAATGCGCAGGAAGCTCTCGTAATAGACCGGGCGATAGATTTCGCGGGCGCCATTGTTGAGCGACAGCGTGCCGCCATCGGCGAAATAGGTCACCAGCGAGCGATAAATGCCCATTGTGCCCAGCGTCACGATGAAGGCTTCGATCTTGCCCTTGGTGGTCAAGAAGCCGTTGATGAAGCCGGCGCCGATGCCCAGGATCAGCGAGCAGCCGATGCCCAGCAACACGGTCCAAATGGACGCGCCCATGGCTTCCACGGCGCTGTTCATGATGATGATCATGACGCCGGCGATAAACGCCGCCATCGAGCCCACCGACAGGTCGATGCCGCCAGCGGTGATGACAAAGGTCGCCCCCACCGCGATGATGCCGATAAAGGCCGAGCGGGTGAGAATATTGGTGATGTTACCTTCGTTGAGGAAGGCAGGATTGAGCGAATAGCCCAGGATCACCAGCAGGATCAGCGCCAGCAGCGGTCCCGCGGTCTTGAGGTCGAGCCGGAAGCCTTTCCCCGGCTTGGCTGCCTCATGCGCTGATACGCTCATCGTCCCCATCCTGTTTGATGCCTGCGGCGTACCGCATGATTTCTGCTTCCACGATCTCGGCGCCTTCGAGCTTGCCGGCCAACCGGCCATTGCGCATCACCAACACGCGGTGACTGAGCCCGATGACCTCCTGCATCTCCGAAGAGATCAGGATGATCGATTTTCCCTCGGCGGCGAGCGCCGCGATGATGTGATAAATCTGCTGCTTGGTGCCGACATCGATGCCGCGCGTCGGCTCATCCATGATGATGATGTCCGGATCGGCTTCCATGGTCTTGCCCAACATCAGCTTCTGCTGATTGCCGCCCGAGAGCTGGCCGACCCGCACCGAGGCATCGCGCGCCCGAATATCGAAGCGGCGTGTGGCGCGCTCCAGGGCCCGCTGTTCGCTCTTACCGTCGAGAAAGCCATGTTTGAGGTGCTTTTTCAGCGTCAGCAGCGTCAAATTGGGCTGCAGGCCGACATTGAGCAGCAGGCCCCGGCCCTTGCGGTCCTTGGTCATATAGGCCAGCCCAGCATCGACCGATTTGGCGACATCGGTGAAATCGACCGGCAGGCCATCGACCTCCACCGCGCCGGCGGTCTTGGCCGTCAGCCCGACAATCGCCTCGGCCACCGCCGTGCGACCAGAGCCGATCAAGCCGGCAAAGCCAAGGATTTCGCCCTTGCGCAGGTCGAATGACATCTCCTTGACGCCCGGCGCCTGCAGCCCGCGCACCGACAGCACCACCGGCGCATCGACATCGGGCTCATGCTTGGGCGGATAGAGATTGGACAGCTCGCGCCCGACCATCATCTGGGCGATGGAATCCGGCGTCAGCGCCTCGGTGCCGATCGTGGCGATCAATTGCCCGTCGCGCAGCACGGTGACGCGCTGGGCGAGGTCCATGATTTCGTCGAGCTTGTGCGAAATGAAGATCACCGCGACGCCGCGGGCCGTCAGCCGGCGGATCTGCTCGAACAGGGTTTCGGTTTCGCCCACCGACAGCACCGCCGTCGGTTCGTCCATGATCAGCACGCGCGCATCGCGGCTGATGGCCTTGGCGATTTCCACCATCTGCTTGTCGGCCACCGACAGCGTATTGATTCGCGCGTCGGGATCGACCCGCACATGCAGCGTTTCCATGACGTCCACGGCGCGACGGCGCATTTCCTTGAGGTCGAGGAAGCCGTATTTCTTGAGTTCGCGACCGAGGAAGATCGAGTCCGCCACGGTCAGATGCTCGGCCAGGTTCAGTTCCTGGTGGATCAGCACGATGCCCATGGCCTCGGCTTCGCCATTGGGCGGCAGCACGGCGGTCTGGCCATCATAGGTGATCGAGCCGGAGGTCGGCTGCTCGATACCCGAGAGAATTTTGATGAGGGTGGATTTGCCCGCGCCATTCTCGCCGATAATGGCGTGAACCTCGCCCGGCTTGATGTCGAAATCGACACTGAAAAGCACCGGGATTTCGCCAAACGACTTGGAAATCCTGTTGGCTGACAGGATGGCCGGCGTCGACGTGCCTTCGGCACTGCTCATGTCTGAAACCCCTCCCCGGCGCATGACAGGTTGGCCCTGTTCAGCGTCCACTACTCAGCGATGTAAAGGTTTTCATAAATGATGTAAAGGTTTACATAGACGGAAAATGGGCTAAGCCTAATGAGAAGTCTGGCGCAGGTCGCGCCATCTGCTAAGGCAGCAGGCGCAGACGCCGCAGGGTGGTCGGGGCGAAGAGTGAAGCACCAGAAACTGGCGACAATTGAGGACGTTGCGGCGATCGCCGGCGTATCCATCGCCACGGTCAGCCGCGCTATCAACGAACCGACCAAGGTCGCCGACGCCACCCGCCGCCGCGTCACCGAGGCGGTTGCCCGCACCGGCTACACCACCAATGCCATGGCCCGTTCGTTGCGCATGCGTCGCAGCAACATGATTCTGATTCTGGCGCCCGATGTGGGCGATCCGAATTTCTCCAATATCCTGGTCGGCCTTGAAACCGAGGCCAGCAAGCGCGGCTATGGCGTGCTGATCGGCAATACCCAGAACGACGCCACGCGCGAAACGGACTATCTGCGCTTCATCAGCTCCAACCAGGCCGATGGCTTGATCCTGTTCACCGGCCACCTGCCCTATGGCTTCGGCAGTGAGGGGGGCGAGTCCCGCCTGCCGCCGATGGTCGCGGTCAACGAACCGGTCAGCAATAATGACGTGCCGTTTGTCGGCGTCGACAATTTCGAGGGCGCCCGCGTCGCCACCGAGCATCTGATTTCCCAGGGTCATCGCCGCATCGCCTTTATCGGCCACTCCACCAGCAAGGCGGTGAACCAGCTCCGCGAGCGCGGCTATCTTGCGGCGCTGCAGGGCCATGGCATCAGCATCGACCCGCTGCTCATCCTTGACGGCGACGGCACCACCGAATCGGGCCGGCAGGCCGCCGAGCACATGTTTGTCCGCGACGTGCTGCCGACCGCGTTTTTCTGCGTCAACGACGCCACGGCACTCGGCGTCATCATTGCGCTGAATGCCCGCCGCTACGACCTGCCGCGAGAATTCTCGGTGATGGGCTTTGACGACATTTCCTTCGCCAGCTTCGTCAGCCCGTCGCTGACCACCATGAAGCAACCCCGCCTCAAGATCGGCGAGGAAGCCATGGACCTGCTGCTGGCCCTGCTGGCCGGCGAAACGCCGCGGCAAAACGAAGTGCTACTGCGCGCCGAGCTGATCGTGCGCAACTCGGTCAGTCGCATCGGGCGGGACTGACGCTACAGCCTGTTCTGGGCCAGCCATGCCTGCATCCAGGCAATCTCTTTCTCCTGCGCCGCAATCACCGCTTCGGCCAGCGCCCGCACTTCGGGGTCGCTGCCATGTTCGAGCACGATCCGCGCCATATCCACGGCGCCTTGATGATGCGGAATCATGCCGCGCAGGAAATCGGCATCGGCGTCACCGGTGAACTCCATTTCCATGGCAGCGTGCATGCTGGCATTGGCCTGTTTATAGGCGGTGGTCGCGGCGCTATCGGTGGCCATGGCGCCATGGCCGGCATGGTCCTGCGCCAGCGTCGGCAGGGCAAAAGCGGCCAGCAGGGCGGTGGCAATGATCAGCGTCTTCATCGGAAACTCCTCTCGGTTGATCCCGCTGCTGTGCTGGATTCCCCAATGGGAAGGTCAAGTGCTAGACGGCGTGCGCCGCAAATTGTGACTACTGGCCTTAACGCAGGTCGCCTGAGCCAGTGCTTGTCAACGCGCCGGCGCTCGGGCAAGGAAACCCCATGCAGACAATCCTCATCGTGGGCATCGGCACCGGCAATCCCGAGCATCTGACCGTGCAAGCCATCAATGCGCTCAACCGCGCCGATGTGCTGTTCATTCCCGACAAGGGCGCGGTCAAGGCCGATCTGGCCGACCTGCGCCGCGACATCATCGCCCGCTACGTCACCAATCCAGCCAGCCGCGTGGTCGAATACGCCGTGCCCCGGCGCGACGCCGCCAACCCGGATTACGCTGCCGGCGTCGACGATTGGCATGCAGCGCTGGCTTTGCGCTTCGCCAGCCTGTTGCGCGATGTGCCGGCCGATGGCGCGGCGGCATTCCTGGTCTGGGGCGATCCCGGGCTGTATGATTCCACCATCCGCATCATCGACCGGTTGCGGCCGGATTTTGCGGTGGAGATCATCCCCGGCATCACGTCGATTCAGGCCCTCACCGCCGCCCATGGCATCGCGCTCAACCGCATTGGTGAGCCGGTCCACCTCACCACCGGCCGCCGGCTGGGCGACGTCGATGACGACACCATCGTCATGCTCGACGGCCAGACCGCTTTCACCGAGGCCGATCCCGAGCTCGACATCTTCTGGGGCGCCTATCTCGGCACGGCGGACGAAATCACCATCTCCGGCCGGCTGGGCGACGTGCGCGAGAAAATTGTGGCCACAAGGCAGGCAGCGCGGGAACGCCACGGCTGGATCATGGACATCTATTTGCTGCGCAAGCGCGGATAGCGCCCCCCCAATCCCCCCCGCGCGACAAGCCGCCCATTCCCCCCGCCGCGCCAATCCGCTAAACCCTACTTATGTCCATCGCATTGCCCCTTACCCATGTGCGCCGCGGCGCCTGTCCGTCGCTTGATGCTCCGATGCAGACCGGTGACGGCTTGCTGGCGCGCCTGCGCGTGGCCGGCGGCCGGATGACGCCCGCTGCGCTGGAAAAGCTTGCCAATATCGCCGGCGATTTCGGCAATGGCGCCATCGAGGTCACGGCGCGCGGCAATCTGCAGGTGCGCGGCCTCACCGCCGCAGGATCGCTGCCCTTCGCCCGGGCCATCGAAGCGTCGGTGAGCATCGAGCGTGGCCTCGTCGTCGAGACCCCGCCTCTGGCTGGCGACGACCCGCAGGAGCTTGCCGACCCGCGCCCGCTGGCCGCCACCATTCGCGGTGACTCCGCCGCTTTGACCGCGCGCTTGGGCCCGAAAGTCACCGTCATTGTCGATGGCAATGGCCAGCTCAATCTGGCCGGGCTCAAGGCCGATATCAGGCTGGTCGCCACCGCCAAGGACAGTTGGACCATTAGTGCCGGCAATTTCGGCTTCGGCACCACCAGCCAGCCGGCGCAGGCCGCCCATGTGGTGCTGGCGCTGCTGGCCGAACGCGGGCCCGAGGCGCGTGTCGCCGACCTGCCGCATATCCAGTTGCTCGCCGTGCTTGGGCATCTATGCACCGACGCGCCGGCGCTGCCGCAACCGACCACCACGCCCATTGGCCGCTTCAATCTTGCGAATACTGGCGCCATCGGGTTGGGCCTGCCGTTTGGCGCCGTGCCGTGGGACGCGCTCAGCGCGCTGGCGGCGATTGCCCCGCATCATGGCGTCAGTGAATTCCGTCTGGCGCCGCATCACGCGCTGCTCGCCATCGGTGCGCGGGCCTCGCTGCTCGACGCACTGGATGAGGATTTCATCATCCACCGGCAGGATCCGCGCCGCCGCATCAGCGCCTGCATCGGCAGCCTTGGCTGCGCCTCGGGCCATATTGCCGCTCGCAGCATTGCCGAGCGGCTGGCGCCGTTGCTCGACGACCACACGGACCTGCATGTCTCAGGCTGCGCCAAGGGTTGCGCCCATCCGCGCCGCGCCGCTTTGACGCTGGTCGGCCGCCCCGACGGTTACGGCCTTGTCATTGACGGGACGGCAGGCGATACGCCGATCACGCTGCTGCGCGCGGACCAGCTTGAGTCCGCCATCGGCCCCGCCGCGCAAGGATGACGATGACCGCATATGACTACATCAAGGATGGTGACGCGATTTATCGCCAGTCCTTCGCCATCATCCGCGCCGAGGCCGATCTCAGCGCGTTTTCGCCCGACGAGGCCGAGCTGGCCATCCGCATGATCCACGCCGCCGGCGCGGTTGAGGCGGCACAGCATTTTGAATTCGGCCCCGGCTTTGTGACGGCCGCCCGCGATGCGCTGGCCAACGGCGCGCCGATTTTCTGCGATGCGGAGATGGTTGCCCGTGGTGTCACCGCCGCCCGCCTGCCGGCGCAGAATGAAGTGATCTGCACCCTGCGCGATCCAACCACGCCGGCCCTTGCCGCTGAGTTGGGCAATACCCGCTCCGCCGCCGCGCTGAAGCTGTGGCTGCCGCGCCTCGCCGGTGCAGTGGTTGCCATCGGCAATGCGCCGACGGCGCTGTTCTTCCTGCTCGAATTGCTGCGCGACGGCGCGCCCAAACCCGCCGCCATCATCGGCATGCCGGTTGGCTTTGTCGGCGCCGCCGAATCCAAGGCCGCGCTGGCGGAACACTCCTATGGTGTGCCCTATGCCATCGTGCGCGGACGCCTGGGCGGCTCGGCAATGACCGCCGCCGCCCTCAACGCACTGGCGAGGCCGGGCATATGAGCGGCACTCTGATTGGCGTCGGCACCGGCCCGGGCGATCCGGAACTGCTCACGCTCAAAGCGGTGCGCGCCATCGAACGTGCCGACGTGGTCGCCTATTTTGCCAAGCAGGGCAATGCGAGCAATGCCCGCCGCATCGTGGCGGATTATCTCACCGGCCAGTTGGAAGAACCGCTGCTCTATCCGGTGACCACCGAGATCGACCGCAACCACGCTGACTACAAAGCCGCCACCAGCGCTTTCTACGCCGAAGCCGCCGCGCGCCTTGCCGTCCACCTCGATGCCGGTCGCAACGTCGCCGTGCTGAGCGAGGGCGATCCGCTATTTTATGGTAGCTACATGCATCTGCATGTCCGGCTCGCGCCAAACTACACCACCGAGGTCATCCCCGGCATCACCGCCATGTCTGGCTGCTGGTCGGCCGCCGGCCTGCCGCTGGTGCAGGGCGACGACATCTTGTCGGTCCTGCCCGGCACGCTGGATGAGGACGCGCTGGCCGCCCGGCTCGACAGTTCCGATGGAGCGGTGATCATGAAGGTGGGCCGCAATCTACCAAAGATCCGCCGCGCCATTGCTGCCGCCGGTCGGCTCGACAGCGCGGTCTATGTCGAACGCGGCACCATGGAAAACGCCATGTCGATCCGCCTTGCCGACAAGCCGGATGATGTCGCGCCGTATTTTGCGCTGGTGCTGGTGCCCGGCTGGAGCACGCGGCCATGAGCGGGCGGCTCGTCGTCGTCGGCACCGGCCCCGGCAATCCGGATCAAACCACGCCCGAAGCGCTGGCCGCCATTGCATCCAGCCATGTCTTCTTCGGCTATGGGCCCTATCTCGACCGCCTCGAATTGCGCGACGACCAACGCCGGGTCGCCTCGGATAATCGCGAGGAACTGGCCCGCGCCAAGGATGCGCTGCACACCGCCGCCTCGGGCGAAAAGGTCTGCGTTGTCTCCGGTGGCGATCCCGGCGTCTTCGCCATGGCCGCGGCCGTGTTGGAGGCCATCGAAGCCGGCCCGCCGGCCTGGCGCGCCGTCGATCTCGATATCGTCCCCGGCGTCACCGCCATGCTGGCCGTCGCCGCCCGCGCCGGCGCCCCGTTGGGGCATGACTTTTGTGCGATTTCGCTCTCAGATAATCTGAAACCCTGGACCGTCATCGAGCAGCGCCTGCGCGCCGTGGCCGGCGCGGGCCTGGTGATCGCGCTGTATAATCCGATTTCCAAAGCCCGCCCGTGGCAGCTGGGTACCGCCTTCGCCATTTTGCGCGAAGTGCTGCCCTGGTCGACGCCGGTGATCTTTGGCCGCGCCGCTGGCCGGCCCGACGAAGCCATCACCATCATGAAGTTGGCAGACGCCGATCCCTCCCGCGCCGACATGGCCACCTGCGTCATCATCGGCTCGCCCGAAACCCGCATCATCGAGCGCCCCAACCTGCCGCCGCTGGTCTATTCGCCGCGCTCGCTGGGAAGCCAGCCGTGAGCTGGCTGTTCATTGTCGGGCTCGGCGAAGACGGCCTGCCCGGCCTGAGCACGGCCGCACAAGCCGCCATTACCGAGGCGGAAGTCGTCTTCGGCGGCGCGCGCCACCTTGAATTGGCTGCTGCCGCGATCACTGGCGAAGCGCGCCAATGGCTCTCGCCGTTTTCGGACTCGGTGGATGCCATCGTGGCACTGAAGGGCCGCAAAGTCTGCGTGCTGGCCTCGGGCGATCCATTCCATTTCGGCGTCGGCGCCACGCTCTGCCGTTATATCGACGCCAGCCAGATGCAGGTGTTTCCGCATCCCTCTGCCTTCAGCCTCGCCGCCGCCCTGCTGGGCTGGCCGCTGCAGGAGGTGCAGACGCTGTCGCTGCATGGCCGGTCGCTCGACCTGATCCGGCCGCATCTGCATCCGGGCGCGCGCATTCTAGCGCTGACATCGGACGAGCATGGCCCCGCCGCGCTGGCGCAGTTGCTCACCGAATCCGGCTTCGGCATTTCCATTGTTACCGTGCTTGAGGCCTTGGGCGGGCCGAAAGAAACAGTGCGCTCGCATGTCGCCATGAGCTTTGGCCTTACCGATATCGACCCGCTCAATATTTGCGCCATCAGCGTTGTCGCCCTGCCCGCCGCGCGCATTCTGCCGCTGACGCCGGGACGCGCGGACGCGCTGTTCGAGCATGACGGCCAGATCACCAAGCACGATATCCGCGCTTTGACCCTCTCCGCCCTCGCCCCACGGCGCGGCGAAACGCTGTGGGATATCGGCGCCGGCTCGGGCTCCATCGCCATCGAATGGCTGCTGACCGATCCCAGCCTGTCGGCGATCGCCATCGAGGCCAATCCCGATCGCGCCGACCGCATCATCCGCAATGCTGCCGCTTGCGGCGTGCCCAATCTCAAGCTGGTCATCGGCACTGCCCCCGAAGCGCTCACTGGCCTCGACGCGCCGCACGCCATTTTCATCGGCGGCGGCGGCTCGGATGCCGGCGTGCTCGACGCGGCGATTGCCGCACTGCGGCCCGGCGGTCGGCTGGTAGCTAATGCGGTCACCATCGAGCTGGAAGCCCTATTGGTGACCCAGCACGCCACGCGCGGCGGCAGCCTCACCCGCATTGCCATCGCCCGCGCCGATGCGCTTGGCAGCATGACCGGCTGGCGGCCGGCCATGCCGATCACGCAATGGGTTTGGAGCAAGCCATGACCGTCCATTTCATCGGCGCCGGCCCCGGCGCGGCTGATCTCATTACCGTGCGCGGCAAAAACCTGCTCGCCGCCTGCCCGGTCTGTCTCTATGCCGGCTCCATCGTGCCGCCCGAAATGCTGGCCTGGTGCCGACCGGAAAGCCGCCTCGTTGACACCGCACCCATGTCGCTCGATGAAATCGAGGCTGAATACCGCAAGGCCGATGCCGCCGGCCAGGACGTCGCGCGTCTCCATTCCGGCGATCTTTCCGTGTGGAGCGCGGTGGCCGAGCAGATGCGCCGGCTGGACCGGCTCGGCATCCCCTATACGCTGACCCCCGGCGTGCCGGCCTTCGCGGCCGCCGCTGCTACGCTGGGCCGTGAGCTGACCATTCCGGCCGAAGCGCAAAGCCTGGTGCTGACCCGGATTTCCGGTCGTGCCTCGCCGATGCCCGAGCGCGAAAATCTTGCGGCATTTGGCGCTACTGGGGCCACGTTGGCGATTCACCTCGCCATCCACGCGCTGGATCGCGTGGTGGAGGAGCTGACGCCGCTCTATGGCGCGGATTGCCCCGTTGCCATCGTGTTTCACGCCTCGTGGCCCGACGAAAAAATCGTCCGTGGCACGCTAGCTGATATCGAAGCCCGCTTCGCAGATGATCCCGTGGAGCGTACCGCGATCATTTTCGTCGGGCGCGGCTTGGGGGCCGCAGATTTCCGCGAAAGCTCGCTCTACGACCCCGACTATCAGCGGCGATTCCGCGACCGGACCTAGTGCGCCGCCGGTCCGATCAGCCGTGAGCGGATGGCGTTGGACACATTGTCGAACAGGAACACCACGCCGAGGATCAGCAGCACCATATAGGCGACCTTGTCCCAGTCCGAATTGGTGCCCATGGCTTCGAGCAGTTTGAGCCCAATGCCGCCGGCCCCCACCGCGCCGATAATGGTGGCCGAGCGGGTATTGCTCTCCCAGAAATACAGCGACTGGGAAATGAACACCGGCAGCACCTGCGGCACCACGCCGAAGCGGTTGACCGAGCCGGCGCTGGCGCCGACCGATTTGACGCCCTCGCGCTGCTTGTCGTCGACATTTTCCAGCGCCTCGGCATAGACCTTGCCCAGCGCCCCGGTGTCGGTGAACAGGATCGCGGCGATGCCGGGGATGGGGCCCGGGCCAAAACCCCGGGTGAAGAATAGCGCCCAGATCAGCATGTCGATGGAGCGCAAAAAGTCGAAACTGCGCTTCATCAGCCAATTGACCGGGCGGCTGGCGGTGATGTTGCGGGCGGCGATGAAAGCCAGCGGAAAGGCGATCAGCGTGGCAAACAGCGTTCCGACAAAGGCCATCACCAGCGTCTGCATCAGCTTGGCCAGAATATCGCCATGCTGCCAGGTGCGGTTGCCCAGCCATTCGCTCAACACCAATGATCCCTGGCCTTGGAACACGAGGCCGATGGTCGACACCAGATCATTGCCCCAGAGCGGCGAGCGCGGATCGTAAAGGAAATTGGCCCAGCCGAGGAAACGGCGCTGCACCGCCACCTGATTGCTGCGAATTTCCGCCTGCCCGGCAAAGCCGTAATTGACCAGCACCTTGCTGCCATCCTGCTCAATGGCAGAGGGCGCATTGTCGGGCGCAAAAGCTCCTTCTTCGGTGATGCTCACCGGCCAGATCGTGCCATCGAGATGCACATCCACCTGCGTGGTGGAGATTTCCAGCCGGTCATCGGCGCTGCCAAAACTCGCGGTCATTCCACCATCTGCGCGCGGCGTCAGCCAGTCAATCTTGGCGCCTTCGGCATATTGCCCCCGGCTCGACCATTGTGGCGTCACCGCGCCATCGGCGAAGCGCAGGCGCGGCTGGGCCCGCCAGCTATACCAGTCTTGAATATAGATCGCAGCGCGATCCCATTTGCCGTTCTGCAGCGCCGGTCCGACGCTGAAGAAAAACCAGCAGAACACCAGATAGGCCAGTGTTGTCGCGATGCCGACCGGCAGGCCCCAGCGCTGGAAAAAACTCTGCTGAAACACGGCCGGATATTTGGCGGCGAGGCGGTGGCGCTCGGCGAGACTGATCGTGGTCATCAGGCTTTCTCCCGGCCCAGTTGGAAGGATTGGTCGCCCACCAGCCGGCGGCGCAGAAAGCCGGAGAACTGGTCGATGGCGATGACCGTCACCAACAGCAGGATGACGATGGCATAGGTTTTTGCGGCATGGTCGCGACCGATCGACAGGCGGAACGCCTCGCCGATGCCGCCGCCGCCGACCGCGCCGATAATGGTGGAGGCGCGGACGTTGATTTCGGTGCGCAGCAGCGTGTAGCTGACGAAATTGGGCAGCACCTGCGGCACGATGGCGAAGCGCACCCGCTCCAGCCAGCTGGCGCCGACCGAGCGCAGCCCTTCCTCTGGCTTCATGTCGGCGTTTTCGACCACTTCAAAGAACAGTTTGCCCAGCGCGCCGATGGTGTGCAGCGACACCGCAACGATGGCGGCAATCGGGCCGATGGACAGCACCGCCGTCAGCAACCCGGCAATGACGATTTCGGGAAAGGCCCGTAGCACTTCCATGATGCGCCGCACCACCCACCGCACCGCGCCTGCGCCAACCAGATTGGTGGCGGCGAAAAAGCACAGCACGAAGGCCAGCGAGCCGCCGATTATGGTCGACACGATGGCGATATTGACCGTGATGATCAGCTGATAAATGAAGTTCGGAATGTAGAAGCTGTCGGTCAGATACAGGCGATCCGCCGTGTAATTATATTTGAGCGAGCCGTCGTAATAAGGCGACTCGATATCGAACATGGCGCGGACGATCTCGAACGGATCATTGGGCACGAAGTTCTTCAGGAAATCGAACAGATAGGGTAGCCGCTCGAAGAATTTGCCCGAGTTGGCCGCGTTGGCGTAATTCATCGCCGCACCCAGCGCCACCAGCACCAGCGCCACGCCGATGAGCGAATAGACCCGCCGGGTGAGCACCTGACTGCGATAGTGGCGCAGCAGGGTCTGGCTGGCGGGAGAGAGGCCCGGTGGGGCGTGGGCGGTGTCCGTCATGCTGTGTCTCCACATTCACGATGTCATCCCGGACCTGATCCGGGATCCACCCCGAGATCTCAGGATGGGCCCCGGCTTTCGCCGGGGTGACACCGCGTTTGCTGGTCGTTCGGAAAGCAAAAATGGCGACGCCGGAGCGTCGCCATTACAGGATAAAATCAGCCGCCGATGACCGACTTACGGGCGTCGATGATGGTCTGGTAGAAAGCCTGATTGGCCGGAGCGAAATCGACATAGCCGCCGCTGGTGAAGCTGTCGAAGCACTCGAAATCGGCAGCCGGCAGGCCGGTGAAGAAGGCGGTGACCTTGGCCTTCATCTCGTCGGACAGCTTGTTGGAGACCATCAGCGGGCCGTTGGGGATGATCGGCGACTGCCAGACTTCCACCAGATCGTCCATGTCGAGCAGGCCCTTGTCGACCATGATGCGCAGGTTGCCCGAGGTGTAGCCCTCGGAGAATTCGCCCTGGCCTGAACCAAATGTGGTGCCGACATCCCAGGTGCCGTCGAGCACGCCGAGCACGAGGTTTTCATGGCCGCCGCCGAAACCGGTCGAGCCGTAGAAATCGGCAATCGGGCCGCCGAGATCGACCGGCAGCGCGACGTTGGGGACGAGGAAACCCGAGGTGGAGTCGGGATCGGCAAAGCCGAGCTTCTTGCCCTTGGTCGAGGCAAGATCGGTGATGCCGGAGTCAGCGCGGGCGACCATGATGGTGTGGTAGCCGGTGGAACCGTCGTCCTGCTTGGTGGTCAGCACCGGATCAACGGCGTTGGGGTCCTGCAGGTAGATGGCGGCATAGGACGAGGCGCCCATGATGGCGATGTCGATGGTGCCACCGAGCAGGCCCTGGATGACGCCATTGTAGTCGGGCGACGGGAAGAACTGCACTTCGGAGACGCCGGTCGCGGCCTTCAGCGGCTCGGCGACGCATTCGGAGCGGCGGATCTGGTCGCTCTCATTCTCGCCGCCGTCAAGGCCAATGCGCAGGACGGAAACGTCCTGGGCGAAAGCGGCAGTGGACATGGAGAGGGCCACGGAGGCCAGCAGGAGGGTGCGGATCGCGGTCATGGATGATTTCCTTTGGGGACGCGGGTTGATCGGCAGGCCCGAAGCGGGCTGCGGAACTCGGTTAATGCGCGGCAGGTGCGCTGGTCTTGAGGGTGATGGGGGCGATGGCGGTGGACGTCATCGCCTCGGAGAAGGCTTCCTTGAGCCCGTCGGCGCCATAGATGGTACGGGCCACATCGGTGGTCAGCTCGTTCGGCGTGCCGTCGAACACCACCTTGCCGGCGCTCATGCCGATGATGCGTTCGCAATAAGCCCGCGCCGTATCCAGCGTGTGCAGATTGGTGATGACGGTGATGCCTTCGGCATTGATGTCACGCAGGCTGTCCATGACGATCTGGGCATTGCGCGGGTCGAGGCTGGCAATCGGCTCATCAGCCAGGATCATTTTGGGGCCCTGCATCAGCGCCCGGGCAATCGCCACGCGCTGTTGCTGGCCACCCGACAGGGTCTGCGCCCATTGCAACGCCGTCTGGGCAATATCGAGCCGCTCCAGCGCCTTCAGCGCCGCCAGCTGCTCATCGGGCGAGAACATTTGCAGCAGGTTGAGCACTGGATTGCGGCCATTGAGCCGGCCCAGCATCACATTGGTGATGACGTCGAGCCGGGGCACCAGGTTGAACTGCTGGAAAATCATGGCGCAATCGCGCTGCCAGTTGCGCAGCGCCTGCCCGCGCAGATCCGAGACGCGCAGCCCGTCATAATCGATATAGCCGGAGGACACGTCGTTGAGCCGGTTGATCATGCGCAGCAGCGTCGACTTGCCGGCGCCCGAGCGTCCAATCACCCCGACCATCTGGCCTTGGGGGATTTCGAGGTTCACGGCATCGACGGCCAGCTTGTCGCCGAAGCGCCGCGAAACATTGGAAATCTTGAGCATCTGGCGCCCTCGCCGTTACGTTGGCGCAGACCTAGGGGGGCGACGTGAAGCTGGGATAACACTTGGATGACGGTTGTGTGACCATGCACAGGGGACGATGTGGCCGAGTTTTGGGCTGCTGTGCTGCCCCACCCACCGTGTCACCCCGGCCTTGAGCCGGGGCCCATCCTGAGATGGTCATTTTACGCAAAACGGCCGCAGGGCCAGCATTGGCACCTTGCGGCCGTGGTAACATCTCGAGATGGGTCCCGGCTCAAGGCCGGGATGACATCGGGGTTGGGGCGACTATCGACCCTCGTATTTCTCCAGAAATGCTTCGATCCCCAGCTTGCGAAAATCCGGCAGCGCGGCGTGCAGCGTCTCGTGATCCCAATCCCACCAGGCCAAGGCATCCAGCCTCCCGGCCACATCGTCGCTGAAGCGCTGCTTGATGGTCCGCGCCGGAACGCCCACGGCGATGGCGAAATCGGCCACATCCTTGGTCACCACAGCGTTGGAGCCGATGATGGCGCCATTGCCGATGGTCACGCCCGGCATGATCACCGCGCCATGGCCGATCCAGGTGTCGTGGCCGATGGTGATCCCCTGCCCGGCCCGCCAGTCGAAGAATTCCTGATCGTCCGCTTCGCCCTCGAAATACCAGGCCGAGCGATAGGTGAAGTGATGCAGCGAGGCGCGCTCCATCGGGTGCATCGAGGCATAGATGCGGACATGGCTGGCGATATTGGCGAATTTGCCAATCTGCGCATAGGCGATCTGGGTGTTCTCGACGCAGTAGGAATAATCCCCCAGCGTCGAACGCGACACGCTGCTGCCCGCGCCCACCTCGGTATAGCGCCCCAGCGTCGAGCCGACGACATTGGCGGTCGGGTGGACAGAGGGTTTCTCGCTCAACCGGGTCATGCGGCAATCCTCGGGGCAAAGGCCATCACGTCGACAATCCGGTCCGCCACCTGCTCGCGCACCTCCTCATCGTGGAAAATCCCCAGCAGCGCTACGCCCGCTGCCTTTTTCTCGGCGATCATCGCCACCACCACGCCCCGATTGGTGGCGTCGAGCGAGGCGGTCGGCTCGTCGAGCAGCAGCACCTTGTGGTCCGTGATGAAGCCGCGCGCGATATTGACCCGCTGCTGCTCGCCGCCCGAAAAGGTCGCCGGCGGCAGGCTCCATAGCCGCTCGGGCAGATTGAGCCGCGCTAGCAGCTCCCTGGCGCGGGCCTGTGCCTCAGCCTTGTCGGTGCCGCGCACCACCAGTGGCTCGGCCACCACATCGAGCGCCGACACCCGCGGCACGGTGCGCAAAAACTGGCTGACATAGCCGATGGAATCGCGGCGCAAAGTCAGCACCAGGCGCGGCTCGGCCGTCGCCAGATCGATGATTTCGCCATGGTGCTGCAGCAGAATGGCGCCGGCATCGACGCCATAATTGCCATAGACCATTTTGAGGATCGAGCTTTTGCCCGCCCCTGATGGCCCGCCCAGCACGACGCATTCGCCGGCGGCCACCTCAAAGCTGACATTTTCCACCACCGGCAAGATCACCCCGTCGCGCAAATGCATGGTGAAGGTCTTGGCGAGATTTTGGACGGATAAAGCGGTCATGGTCACACCTGCAAAATCGAAGAGACGAGAAGCTGGGTATAGGGCTCGCGCGGATCGTCCAGCACGCGGTCGGTCAGGCCAGCCTCGATGACATGGCCGTCCTTCATCACCATCATGCGGTGGCTTAGCAGGCGCGCCACGGCCAGATCATGGGTCACCACAATCGCCGCCAGCCCCAATTCGCCCACCAATTGGCGCAGCAGATCGAGCAGGCGGGCCTGCACCGAGACGTCGAGCCCGCCGGTCGGCTCGTCCATGAACACCAGGCGCGGTCCGGTCACCAGATTGCGGGCAATCTGCAGGCGCTGGCGCATGCCGCCGGAAAAGTCGCGCGGTTGATCGTCGATCCGATCGGCGGCGATTTCCACCCGGCCGAGCCAGTCGAGCGCGGTGTCGCGGATATGGCCATAATGGCGATCGCCCACGGCCATCAGCCGCTCGCCCACATTGGCGCCGGCCGACACCGTCATGCGCAAGCCGTCGGCCGGGTTCTGATGCACAAAACCCCAGTCAGTGCGCACCAGAAAGCGCCGTTCGGCCTCGCTCAACTCATAGATATTGCGCCATTGCCCGTCGCGCATCCGATACATGGTCTTGCCGGCGCTGGGCTCCAGCGTTGCCGACAGCGAGTTGAGCAGCGTGGTCTTGCCCGAGCCGCTTTCGCCGACAATGGCCAGCACTTCGCCCGGCCACAGCTCAAAACTCACATCGGCGCAGCCCAGCCGGCTGCCGTAATATTTACTCAGGCCTTCGACTCGAAGCAGCGGTTCGGTGCTCATTTCGTCGCCTCCATCGGGTCCACGCCCAGCACGCCCATATGGCCGGCGGCGCGGCGTTCTTCACAATTGTCGGTGTCCGAGCAGACATACATATGCCCGCCCCGATCATCCAAAATCACCTCGTCGAGATAGACCTGCTCGGCGCCGCACAGGGCGCAGGGCTCGTCAAAATGCTGGATGGCAAAGGGGTGATCCTCGAAATCGAGGCTCACCACTTCGGTGTGCGGCGGCACCGCATAGATCCGGTGCTCACGTCCGGCGCCGAATAATTGCAGCGCTTCGCTCATATGCATTTTCGGATTGTCGAATTTGGGCGTCGGACTGGGGTCCATCACGTAACGGCCAGCCACCTTCACCGGATAGGCATAGGTGGTGGCGATCCGGCCGTGGCGGGCTATGTCCTCATAGAGTTTGACATGCATCAGTCCATATTCTTCCAGCGCATGCATCTTGCGGGTCTCGGTTTCGCGTGGTTCGAGGAAGCGCAGCGGCTCGGGGATCGGCACCTGATAGACGAGGATTTGCCCGGCACTCAGCGCCCGCTCGGGAATGCGGTGACGGGTCTGGATGATGCTGGCTTCAGCGGTGTGGGTGGTGGTCGCCACCTGCGTGACCTTGGCAAAGAACGCCCGGATCGACACCGCATTGGTGGTGTCGTCGGCGCCCTGATCGATCACCTTGAGGACGTCTTCCGGCCCGATAATCGACGCCGTCACCTGCACCCCGCCAGTGCCCCAGCCATAGGGCATCGGCATTTCGCGACTGGAAAACGGCACCTGATAACCCGGCACCGCAATGGCCTTGAGAATGGCGCGGCGGATCATCCGCTTGGTCTGCTCATCGAGATAGGCAAAATTATATTGGGCGACGGCGTTCATTCCGCGGCCTCCTTCAGTTCAGCCGCATCGTGTTCGGCGCGCATGCGCCGGATCAGGTCGAGTTCGGCCTGGAAATCCACGTAATGCGGCAGTTTCAGATGCTCGACGAAGCCGGTCGCCTGCACATTGTCGGAGTGGGAAATGACGAATTCCTCGTCCTGCGCCGGGGCCACCACGTCCTCGCCGAATTCGCGGGCGCGCAGCGCCCGGTCGACCAGCGACATGGCCATGGCCTTGCGCTCAGCCTGGCCGAACACTAGCCCGTAGCCGCGGGTAAACTGCGGCGCCACCTTGGCTGAGCCCTTGAATTGATTGACCATTTGGCATTCGGTGACGCGGATGCGGCCGAGGTTGACCGCAAAACCCAGCTCGGGCACTTCAAATTCCACATCAACTTCGCCGATGCGGATTTCGCCGACAAAGGGGTGGCTGCGGCCATAGCCGCGCTGGGTCGAATAGCCAAGCGCCAGCAAAAAGCCCTCGTCGCCGCGCGCCAGCGCCTGCAACCGCAAGTCGCGGTCCAGCGGGAAATCCAGTGGCTCGCGGGTCAGGTCGCCGACTTCGCGCTCGGGATCGGTGTCGCCATCGGGCTCCATCAGCCCCTGGCGGCCGAGCAGATCGGTGACGCGGGGCGCTTGTTCCGTCTCTGCTTCGCGGGTCACCGGGGCGGGTACATCGCCGTCGACGATGGATGGATCGAGCAGGCGGTGGGTGTAATCGAAGGTTGGGCCGAGCAGTTGCCCGCCCGGCAGGTCCTTGAAGGTGGCCGAGATGCGGCGCTCGATTTTCATCGTGCCGGTTTCCACCGGCAGCGAATAGCCGAAACGGGGCAAGGTTGTGCGATAGGCGCGCACCAGAAAGATGGCTTCGATCAGATCGCCGCGTGCCTGCAACAGCGCCAGCGCGGCCAGTTCCCGGTCATAGAGCGAGCCCTCGCCCATAGCGCGGTCGACGGCGAGGCCG
This sequence comes from Devosia sp. A449, assembly GCF_054489375.1. Taxonomy (NCBI): domain Bacteria; kingdom Pseudomonadati; phylum Pseudomonadota; class Alphaproteobacteria; order Hyphomicrobiales; family Devosiaceae; genus Devosia; species Devosia sp. A449. The sequence goes on along the minus strand of NZ_JBTMWU010000004.1, from coordinate 196,771 downwards.
AGCTGTTCCATGATCTGGTCGAGGCGCAAGGCCGGCACCGAACGGTCGCCGCGACGGCGGTCGGCGAGCAGGGCATGGGCGTTGGCAATGGCGGCTTCCCCGCCTTTGACGGCTACATACATCTCAGTGTCCTTCCGAAATCCGGGTCGAGCGCGGCAGGCCGAGCACCGCGCCATCGGCCACCAGCAGCAGGTCGATGCCGCGCGGAAACAGCTCGCGATTGTCGGCCCATTGGGTGGCGAAATCCTCAGGGAGCCCGACCGGAGCGATGTGGCTCTGGCCTTTGATGCCGGGGCCGCGCAGGGTCAAGTCATTGCCACCGCTCAGGGATTTTACCGCAAGCACGATGGTGGTGGAGCGGTCGGGGTATTCCTGGGTGCCCAGATTGAAATGGTCGAGCCGGGGCAATGCCGCGGCCGAGCCGGCGAAGGCGAACACGGCGCGGGCCGGTTCTGGGGTGATCGGCGCGCCGGTGTGGAAGGCGATGAAGGGGGCGATGCCGGTGGCGTCGGCCAGCCAGATTGCAGTGTCCTGATCGGCTAAGGTCAGGAGAATGCTGGCTAATTCGGACGTCAGCGCGCCGTGGGCGGTGGCGGGCTGGGTGAGGGTTTGTGGCGTGCCGGGGTTGGCGAGGGCGTCCATGATGGCGCGGAAAGTCGCCTGCGATTGCAGGACGGGGTTGGCGAAGCCGCTGTCGAGTCCGAAATCCATTTCAGTCATCTCCGCGTACCATGGTGAAGAAGTCGACCTTGGTCGCCGCTGTTTCGTCGCGGCTCTGCTGCTCGGCTTTCGCCGCAAGAGCTTGCAGGGGAACGATAATTTCGGCTTCGACCTGCGCGGGCTGTTGCTGCCAGAGGGCGTCGATTACGGCGATGACCTCGGCTTTGGCGAGGTCGCGGCCGAGGCAATAGCCGTGTCCCACTTCGCCGCTGGCGAGGCGAATGCTGGCGCGACTGACGCTGGCTTCGCCCAGATTGAACGGCGCGCCGCCGCCCCCGGCCCGGCCCCGAACCATGACCAAACCGACCTCGGGACCACGCAGCATGGTGTGATTTGGCTTGTTGGCCCAATTGTCCCAAAGCCCGGCCAAGGCGCGGGCTGGGGCAGCGGCGAGGGCGTCGAGCACCGCTTTTCTGTGAAACGAAGTCGGCGTTTGCATGCTTGCCTCGATTTGTCTATTACACTAGACAACTAATGTCCTAAATCCGGTCCTACGCTTCCTATGTGAAAATGCAATGACAGTTGTGAAATCCGATCTGGGCGGCATCGCCCTGTGGCGGCGCATCGTTGATGCGATCCGCCTCGATATCGTCGGCGGCAAGCTGGCCGCGGGGGATCGCCTGCCCACCGAAGCCGTTCTGGCACAACGCTTTTCCGCCAATCGCCATACCGTGCGACGGGCGCTGGCGGTGCTGGCTGAAGAGGGAGTGGTGGGCGCTGAACAGGGGCGCGGCACCTTTGTGCGCAGCGCCAAACGGCTGAGCTACCCCATCGGAAAGCGCACCAGATTCTCCGAGGGGCTGGCCGGACAGGCGCAAAATGTCGCCGGGCAATTGCTGTCCAGCAGGCTCGAAAATGCCAGCGCCACCGCTGCCAAAGCACTCGGAATCAAGCTTGGGAGCAAGGTGGTGCGGCTCGAGACCATGTCGCTGGCGGATGGCAAACCGCTGTCGCGGGCAACAAGCATACTGCCGTATCGGCTATTTCCCGATATGGCCGACCGATACGCCGAATTGCGCTCATTTACCGCGGTGTTTGCCAGCTATGGGCTGGGTGATTATGGCCGGGCCTCGACAAGGATTTCGGCGCGACATGCCGATGTGGAGGAGACCAAATTGCTGGGGCTGGCGCCGGGGGCAATCCTGCTGGTGTCGGAGGCGGTGGATGAGGATTCGGCTGGAAATCCAATCTCTTATGCGCTGAGCCGGTTTCCGGCGGAGCGGATGGAGTTGGTGGTTTAGGGAGCGCAGATCGAGGTGGATTGCGGGCACGACACCCCCACCCCGGCCCTCCCCTCAAGGGGGAGGGGGCGCATCGGGGCTCGCCGGTTTCAGCGGCAAAGGCTGGGTGCTAGACCGGTTCGACCAAGCCAGCATTGGCTGCCAGCATGCTGGCGAATTTCTTGCCGGCTGCTGCCAATTCGCCGGAATTGTCGATGCGGATCGTGTTTTCCGGCAATCCGTCGTCAACATTGCGGGCCAAACGCGCCTGAATCGACTCAGGTGTTTCGCGACCGCGGGCGGCGAGGCGTTGGGCCAAAACCGAACGTTCGGCGGTAACCAGGACCACCACCGCATCCGGGTGGCGTTCCAGCAATGCCGGAATGACCCGACGCGAGAGATTGGCGACGACGACGCGGCCGGCGGCGAGGTCGGCTTCGAGGGAAATGGGCAGGCCATAGCGCAGACCATGGGCACCCCAGCTCAGGGTGAACTGGCCCGCTGCTTCGGCGGCGGCGAAAGCGGCTTCATCCATGCTGTCGTGATCTTCACTGCCGCCATCGGCGGGGCGGGTGACGACGCGGCGGACGAAGACGACGCGGCCGGTGTGTTCCAGCCGCTCGCGGGCGTAACCGATCAGGCTGTCCTTGCCGACGCCGCTCGGCCCGACAACGGCAACAAATTTTCCGCTCATATCACTCGCTGGCCCTGACGCCACACTGTCCGCACGATGGGGATACCATCCTCGACGCGCACATGCACGAAGTCGGCGCGCTTGCCGATGGCGATTTCGCCCCGGTCATGGAAACCGGCCGCTTCGGCCGGGCGCTTGGTGACCAGCTGGATGGCCTTGAACAGGTCCATCGTGTCGGTGAGCGCGAAGGCCCCCTGCAGCATCGAGAAGGGGATGTAATCCGAGGACAGGATATCGAGCAGATCGGCTTCCGCCAGTGCCCGCGCCGAGACATTGCCCGAGTGGGAGCCGCCGCGCACCACATTGGGGCCGCCCATCAGGATCGCCATGCCGGCCTGGCGCGAGGCCTTGGCCGCTTCGAGCGTGGTGGGGAATTCGGCGACGTCGATGCCCAGGGCCAGAGCTTCCTCGACATGGTCGCGGGTGGCGTCGTCATGGCTGGCCAGCACGATGCCCAGCTCGTGGCAGGCGGCGGCGATGGCGCGGCGATGCGGGCCGGCGTGAGCGGTCGATTCGGCAATGCGGCGCTCGGAAAAGTCGGCGAGCGCGGCGTCGCTCATCTTCAGCTTGCCCTGATAATAGGTCTTGTAGGCATCCATGCTGGCGAACTGGCGCTGGCCGGGGGCGTGGTCCATCAGCGAGGCCAGACGGACCTGCGGATCGTCCTTGAGCAGCAGGAAGCTTTCGAGGCAATCTGGGGCGGAGACTTCGCAGCGCAGATGGATATGGTGCTCGGCGCGCAGGCGGCCGGCTTTGGTGCCGGCGGCGATGGCATTGGCCAGCGTCAGCATTTCGGCGGCGCCCATATCGGAATTTTCGTCGAGCCCGACGCGGATCGCATCGAGCACGGTGGTGATGCCGGAGGCGGCGATCTGGGCGTCATGCGCCTGCACGGCGGCGACCGGGTTCCAGCGCACTTTGGGGCGCGGGGCATAATGGGTTTCGAGGTGGTCGGTGTGCAGTTCGACCAGACCCGGGATCAAATAATCCCCGTCGAGATCGACGCCGGAGCGGCTGGGCGCGCCAACATCGGTGATGAGGCCGCCATCGACCCGCACGGAGCCTTCCAGCACCTCATTGGCGAGCACGATCCGGGCATTGGTGAGGACAAGTTCCCCGAGAGCGACGGTGTTCATAACGATAAGCCGATCCTGCGTTCGTAAGCCTGGCATGTTGGGGCCTGCGCTAGCCGAACTTCATGACAGTTTGGCGACCACAGTCGATCTATCCCGCCGACAAGGGTCGTATTATCGTCATGCACAGCGGCGAGAACAAGCCGGCATGATTTGGGGACCAGCCATGAGCAATATCGTCGCCACCGGGTTCAATGCCGATTCCGAGGATGGCGAGCTGTTCAGCCTCGAAGCCGACCTGCGGCGGCTGGCCGAGATCGGCACCGATACGGTGGAACTCGGGCTCACCGGGGTCGATCTGATCGCCGGCGGCCGCATCCTGCCCGAGCGGCTCAATCGGCTGGTCGCGATGACCAGGCAATTCGATTTTCGCTACACAGTGCATGGATTGGTGTCGTCCAATTTCATGGACCCGGACACCCTGCCCTACCAGATGGCGGCGGCCAAGGCGCTGGCCGAAATCTGCGACCGGATCGATGCCCGCATCCTGGTGCAGCATAGCGGGGAATTGCGCGCCGACCAGTGGCACCACCGCCCGGGCGCCGACCAGCGCGAGCGCGAGGCGCTGGGCGAACTGGCCGAATTCTGCCGCCCCTATGGCATTCGCGTGGCGCTGGAGAACATTTTTAGCACCGCGCCGGGGCAATACCGGCAGACGCCGGCCGAAGTGGCCGACACGGTGCGGGCGGTGAACCATCCCAATCTGGTGGGGCTGATTGATTTCAGCCACGCCTATATTGAATCGACCTATCGCGGGCTCGACTTCCGCCAGCAGATTGCGGCCATGGCGCCGGTGACCGGGCATCTGCATGTGCATGACAGTTTTGGCCGGCCGCAGGGGTTTTATGTGCCCTATCATCAGGCCGAAAACGTCGCCATGGGCATTGGCGACCTGCATCTGCCGCTGGGCTGGGGCGATATCGACTGGGATGGGATTTTTGGGGAACTGACGTTTTTGCCGGGTACGGTGATGATGATGGAGATCGGGATGCGGTATCGGAGTGAGCGGGCGGAGTGTTTGCGCCGGGCGCGGGGGTTGGCGGGGTTGGATGGTGTGAGGGCGGCGGCGCAGTAGCGCTCTTCCCTCGCCCCTTGAGGGAGAGGGACAGCTTTTCTGCGTTCAGCAGAAAAGCAGGGTGAGGGGTGCTGCGTCATCCCATGCTTTGAGGCGCGTTAAAGAGACCCCTCATCCGCCCTTCGGGCACCTTCTCCCTCAAGGGGAGAAGGGAGAAAGAACGGGCATCTCAGGATGGGTCCCGGCGCAAGGCCGGGATGACATCGTGGGTGGGGTGTATTGAGGTTCACCCATCGTCTCTGCCTAAACCGTCACCCCCTCCTAGCCTCCCCATCGAGGGGGAGGTATCAGATCGAGGTCGGGGCACCATCGAGTCACAACCACCGGGCGGCACCTCCCCCTTGATGGGGGAGGTTGGGAGGGGGTGACGGGAGCCACGATGCTTGGTGCAAGCTAGAGCCCCCTCATCCGCCCTGCGGGCACCTTCTCCCACGAGGGGAGAAGGGAAGAAGGGAGCGTAGCCTCCCCTACCCCGCCAGATAACCGAACTGGGCTTTGTGCAGCACCGCGTAGGCGCCGTCTTGGGCCAGGAGGGCGGTGTGGGTGCCTTGTTCGACGATGCCGGTTTCGTCGATGACCACGATGCGGTCGGCGTGCTGGATGGTCGCCAGACGGTGGGCGATGACCAGGGTGGTGCGGCCCTGCGACAGCTCGCTCAGCGAGCGCTGGATGGCGACTTCGGTGGCGGTGTCGAGGGCGGAGGTGGCTTCGTCGAGGATCAGGATGGGCGGGTTCTTGAGGAAAATCCGGGCGATGGCGACGCGCTGCTTCTGGCCGCCGGAGAGCTTCACCCCGCGCTCGCCGACCACGGTGTCGAGGCCCTCGGGCAGGCGCTTGATCACCATGTCGAAACGGGCGCGGCGGGCGGCTTCCATGATGGCGTCGTCGGTAGCGCCGAGCTGGCCGTAGGCGATGTTCTCGCGAATGGTGCCGCCGAACAGGAACACGTCCTGCTGCACGATGCCGATCTGGCTGCGCAAGGAGGTCTGGGTCATGTCGCGAATGTCGATGCCGTCGATGGAAATCGAACCGCTGTTCAGCTCGTAAAAGCGCGGCAGCAGCGAGCAGAGCGTGGTCTTGCCGGCGCCGGAGGGGCCGACAATGGCGACGGTTTCGCCGGCATTGATAGCGAGGCTGACCCCGTCGAGCACGCTGCGGCCGTCTTCATAGGCAAAGCCGATGTTATCAAAGACGATATCGCCGTTGAGGTGGGTCACCGCCTTGGCGCCGGGGCGGTCGGCGATGTCGGGCTCGGTGTCGATCAGGGTGGTGAAGCGGCGGAAGCCGGCAATGCCCTTGGGATAGCTTTCGAGCACGCCGGTGATCTTGTCGACCGGGCGCATGAAGACGTTGACCAGCAGCAGGAAGCTGACAAAGCCGCCATTGCTCAACTCGCCCTGCACCACGAGCCAGGCGCCCACCAGCATGACCACCAATTGCACCAGGCGGGTGCTGAGATAGGTGATGGTGATGCTGGCCGTCATATAGGCGTAAGCCTGCAGCTTGGTCTGGCGATAGGCATTGTTGTTGCCGGCGAACAGCTTGGCTTCGTGGGACTCATTGGCGAAGGCCTTGACCACGCGGATGCCGCCGATCGAGTCCTCGATGCGGGTGTTGAAATCGCCGACCTGGCGGAACAGGGTGCGCCAGTTCTGGGTCATCCTGGCGCCGTAGCGGCTGACCAGCCAGGTCATCACCGGCACAATCAGCGTGGTGATCAGCGCCAGTTGCCAATTGACGGTGAACATCAGCACGAAGGCGCCGATGAAGGTCATGATGGCGAGGAACACGTCTTCGGGGCCGTGATGGGCCACCTCGCCGACATCCTCAAGATCCTTGGTCACATGGGTGATCAGATGGCCGGTCTTGTTGTTGTCGAAAAAGCTGAAGCTGAGCTTTTGCAGGTGGTCAAACACCTGGCGGCGCATGTCGGTTTCGATGCCGATGCCGAGCATGTGGCCGAAATAATTGACCACGCCCATCAGCACGGCGTTGAGCACATAGATCGCCAGCAGCGCGGCGCCGGCGATCAGGATGAAGCCGAATTCGGAGCGCGGCAGCAACTGATCGATGAAATAGGCCACCGCCATCGGGAAGGCGAGTTCGAGCAGGCCGGCAATGATGGCGCAGCCGAAATCGAGAATGAACAGGCCCTTATAGGGGGCGTAATAGGAGAAAAAGCGCTTGAGCATGAAAGGCTACTGAATATGGGGGCGGGCAAAAAGGGCGAACGACACAATAGCCCGCAGGTCGCATATTAAGTAGAGCGCTTCAATCATAATATGGGTTAGGTCCACCCGTTGGGCGACGGATGGACCGCTGATGGCTAGGCCGCGACGGCGCCGCCGGGGGCGCCTTTGGCGCCGGTCATGAAGGCGACCGCGTCGGACATGGTGTAGTCCTTGGGGTCGATGACGCAGAGGCGGCGGCCGAGGCGGTGGACATGGATGCGGTCGGCGACCTCGAAGACATGGGGCATGTTGTGGCTGATCAGGATGATCGGAATGCCGCGCGCCCGCACATCCTGGATCAGTTCGAGGACGCGGCGGGATTCCTTGACGCCGAGGGCGGCGGTGGGCTCATCGAGAATGATGACCTTGCTGCCAAAGGCGGCGGCGCGCGCCACGGCCACACCCTGACGCTGGCCGCCGGACAGGGTTTCCACCGCCTGATTGATGTTCTGGATGGTCATCAGCCCCAGATCGGAGAGCTTTTCGCGGGCGATGCGCTCCATGGCCGAGCGGTCGAGCTGGCGGAAGACCGAGCCGAGAATGCCCGGCTTACGCAGCTCGCGACCCATGAACATATTGTCGGCAATCGACAAAGCCGGCGACATGGCCAGCGTCTGATAGACGGTTTCCACCCCGGCATTGCGGGCATCGATGGGCGAGGTGAAATTGACCTTCTGCCCATCGAGGAACACCTCGCCGGTGTCGGGAATGATGGCCCCCGACAGGGCCTTGATCAGCGAGGATTTGCCGGCGCCGTTGTCGCCGATGACGCCGAGGATTTCCCCCGGCATCAGATCGAAGTCGCAATTGTCGAGCGCGGTGACGCGGCCATAGCGCTTGGACAGGTTACGCGCCTTGAGCAGGGGTTCGGTCATAGCGACACCTTTCTGATCCACTGGTCCACGGCAACGGCGGCGATGATCAGCACGCCAATCAGCAGATAGGTCCATTGCGCATCGGCGCCGAGCAGGCGCAGGCCGAGCGAGAACACGCCGACGATCAGCGCCCCGAACAGCATGCCCAGGATCGAGCCGCGGCCGCCAAACAGCGAGATGCCGCCAATCACCACGGCGGTGATGCTTTCGATATTGGCCGACTGGCCGGAGGTGGGCGAGACCGAGCCGATGCGCCCGATCAGCGCCCAGCCGGCAAAGGCGCAGATCAGCCCCGACAGCATATAGACCGAGATCAGGATGCGCTTGGTGTTGACGCCGGACAGCTCGGCCGCGTCGGGATCGTCCCCGACGGCATAGACGTGGCGGCCCCAGGCGGTGTGGCGCAGCACATAGGCCAGCAGCAGCACCAGCAGCACGAAGAAGATCACCCCATAGGTGAACACCGCGCCGCCGAAATTTATGGTCTGGCCGAAAAATTGCAGGATCGGCGCCTGGGTTTCGATCTCCTGGGCGCGGATGGTCTCATTGCCGGAATAGAGGAAATTGGTGGCCAGTGCGATCTGCCAGACGCCCAAGGTGACGATGAAGGGCGGCAGCTTGACCACCGCGACCAGCCAGCCATTGAGATAGCCGACCGCCGTGCCGGCGATAAGGCCAATGCCGATCGATACCACTGGCGGCAGGCCGTAGCGGAAGGTGAACTGGCCCATGATCACCGAGCTGAGCACCATGATGGCGCCCACGGACAGATCAATGCCGGCGGTGAGAATGACCAGCGATTGCGCGGCGCCGACAATGCCGACAATGGCCACCTGCTGGAGGATAAGCGTCAGCGCGAAGGAGGAGAAGAACTTGCCCCCCAGCAGCGCGCCGAAAATGATGATCGACAGCACCAGAACGATCAGCGGCACCAGCGACGGCGTGCTGTGCAGGGCGTGTTGCAGCCGCGACAGCAATCCGGTCGGCTGGTGATCGAATGTGGCGACCGTCTCGTTGCGTGCGGCGCTGGCCGCATCCATGTCGGCTTCGCTGGGCATGGGCTCTTCTCCCCCATTGGTATCGAATAGGGGCGGACTCATGGTCCGCCCCCGGGCATACGCACTCAGGTTAAGGCACACTCTGGTTGTCGCAAGGTTCGAAGCGAAAAGCCGGTTCCCACCTTTTCGCCCCTTGCTTTAGCCCCAGCAGAGCGCCGTACCCTCGGTGCTGTCAATGCTGTCGACGCCAGCCACTGGCGCGTCGGTCACCAGCTTCACCCCGGTATCGAAGAATTCCTTGCCGGGAGTGGGTTCCGGCTTCACGCCGGTATCGGCCCAGGCCTTGATGGCCTCGACGCCAAGCGCGGCCATCTGCAACGGGTATTGCTGGGAGGTGGCGCCGATGACGCCGTCCTTGATATTGGCGACGCCGGGGCAGCCGCCGTCGACAGAAACGATGGTCACGTCATTTTCGCGGCCAATGGATTTGAGCGCTTCATAGGCGCCGGCCGCCGAGGGCTCGTTGATGGTGTAAACGACGTTGATCATCGGGTCCTTGGCGAGCAGGTTTTCCATCGCCTTGCGGCCGCCCTCCTCGTTGCCGGCGGTCACGTCATGACCGACGATGCGCGGATCGGTTTCGTCGCCCCATTTGTTGGGGTCGCCCAGTTCGATGCCGAAGCCCTGGAGGAACCCCTGATCGCGCAGCACGTCGACGGTGGGTTGGCTGATGCCCAGATCGAGCATGGCAATCTTGGCATTGGCGGCTTCGGCGCCCAGCGTGCCGGCGGTCCATTTGCCGATCAGTTCGCCGGCGAGGAAATTGTCGGTGGCGAAGGTGGCGTCGGCGGCATCGGCCGGGGTCAGCGGGGTATCGAGCGCGATCACCAGCAGGCCGGCAGTGCGTGCCTGCTGCACCGACTGCACGATGGAAGAGGTGTCCGAAGCGGTGATCAGAATGCCCTTGGCGCCATCGGCAATGCAGGTCTCGATGGCCGCGACCTGGGTTTCATGGTCGCCATCGACCTTGCCGGCATAGGATTTCAGCGTCACGCCCAATTCGGCGGCCTTGGCCTCGGCGCCTTCGCGCATCTTGACGAAGAATGGGTTGGTATCGGTCTTGGTGATGAGGCAGGCGGTAATAGCGTCCTGCGCCATGACAGGCACGGACAGGCCGGCAAGGCACAGCGCCGTGCTCAAAAGCAGCTTGTTCAATTTATCTCTCCCTGGTGGGCGGCGAATTGGGCTCCTCCCTGATCCGCAGCCACTGATCTTTCGATCCGACGCCAGCATCGTGGCGCAGTTTTTGGCAGCCCGTCAATATATAAATCTCATTTATTTATTTATTCGATGCCGGGTATCTTCCCGGCTGATCGGACGCCGCTTATGGTGCTCGCCATGGGCAAACCAATCATCAGAACCCTTAGCAGTGGCGTGAACCAGAGTGGCGTTCGTGACTATAACGAACGGCTACTGCTGACCTTGTTGCAGCGCAATGGCCCTACGGCGGGCAGCGATCTGGCGCGGCTGGCGAATTTGTCGCCGCAGACAGTGTCGATCATTTTGCGCGAAATGGAGGCCGAGGGACTGCTGAGTCGCGGCACGCCGATCAAGGGCAAGGTGGGCAAACCATCGGTGCCGATGAGTCTGGCCGAGGACGGGGTGTTGTCGTTCGGCTGCAAGGTGGGGCGGCGCAGCGCCGTGCTGCTGCTGGCCGATTTTCGCGGCACGGTGCGCCACCAATTGCAGCTCACCTATAACTACCCGATGCCGGAGCAGATCTTCCGCTTCATCAAGGAGGGGATGACGACGCTGCTGCTGCAATGCACCCCGGTGGAAGTCACCCGCATCTGCGGCATCGGCATCGCCATTCCGTTTGAGCTGTGGCGCTGGAACGAGCTGGTCCGCGCGCCGGCCGAGGCGCTGTATTCCTGGAAGGGCGTCGATTTCGCTGCCGAGCTGGCCGGCTTTACCGATTTGCCGGTCAGCGTGGTCAATGACGCCACCGCCGGCTGCCAGGCCGAGCATATTTATGGGCGGGGCAAGGAATTCCGCGACTACGCCTATTTCTTCATCGGCGCCTTTATTGGCGGCGGCGTGGTGCTGAACCACTCGGTGTATCAGGGGCACCAGGGCAATGCCGGGGCGCTGGGCTCGCTGCGCAGTTTTGGCCCGCATGGCGAAAGCCAGCAATTGATCGACACCGCCTCGATCCATCTGCTGGAGACAAGGCTGACCGAAGTCGGGCTCGATCCGCAGGCGCTGTGGGCACAGCCGCAGGACTGGAGCGGGCTATCGCGGCTGGTCGATCCCTGGCTCGGGCAGACGGCGCAGGAACTGGCCAAGGCGAGCCTGTCGGTGTGCTCCGTGATCGATTTTGAAGCCATCCTGATCGATGGCGCCTTTCCCGATGCGGTCAAGCACGCACTGGTCGAGCGCACGCGGCGCTATCTGAACAATCAGGATATGCGCGGGCTGATCGCGCCCCGTATCGAGGCCGGTACCGTGGGCGGCAATGCCCGCGCCATCGGCGCCGCCACCAGCCCGCTATTCCAGCGCTATTTCATGAACGGCAATATCCGCCTGCAGGCGTAGATTGCGGCAACGCTAGCGGTCCTGTTCGGCCCGTTTCAGTTCGGTGCCGAGCCAGGCGATCAACCGGTCGATGGCGGGATTGCCGCGGCGCTGGGGGGCGCTGACCACGTAGTAGCCGCCGAGGCGGATATTGGTGTCGAACAGTTCCACCAGCCGGCCGCTGGACAGATCGTCAGCGGCCAGAATGCGGCTGCCCAGCACGATGCCCTGATTGGCGCTCGCCGCGTCGAGCCCCAGGCTGGAATCCCAGAGGCGCGGGCCGTGCAGGCGATGGCCGGCCCCGACCCCGGCCGCCTCGAACCAGTCGGTCCATTGGCGGTGGCTGGCCTCATGGATCAGCGGCCAGTTGGGCAGGTCGGCCAGCGATTTTGGCGTGCCATGGGTGGCCAGCCATTGCGGGCTGGCGAGGGGGAACATGCGGGGTCGCAACAGCGGCATGCCGCCAGCGGCCAGCGTGTCGAAATCGCCAAAGCCGATGGCCAGATCGGCTTCGCCGCTGGCAAAATCGGGCATGGCGTCGGTGGAGCGCAGCACCACCTCAGTGCCGCGCAAAATCTCTTCGATGATGGCGAGGCGCGGGGTCAGCCAGCGGGTGGCGAGCCCGGGAATGCACCAGATGCGCAGGATGGCCCCGGCGCGGGCCGAGCGCAATTCGCCGGCGGTATTGGCGATCAGGCGGAAGGCCTTGCTGACCGAAGCGAGCAGGATTTGGCCTTCATCAGTCAGCGTGACGCCGCGCGGGCCGGCGGTGAGCAGCTTGCGGCCCATCCAGGCTTCCAGATTGCGCACATGGCGGCTGACCACGGTGTGGCTGACGCCCAGATCGTCGGCGGCCTTGCGCATCGAGCCGGTGCGGCCGGTGGCCTCGAAGGCGCGCAGCATCATCAGCGGCGGCAGGCGCGAGGCGGAATCGTCGGGCATGGCGGGCGTCTCCGGTGGCAACATGGATGCACCACACTGCCCCACATAATCACATACCGCCTCGGCCCGGCAACGGCCTAGGCTGGGCGCATTGAGGAGACTTGCCATGACCGACAATGCCAGTTTGCAGACCCGCCGCCAGACGGCCTTGCCGCGCGGCATCGGCACCGCCTTCCCGGTGTTTGCCCAGCGCGCCGAAGGCAGCGAATTGTGGGACGTCGAGGGCAAGCGTTATATCGACTTTGCTGCCGGCATTGCCGTGCTCAATACCGGCCACCGCCACCCCAAGGTGATGGCGGCGGTGCAGGCGCAGCTCGACCAGTTCACCCATACGGCGTTTCAGATCGTGCCCTATGAGCCCTATGTGGCGGTGTGCGAGCGGCTGAATGCGCTGGCGCCGTTTTCCGGGCCGGCCAAATCGGTGCTGTTTTCGACCGGGGCCGAGGCGGTGGAAAATGCGGTCAAGATCGCGCGGGCGCATACCGGGCGGCCCGGTGTCATCGCCTTTAGCGGTGGGTTTCATGGCCGCACCACTTTCACCATGGCGCTGACCGGCAAGGTGGCGCCGTACAAGAAGAAGTTCGGCATTTCGCCCCCCGGCATTTTTCATGTGCCGTTCCCGGCGGAATCGCATGGCGTCAGTGTGGGTGAGAGCCTGCGGGCGCTGGAGACGCTGTTCCGCGCCGATATTGATCCGAGCGAGGTGGCGGCCATCATCATCGAGCCGGTGCAGGGCGAAGGCGGGTTTTTGCCGGCGCCGACCGAGCTGCTGGTGGCGCTGCGCGGAATCGCCGATCAGCATGGCATCGTGCTGATTGCCGATGAAATCCAGACGGGCTTTGCCCGGACCGGCAAGATGTTTGGTATCGAGCATTCGGGAGTGGAGCCAGATCTGGTGACGGTGGCCAAGGCGTTGGCGGGTGGGTTTCCGCTATCGGGGGTGATTGGGCGGGCCGAGATCATGGACGCGCCGGAAGCCGGCGGGCTGGGCGGCACTTATGCCGGGAGTCCGATGGCCTGTGCGGCAGCGCTGGCGGTGCTGGAGGTGATTGCCGAGGAAGGCTTGGTCGAGCGCGCCAATCGGATTGGCGAGCGGATCAAGGCGGCGCTGGAGATTACCGCGCGGCGCAACGACATCACGCCGATTGGGTTTATTCGCGGGCCGGGCGCGATGGTGGCGTTTGATATTGTGGGGGCGGATGGCGGGCCGGATGCGGCGGCGACCAAAAGGGTGATCCAGGCGGCGCTGGCGGATGGGTTGATCCTGTTGTCCTGCGGCATCCATGGCAATAGCATCCGGCTGCTCAACCCGCTCACCATCGCGGATGATTTGCTGGATGAGGGGCTGAACAAGCTCGAAGCCGCGCTGATCGCGGCGCGGAATTAAGGATATGGCCATGCACAATCTTGCCGATAGCAACCTGCTGAAGAACCAGGCGTTTCTCGATGGGCGCTTTGTCGGCGCGGCCAGTATCGATGTGACCAACCCGGCCAGTGGGGCGGTGGTGGGTCAGGTGCCGGCGTTTGGGGCGGATGAGGCGACGCAGGCGGTGGAGGCGGCAGCAGCCGCCCTGCCCGCGTGGAGCGTCCGTACCGCCAAGGAGCGCAGCAAGATTTTGCGCGACTGGTTCAATCTGGTGGTGAAAAATCGGCAGGATCTGGCGGTGATCCTGACCAGCGAGCAGGGCAAGCCACTGGCCGAGGCGCTGGGCGAAATCGACTATGCGGCGTCCTATATCGAATTTTATGCCGAAGAGGCCAAGCGCATCGCCGGCGAAATGCTGCCCAGCCATCGGGCCGATGCGCGGCTATTGGTGCTGCGCCAGCCGATTGGGGTGGTGGCGGCGATTACGCCGTGGAATTTCCCGGCGGCGATGATTACCCGCAAGATTGCCCCGGCATTGGCGGCGGGCTGTACGGTGGTGGTCAAGCCGGCGCTGGAGACGCCGCTGACGGCGCTGGCACTGGCCGAACTGGCGCAGCGCGCGGGTTTTCCGGCGGGTACGATCAATGTGGTGACTGGCGATGCCAAGGCCATTGGCGGGGTGCTGACCAGCCATCCCAAGGTGCGGCTGGTGGGGTTCACCGGCTCGACGGCGGTGGGCAAGATCTTGATGGCGCAGGCCGCCACCACGGTCAAGAAAGTGGCGCTGGAGCTGGGCGGCAATGCGCCGTTCATCGTGTTTGACGACGCCGATCTGGATGCGGCGGTCGAGGGCGCGATTGTCTCGAAATACCGGAATATGGGGCAGACCTGCGTTTGCACCAATCGCTTCTATGTGCAGGCCAGCGTGCATGATGCGTTTGTGGAAAAGCTGGTGGCGCGGGTTGCGGCGCTGAAGGTTGGCGATGGCTTTGCCGAGGGCGTCAACCAGGGACCGCTGATCACCGAGGCGGCGGTGCGCAAGGTGGAGGAGCATATCGCCGACGCTACGGCCAAGGGCGCGACGGTGCGGCTGGGCGGGCAGCGGCATGCGCTGGGGCGGACGTTTTTTGAGCCGACCGTGCTCACGGGGGCCAATGCCGGGATGACGCTGGCCAATGAGGAGACGTTTGGGCCGCTGGCGGCGGTGTTCAAATTCGAGACTGAGGCGGAGGTGATTGCGGCGGCCAATGACACCGAAACCGGGCTGGCGGCGTATTTCTATGCGCGCGATGTGGGGCGGATTTTCCGCGTCATGGAGGGGCTGGAATACGGCATGGTGGGCATCAATACCGGGCTGATTTCGACCGAACTGGCGCCGTTTGGCGGGGTCAAGGAAAGTGGCAATTCGCGCGAGGGCTCGCAGCACGGCATATTGGAGTTCACCGAACTCAAATATGCCTGCCTGGGCGGGCTCGCCGACTGATCGAAGTCCGGCTAGGGTGAAGGCCATGTCCTTCACCCTGCGCCAATTGCAATATTTTATCGCCGTGGCCGAGCATGGCACCGTGTCGGGTGCGGCGCAGAATTTGTCGATTTCGCAATCGGCGGTGACCGAGGCGATCCGCGACCTGGAGCTCGATCTGGGGGTGTCGCTGTTTGAGCGGCATCGGCGCGGGCTCAACATTACCCATCAGGGGCATCAGTTTCATCGTCATGCCGCGCGCATTCTTTCGGGGGTGCAGGATGCGCGGCGGAGCTTTGTGGAAGTGGCCTCGGCGCCGCCCAGCCCGCTGGCGCTGGGGGTGACGTCGCTGGTGGCCGGCTATGTGCTGTCCGAATTGCTGGCGCGCTATCGGCGGGCTTATCCGGCGGTGCAGGTGACGGCGATTGAGGATAATCGCGACTATCTCGAACATCTGCTGATCGGCGGCGAGCTGGATGTCGCGGTGATGGTGATTTCCGATTTGCAGGATCGACATGCGCTGCAGGCGGAAATCTTCGAGACCTCGTCCTATCGGCTGTGGCTGCCGCTGGGGCACCGGCTGGCTTCTGCCGATGTGATCCAGATCGAGGATATTGTGCCCGAGCCGCTGATCATGCTGACGGTGGACGAGACCGAGGAAAATACCGGCAAGCTGCTGTCGGCGCTGGGCACCAAGCCGCGGGTGGCGTTTCGCACCCGGTCGGTGGAGGCGGTGCGCAGTCTGGTGGCCACCGGAGCGGGCGTCGCGATCCTGCCCGATCTGGTGTATCGCCCCTGGTCGCTGGAAGGCGACCGCATCGAAAACCGGATTATCTCGGGAAGTTTGCCGGTAGTGCAGGTCGGCATGGTGTGGCGACGCGGCTCGGGCCTGCCGCAATCCGCCCGCGATTTCATCGGCTTAGTGCAGGCACAGCAGAACCAGCGCAAGTTCTGAACGCGTGGTATCGATTTTGCCGATATCATCTATCTGTCGAATGAATTTGCGAAAGTTAATGCGGGGCGTACTCTTTCCATAGCTGGCGGGGACCGGCGATTTTGGGAGGACAAAATGACGTCTGTGTTACGCACCTGTACCGCCATTGCCATGGCGACTGTATTTTCCGCCCAGGCCATGGGCGCCGAAGCCTTGCAGGCGCTGGGCGCCGGCGAAGGCGAATTGAGCATCGTCGCCTGGGCCGGCTATATTGAGCGAGGCGAAACCGACCCGGCCTATGACTGGGTGAGCGATTTCGAAAAGGCCACCAGCTGCCAGGTTTCGGTCAAGACCGCCGCGACCTCGGACGAAATGGTGGCGCTGATGAACGAAGGCGGCTTTGACCTGGTCACCGCCTCGGGCGACGCCTCGCAGCGACTGATTGCCGGCGGCAAGGTGCAGCCGATCAATACCGCGCTGATCCCGTCGTGGTCGACGCTCGATCCACGCATTCAGAACGCCGCCTGGCACACCATTGACGACGTGCATTACGGCACCCCCTACGTCTGGGGTCCCAACGTACTGATGTATAATACCGACGTGTTTGGCGACACGCCGCCGACCAGCTGGAATGTGGTGTTCGAGCCGATGGACTTCCCCGATGGGCAGCCCAATGCCGGCCGCATCCAGGCCTATGACGGCCCGATCTATATCGCCGATGCCGCCAACTATTTGATGGCGCACAAGCCCGAGCTGGGCATTACCAGCCCCTATGAACTGAACGAAGAGCAGTATGCCGCCGCGCTTGAGCTGCTGCGGGTGCAGCGCACTCTGGTCGGCCGCTACTGGCACGACGCCTTCATCCAGATCGATGACTTCAAGAATGAAGGCGTGGCCGCGTCCGGCTCGTGGCCGTTCCAGGTCAATATCCTCAAGGCCGACAGCCCGGTGACCTCGGTGTTCCCGGAGGAAGGCACCACCGGCTGGGCCGACACCACCATGCTGCACGCCAACAGCGCGCATCCGAACTGCGCCTATATGTGGATGGAGCATTCGCTCGCCCCCAAGGTCCAGGGCGACGTCTCGGCCTGGTTCGGCGCCAACCCCTCGGTCCCGGCGGCCTGCCAGGGCAATGAGCTGCTGGGCGCTACCGGCTGCACCGACAATGGCTATGACCAGTTCGACCAGGTCAAGTTCTGGCGCACCCCGACCACGCAGTGCACCCAGGGCGAATGCGTGCCCTATTATCGCTGGGTCTCGGACTATATCGGCGTGATCGGCGGCCGCTGACCGCCCGGCCAAGGGGGGAGGCAGGCTGCCTCCCCCACCCTGCCCCAGTTGAATTCTGACGATCCTGTCTGGCCGGCCGGCAAAGGCTGT
Organism: Devosia sp. A449; assembly: GCF_054489375.1. Classification (NCBI taxonomy): domain Bacteria; kingdom Pseudomonadati; phylum Pseudomonadota; class Alphaproteobacteria; order Hyphomicrobiales; family Devosiaceae; genus Devosia; species Devosia sp. A449. The sequence continues at coordinate 179,167 of NZ_JBTMWU010000004.1, read as the reverse complement.
GCTGCGCGGCGGTGTGTCCGCCGTCGGAAACGGAGCTGCTAAAAATGACCGTTGCTGTGTCCCTGCAAGGCGTTTCGCGCCATTTCGGCCCGATCAAGGCCATGGATCAGGTCGATCTCGATATCGTCAGCGGCGAGTTTTTCGCCATGCTGGGCCCATCGGGATCGGGCAAGACCACCTGCCTGCGGGTGATCGCCGGCTTTGAGCAACCCACGCTCGGCCATATCGAGATTTTCGGCGAGAACGCCACCGGCGTGCCGCCCTATCGGCGCAACGTCAACACGGTGTTTCAGGACTATGCGCTGTTCCCGCATCTGAACGTGTTGGACAATGTCGCCTATTCGCTGATGCTGAAAAAGGTGCCGCGGGCCGAGCGCAACAAGGCCGCCGAGGCGGCGCTGGAAATGGTCAAGCTGGATGGCTATGGCGCGCGCCGCCCCTCCGAATTGTCCGGCGGACAGCGGCAGCGCGTGGCGCTGGCCAGGGCACTGGTCAACCGGCCCAAGGTGTTGCTGCTGGATGAGCCGCTGGGCGCGCTCGATCTCAAGCTGCGCGAAAGCATGCAGGAAGAGCTGAAGTCGCTGCAAAAGGCGCTGGGCATCACCTTTATTTTCGTCACCCATGATCAGGGCGAGGCCCTGTCGATGGCGGATCGGGTGGCGGTGTTTTCGGGTGGTCGGGTCATCCAAGTCGGCACGCCCGAGGAAATCTATGCCCGGCCCAATAGCCGCTTTGTCGCCGATTTTGTTGGCTCCTCCAATGTGCTCAATCCCACCCAGGTGGCGGTGCTGACAGGTGAGCGGCGCTGGGCGAGCCTGCGCACCGAAGCGGTGCGGCTGGTGCCCGAAGCCGGCAGTGCGCTGGCCGGCGTGGTGACGACCAAGAATTATCTGGGCGCGACGACGCGGGTCGGCATTGATGTCGATGGCGGCAGCATTCATGCGCTGGTGCCTTCGGGCCACGAATTGCCCGCCATTGGCGCGCGCACCGGCCTCGCCTTCGAGCGCAGCGCGCTGCATCTGATGGAGGGTGAGCAATGAGCACCCCGGCCCTTACCATTGCCATACATGAGCGGCGTCCGGGGGTTCTCGGCTGGCTGTCGGATCAATTGTGGCGCCACCCCAAGCTGTTCGTTGCGCTGTTGCTGGCCCCGCCTTTGCTGTGGCTCGGCGTGGTCTATATCGGCTCGCTGCTGGCGCTGCTGGCGCAGAGCTTTTACGCCATCGATGAATTCAGCGGCGTGGTCGACTATTCCCACCTGACGCTCAAGAGCTATGGCGAATTGTTCCGCCCGGCCAATCTCGACATCATCATCCGCACCGTGCTGATGGCCAGCGCGGTGACCCTGGCCTCGGCGGTCATCGCCTTTCCCATCGCCTATATGGCGGCGCGCTATGTGCGCGGCAAATGGAAGGCGCTGTTCTATCTCGGCGTCATGCTGCCGCTGTGGTCGAGCTATCTGGTCAAGATTTATGCGTGGAAGCTGATCCTGGCCAAGGAAGGGATCCTGAACTGGATCTTCGCCCAGTTGCATATCACCTTCTTGCTCGACGCCATTCTGGCCCTTCCGGTGGTCGGCGGCAGCTCGCTGTCGATCAGCTATCTCGGCACCTTCCTGGTGTTTGTCTATGTGTGGATGCCCTACATGATCCTGCCGACGCAGGCGGCAATCGAGCGCGTGCCGGTCAATCTGACCGACGCTTCGTCGGACCTCGGGGCCACGCCGTTTCAGACCTTCTGGAAGGTCATCTTCCCGCTGGCGCTGCCGGGGGTGATTGCCGGCTCGATCTTCACTTTCTCGCTGACGCTGGGCGATTACATCATTCCCCAGATCGTCGGCACGTCGCGCCTGTTCATCGGCCAGGCCGTGTACCAGCACCAGGGCACGGCCGGGAATATCCCGCTGGCCGCCGCCTTCACCGTGGTGCCGATCCTGATCATGGGCCTCTATCTGTGGGCCGCCAAGAAGAAGGGGGCATTCGATGCGCTCTGACCTGACGCGGGCTCCGCTGGGCCTCAAAATTGCTTCGGCGGCCGGGCTGATCTTTCTGATCGCGCCACTGGTGCTGATCTTCATCTATGCCTTCACCACCGAGGAGAAGAGCTATCAATGGCCGCCGCCGGGCTTCACCCTGAAATGGTTCGAGGTGACCTGGAACCGGCCCGACGTGTGGCAGGCGCTGACGCTGTCGGTGCAGGTGGCGAGTATTTCTACCGCCATCGCACTGGTGCTTGGCACATTGTGTGCCGCGGCGGTGAGCCAGACGCAGTTCTTTGGCCGGGAGACGATTTCGCTGCTGGTCATTCTGCCCATCGCCCTGCCCGGCGTGATCACCGGTATCGCCTTGCGCTCGGCCTTCAGCATCGCCGAAATCCCGTTCAGCTTCTGGACCATTGTGCTGGGCCACGCCACCTTCTGCGTCGTGGTGGTTTACAACAATGCGGTGGCGCGGTTCCGCCGCACCTCCAAATCGCTGATCGAGGCCTCGATGGACCTCGGCGCCGACGGCTTCCAGACTTTCCGCCATGTCATCCTGCCCAATATCGGCACGGCCTTGCTGGCTGGTGGCATGCTGGCCTTCGCGCTGTCGTTTGACGAAGTGATTGTCACCACCTTCACCTCCGGGCAGCAGCAGACTCTGCCGCTATGGATGCTGGAGGAACTGGTCCGGCCGCGTCAGCGCCCGGTGACCAATGTCGTCGCCATGATTGTGGTGCTGGTTACCACCCTACCCATTCTGGCCGCCTTTTACCTCACCCGCGACGGCGACCAGATCGCCGGCGCCGGCAAATAACCTGCTCAGGAGATGATGATGGACACCAGCATGCTGATCGGCGCGCAGTTCGAGAGCGGCGTGGATTTTGAAGAACAGGTGCTCAATCCGCGGACGGGCGGCTTGATCAAGGCCATCCCCGAAGCCTCGCTGGCGCAGGTGGACAAGGCGGTGACGGCAGCGGGCAAGGCGTTTGTCCACTGGTCGCGCACCACGCCGCAGCAGCGTTCGACCTATCTGTTGCGCATTGCCGACGCCATCGAGGCCGAGGCCGATGAATTCGCGGCATTGGAAGCGCTCAATTGCGGCAAGCCGATCAATGCGGTGCGCAATGATGAAATCCCGGCGGTGGTGGATTGCTACCGCTTCTTTGCCGGGGCGGTGCGCAATATGAGTGGCGTCGTGGCCGGCGAATATATGGCAGGCCACACTTCCATGGTGCGGCGCGATCCGATCGGCATTGTCGGCTCGATTGCGCCGTGGAACTACCCGCTGATGATGATGGCGTGGAAGCTGGCGCCGGCGATTGCCGGGGGCAATACGGTGGTGTTCAAGCCCTCGGAACAGACCCCGCTCAGCGCGCTCAAGCTGGCGCGGATTCTGGCGAAAATCCTGCCCGAAGGGGTGGTCAATATCGTGCTGGGGCGTGGGGAAAGCGTCGGCAATGCGCTGATCAACCACCCCAAGATCGATATGGTGTCGATCACCGGCGATATCGCCACGGGCAAGAAGGTGCTGCAGGCGGCGGCCAAATCGGTCAAGCGCACCCATCTCGAACTGGGCGGCAAGGCTCCGGTGATCGTCTATGACGATGCCGATCTCGACGCTGTGGTGACCGGGCTGCGGGCGTTTGGCTATTACAATGCCGGGCAGGACTGCACCGCCGCTTGCCGTATCTATGCCGGCTCGAAGATTTATGACCGGCTGGTGGCGGATTTGTCGTCGGCGGTCTCGACCATCCAGTTCAATCAGGAAGACGATAGCCTCAACGAAATGGGACCGCTGATTTCGCTGCGGCAGCGCGACCGGGTGGCCAGTTTTGTCGAGCGGGCGCAGGAAATGTCCCATATCGAAGTGACGGCGGGCGGCAAGAAATCAAGCGAACAGGGCTTTTTCTTCGAGCCGACGGTGGTGGCCGGGGCGTTGCAGAGCGACGAGATCGTGCGCCGCGAAGTGTTCGGTCCGGTGGTGTCCATTACCCGCTTCGACGAGCCGGACCAGGCGGTGAAATGGGCCAATGACAGCGATTACGGGCTGGCCTCGTCGGTGTGGACCAAGGATATTTCCAAGGCGATGAGCGCCGCCGCCAGCCTGCGCTATGGCTGCACCTGGATCAACACCCACTTCATGCTGGTCAATGAAATGCCGCATGGCGGCATCAAGCAGTCCGGCTATGGCAAGGATCTGTCGAGCTATTCGCTCGAAGACTACACCAGCGTTCGCCACGTGATGATCAATCACGGCTGACGCATTTCAGCTCCCTGCGCCAATCCGGTCGCTGCGCGTTGCGGTGGCCGGATTGTCGTTTGTGCAGACGCGCCCCGCCGCTAACGCCGAAAACAGCACGCTGACGAAATTTGTGAGCCTATCCCTAGAAAACCGACAAGGCGCATGATATGAATTTCTGTGTTGCAGGTCATTTGCAGCACTGAATTCTAATTCAGTGACCATATAGGGCACCACATGCTAAATACTGTCGAGATTGAGGAAACCAAGCGCTGCTGGGCGCGTCGTGCGATCAAGGTGATGGAGGCGGACGCCCATCGCTCGGCCGACTCACACCTCATTCCGCTGGCCGTTCCGACATTTCCCGACATCGACATCTATCTCAAGGACGAGTCGACCCACCCCACCGGCAGCCTGAAACACCGGCTGGCCCGCTCGCTGATCCTCTATGGCATCTGCAACGGCCTGATTGGCCCGACCACCGCGTTGGTTGAGGCCTCGTCCGGCTCCACCGCCGTCAGCGAAGCCTATTATGCCAAGCTGCTGGGGCTGAGATTTTTCGCCGTATTGCCGCGCACCACCAGCCAGAGCAAGGTGGAGGCGATCGAGCAGCAGGGCGGCTCCTGCTATTTCGTCGATGATCCCTCCGCCATCTATGAGGAAGCGCGGCTGCTCGCGGTGCGCGAAAATGGGCATTATCTGGATCAGTTCACCTTCGCCGAACGGGCGACGGATTGGCGCGGCAATAACAATATCGCCGAATCCATCTTCCAGCAGATGACCATGGAACGGCATCCCATTCCTCGCTGGGTGGTCATGAGCCCCGGCACTGGCGGCACCTCCGCCACCATTGGCCGCTACATCCTCTATCGCGGCCTCAACACCAGCCTGTGCGTCCCCGACCCGGAATTCTCGGCGTTTTACGAGGGCTGGTGCGGCGTCAATCAGGAGGCGCATTGCGCGCGCGGCAGCCGCATCGAAGGCATTGGTCGCCCCCGTATAGAAGCGTCCTTTATCCCCAATGTGGTCGATGCCATGCTCAAGGTGCCGGACACTGCCTCCATCGCCGCCACCCGCGTGCTGTCGCGGTTGTTGAGCCGGCGCGTCGGCGCTTCCACCGGCACCAATTTCATCGGCATGCTGTGGGCGGCGAGCCAGATGCGCGAGGACAAGGATGCCGGCTCGATCGTGTCGCTCATCTGCGATAGCGGCGAGCGCTATGCCCAGACCTATTTTGATGACGCCTGGCTGACCCAGCAAGGCCTGAACATCGCCCCCCACGAAGCCCTGATCGAAGACAGCCTCGAGACCGGCATTTTTCACCCCGATCTGCTGCTCGGCACCCGCCAGCGCTAATTTTCAACTGCACGAGCCCATCATGACCGTCATTGCTACCGATCTCGCCCCCGCCGCCGTCGGCCCCTATTCGCAGGCCCGCCGCCATGGCGACCTGCTCTTCGTCTCGGGCCAATTGCCGCTCGACCCCGCGACCGGCACCATGCCCGACGATGCCGTTGCGCAGATGGCGCAGTCCCTGCGCAACATCGCCGCCATCGCCGAAGCCGCCGGCAGCTCGCTCGCCAACACCATCAAGACCACCGTCCTGGTGACGGACCTGTCGCGCTGGGGCGAACTCAACGCGGAATATGCCCGTCACTTTCAGGAGCCCTACCCCGCCCGCGCCACCTACCAGGTGAGCGCCCTGCCAATGGGGGCCAAGGTCGAAATCGAGGCAGTGATCGCCCTCTAGAGTCACGCGGCCCAGTCGTGCTGACGACCATCGCGCCGAAAACAGGGCGCGATGGCAAGCACGCGCCCCATTCCTTTCAGCAGCCCCCAGCAGGGCATTTTCGGCCGTCGCTGCCGAGGTGCGCCCTTTTCAAAATGCGGCTTTCCCATACGTCAAACCGCCCGATCAGCAAGAATACTGCGTCGGGGAACGCCTGCTGCTGGACAGCGGAAGCGGGCTCAAACAGGGTAGGGAAAAGGGATTCGCGTGATGACCGTTGCTACAAAACTCGATGCCGTTCTTGCCGCAGTGGATGGTGGACTCGAGCAGAGCCTGGAGCGGCTCTATGCCCTGCTCCGCATCAAGTCCGTCTCCACCGATCCCGCTTATGCCGCCGAATGCCAGCGCGCGGCAGATTGGATCACCAGTGAGCTCACCGGACTGGGCTTTGACGCTGCGGCCCGCCCGACGCCGGGCCATCCGGTGGTGGTGGCGCATGGTCCTGAGCAGGCCGGGCCGCATGTGCTGTTTTACGCGCATTACGACGTGCAGCCGGTCGATCCGCTGAATCTGTGGCACACCGATCCGTTCGAGCCCGAACTCAAGACCGATGCCCATGGCCGCCAGATCATCGTGGCGCGCGGCGCCTCGGACGACAAGGGGCAGATGATGACCTTCATCGAGGCCTGTCGCGCCTGGAAGGCAACCACTGGCAGCCTGCCGATCAGAATATCGATGATGATCGAGGGTGAGGAAGAAAGCGGCGGCGTGAACCTGCCGCCCTTCATGGAGGCCAACAAGGCTGAGCTGGGCGTCGCCGATATCGCGCTGGTCTGCGATACGCGGATGTGGGATGCCGCAACGCCGTCCGTCATCACCATGCTGCGTGGCCTTGTGGCCGACGAGGTGGAAATCAGCTGCGCCAACAAGGATCTGCATTCCGGCATGTTCGGCAATGCGGCGCGCAATCCCAATCAGGTGCTGGCCGAAATCATCGCCAGCCTGCGGGGGCCGGATGGCTCGGTGACGCTGCCGGGGTTTTATGATGACGTAGCCGAAATCAGCCCGGCGCTGAAAGCGCAATGGCAGGGCCTCGGCTTTGATCAGGCGGCGTTTCTCGGCGAAGCCGGGCTATCAGTGCCAGCGGGCGAGCGGGATCGCTCGGTGCTGGAAATGCTGTGGGCGCGGCCGACCTGCGAAATCAACGGCATGATTGGCGGCTATACCGGCGACGGCTTCAAGACCGTGATCCCGGCCAAGGCCAGTGCCAAGATAAGCTTCCGGCTGGTGTCCGGCATGGACCCACACAAGATCCGCGCCGCCTTCCGCCAGCATGTGCAGGCACGCATCCCGGCGGATTGCTCGGTGACCTTCACCGAACATGGCGGCTCACCCGCCATCACCGTGCCGGACGATGGCACTCATCTGCGTCAGGCGTTGGCGGCGCTTTCCGACGAATGGGGCAAGCCGGCGGTGATCACCGGCTCGGGCGGCTCCATCCCGGTGGTCGGCGACTTCAAGCGCATTCTTGACCTCGATGCGCTGCTGATCGGCTTTGCCCGCGTCGACAACAAAATCCACTCGCCCAACGAGAAATACGATCTCGAGAGCTACCATCGCGGCATTCGCAGCTGGGTGCGCGTTCTGGCCGCCCTGGCAGGCTGACGCCTAAGGGCGCTTGGCTGCCAGAGTGGCAATCTCGCCCATAGACACCGGCTTCAGTGGTGGGCGGATGTTGTAATAGTCCTGCGGAGGCTGGCCCTGCGCGGCGGCCACGACTTGCGCCACCGTAGAGCCGCATAGCCGCCCCTGACAGGGCCCCATGCCGCAGCGCAGCGCGGCCTTGATCTGATTGGGCCCAAGCCCATCCTTGGCCAAGGCGTGCACCGCCGAGGCGCTGACGGACTCGCAGCGGCACAGCACCACATCGCCGCTCGGCGTATTGATGGCCGTGCGTGGCGGATAGAGGTCATCGAGGAAAGCACGAACGCTTAGGTGGGCATTGAGGGCGCGCCGCTCGTCGGCCGCGAGCCGGTCGCGGGCCGCATTGTCCAGCCGGCCCAGTTCATGCAAAATATCCAGCGCTGCCAACCGGCCCTGATGCTCGGCGCTGCGCGCACCGACGATGCCGCCGGCATCGCCCGCAACACGGATGCCCTCGACCGAACTTGCCCCCCAGGCGTCAAGAAGCGGCTTGAAGGCGAACTGGCGCTGGTCCCAAACATGGGCACATCCAAGCATACGGGTGGCGTTCTGGCCGGGAATGACGCCCTCATGCAGGGCCACCAGCCCGGCGACAATATGGTGGGTCTTGTTGCCGGATCGAAAGCGAACCTCTTCGGCCCGCTCATTGCCCTGAATTTCAATGTCGCGCACTGCCCCATAGGTCGGGATGCCGGCGCGCCGCAGCGCCAGTTTCAGTTTCAGCCCCTTGAGCAGATAGCCCGGGCCCTTGCCGGTCAGCGCCCGCGGCATGGCGCGGATGGCGCCCAGCATATGGCGAGACACGGCGGTATCAAGCAGCGCCGCGATCGGCACGCCTGCCAATATGCATTGATGGGCCAGCAGATAAAACAGCGGTCCGGACCCAGCAATGACGATGGGCTCATCGGCGACAAGAGCGCTATTCTTGATCAGGATTTGCAGCGCCCCGGCGGTCATCACCCCAGGCAAGGTCCAGCCGGCGACCGGCACAGGCCGCTCCATTGCTCCGGTGGCAAGGATCAGCTTTGAGGTCCGCAGCTTGTGCGTGATGCCCTCGCGGCTGGCAAACACCTCAAGCCCCGGCGCCACGTGCCACATGTTGGTCTCGGGCCAATAGGCAGCCGCGCTGGCGCGGAAGCGGCGGACCAGATCGGCGCCATGCAGATAGTCGCTGCCCAGGATTTCTGCCTTCCGGCTACCGGCGGGCGTACGCTCAATGCCGCGATAGATCTGCCCGCCGGGCGCGGGCTGCTCGTCGAGCACCAGCACGCGCAGTTTATGCTCGGCCAGCAACGTGGCCGCCGCCAGCCCCGCAGGACCGGCACCCACGACGATGGTGTCCCATTGCCCGGCATCGGCGGGTGGCACAGTGTTCGTCATGACGGGTTTGCTCCTGTGTCGGTGCGTATATCCATGCCGGCTACGACCGAGGTCATGCAGGCCTGTCGACCCGCGCGCCCATCGATGGTGACGAGGCATTCAAAACACACGCCCATCATGCAATAGGGGCCGCGCGGTTTGCCCGAAGTCGGGGACATGCGGAAATTGATTTGGCCGGTGGCCAGTAGCGCTGCGGCAACGGTGTCGCCTGCTTGTGCCACGACTATGCGACCGTCCACCGTCAGGGTGACCTGCTCCGGCGCGACGCTTCCCGCGTCCGCTGTCAGTTTCTTGAACATCGCGCGGCCCCTCTAATGTGACGATCCACCGGTGTGGCTCTGCCAGTCCCCGAAGCGATCCGCGGCAAAGGCCTCGACGTCTTGCGGCAACTGACCCGACAGGATGGCCGGGGCCAGCATCAGCGCGTGAATGCCGGCCAACGTCACCCCGCTATGGGCTGTGGCGGCAAAGGCACCGGGATAGCGCTCCGATTGCTGATAGATCGGCAGCCCATCAGGCGTCATCACCCGCAGGCAGGACCAGCTGCGCACCAGATCCAGATCGGCAATGCGCGGGAAAATGCGCACCACGCGCTCCGCAATCTGCCCCAGCTGACCAACCCCGATGGATTTGTCGAAGCCGACATTTTCCTGCGTCGAGCCGAGCAGAACCGTGCCCTCGGCCATCTGGCGGATCGCGGTCGTCGGCATGTGCAGGAATGGCGTGGTCCGAGCGGTGATCATCAACTGGCCGCGCTGCGGGAACACGGCCAGATCAAGACCAATGTCACGCCCCAGCTCGCGACTACCCAGCCCCGCGGCCAGCAGCAGCCGCCCTGCCCGTAATTGGCGGTCACCGACCGAAACCGCAAAGCCACTGCCATCGGGACGGATCTGATCGACCGACTTTCCCGACAGCATTGTCACGCCACTCTTGTGCAGCGCAATGCGCAGGGCCTGAAGCAGCAGCAGCGGATTGACCGCGCCGTCCTGTTTGCAGAACGTCGCGCCATAAACGTCGGGACCCAGCTCCGGCATGGTTTCGCGCAGCGTGCTGGCGGCGATGAATTCGACCGCAAAATCATCCTTGGGGGAGCCGGGTGGCGCCAGTTGCGCCATGCGCTTCTCGGCCTCGGCCTCCGACAGCAGGAAGTGCAGGCCACCCTTCTGTTCAAAGCCAATATCGACACCACTGACAGCACCCAAGGCTTCGGCGAATTCTGGCCAGAGCTTTACCGCCTTGCGGGTCCAGTTGGCGTAGGCCGGCGCGTCGACGCCCTTGCCCTGCGTCCACAGCAGGCCAAAATTACCCACCGAGGCGCGATAGGCGCCGTCTTCACCATCGACAATCGCCACGCGTGCGCCGGCGCGTGCCGCGCCCCAGGCAGCAGCGCAGCCGATCAGGCCACCACCAATGATCAGCAAATCATAGTCAGTCGCCACGGTGCACCGCCCTCGTCTTGCCTACCGTCAAAAATACCCAATTCATGGGGTCACCCGGCGTGCGCGGCGCAGCCATCGGAGCGCTGGCGCAGCGGCGAAGATCACCAGGGTCAGCCGCGCCACATGCATCACCGAAACATAGGCCACCTCTTGCCCCATCGCCAAAGCGAGCAGGCTCATCTCGGTCAACCCGCCCGGCGAATAGGCGAGGAAAGTGTGGCTGATCTCGGTGCCGGTGATCGTGCTGACAATCAGCGCAAACAGCACCGCAACCGCGATCATGAGCAGTGAGGAGCCGACGCCCAGCCCCATATCCCGGCCGACCTGCCTGAGGCTGGCGCCCACAAAGCGTCCGCCAATGACGGTTCCGATCACCACCTGAGCGATGATGACGACCAAGTCCGGCGGCGCAACGGTGACCAGCCCAGTGACATGGGCGATCCCGCTCAGCACCATCGGCCCCAGGATCGCTGGCGCAGGCAGGCGCAGAACAGACGCGAATGGCACGCCCAACAGGGCGCAGCCTCCCAGCACCAGCCAGTCTTGCACCGTCAGCGCGTTGAGCGCCGCTCCGCGTGGCGCGGCGCTGCCGCTGGAGACCCCCATGGCCACGCCAAAGAACAATACCCCGAATAGAATAACCGCCAGAATCCGCGTGGCATGCGCCATGGCGATGCGTTTTTCCTCGCCGCCGGCCTCGACGCCCATGATCACCATGTCATTGAGACCGCCCGGCATGGCGCTGAAAAACGCCGTCACCGGATCGTAGCGGCCGATGCCCCGGTAAAACCAGTAAGACGCAGCAGCAGCGGCGATGGAAAAGGGGATCAGGAAGGCGAAGGTGATACTCCAGCGCCCCAGCGCCAACAGAATGCTCGCATCAATCCCCGAACCGAGCATGACGCCCAGCACCGGAAGAAACACCACCCGCAGCCGGGCCGGTGAGCGGATAGGGGCACCCGACAACGCAGCAATCGTCGTGCCGATCATCGGGCCAAGCATCCAGGGCAGCGGCAGGCCGACGGCCTGCGCCAACACGCCAGACAACGCGCCGACCAGCAAGGCCAGCATGGCGCGCCACGGCGGTTGGAACCGCGACAAGAATTTATGCAGCGCCAATCTGATTACTCCCCCCACCACCGCATGGTGATCCGGGCGGAGCCTCCTGCCCCGCCCGTAATGTCCAGTCTAGCCGGCCCAGATCGTGCGCTGCGCCTGCACCAGCGCCGTGACCACCGACGACGCGACGATGAAGGTTGCGCCGGTTTCGGGGGACAGGTTGGGGCTGCTGCTCATGGCGAAATTGCCGACGCTGCTTTCAATCCGGATATTGAAAAAGCGGCGAGTGCCAGGCTTGCGGTTGAAGAAGGTCAAGTGGGTCGCGTCGAGACCGGTCCCGGCCAGGGCCGCGGCGGCGACGACATTGACGCCATGCAGCTGGCCGACGGCTTCGCGTGCAGTGCCGACAAAATCAGGCGTATCGCCCTCGACTGTGGTGCTGGTCACGGCCTCGATGAACACACGTGCCTCGGGATCGCGCGCGGCCACCGTTGCGGCATCAAGGCCGGCAATGGCGCCACCCAGCAGGCGGAGCCGATGGCCGGCCTGCTTCCCGGCGGCCTCGACCTTGGCCGCAAAATCAGCATCGCCCAACGCCATGCCGCTGATCGACCAGATATCGGCCACCGCAATCGCGGCAACGCCATGCTCGAGCAGCCCATCTGGCCCGGCGGCTTCGATGATCAGATCAGGCTTGCTGGCCAGAAACTCAGCGCGGTCGGCGGTGGTCAGCGCCGTGATCCCGGGCCGCTCGGCACTGCGCCGGGTCAGCACGGCGCAAACTTCATAGGCCCCGGCCTCGCCTGCCTGAATGCTGGTGATGATCGCCTGGGCGATACGCCCAGCGCCGATGATGCCGACGCGGCACACGCCGCCGGAACCGTGAAGCGGATTGAAAGGCATGGGCATGTTACCTGTATTGGCGGGGACGAAGCCCGGCATGGAACCAGTCCAGCATGGTGATGACGTCATAGACCGGAATGCCGAACTCACGCTCGACGGAAGCCGAATAGGGCGACAGGTTGGTGCATTCAAACACCAGCGCGCCCATGTTCGGATTTTCCTCCAGGAGGCCCCGGACGGTGTCCAAGACTTCCTGTTCCTGCCTGACAAAATCGATCTTCGGATTGCCGCTGATCAGATTGGCGCGGAAATAGCCTTCGAGCGACATGCCGGCGATCGGACCGTCGAAGGTCACGCCCACGCCGGCAAAATGCGCCGGGGTCAGGGCCGGCTTCTTGGCCGTCACCACGCCAACCTGCTGCGAGGTCGGCAGCATGCGCTGCAGCATCGGGATCTGCAGCAGGCTGGAGCTGGCAACCGGCACCGGACTGCGCGCGGCCAGATGTGGCTGCATGATCGCGAGGAAGCCGCAACTGGTCGAAATGCCGTCGACGCCACGCGCCACGAGGTCATCAATGGCCCGATAGAAAACCTGCAACGTCTCGCCTTCCGGCGTGAGGTCGGCGCCAAGCGAAACGCCCTTAATGACCGAATACTGCACCGGATAATCGAAGGTTTCGGCATTGCCGATATCGCCGACAAAACGCTGGAAGCGGGTGTCGAGGATGATGATGCCGAGCTTGGCGCCATAGACGGGGCGACCGCGATGGCGGCCCAGGGGGAATTCAGTGGGGGTCATTCTGCAAGCCCGTTCGCTAGCCACCAGGATGCGGACATATCGCTCAAGTTCCACTTGAGTGTCAATGAAATCCAAATGGAACTTATAAATTTATCAGCAGGGTGAAAAGGTTAGTCGACGATAGAGAAATTGATCGAGCCCAAGGTTTCGAACTGGGCTTGGACGTGGTCACCGGCCGAAAACTCGACCGCCGCCGTTGCGGCGCCGGCCAGAACGATGTCGCCGGGGCAAAGCGCTTCGCCGGCGCTGGCAGCCATCCGGGCTGCCGCCACCAACGCACGCGCCGGATTGCCGAGGATTGCGGCAGTGGAACCGATTTGCCGAGGCCGACCGTTGATCGACAGGATCAGCCCGAGATTGGCGACATCGGTGCCGGGCGCGTACCAGTCACCGATAACAAACCCCGCGGCAGAGGTATTGTCGGCCACCACGTCGGCCACGTCGAACTTGAAGTTGGCGAAGCGGCTGTCGATGATTTCCATGGCGGGCGCGACGCCCGCCACCGCGTTCAACGCCTCAAGCGCACTCACATTGCCTTCCAGGCGATGCCGGATCAGATAGGCGACCTCCGGTTCGACGCGCGGATGCACGAACCGGCTCATCGAAACGCAGCCGCCCTCTTCGAGACGCATGGATTCGGTCAGGCGGCCCCAGATCAGGTCATCGAGCCCCATCTGCAGCTGCTTGGCGCGGCTGGTGAACCCCATCTTGATGCCGATCCGCCGGTCGCCGCGCGCATAGCGGCGGTTCATGGACAGCGTCTGGATGGCGTAGCCCTGGTCAACACTCAGGGTATGCGTGTCGGAAAATTGAGGAATTGCTGTAGCGCAAAGGGCCGCCTCATCGGCGATTTCCGCCAGTCTTTGCAGGTCAGTCATGCTGCACTTTCTTTTTGCTTGATCATGTCCAGCGCCACGTCGACGATCATGTCTTCCTGGCCGCCCACCATGCCGCGCTTGCCCAGTTCAACCAGGATTTCGCGGGTATCGAGGCCATAAAGCCCTGCCGCCCGTTCGGCGTGACGCAGGAAGGACGAATAGACCCCCGCATAACCCAAGGTCAGCGTTTCGCGGTCGACCCGCACCGGACGGTCCTGCAACGGACGCACCAGGGTTTCGGCGGCGTCCTGCAATTTGAACAGATCGCAGCCATGCTCGAAGCCATAGACATTGGCCACGGCGATGAAGGCTTCGAGCGGGCAATTGCCGGCCCCTGCCCCCATGCCCGCCAACGAAGCATCGACACGGGTCGCGCCGTGCTGAACGGCGACAATTGTATTGGCGACCGATAGCGACAGGTTCTCATGCATATGTACGCCGCGCTGGGTTTCGGGCTTCAGCGCCTTGGCATAAGCGTCGAAACGCTCGGTCACGCCGGCCATGGTCAGCGCACCACCGGAATCGGTGACATAGACGCAGTCGGCACCATAGCTTTCCATTTTGACGGCCTGGGCCGCCAGCGCTTCGGGCGAGGTCATATGCGACATCATCAGGAAGCCTGACACGTCCAGCCCCATCTCCTTGGCGGCGCTAATATGCTGGGCGCTGACATCGGCCTCGGTGCAATGGGTGGCGATGCGCACCGAGCGGACGCCATTGTCGCGGGCGCGTTTGAGGTCTTCGATAGTGCCGATGCCGGGCAGCAACAGCGTCGTCAGCACCGCGTTCTTGCAGACCTTGGCGGCTTCCTTGATCCAGGCCTCGTCGGTATGGGCGCCGAAGCCATAGTTGAAGGTCGACCCCATCAGCCCGTCGCCATGGGCGACCTCGATGGCGTCGACGCCAGCCTCGTCCAGCGCCTGCGCAATGTCACGCACATGGCCCAGATCATATTGATGCCGGACGGCATGCATGCCGTCGCGCAGCGTCACGTCCTGAATGTAAAGCCTGCTCATCTTACGCTGCCCTCGCCGTCCAGTTGCGTTTCTCGACCAGGCGTTCAGCAGTTTTCAGCGCCGCGGAGGTCATGATGTCGAGGTTCCCCGCATAGGCTGGCAGATAATGCGCAGCGCCTTCGACCTCGAGGAAAATGGAAACCTTGATCCCGGTGAAGCTGCCGCCCATTTCCGGGATCAGCAGCGGCGCGTTCGAGCCGATCTGTTCGAACTGAACTTCCTGCTTGAGGCGATAGCCGGGCACGTAGCTCTGCACGTCTCGCACCATCTCTTCGACCGATGCGCGGATCTTGTCGGTGTCGGCGGCATCGCACAGGCAGAACACCGTATCGCGCATGATCATCGGCGGTTCAGCCGGGTTGAGAATGATGATCGCTTTGCCGCGCTGGGCGCCGCCAACCTGCTCGATGGCAGCGGCGGTGGTTTCGGTGAATTCATCTATATTGGCGCGCGTGCCGGGGCCAGCCGATTTGGAGCTGATCGAGGCCACGATTTCGGCGTAGCGCACCGGGCTGACCCGGTTGACTGCTGCCACCATCGGAATGGTCGCCTGGCCACCGCAGGTGACCATGTTCACATTGCCCGCCTCAAGATGCTTATCGAGATTGACCGCGGGAATGATGAACGGTCCGACAGCAGCGGGCGTCAAATCGATCACCTGCTTGCCATCGGCCTGCAGCGCTTCATTGTGGTGTCGATGGGCGCCGGCGCTGGTGGCGTCGAACACCACACGGATGTCGGGATATTCAGCAAGCCGGCGCAGACCTTCGAGGCCCTCATGCGTCGTGGTGACGCCCATGCGGCTGGCGCGAGCCAAGCCGTCGCTGCTGGGATCAATACCCACCATCGCGCCCATCTCGAGGGTCTTGGAGTGGCGCAGTATCTTGATCATCAGATCGGTGCCGATATTGCCCGAGCCGATGATGGCGCATTTGATTTTCGTCATGTTCTCACTCCCTCCCAAATCCAACGCTGACTGAGCCGAGCCGATTGATCCGCGCTTCAAACACGTCACCGGGCTGAGCCACGACCATCGGGCCGAGCGCGCCGGACAACACCACGTCGCCAGGACCGAGCGGCCGGCCGGCGGCGGCCATGGTGCGCGCCAGCCACAGCGTGGCATTGAGCGGGCTGCCGAGGCAGGCAGCGCCCGCCCCCACCGACACCGGCTCGCCATTGCGCAGCATCACCATGCCGCAGAGACGCAGGTCGAAATCACTTAGTTGGCGCGGGGTCTGCCCCAGCACGTAGAGTCCGCTCGAGGCGTTGTCGGCCACCGTATCGGCAATACGGATGTCCCAATTGCTGACCCGGCTGCCCACCACTTCGATCGCCGGCAAGGCGAAGGCGATGGACGTCATCAGGGTCGTCATGGTCAAATGCGGGCCGGTCAGCGGCGCCGAGATGACAAAGGCCACTTCTGCCTCGACCTTGGGCTGCAACACCCGGCCGAAGGCGATGTCCTCGCCGTCCTGCACTTCCATATCGGCAAACAGCACGCCGTAATCGGGCTGATCGACGCCGAGTTGCGCCTGCACCGTCTTGGCGGTCAGGCCGATCTTGCGGCCCGAAATCTTGCGGCCCTGGGCTTCCCAGCGGCGGGTATTGATGTCCTGCACCTGATAGGCCGCAGCAACGTCGCCGGCCCCGATCCGATCGCGTACGGGGTCGACCGGCGTGCCGGTTTCCCAGGCCTGCCACAGTCGGTCCGCGGCCTCTTGGATGTTAGTTTCTGACACGATCGCCATACCTTTCGGAGAGTTTTCGGCGGCGTTAGCGCGCCGCCACCACGATCACTTCGATCAGCAGGTCGGCACGGGCCAGCTTGACCTCGCCGCACGAACGGGCCGGCGGGTTCTGCGGGTCGATCCACGCATCCCAGACTTCGTTCATGGCCTTGAAGTCAGCCATATCGCTCAGCCAGATCGTGGCGCTGAGGATCTTGCTCTTGTCGCTGCCGGCCAGCGCCAGCGCCTGGTCGACCCGGGCCAGCGTGCCCTTGGTCTGGTGGGTGATGTCGCCATCGGTATCGGCGGAAACCTGGCCGGCCAGATAGACGGTGTCGCCGTGGATGACGACGCGGCTGCGGCGGTGATTGGTGTCAAAACGGGTGATGGTCATGGCAAAATTCCTGTTGAGTTAAGGTGTGCGCCGGGAGGGCCTCAGGCCCGGTCCGCAGCATGGCCGTTCAAGACCGCAAAGCCGGCATCAAGGTCGGCGATCAGATCGTCGGTATCTTCGAGCCCGATATGGAGGCGGAACACCTGCGCGCCGAAACCGCCGGTTTCGGCCGTGCGGGTGACGGTGCCAGTGGTCGGCAAAGCGAGGCTTTCAAAGCCACCCCAGGACGCGCCAATGCCAAACAGCTTCAGCGCATCGATCATGGCGACCATGTCGGCATATTCAAACCGCGGGTCGAGCACGACGGAGAACAGCGAGCAGGCGCCGGTGAAGTCGCGCTTCCACAAGTCGTGTCCCGGCGCACCGGGCAGCGCCGGATGCAGCACCTGCTTTACCTCGGCGCGGCCTTCGAGCCATTGCGCCACGGCCATGCCGGCGCGCATGTGTTCGGCCAGACGCACCCGCAAGGTCCGCAGGCCACGCAGGGCCAGCCAGCAATCGTCGGGGCTGGCATATTGCCCCAGCGTCACCGCCGTATTGCGGACACGGCTCCAGTCATCATCACTATTGGTGGTGATGGTGCCGAGCATCAGATCGGAGTGGCCGCCAATATATTTGGTACCAGCCTGAATCGAACAATCCACGCCATGCTCGAATGGCTTGAAGAAGGACAGCCCCCAGGTATTGTCCATCAGCAGCTTGGCGCCGACCGCGCGGGCGACGCGCGACAGCATGGCGACGTCCTGCACTTCCATGGTGTGGCTGCCGGGGCTTTCGGCATAGATCACAGTGGTATTGTCCTGCACCAGGGCGCGCAGGCCGGCCTCGTCGATGGTCGGCTTGTAGTAAGTCACGGACATGCCGCTATCCTTGCCGATGCTCGACAGGAACGACCGGGTCGGACCGTAAACGCTGTCCGGCATCAGGCAATGCTGGCCGCCCTTGAGATAGGCAAACAGCGCGGTGGTCACCGCCGCCAATCCGGTCGAGACGATCTGGCAGCGGCTGCCGCCTTCGATTTCCGCCACGGCGTCTTCAAGGTGAAAGTGGGTTTGCCCGCCCTTCAACCCATAGGTGAGCACCTGGTCGAGCGGGCGCTGACGCACTGCGTCCCGCGCCGCGATGGTGGGAAACAGCACGCTGGAGCCACGCTCCAGCGGCGGATTTACAAAGGATTGTCCGTCCGACTTGGACCGCCCCATCTGCACGAGGCGGGTGCCAAATCCATAATTCTCGTCATTGTCGCGCATGGCATATGCCCCGATTAAACAGCTATTGGATGACGCAGCGACTAACGCCCGGCGTCATAGGCCTCTTGGTTTGGCTTCATCCCCAGCCCGCTCATCAGCCGGTTGCTCAGGTTGAAGTAGGCGGTGATGGCGATGACGTAGAAAATGTCCTGTTCGGTGACGCCAGCGGCGCGCAGCGGCTCCAGATCCTGGTCATCGACCAGCGCCGGATGGGCGGTCAGCGTATAGGCATAGTCGGCAATGGCCCGCTCGCGCTCGGTCAGCGCGGCGTGGCGATAATTGACCTCGACGATGGCGGTCCATAGCGGATCGCTGGTGATCGAACGCAGGCGCGCAGCATGGGTAAAGGTGCACGACACGCAGCTGTTTTCGACGCTCGCCACCAGGGCGATCAGCTCGCGCTCCTTGGGGCTAAGACTGCCGGCGGTGTCCTTCATGACCGAGCGGCTCAGCCCGTCCAGCGCGATGACAACTTCGGGCATGCCGGCCATGGCCAGCTGCGAATTGCGGACATAGCCAATCCGCTCAATCGTCGTGTCAAAAACCTTCTGCAGCTCTGGAGTAGGCGCGACGGTTTCCAAGTCAAGCCAGGTGAGGGAAGCTGATGCCTGAGCCGCGCTGTTTGTGTTTTGATCAGTCATATGTTTTCTCCAATTTGTGCGCTGTTCTGGCCGAAGGTCCGCACGATGTTCGTTCTGTTGCATTTAGCGTGAGAGTGCTGCCTACTGTGTCACGTCGGACTTGGCGGAAGCCGTTGGGATCGCGGTGGAATTCAATTGAAACTCTGACGCGACGTGCGTATTTGATTGACTCGAATATATGCAGTCATGCTGGAGCCGCGCCGTGAAGAGACCTGATGCCGCTGGGCAAACCCTCTCGGAGAGTACCTACCAAGCCTTGTCCGCCATGATCCTTCGTCGGGAGCTTCCGGGTGGCAAGGTGATCGAGGAACGCCCGCTGTCCGAAATTCTCGATATTTCGCGGACGCCGCTGCGCATCGCGCTGAGCCGGCTGCATGGCGAAGGGATGCTCGACCGCCTGTCCAACGGCCTCTACATGGTGCCCTCGCCGACCATCGAAGAATATCTCGACCTGCTGCAGCTGCGCCGCCTGCTGGAAGGCGAAGCCTGCGCCGGCGCCGCCGGTCGCATGGACCCGGCGATCCTGGCGGACCTCAAGGCCCGTATCGAAGCCATGGCGAGCCGCGAAGAGGCTGACCTGCCGGTCTATTTTGCGCTGGACGAAGACCTGCACATGGCCATCGCCAAGGCCAGCGGCAACGTCGCCCTGGAGCAGACCATCGCCACGGTTCGCCGTCGCGTCCGCATGTGCAACGTCAACCGCTACCCCGGCCGGTTCCGCGAGAACTGCAAGGAACATCTTGAAATCCTGCAGGCGATTGCCGACGGCAACAGCGACGCGGCGCGTGCTGCCCTGAACCACCACCTGACCCGCGTCTGGGACGGTTTCGTCGACAATCTGGCCCGACGCTAAGCAGCGGCCACGCGCATCGCTTGATGCTATCCGCGCGGCCCTACTCAACAAGACGCTCCAGCGAGCCCAGCAGGTTCTTGGTATAGGGATGGTTGGGCGCCAGGAACACGTCCTGGACGTTCCCGACCTCGACGATCTCGCCGTTCCGCATGACGACAACGCGGTTGGCGAATTGGCGCACCAGACCCAGATCATGGGTGATGAACAATAGCGACATCCCGGTGGCCGCCTTGAGTTCGGCGAGCAGATCGAGGATTTGGGCGCGAACCGAAACGTCCAGCGCTGACACGGCCTCGTCGCACACGATCAACTGCGGCTTGAGTGCCAGGGCCCTTGCAATCGCGATACGCTGGCGCTGCCCACCCGAAAACTGATGCGGGTGCCAGTCGAGATGTTCCTTCTTCAGGCCAACCCGTTCCAGCAGTTCTCCTGCGGCCGCCCGGCGCTGGCCTTGCGGCATCACATCCTGATGAACGTTCCACGGCTCGCAGACGATGGCCTCCACCGTCAGCTGCGGGTTGAGCGAGGCAGTCGGGTCCTGGAAAATGATCTGCATGTCCCGCCGCATGGCGCGCAGGCCATCGGCATCCATGGCCATCAAATTCTTGCCGTCCACCACCACTGAACCGGCATCGGCCTTCTCCAGCAACAGGATCGAGCGCACCAGCGTCGACTTGCCCGAACCGGTCTCGCCCACGACGCAGACGATTTCGTCGGGAAAGATGTCGAGGTCGATATTGTTTACCGCCAGCTTGTCGGCACTGACCCGGCGGCCGAAGAAATTCTTCCGGGCCGGGTAAATCTTGGTCAGGTTCGTGACCTCACACATCGGCTTGCCGCCGGCGGGCCGGTCATAGGCAATGATGGCGGCGTGGGGGTCGGGCACGGCGGCGATCAGGCGCTTGGCGTAGTCGTTGGTCGGATTGGCCAGCACAGCGCTGGTCACCCCGGATTCAACCACCTCGCCCCGGTTCATCACCACCACGGTGTTGGAAAACTGCCGCGCCACGTTGATGTCGTGCGTGATGATGGCGATCGCCATCCCGGTTTCCTTCTGCAAATCGCGGAGCAATTGCAGAATTTCGGCCTGCACGGTCAGGTCGAGCGCGCTGGTCGGCTCGTCAGCGATGAGCAATTCCGGGCCCATGGCGATAGCCACCGCGATCATGATGCGCTGGCGCTGCCCGCCCGAAAACTGGTGCGGGTAGTCATCGAAGCGCGTCTTGGGGTCGGCAATGCCGACCCGTCCCAGCAGGTCGAGCGCCCGCGCTCGCGCCGTTGGCTTGGCCACCCCATGAGTGGTCATGGCTTCGGTGATGTGATCGCCCACGGTATGCAGCGGGTTCAAGCTCGCCAGCGGATCCTGAAAGATCATCGAGATGCGTTTGCCGTTGATTGCGCGGCGCTGACGCGTCCCGATCTTGAGCAGATCGATATCGCCAAACATGATCCGGCCACTGGTGATGCGCGCTGGCGGCATCGGCAACAGATTCAGAATTGTCGATGAACTGACACTCTTGCCCGAACCGCTTTCGCCGATGATCGCCAGAGTCTCGCCGGCATTGATCGACCAGCTGACATTGCGCACGGCCTTGATCGCGGCGCTGCCCGAGCCGAATTCAATCGACAGGTTTTCAACACGCAGGAGTGGGACAGAAGTGCTCACTTGTTGTTCTCCGACGTTTGCAGGCGCCATTTCTGCCGCGGGTCAAGCGCGGTTTTCATCCAGTCGGCGAGAACGATCAGCGAGACCGCCGTCAGCACGATGGCCAAGCCCGGCCAAAGCGCCAGCCACCATTGCGTGGCGAGATATTCCCGGCCCTGCGCGACCATCAGCCCCCACGAAATACCGGGCGGCTGCACGCCGACGCCGATAAAGCTGAGGCTGGATTCGGCGAGCATGGTGAAGGCCACTTCCACCGCCAGCAGCGTCACCAGGGTGGGCAGCAGGGTAGGCAGCAGGTGCACGCGGGTAATCCACGAGACCGGCGCACCGATGGCACGCGACGCGGTGACATAGACCCGGCTGCGCACTTCCATGGTTTCGGCGCGCGTGACGCGGATGAACAGCGCCACGCGGCTCACCGCGAGCACTACGACCACCGTGCCGATGCTGCTCTTGACGATATAGAGCAACAGGATGGCCAGCAGCAGCGTCGGAAAGCTCATCAGGGCGTCGGCAAAGCGCATGATCACCGAGGACATGAAGCCATTGCGCATGCCGGCCACCAGCCCGAGAAAGATCCCGACGGTGGCGCCGATGGCAACGGCCGCCAGGGTGATGCCCACCGTTGGCTGCGCTGCCATGACGAGACGATCGAAGGTCGGCCGGCCCAGCGAGTCACTGCCCAGGATGAAGTTCCAACTGGGCTCCATTGTCAGGGGCGGCAGGTTGCGGGTGGTGAAATTCACCATCCCGGCAGACTGGGCAAAGAATATCGGTCCAATCAGGAACATGACGGCGATCAGCAAGAGATAGCCGATCGACAAGGCAGCGCCCGGCTGCGAGCGGACGAACCAAAGGAATGCGACCAGGCGCGGCGTAGCGGGTGTGCCCACCATTTCATCCTCAACCATGGTTGATACGGGGGTCGATAAGCGCGTGCAGAACGTCTGCCAGCGCGGTGACGAGAAAGATTGCGATGGCCGTGACGATGACGACCGCCTGCAACAGGTTGAAGTCTCGATAGATGACCGAATCCAGCATGAGGCGCCCCACGCCGGACAGGCCAAAGATCATCTCGATGACGATGGCGCCATTCAGGATGCCGGCCGACTGATAGGCGACGACCATCAGCATCGGGATCACCGCGTTGGGCAGCGCATGGCGCATGACGATCACCGATTGGCGGACGCCTTTTGCCTGCGCGGCGCGGACATAGTCCGCGCTCAACACCGCAATCATCGAGGTGCGCACCACCTGCACGAGAATACCAAGCGGGCGGAACACCAGCACCGCCACCGGCAGTATCCAATGCAAGGGGGTACCCGTGCCAGAAGTCGGCAGCCAGCGCAGCATCACGGCGAAAACCAGAATGCCCACAATGGCGAGCCAGAAATCGGGCAGGCTGGCCGCGCCCAGTGAGGCGCCGCCGGCAATGCGATCGAACAAGCCATCGGGGCGCAGGGCGGCAAGCGATCCGATGATCAGCGCCAGCACTGTCGCGATGGGAATAGCCAGGGCAGCCAGCGTCAGCGTCGTCGGCATCGCCTCCTTCACCACATCAATGGCCGGGCGCGCAAAACGCAGCGAGTCACCAAGATCGCCACGCGACAAATCCGACAGGAATTTGCCGAACTGGGTCATGACGGGATCGTTGAAACCGCGCTGCTCGGCAATCTGCGCGCGCACCAGTTCCGACGTATCCATCGGCACATACAGGTCGGTGGGGTTGCCACTCAAACGGGCAAAGAAAAAGATAAGCGTAATCAGGATGGCAAGGGAAAGCCCCCCGCTCAACGCCCGCTTAAGGATGAATTGCAGCATGTCATGCCTTTCGTGGCGCAGACGAACGGATGCGACGAGGAGGCGCGGCGCCAATAGGATCGGCGCCGCGCCAGTGCATTTTTAGTTCAGCGTGATGTCGGCCAGCTCGATGACGGCGTTGGTGCGGGCGTTGGGCTCGTAGGTGATCCGGTCGCTCATGCGCACGATGTTCACCATGTAATAGAGCCAGACTTCCGGCACGACTTCCTCATGCTCGAGACGCATGACTTCCTGGAAGATACGCAGGCGTTCATCACCTACAGCGGCCATGCCGCTTTCGATGAGCGCATCCATTTCCTTGATGGCTTCTTCGCCGATCGGAAGGTCTGCGGTCATGTTGCCCGAGTGATACTTGGAGAAGATGCTCATGCCAGCATCGCCCGTGGTGTTGTCGTGGTTGGAGAACACCAGCGTGGGATCACGGCCCGGCTCAAAGCTGTCGCGACGGATGGAGCTGCGGAACAGACCCATTTCCAGCGCCTCGACACGCACGTTCAGACCAACCTGCTGCCACATCGAGATCAGTGCCTCGATGACTTCATCCTGGTTGGAGAAGGTGCTCGAACCGCTGATCGAGATCATGCGGATCGGACGATCCAGCGGAGCGCCATCGGCACGAGCCTCGTCCAGCAGGCGCTTGGCCTCGACGGGGTCATATTCGTACTGGCCGATGGTGGGGCTGTAGCCGAACACGCTCGGGCCGACGATCTGGTTGGCCAGGGTCAGCTTGCTGTTCAGCAGCGTGCCGATCAGTGCCTGACGATCGAGCGCCAGGTTGAGCGCCTTGCGGACGCGCACGTCGTCGAACGGCGCCTGGTCGGTATTGATCTTGATGCGCGACAGTTCGGCGCTCTGGAACACCACGTCGGTGTCCTTGGCATCCTGCTCGCCGATGGACAGAGCCAGATCGGCCTCGCCAACGTCGACCATGGCACCACGCACGCTGGCTTCGTCACGCCAGATGAAGTTTGCCTTTTCGACCTGAGGCTGCTCGCCCCAATAGCCGTCAAAGCGCTCGAGCGTCACCGAGGTCTGGGTATCCCAGTTGGTGAAAACATATGGCCCGGTGCCGATGGGCGTGCGGGTGATTTCATTACGCGGGGTCGACAGCGGAACGATGGGCAGGGATTCCGTCATCAGCGGCAGGATGGGCTGCACCGGATTGGTGACGATACGGACTGTCTCGTCATCGACAGCCTCAACCTTCACTTCGACGCCGGAGAACACGAAGATCAGCGCATCGCAACCCATGGCCGGATCGAGCATGCGGTCAAACGAGTAGATGACGGCTTCTGGGGTGAGCGGGCTGCCGTCGTGGAATTTCACGCCCTGGCGCAGCTTGAACAGCCATGAGCCGTCCTCTTCCTGCTCCCACGAAGTGGCCAGACGCGGCACGGCGCCGCCCTTGATGGCATCAATCTCGGTCAGTGATTCAAGCACGTTCTGCTTGAGGATACGGCCGGTCGACGAAACGCTGACCTGGCAGCCATCCATGGTCTGCGGTCCGGACGTTCCGACGATGGTGACCGTACCTGGTTCAGCAGCCATGCCCGGGGCCGAGCTCAGGGCGAGCCCCAATACCGCCGCGGACAAAGTTGAGAGAATTCGCATTCGTTCCTCCAGAAACCCTGTGAAGTGGTTTTTTTGAATGTGTCTCATTGAGCGCCGCAGTTCCGCCATTGCTCCCACGAACGCGACGCCGGAAATTTATGTTGGATTTCCTTCGGATGTCAAACACATTTCTGTCAGCATCCTGCCGGGATGTAGTTTTGATTTCCTGACGCTGCACGGACTGAGCAACACTGTCCCTTGCCAAGCCGCCTTCGAATCCAATCCATTTTGCGGACGCAAAACGAATCTCGGACATTGCGTTTGATTGCGCCGACCGCCAGGCAGATCAGGGCCTTAGGGATAAACACCAGAGCGCTCACCGCCCCGCAGGTTCGGGGCAGCAAGATGGTCTTGGCCTCTGTCTTGAGATGGCTGCTTTTCGCGTCAAATCACCAACAGCAGACCGGCGGCTACCGGCACGATGAAGGTGTGGTCCTGGGGCTGAAATGGCCGTCGTCAGAACATTCGGCGCAGATTGGGTCGCCGATTAGCGGAATGTCGGTCTCGTCTTGGGACCGTCGAGCACGGTGGACAGATACGTCCAGCCGACGCATTCCTTCAGAGGCCTCAGCAGCACGTCGCGGCTCTGCGTTTACGTCTCGCTTGAGCCTTACTGCGGCTATCGGGGCCTCGTCTGGAGGTAGCACCGTGACGGTGCCACCTCCTTCCTGCATTATGCTTAGGTGCGCGCCGCTGCCGTACCATAGGGGATGGTGCGTCCGCCGAAGCGTCGTAGCCGGGTATTGGCCTGTTCGGCGTGACCGACAAAGCCTTCGAGCATGCTGAGACGCGAGCAATACTCGCCAAAATACACCGAGGCTTCATCGGTCAGCACGCGTTGATAGGTGCAGGTCTTGAGAAATTTCCCGACCCAAAGACCGCCGGTGTAGCGCGCCGCGCCCAAGGTTGGCAGCGTGTGGTTGGTGCCGATGACCTTGTCGCCATAGGCCACATTGGTTCGCTCGCCGAGAAAAAGCGCCCCATAATTGCGCAGATTTGCCAGGAAATAATCCGGATCGCGCGTCATCACCTGCACATGCTCGGAGGCGATACGATCCGCCTCGGCAAGCAGCTCGGCGTCATCCTTGCAGAGGATGATCTCGCCATGCTCTTCCCATGCCTTGCGGGCGTTGATCGCCGTGGGGAGCACGGACAGCAATTCGTTGATCTTCTGGCTGGTCGCCTCGGCCAGGGCCGCGCTCGTGGTCAGCAGAATGGCTGGCGAATCCGGCCCATGTTCAGCCTGGCCGAGAATATCGGTGGCACAGGTCAGGGCATCGGCCGTTTCATCGGCGATGATCAAGGTTTCGGTCGGGCCGGCGAACAGATCAATCCCGACACGGCCATAAAGCTGACGCTTCGCCTCGGCCACATAGGCATTGCCGGGCCCGACGAGCATATCGACCGCCGCGATCGTTTCCGTCCCCAGCGCCATGGCGACAACAGCCTGCACGCCGCCCAGGCAATAGATTTCATCGGCCCCGGCCAGATGCTGGGCCGCCACGATGGCGGGTGATGGCCGGCCATTGACCGGCGGCGCGCAGGTAATGATCCGCTCGACGCCGGCCACCTTGGCGGTCACCACCGACATATGGGCAGAGGCGAGCAGCGGGAACTTGCCGCCGGGCACGTAGCAGCCGACATTGGCCACTGGAATATTGCGGTGGCCGAGCACGACGCCGGGATAGGTTTCAACCTCGAGATCGAGCAGGCATTCGCGCTGCTTCTGGGCAAAATTGCGCACCTGTTGCTGCGCGAAAAGGATGTCGTCCAGATCCTCCTTGGCCATCGCGTCGACACAGTCCTGAATGTCCTGCTTCGACAGACGGTAGCTTTCCCGATCATAGCCATCAAACTTGATCGACAGGCGCCGGACCGCCTGATCGCCGTCGCGTTCGACGTCGGCAATGATGCCTTCAACCGTCTGTTTCACGGCGGGGTTGCTGACATTGCCGCGCGGGACTGCCGCAGTCTTCAGATATTTAGGCATGCGTTCCTCCTCCGGGAGAAGCTGCAATTGCGGCTATCGTCCCGTTTCAATAAAATTAGCTCTGGTGTTTCAGCCCCTTACGGTGCGCTAGGCTGGCCGGTCCAAGCGCACCGTTCGCCGGATCATCAGTTTTCCGGGTTCGAGCCTGAATTCCGCTTTGAGTTCGGGGGCGTCAATTCGCTGGGTCAGGATCTCAAGCGCGCTATCGACCATCCGCGACGTCTGCTGCCGCATGGTGGTCAGTTCGATGCCGGACCACGACGCCATGGCGATATCGTCGAAGCCGATAATCGAAACGTCCTCGGGCACCCTCAATCCCAGATCCACCTTGATCCCGTCGAGCGCACCGATTGCGGTGATGTCGTTGGCGCAGAAAATCGCGTCCGGGCGTTCCGATTGCAGCATCAGCCGCTTCACCGCTTGCCGGCCGCTCTCATAGGTAAAGTCTCCGCCCTCGACGAGCGGCGGCGGGCAACCGAGTTTGGCCAGTTGGTCCGAATAGCCCTGGAAACGGTCCTTGTTGGTCGAGCTGTCCTGCAGGCCGGAGATGAAGGCAAACCGCTTATGGTTGGTGTTGTAGAGGAACTGGGCGATATCCCGGCCGGCCACGACGTTGTCGCAAGCGACCGCCGAGACGTCGCCGCTTTCGACATAGCGGTTGAACAGCACGACCGGCAGACCGAACTCCCGGCATTCATCGATCGCCTTCGACGACAATTCCGCCGACAGCACCAGCAAGCCATCCACGCGATACTGATGCACCTTGCGCACCGCTGAATCGGTGTTCTCGCCCTCTTTCACCGTCATCAGCATGACATGCATGCCCAGGGCCTGCAGACGCTCGTCAAGCAGCCGCAGCACATCCCAGTAGAACGGGTTCCGGGTTGAGCCGGTGACGATGGCGACGAGGCCGGATTTCTGCGTACTCAGGCCCCGCGCCATGATGTTGACCTGGTAGCCAAGCAGTTCGGCGGCCGAAAATATCCGGTCTCGCGTCTCTTTCGACACCAGATCACCATTCGCGAAGGCGCGTGACACCGTAGACTGGGACACACCCGCATGGCGGGCGACGTCCCGCGCCGTAACACCGCCCATTCTTGCCTTTGGCTCTGAACCATTCGCCGCGCTAGACACCGTTTGCCTCATTCATGTTTATTGGCGGGCCGTCACAACCGCTTCCACGAGAACGCCCTTGCCGAGATCGGCAACGCCGACCGTCGCCCGCGCTGGCAGGTTTTCGGGGCTGATCCATGCCGTCCAGGCGTCGTTCAGTTCGCTCTTAAGCGACATGTCCGTAATATATAGCGTTGCATGAAGCAGCTTGTCTTTGCCTGACTCCAGCTCGTTCAGCATCGTTTCGATCTTCTGGCAAACCTGTGCCATCTGCACAGACATTCCGACCGTAAAATCGTCGGCAACAACGCCCCCCAGATAAATAACGCCCGAATTAATCACGGCGCGGTGCATGATTGGGGTTTTATAGCGTCTGTCGATCATTTCATTTCCTTTCTTGATCATGTCTTGGAGCGAATGGCTCAATGCCGTTCCTGTGCTCCGCTCAGTAAATTGGCGATCTGCCCGACCGAAACCGGCTTGACCGGTGGCCGGATGCGATAGGCGCCAACTTCGTCGGGTGAAACACCGCGTATTTCAGCAATGGTTTCGGTAATGCCGAGGCTGCATTGGCGGCCCTGACACGGCCCCATGCCGCAGCGCAGGAACGCCTTGAGCTGATTGGGGCCAAGAACCTTGAGGCTTGAAACCGTGTCGCGCAGCGTCGCGCCCATAACCTCTTCGCAACGACAGGCAACGGCATCGTTGGCTGGCGCGCGATGGGTCAAATGCGGCCTGAACATGCGGTCGAGGAACAGGCGCCCCCGCAGATATGGCCGGCTCTCGCGCTCGACCTCGGTGCAGGCCTGAGCGAAAGCCTCGCCCTCCATCGCACCCAGAGATTTCGAGAGTTCGAGCGCCACCCGCCGCCCGGAAAACCGCGCGGCTTCGGCGCCATAGATGGCGCGACCGTCGCCGGCGACATAGATGCCGGGAACACTGGTCTCGCCGCCGGCATTGGCGATCGGGTGCCAGCAGATTTGCTCATCGTCCCAGACCATATCGCAGCCGACGGAGCGGAGCAGATTGACCTCGGGGACGACGCCCTGATGCAGCAGGAGATGATCGACCGCTAAAATGTGCTCTTTGCCGGAGGCGGTAAACCGCACCTGCTCAAGCTGGCCATCGCCCTCGGCCCGCAGTTGGGCGACATTGGAGAAGACACGCACACTCCGGCGCACCTTGCTCATCAGAGCAAGCCCCTTGCCGAAATAGGGCGAGACCACGAACCCTGCCAGATGCGGGAGAGCTTTCAGCAGATTGGTCTTCGGCGTCGTATCCAGGATCGCCAGCAGGGGAACCTTGGCGGCGAGATATTGGCTGGCCAGCAGCCAGAGCAACGGCCCGCTGCCCGCCAGCACCAGCTTCGGGCCCATGACGGCGCCGCTCGCCTTCAGCAGAATTTGCGCTGCACCGGCGGTCATGACGCCAGGCAAGGTCCAGCCCGCAATCGGAAAAGGCCGCTCCATGGCGCCAGTGGCCACGAGGACCCGGTCGCCGGTGATCAGGCGGGAGACGCCATCGTGGGAAACCCCGACTTCGCGCTCCGGGCTCAGCCGCCAGACGGTGGCCTTTGCAAGATAGGCGGCATTCGACTGCGTGAAGGCCTGGGCCAGCTTGGCGCCCTGGGCGTAGTCCTTGCCGAGAATGGCCAGCCGCTTCGGCGTGGTCGCGGTAATCGCACGGTAGATCTGGCCGCCGACGGCAGCATTCTCGTCCAGCACCAGGGTTTTGACCCCATGCCGGCTGGCCTCGACGGCGGCGGCCATACCGGCTGGACCGGCGCCGATCACGATGAGGGCGTAGTGATCGTCGAGCGCTTGCAGCGATTGCGTGGCGATCATGGTGCCGCCCTCCCCGACTGGCGTTCGATCTGGGTCTGAACTTGCATGCCCTCTTGCACGTCGACCATACAGGCCTGCCGATTGGCCACGCCGTCGATGGTCACGAGGCATTCGAAACACACGCCCATCATGCAATAGGGCGCACGCGGCGCACCGGACACCAATGTGGTCCTGACGGTGGTCAGTCCGGCCAGCAGCAGCGCCGCTGCCACGGAGTCACTGGCCTGCATTTCCACCAGGCGGTCATCGATGTGGATTCGCACCGGTTCACCCGGCAAATCGTCAAGCCGCTTCAGCATGAAACCGCTCCAGTCCGAAGGCGTTGATGGTTGCGTCCTCGGTGCCCGACAATAGGGCTGGCACCAGCCGGTTGGCATGCGCCGCCGCCAGCGTCACGCCGCTGTGGCAGGTGACCAGATAGGCGCCCGGATGGGTTTTGGATTGGGCATAGATCGGATAGCCATCCCGACTGAGGACGCGCAGGGCCGACCACATTCGCACGATATTGAGGTCCTCCAGGCAGGGGAACATCCGCACCGCCCGGCTGGCCATGCCCGACTGGATCGGCAGGCTGACCGAATTGTAGTCATCGGCCTCCTCATGGCTGTCGCCGATCATCACGCCGCCCTCATTGGTCTGCCGGATGACAT
This sequence comes from Devosia sp. A449, assembly GCF_054489375.1. Lineage (NCBI taxonomy): Bacteria > Pseudomonadati > Pseudomonadota > Alphaproteobacteria > Hyphomicrobiales > Devosiaceae > Devosia > Devosia sp. A449. The sequence continues at coordinate 148,537 of NZ_JBTMWU010000004.1, read as the reverse complement.
GCATCGGATGGTGCAGGAAGGGGGCGATCTTTTCCGTCACCATGATCTCGCCACGCTGCGCCCGGACCGGCACATCGAAGCCCACCATGCTGCCGAGTTCCTTGTTGCCGAGCCCGGCGGCAAGGATGACCTTGTTGACCTGGATCGGCCCCGTCGGCGTCTTGAGGCGAAATGCGTCGCCGTCGCACTGAATATCGAGCACCTTAGCGCCGGGCAGCGACGTGCCGCCCAGCAGCGCGAAAGCGCTATGCAGGCTGCGCAACAGCATCAGCGAATTGACGTCACCATCGAGCGCACAATAGGTCGCGCCGACCACGTCGGGCCCGATCTGCGGCAGGATTTTTGCGAGTTCGCTGCGACCGACAATCTCGAACGGATAGTCCGGATTATGGGCTTTCAGCTTGCCCAGTTCATCGGCGCGGCTAGCAAGCTCAGCCTCGTCCAGGCAGAGCACGAAGCCGCCCGGCCGCCGATGGTGCAGCGGAATGCCGGTCAGGGTCTGGAGTTCCTCGGCAAAACCGCTCCACGCCATGGCGGACGATATTGTCCAATCCGAATAGACCGGGAATGCAGCGCCCTTGCCCTGAACCCAGACCAGGGCGAAATTGCCACGCGATGCCCGGCGGGCAATGTCCGCCTCGTCGAACATAACCACCTTCTGGCCGCGCTTGGCCAAGCCATAGGCGAGCGATGCCCCGACCAGGCCGCCGCCAATCACCCCGTAGTCGAATTCACCGTGCATTCGTTTGCCTATTCCGCGTCATCGCCGCTGTTCGCAGGATTGCGGGCGGGAAGCAGTGGCTCCCCGCCCTCGCCATGTCAGACCGTGATCAGTGCATCGACGATGCTCAACTTGCCGTTCCGCACCAGGATGGGATTGAGGTCGATGCCGGTAATCCGCGGGTTCTGCGTCGCAAGCTCGGAGATGGTCAGGACCACCTGGTGCAGTTCGGCCAGGGACACCCCCTGCTGCCCTCTTGCGCCGTGCAGGACCGGCGCCGCACGCAGTGCATTCACGCTGATCTCGAACTCGGCAAAGGAGACCGGCGGCAGGAGATTGACGCTGTCGCGCAGGATCTCGGTGAACACCCCGCCAAGGCCAAGCGTCATGATCGGGCCAAAACGCGGGTCACGATGCATGCCGACGATCAACTCATAATCGGCGGACAAAGCGGGCTGCAGCGACACCTGTGATCCGCAGCGTTGCGCGAGATCGGCATAGTGCCTGGCAAGCTCGTCCTCATTGCGAATGCCGAGGATGACGCCGCCGATATCGGATTTATGCGCAATGGCCGGATTGGCGGTCTTGAGAACCACGGGATAGCCAAGCGACTGCGCGTTGTTCAGCGTGTCCTGCAGCGTGCCGGACTCCAGCATGGGGGCCATGGGCAAGCCGCATTGGGCGAGCAGCGCATAGCTTTGGTCCTGGGTAAAACTGTCCGGCAGGGCCGGCAGCGCCGGTGCCTGCTTGCGGTCCGCCCCGGCGGCTGTTGCGGCCGAATCCCGGCGCTTCTCATGCCAGCTCAGAAACGAGCCAATGGCGTAGCAGGCGGATTCGGTGCCCATCAGCACCGGAATGCCCTTCATGCGCAGATTGCGTGCACCCGGCCGCGACACCGACGTGCTGAGATTACCAAAGATGAAAACCGGCTTGTCGGTGCTCTCATGGATTTTGGTCGTCGAGTTCGAGACATCGATCATGAACTGGCGGCCATCGACCAGATTGTTGCCGATCACGACGGCGCCGACGGCGGGGTCCTTGGCAATGGCGATGCCTGAATCGGCCATGGGTGCATCCCCCATGGAATCCAGCGGATTGCCGATCACGACGTCATCCTCAAGGATTTCGGTCAGCCGCTTATTGGTCTGCTCCGTGTAGCTGGCGAGCTTGAGATTGGTCCAGCTTGAGACGTCCGCAATGAGCTGACGCTCGCCGCCGGAATCGCTGATAACGCCCGCGCTCAAAGCGGTCGGAATCCGAACCGTGCGGAAGGCTTCGATGCAATCGAGGAATTCATCGAGCGTCTTGGTGACGATGACCCCGTATTTCCGACCGATGGCATCCAGCACCTGACGCGGGCTCGAGAGCCCGCCAGAATGGGCTTCGGTGAACTTGGCGCCGACATCGGTGGAACCCAGTGCCAGCAGGACCACCGGGATGCCCTTGCGGAAGGCACTGCCGACGGCGGCGAGGAATTCTTCGGGGCGGCGGATGGTCTCCACCACAAGGCCAATCACCCGCGTCGTCGGCAGCGAGGCGAAATAATCGATATATTCGGGGAAGCCCGAAACCACCTCCGCGCCGGCCGAAACGGCGATATCCAGGGCCAGATCGCGCTGGCTGCCGACGATGCCAGACCAGCTCGAACCGCTATGCGAGATGATGCAGACGCCACCGGGCGTCAGATCCACACCCGGGGGCGGATTATGCGTCATCCGCACGCTGTCGCGGACATTCATGAAGCCCATGCAATTGTGCCCGCAGACCGCGACACCGGCCTCAAGCCCCAGATCGCGCAGGCGGTCGGGAATATAGGTCAGCGACTTGCGCTCGGCATCATAGGCCCGGTTCGGGATCTGGAAGCCCTTTACGCCTGCCTCGATAGCGGCCTCATAGGCATGCAGCAACTGGCTGTCCGGCACGGAAAGCGCCGCGAAATCGACGGTCGTGCCGATGTCGCCGATGCGCGGAAAACAGGGCGCGCCAAACACTTCAGTCGCGGTGGGATGGACGGCATAAATCTCGCCCTGATAGCCACCCTTCTTCAGCGCCGTAATCAACCTGCCACCCAGGTTTCCGGCCCGTTCACTGGCCCCGACAACGGCTACGCTCTTGGGCGAAAAGAGCTTCGTCATACTGCTATACATATCAATTCCCTCATACGGCTCGCGCGAAGCGAGCTTATTGCTGCCGACCTGCTCGATGAGCTTGCGATCAGCAGACGATAGTGACGTTTTCCTTGGACCAGCCCACGCGACACTCGCCGCCCACGGGCACGGTTTCGGTTGAGCTGAACGACAGGATTTCAATCGGCGTGTTGTCTTTGCTTTTCGCCAGATAGCGTGTGGTCGCGCCGGTCATCACCCGCTGTTCGAGCTGGACAACAATCTCGTTGTCCGCGCTCTCGCCAGCGGCAAGGAAACAAACATCCTCAGGCCGGACGACAACCGATACGGTCTGCCCGCTCTTGGCCCCGGCCCCGCCGCGCCGTTCGCTGGAGATCATCGGACCGACCGGCGCTTCCAGCAGCACGACATTGTCGAGCCGGCTTTTGACGGTGCATTTAAAGACATTGGAGCGCCCGAAGAAGTTGGCGACGAACTCGCTCCGCGGCGCGCTATAGAGCTCATGCGGGGTGCCGAGTTGTTCGATCTGGCCGTCCTTCATCAGGCAAATCCGATCAGACATGGCCATCGCCTCCTCCTGGTCATGGGTGACGTAGAGGACGGTGGTGGCCAGCGTCTTGTGCAGGCGGATGATTTCCAGCTGCATCTGATCGCGCAGATTCTTGTCGAGCGCGCCGAGCGGCTCGTCCATCAGGATGATCGGCGGCTCATAGACCGCACAGCGCGCCAAAGCGACACGCTGCTGCTGGCCGCCCGACAGCTCTTTCGGAAACCGGTCCGCCATATGCGGCAGCTGCACAATGTCCAGAATCCGTCGCACTTTCGGAGCGATGTCGGCGCTCTTCATGCCGCGCATCTGCAGCGGAAAGGCAACATTTTCCGCGACCGTCATATGGGGAAACAGCGCATAGCTCTGGAACACCATGCCGATATCGCGCTGGGAGGGCGGCAGATGCGTTGCGAGCTTGCCGTCGATCCATACGGCACCACCGTCCGGCGCCACCAGCCCCGACAATATCTGCAGCAAGGTGGTTTTGCCGGATCCCGACGGCCCGAGCAGCGTCAGAAATTCGCCGGCCGGCACATCCACGGAGATCGGATTCAGGGCTTTGACAACTCCGTAGGACTTGCTCACTCCCTCGATTTTCAGTTTTAGATCCATTTAAAAATTCCTTGCCGGCTCGGGCTTTGGGCGTGCCGAATATGCGGCGTGGCCAACCATCAGTCTGCGATCCTGAGGTCGGCATGCGGCCGGATTGGTCGCATGCCGCTGCGGTCAGAGACTCTCGTTATGCGAGCAGCCACTCTTTGAAGCGTTCATTCGCCTTGCCCTGGTTCTGGTGCCAGAACACCACGTCCTCGGCTTCGATCTTGCCGATATTGTCGGGATGGGTCGGCAGCGTGGCCGCGAAGGCCGGGTCGAGCAGCGCCATGACGCCGGGATGCACCGGCCCCATCGGCACATCCTGGGAGAACGCGGCCGCCCGGTCGGGACGCGAGCAGAATGCGATGAACTTGCGTCCTGCCTCGGCCTGCGGGCTGTTCTTGGGAATGACCCAGCCGAGCGCGGTCGTCATGCTCTGGCTATAGTTGAACTTGATCTTGGCGCCGCTTTCGACGGCGGCCATGGCCCGGTGATGCGGGAAAGCCGTCACATCGACCTCGCGGGCGCCGAGCAGGCGGGTAATGTCGGAGTCTTCTTCCCACCAGTTGGTCACATGCTCCTTGATCTCGTCCAACCGGGCGAAGACCTGCTTCCAGCCATTTTCGTCCGCGAGGAACGCGGCCGTTTCGCTCGGGCGCTTGCCCATCGAGCGCAGGGCAGCTTCAATCGTATCCTTGCCCTGGCCGCGCAGTGCACGCGCTCCGGGCAGGTTCTTGTGGTCCCAGATATCGGCGTAGTTTTCGAAGTTCAGATGGTCCTGAAAGGCAATGACCTGTGCCGACAGGCCATGCGGCAGGAAAGTCGGACGGCGCTGCGCTTCGGGCATGGCGGCATAGATCGCCTGCACATCCTCGGAGTCGATATCGTCGATCCGCTCAAGCAGACCGGCCTCGGCCAGAACCTCGTTGCCGGTCGCCGCCACGCTGAAGCGGACGTCGTAGAAGAACTTGCCGGTTTCGACCTGGGCCTTGATCTCGACCGTCGACGTGCCGGCGAGGATGGGCGTCGGCTTCACGCCGAATTCCTGCTCATAGGGGTCGAGGAACGCAGTCTGGAAAGCCTTCTCGTAGCCGCCGGGGATACCGACCGAGAAGTTACCGTCCTGCGCATAGGCGCGGGTAAATATTGCCGGAGTTGCCAGCAGAGCGGACGACGCCCCGATGACCTTCAATGCACTTCTGCGCGATATATTGATGCTCTTCATGTTCTTTTTCCTCCACATTAAGAGACGGCATTGGATCGTTACTGTTACTTTTTCGAACCAATTCTGATTGCCGCCACGACCACGATGCAGACAGCACCGAAAATGACGGTCGATACGGCGGCGAGTGTCGAGTCGATGCCGACCAGGGCGGTCGACCAGAGCTGCAAAGGCAGGGTGCTGAGCTGTCCTGCTCCCAGGAAGAGCACGATCGACAGATCATCGAAGGACCGGACGAACGAGAACAGGAAGGCTGCGGTAATGCCGGCCTGCAAGATCGGCATGGTCACCAGACGGAAGGTCTGCAGCTTGCCGGCGCCCAGGGTCCAGCTGGCATGGTCCAGGCGGGTGTCGTAGTTTTTCAGCACCGCCATGACGGTGATGATCACATAGGGCAGGTTCAGAACCGTATGGCCGATGATGATCGCCCAGATGCTGCCCACCATGTTGAGATAGGCGAAGACATAGAACAGCCCGACCGCAACGATGACGTTCGGCAGCACGAGGGGCATCAGCACCAGCATCATCAGCAGCGCCCGCATCGGCACGCTTCGACGCGCCAGGACCAGCGCCGCAGGAATTCCGAGCACCATGGATGCAACGGCCGAGACAAAGGCGAACATCAGTGAATTGAGCGTCGCCTGCATCCACACCCTGGAGGTGAAGTAGGTTTCGAACCATTCGGTGGTGAAGCCAACCGGCGGCCAGCTGAAGAAGCGGTCTTCCGAGAACGCCACCGGGATCACGAAAACAACTGGCAGCACCAGGAAGGCAACCAGCAGCCAGGCGGTAGCCTTCAGCAGCACACCGCTGCCGCTCTGCCGCCGACCCAGCACCCGCTCGAGAGCTTTCTCGAAGAACACCGTCACATCGCCGGCGACAGCCAGGATTTTCCGGCCGATCGGCCGCATCCACTGCTGGATCCGCCCGGTGCGCGCGCCACTCGAGGCCGAGCTTACCGCCCCGCCAGACAGCACCGAGCTACCCAGCGTTCGCTCGAACACCACATAGACCAGCAGTGTGGCGCCGAGCAGCATGACGGTCAGCGCGCCGGCAAAGCCCCAATTGAAGTTGTTGTTGATCTGCTCGACGATCGAGCCGGCAATCATCATTTCGCGCGGACTGCCCAGCATTACCGGCACGATGAAGGTGCCGAGCGCGGAGACAAAGACCACCAGCCACGCCGAAGCCACGCCGGGCAGCGAAATCGGGAAATACACCCGCCAGAAGGCGTTACCGGAGCGCGCGCCAAGCGTCGAAGCGGCACGGGTCAGAGCCGGATCGATGTTCTGCATGACAGAATACATCGTCAGCACCGCCAGCGGCATCATGCCATGCACCATGGCCAGCAGCACCGCCGGATAGTTGTTCACCAGCCGCGCCGGCGTATCGAGTATGCCCAGCGAGAGCATCGTGCTGTTGGCGACGCCATATCTGGACAGGATCAGCATCCAGGCCAGCGCCCGGACCAGAAAACTGGTCCAGAGCGGGATCATGATGGCGATCATCAAAAAGCTACTGCCACTGCGCTGCCCGGAGGCCAGCAAGCGGGCTAGCGGATAGCCGACCAGAACCGTGATGCAGGCCGTCCAGAACGCAATATCCAGCGTATTGAGCAGAATGCGCCAATAGACCGGCGCCTCGGCAAGCCGGATAAAATTCTGCAGCGACAGCGCCCCATCCTCATCGAAGATGCTCGCGCCGGTGACGAAAATCAGCGGCAGGGCAAAGAAGAGCAGCAGGAAGGCCCAGGCCGGGATGAGCGGAAGCAGTGAGAAAAAGGGACGCTGGCGCCACGAGCGCACGCCGCCACGTCCAGCCTGCGGCTGTGTGTCAGCAATGGTCATTGCGCACCGACCCGCGACACGCGCCAGGCAATCGCCGCGTTAAGACCCTGATCTTTGCGGATGCGCAGAAATTCGTCGCGGTCCTTGTCGACAATGCCCTTCATGCTGGCCGCCGCCTCGACATTGGCATCGAGAGCCGCTGTCAGGCCCATAATTTCAAAAGTCTGGTTGATGGCGCGCTTGTAATAGGCCACCGCAACGGGCGATGCGCCGACGATGTGGTTGGCGATCTTGAGCACAAACTCCTCGCGCTCCGCGTCGGGCACGACATGGTTCAGAATGCCCGCTTCCTTGGCCCGGGCGGCAGAGAATGAATCCTCCGCGCACATCAGAATTTCTTTCGCCACTTTCGGGCCAGCGAGCCATGGCAGCATGAGCGAAATGCTCGGCGACCCCATTTTGGCTTCCGGCATGCCAAAGCGCGCGCTTTCGGCCGCAACGGAAATATCGCAGGCCAGACTGGCCTCAAAACCGCCCGCCAGGCAGTAGCCGTGGATCGAAGCGATGACCGGCTTGGGGCAGCGCCAGAAGCTGAGCATGAACTGCAGGCTCTTCTGGTAGCGGGCCCGCCATTCGTCGATTCCTTCAGTCTTCCGGTCGGCGGAGACACTGATGTCGCAACCCGAACTGAATGACTTCCCCTCGCCCGACAGGATGATGACACGGACGTCATCACGACCGCCCAGCACCGACAGGGCGTCCATCGTCTCGGCCATCATTTCAGGCGAAATCGCATTATGAACGCGCGGCCGATTCCAGGTCAGATAGCCAATTCCTGCCCGTACATCGACCTTGATCAATTCGTACATCAACGAGGCTCCTCCCCATCCGATCAAGTTTTGCAGCGTCGTTGTTGCATGAAATGCATACGCATGCAAACAAGATTCAGCCAGTTTCAGCTTTTTTTATGCGGACTTTCCGTGTTAGGTGGCGGCAATGGCTTAATCTATGAATTCGGATGCATAGGGAGGAAATGCGGTGATACCGGCCAATTCGATCAGAACGGACATCACGCCACGCGTCTCGGAAACCGATGGTGCGGGGCACATCAACAATGTGACCTCGGCGATCTGGTTTGAGGCCGGACGCCGCGAAATCTTCCGCGCGATCACGCCCGAAATGTCGTTCGAGCGCTGGGCCCTGGCGCTGGTGTCGATGGAGATTCGCTACAAGCGCCAGATCTATCTGGCGTCCGACGTCCGGGTGCTCACCTGGGTCCGGCGCCTCGGCCGGAGCAGCTTTCAGGTCAATGAGGTCATCATGCAGGATGACTGCATCAGCTCTGCCGGACGCTGCACCTATGTTCACATGGATTACGCCGCCAACAAGGCCACGCCGATCCCCGAGGAGGTCCGGCTTCGCCTGGAACCATTCCTCGCCGACACCCCAGATTTCGATGGAGAATTTGTGCGATGAGCGTGATTGCAGCGGGCTATTGCTTTGAAGATCTGGCCGTCGGCATGTCGGCCAGCCTGAGCAAGACGGTCACAGTGGCGGATATCGAAATGTTCGCCACCGCCGTCGGCGACTTCAATCCGATCCACATGGACGAGGAATGGGCCAAGCAAACCCGCTTCGGCGGCAGAATTGCCCATGGCATGCTGACCGGCGGCATCGTGTCATCCGTACTCGGGACGCGCCTGCCCGGACCCGGCAATGTCTACATCAAACAGACACTGGAGTTTCGCGCCCCGGTCCGCCCCGGAGCCACGGTGGAGGCCGAGGTTCGCATCACCAAGCTGGAGCCGGAGCGCAATCGCGTCCATCTGGACACGACTTGCACCTGCGACGGCGTCGTGGTCCTGACCGGCGAAGCCATTCTATTCGTACAATCACGCGATCGCCGCCTGTAGCAAGAGGCTATCTCGGCCGCGCATCGTGCTTGAATGGGACGGGCAAAGCGTCGATCTGACCGCCCTGCCCTCGCCCCACCGCAACGGCCAGACCTCGGCCGGTGCAAAAGTCGGAATCGCGCAAAATTCTGACGGATCGACCAGATTGGCGACCGAAAGTCCTGACAGCGGCCGTTAATGGACACTGTGGACGGACGGCCGCCACCTCCCCTGAATGGGCGGCGTTTCAGCCATCCAGCCAGGTGGCAAGGCCGTCCAGCGTCTGCAGCCCATATTCCACCGCGCCGAAACCGACGACCACCTGGCGGCGTTCGCGGCTTGGGTGAAGCTGGCGCATGGTCAGCACAGTCTTGCCGTCGGCCTGTTCATCGAAGGTGATCGTCATGCGGAAGCGTTCCGGGTCGTTGGGGTCCGGGGAGCCATAATCCGCCACAATCAGCTCGTTCGGCACGATCTTGAGGAAGCCCATGAGATTGGGGAAGCGCTGCTCCTGGCCCTCGAACACGCCCACCATGTCGAAGCGCCACACCCCGCCCTCGCGAATATCGGCCTCGTGGTTCTCGATGGTGAGGCCCGTCGGGCCATACCATTGCGCCAGCGCATCCGGGTCCATCCAGGCGGCGAAGACCTTATGGCGCGGGTGCTTCAGCACCTTGACCAGCACGATCTCGCGCTCGAGCGACCAGGTCTCAAACAGCTTTGCCATCGTCATCTCTTCCCGTCTTGTCCAAATAGGTCTCCAGCCGATCGAGCCGCTCGGCCCAGCGCTGGCGCTCCGCTTCCATCCAGTTCGCGGCCTCGTCGAAGCGCGCCCGTTCCAGGCGGCACCAGCGGCTACGCCCGCGCTTTTCGCTGGCGATCAACCCGCAATCCTCCAGCACCTTGAGATGTTGCGCGAAGGAAGGCAGCGCCATGTCGAATGGCTCGGCCAGGATGCTGACCGGCAATTCCCCCTCAGCGAGCCGCGACATCACCGCACGGCGCGTCGGGTCGCTGAGGGCGTGAAAGGCTCGATCGAGTGAAGTCGAATGGGAAGGCATCGGACTCAGCTAGAACGGATCAGGGCATGGGTCAATAACAATAAGGCACTTGCCTTACCATTTGGCATAAAATACAAAGGCAGTCACCTTAGTAAATCCACCTGCAGAAGGAGCCCTCGCATGGCCGTTCGTGTTGATCTTATCATTTCGCTTGATGGCTTCGCCACAACCACCGACCAAACACCCGAAAAGCCCTTTGGCGAGGACTGGCCGCGCCTCGTCGGCGCCTATGCGGCGACAAGGACATTCCAGCAGCGCGTGCTCAAGGACACCAGCGGCAAAGGCACCACTGGCCTGGACGATAAATATGCGCAGGATTACTTCGCCAATATCGGCGCGGAAATCATGGGGGCGGGCAAATTCGGCCTGCATAACTTCCCCGATGACCCGAACTGGAAGGGATGGTGGGGCGACGAACCGCCCTTCCGCTGCCCGGTCTTTGTCCTGACCCACACGCCGCGTCCCGCCATTGAAATGGCGGGTGGCACCATTTTCCATTTTATCAACGCCACCCAGACCGATGCGCTGCAGCAGGCCACGAGCGTCGCCAACGGCAAGGATGTCAGAATTGGCGGCGGCCCCAGCATGGTGCGCGACTACCTCAAGGCCGGCCTTGTCGACCACCTGCATGTCGCCATTACGCCGATTCTGCTCGGGCAAGGCATCCGCCTCTGGGACGATCTACGCGGCCTGGAGGCCGGCTACACGGTAAACTCGGAAACCGCCGAAAGCGGCATCATTCACCTCACCTTTCAACGCTAGCTCTCGGGAAAAGTCCGTCAGCTTGCGCTCAAAGGGGGTCGCATCCGCGCGGTGACCGACGCCGGGCTATCCGCGGCACGAGAAAACCGCAAGAAAACCGCAAGAAAACACTCAGCATGCTGCCAGCATTCCCGTCAGTGCTGACGGCGTGCTGAACTGTTGCGGGCGACGACGCGCGGCGTCACCACGAAATGTTTTCGGCCTCGCTGCGCCCCTTGATCCGCTCGATCAGCAGCCGCGTAGCCTGCAGGCCGAGCAGCCGTCCGGACTGATCGATGCTGGTGAGACTGTTCTGCGTGAATGCGCATGGCGCGGAATTGTCGTAGCCGATAAAGCCCACGTCCTCAGGCACCCGCAGGCCCAGCGCACGGACCGCACTCAGCACCTCGAGCGCATAAATCGTCGGCCCAGCCAAACAGCGCGTCCGGCGGCTCGGCCCCCTCAAGCAAAGCTCGCACCGTGGCGGTCACGTCGTCAAAACCTAGAAAAATGACGCCGACGCCCCATAAAAACGTTTGCGCAATCGTTTTTGTATTGCTAATTCTGCTTTGGCTGCAGTTGCACTGCGTAAAACGGGCGCCCCCGGCAGGCCGGCGTCTCACTTGGGAGGGTTGTTCATGTCTAAAAGATCCTTAACGTCCGGCGCCTTGATCGCGGCGCTCATGGTTTCAACGGCGGCGGCGCGCGAGCCGGTCACTTTGTGGTTCTGGGGGGCCCCGCTGAATCTGCAGGAGGTCATGCAGACCCAGCTGATCGACCCGTTCAATGCGTCCCAGTCGGACTATGAGCTGGTGATCGAGTTCCGCAATTCCGTCGACAACGACGTCCGCGTGGCGGTGCTGGCCAATCAGGGCCCCGATATCGTTTACACCTCGGGTCCGTCCTACGTGGCGGGTCTGGCGGCAGCGGGCAAGATCGAGCCCATGCAGCCCTACATCGACAAATTCGGTTGGAGCGAGCGCCTGCTGCAGCCGGCTATCGACACCTGCCGCATGCTGGATGCGATCTATTGCATGCCCGGCTCCATCATCAGCGATGGTATGTTCTACAATACCAAGGTGCTGGAAGAGAACGGCTGGACCGTGCCCACCACCAAGGCCGAGCTTGAGACCATTCTGGCGGAAGCCAAGGAGCGGGGGCTGTATCCGTCGGTCGCCGGCAATAAAGGCTGGCAGCCGGTCAATCAGGACTATGCGTCCATCTTCCTCAACCAGGTGGTCGGCCCCGAGCAGCTGCATGAAATTCTGACCGGCGCGGCCCCGTGGACGTCGCCCGAAATGGTTCATGCCATTGAAGAATCGGCGCGCTGGTTCAAGGCGGGTTATCTCGGCGGCAGCGACTATTTCTCGCTGACCTCCGACGAGTCGATCGCGCTGATGTCGGATGGGCGCTCGCCCTTCTTCTTCAGCCCGTCGATGGCCTTCCAGTGGGCGACCAATTATTTCGTCGGTGACGAAGCCGAGAACTTCAAGTTTGCGCCGTTCCCGCAGCAAGACCCGGCCATGCCGTATCCGATCTACGATCTGGGTGATCAGGTCACCTGGTCGATCAACGCCAATTCCAAGGTCAAGGATGGTGCGGCGCTGGCGCTCGACATGATGCTGTCCTCCGAGTTTGCCGCGCGGATCGCTGTGGACTGGCCGGGCTATTGGGCCGTGCCGCTGCGCGAATTCCCCGTTGATCCCAATGCGACCGGTCTGACCAAGTCGTATTTCGAAGCCATGAGCGACATGATGGCGGCGATCAACAAGGGCTCGTTTGGCTACAAGATCCAGACCTTCTTCCCGCCCACCACCAGCCAGGTTTTCGTCAAGGAAATCGAGGAAGTCTGGCTCGGGCAGATGACCGCCGAGGCCATGCTTGAGGTCGCTGCCAAGGCCTATGCGGAAGACAAGGCCAACGATCTCGTGCCGCTGGTGCCCAAGCCCAGCTTCTAAGCGCGCGACGGCGCCCCGCCGTCGTCCACTTCTGCTGCCCTGGGCCGGCTTCGGTTCCAGTCCCAGGGCAGCGCTCCATTGCGTAGCAGGATCTTCCCATGACCAAAGACTTCGCCGAACACATCCGTCTGACGCCGGCTTTGCTGGCTGAACATTTCCAGGGGCTGCGCGATATCGTGCGGCTGGTGCTCACCACGCCCGAGATCCATGCGATCCGCCGGGTGGTGATCTTCGGCAGCGGCGACTCGCTGATTGTCGGCGCGGCCTGCAAGGAATTTTTCGAGACGGTGACCGGGCTGGACGTGAGCGCGGTTTCCGCCATGTCGGTGTCGCGTTATCTCAGCGAGGCGCGCTCCGACGACTGGCTGCGCTCGACCCTGTTCATCGGCATTTCCAATTCTGGCGAGGCGGCGCGGGCCGTCGAGGCGACGCGCCGGCTGCGCGCCCGTTCGGCCAAGGTGCTGGCGCTGACCGCCAATCCCAACAGCCGGCTGGCCCAGGCCGCCTCCCATGTCGCCGTGCTGCCGGCGGTGTCGCTGCCGCGCTCGCCGGGTTATTTTAGCTTCATGCTGATGCTGCTGGCGCTGCAAATGCTGGCGCTGCGCTTCGGTGAAGTGCTGATGACGATCACCATGGATGAGGCGCAGGCCCATCGCCAGACCTTGCAAGGCGACATCGCGGCGCTCGAAACGCTGCAGACCGAATTGCGGCCCAAAATTGCCGAATTGGCCCGCCGGTTTTCCGGCCAGCCGGTGTTCGAGTTGCTGGGCGCCGGGCCGTCTCTGGCCGTCGCCGAGTTCGGCGCGGCCAAGCTGATGGAGGCCGTTGGCCGCCATGGTGTGCCGGTCGATCTGGAGGAGTGGGCGCATATCCACTATTTCGTCACTGACCTGAGCACCCCCACCATTCTCATCCTGCCCGCCGGCGGCGCCGGCACCGAACGGGCCAGCGAAATCCTGACCTATCTGGAAACGCTGGGCCGGCCGGTCATCGTCGTGGGCGGCGCGATTGCGGGCGTGACCCATCCCGACCTGACGCTGTTGCCGGTGGTTTCGGCTGGTGCCGAAAACCTGTCGCCTTTGCTGCATGTCGTGCCGCTGACCATGCTGGCCGACGAACTCAGCACCGTGCTCGACGTCGTGCATGGGCGCGGCTTTGTCGGCCCCTGGGCCGATGGCCAGCAGGCCGCCTCGGTGCAGGGCAGCAAGATTTCGGAAGGGACTGTTTGATGTTGAAGAAGCACACACTCGCCACGGCTGCCAACGGCGCCACGGAAATTACCAGCCAGGTTGAGGCCACCGTTGCCGAAAGCGGCGTGACCGACGGACTCTGCGTCATCTACAGCCCCCACACCACGGCTGGCCTGTCCATCACCTCATTCTGGGACGAACTCGGTCATCAGGATATCCATGACGATATCGACCGCCTGATCCCGACCCGGATCGATTTCAAGCATCAGTGGGATACGCCGCAGGACGCTTCGGGCCACATCAAATCGGTGCTGATGGGCGTCAGCCTCACCATGATAATCTCTGAGGGCAAGCTGCTGCGCGGCCATTCCCAGGGCGTGTTTTTCCACGAGTTCGACGGCCCGCGTCCGCGCGAATTCTTCGTGAGCTGCACCAATGGCTAACGGGCACGATCTCGTCATTTCGGCAGCCATGACCGACAATATCCGGTTTCCGGATGGTCGGCGCATGGATGGCGTTGTCGGCGGGGGCCTGCATGCCCTGGCCGGGACGGCGTTGTGGAGCGACCAGGCGGTGTTCGTTTCGGGCGTCGGCACCGATGCCGAAACCCTGTTCCACCCCTGGTTCCAGCGCAACGACCTGTCACTGCGCGGTCTGCGGCTGATGGCCGGTCCGTCGCTGGTTAATCTGGTGACCTATGCCAGCGACGACGAGCGCACCGAGCGACAATTGCACGGCCCGCAGTCGCTGGTGGATGCCGGCGCGACGGTGGCCGATGTGGCGGCCAATCTGGCCGGCGCGCGCAGTGCCTATGTCTTCGGCCGCACCGGCGATGCGGTGCTGCATTATCTCATGGAGCAGCGCCGAGAGACCGGCCTGCTGGTGCTGTGGGAAGTGGCGCTGGATACCGTCACGCCCGAGAACCGGCCCAATGTGCTGGCGGCTATCGCCCAGCTCGACGCCGTCTCGCTGAACCTGGCCGAAGCGCGGCTGCTGTTTGGCGAGGAGGACGAGACCGTCTTGCTGGCGACGCTTGCCGCGCTCGGCGCGCCGGTGATTTTCCTGCGCGTCGGCAGCCGGGGCAGCTACGCCATTGCCGATGGCAAACCCGTCTTCGTGCCGAGCCTGCTCGTCGAGGCAATCGACGTCACCGGCGGCGGCAACGCCTATTCCGGTGCGACCGTCGCGGCGCTGGCCAATGGTTTGTCACCAGCCGAGGCCGCCATGTGCGGCACCATCGCGGCCGCCTACACCGTCGTGCAGTTCGGCACCTTCGAGCCGAGCGACATCAAGCGCTCCGGGGAGGCCGAGGCCCGCCTGAACCAATTGCGTGCGGCCACCGCCGCGATCCAGTCCACGCTTTAATAGTCTGCAAGGAATCTAGCTATGAAGAATGTCATCATCGATTGCGATCCGGGGACGGATGACGCCGGCGCCATCATCCTGGCTTTCAAGTCCGGCAAGCTCGACGTGAAGGCGATCACCGGCGTCAGCGGCAACGTGACCTCTGATGTGGCGAGCAAGAACGCCCGCCGCGTGCTCGACCTGATCGGCGCACCGCCAATTCCGGTGGCCAAGGGCCCGGCCAACCCGATCATGCGCCCGCATCCGCGCGACCCGTTCTCCCATGGCGAAGACGGCCTGGCCAATAATTGGTTCCCCGAATCCGACCGCCCCGAACTCGACATCACCGCCGCCGAGCTGATCGTCGAAACGGTGCGCAAATATCCCGGCAATATCTCCATCCTGGTGCTGGGCCCGTTCACCAACGTTGCCACCGCGCTGCTGGCCGCGCCCGACCTCAAGGACAAGATCAGCGAAATCATCTGCACCGCCGGCAGCTTTGGTTTTAACGACTATTCCCAGTTCCTCGGCACGGGCGACAACCCGATGAGCGAATGGAACGTCTTTGTCGATCCGGAAGCCGCACAGCTGGTGTTCTCCTCGGGCATCAAGGTCACCGCTATCGGCGTCGATGTGTGGGGCCGCCCGGAAGCCATCCATCGCGCCAAGGATCTGGACAAGCTGCGCGCCTCGCCCAAGCCGGAAGCCCAGTTCGTGCTCAGCGTCGCCGAATTCGTCCATGGCCGCGGCTATGAGGACTCCACCGTGCTGATCGACAGCCTGGTGGTGGCGGCCGCCATCGATCCGACCTTCCTGCGCTGCCATCACGTCCATGTCGCGGTCGAAACCGGCCACAGCCCGTTGACGCGCGGCATGACCATCATCGACCGGCGCACCCACCATACCTGGACGCATCTGCCGCAGATCTATGCGGCCTATGACGCCGACTACGAGCGCTTCCTCGACTACCACACCGACACGATGATCCAGTAACCAAGCGAGCAGGCCCGATGATCCGCAATCCATGGATTTACACGCTATTTCTGATGCCGGCGCTGCTGCTCAGCGCCAGCATTGTGCTTGTGCCCGGCCTGCTCACCTTCGTCGTGGCCTTCACCAACTGGAACGGGGCGACCACCCCGGACTGGGTCGGCGGCAGCAATTTCTCCGCGCTGTTTGCCGACCCGGTATTCTGGCGGGCGCTGAGCCACAATATGCAGTGGGTGGTGATCTTCCTGACCATCCCGATGGCGCTGGGACTGCTGATGGCGTCGATCCTGCGCACCCGCAAACGCAGCCATGCGTTGTTCCAGCTCATCGTCCTGCTGCCCTATGTGCTCTCGCCGGTGGCCAACGCCATGATCTGGCAGAATATCATTCTCAATCCGGTGGCGGGCGTGCTGGCCTTCGTCAACCGCATGGGCCTGCCCATGGTCAACCCGCTCTCCGACGTATCGACCTCGCTCTATGCCGTCGCCGCCATCGACGTCTGGCATTTCTGGGGCTATCTCGCCGTGGTGTTCCTGGCCGCGATGCGCCAGACGCCGGATGATCAGCTGGAAGCGGCGCTAATGGAAGGCGCCAATGGCTGGCAGGTGTTTCGCGAAGTGGTGATGCCCAATATCCTGCCGACCATCGGGTTGATGTTCGTCTTCACCACCATCTTTTCCTTCCTCACCTTCGATTACATTTTCCTGCTCACCAAGGGCGGCCCGGCGCGTTCCAGCGAGATATTGTCCACTTTTGCCTATGACTTCGCCTTCACCACCTTCCAGGTCGGCAAGGCGGCAGCGGTGGCCTTGGTCATGGGCTGTTTCGGGCTTGTGGCCTCGATCGTCTATGTGAGCATCAGCCAGGCGAGTATGTCCAAATGAGCCGCGTTCGTTCGGGTCTGTCCCACGGGCTGGCCAATATTTTCCTGGCCGGCGCTGTCGCTGTCTCGCTGATCCCGCTGTTGCTGGTGGCCGTGAACGCCTTCAAGTCGCGCCGCGAGATCATGCAAAATCCGCTGCTGCTGCCTGCCACCTGGGATTTCGGCAATTTCGCCCGGGCCTGGAAAGGCGCCAAATTCTCCATCGGTCTGGTCAACAGCCTGACCCTGTCCAGCCTGACGGTGCTGATCACGCTCACCGCCGCCTCGCTGGCCGCCTATGTGCTGGCGCGGCGCAAGGTGAAGTTCTGGCAGTTGGTCACGCTGTATTTCCTCTGCGCGACCACGGTGCCGATCCAGCTGTTCCTGTTCCCGCTCTACGCGATTTTCGCGCAGCTCGGGCTGGTCGGCAATGTGGTGGGCACTGCCGTCATCCTGTCGGCGCTCAATTTGCCACTGGCGATCTTCCTGCTGCGTGCGACGATCCTGACCATTCCGGTGGAACTGGAAGATGCGGCCTATATGGATGGGGCCGGGCCGTTGCGGATTTTTGTCGAGGTCATCGTGCCGCTGGCGCGACCGGGGCTGATCACCGTGGCGATCATCGTCTGGCTGAATGCCTGGAACGAGTTTTTGATCACCTCGACCTTCCAGCAGGGCCAGTCCAACTTCACCATGACGCTGGGCTATCTCTCCATGAACAATACTCAAGCTAGCGACCAGGGAGCGATGATGGCCGGCGCCTTCATCCTGATCGCCCCCGTCATTCTGTTCTTCATCCTGCTGCAGCGGTTTTTCATCGAAGGCATGACTGCAGGCGGAGTCAAAGGGTAACCCATGGCAAACCTCCCCACTACCGCGCCCGCCGTTCCGCCGGCCCAACTGGTCATCACTGGCCTGAGCAAGGCTTTTGGCAATGTAGACGTGCTACGCGACATCGAACTGAGTGTCGCCGAAGGCGAGTTCATCGTCTTTGTCGGCCCGTCCGGCTCCGGCAAATCCACGCTGCTGCGCCTCATTGCCGGTCTCGACGAGGTGTCGTCCGGCGGCATTGCCATGGATGGCCGCGATGTCACCCGCCTGCCGCCGGTGCAGCGTGGCGTGGCCATGGTGTTCCAGAGCTACGCGCTCTACCCCCATCTCAGCGTGCGCGACAATATTGCCTTTGGCCTGAAGATTTCCGGCATGCCCAAGGCCGAGCGCTATCGGCGCGCCGAACAGGCCGCGCGCCTGCTCCAGCTCGATCCCTATCTCGACCGCAAACCCAAGGCGCTGTCGGGCGGGCAACGGCAGCGCGTCGCCATTGGCCGCGCCATCGTCAAGCAGCCGCGCCTGTTCCTGTTCGATGAACCGCTGTCCAACCTTGATGCCGAGCTGCGCGTGCATATGCGGCTTGAACTGGCCAAGCTGCACATGGATCTGGCCACGGCCATGATCTATGTCACTCATGATCAGGTCGAGGCGATGACGCTGGCTGACCGTATCGTGGTGCTGCGCGACGGCAGGATCGAGCAGGTCGGCGCGCCGCTCGAACTCTACGAAAATCCCGCGAACAGCTTTGTCGCCGGGTTTATCGGCTCACCCAAGATGAACTTCTTTGCCGCGCAGGTCAGCGGCCAGACCGGCGCAGCGGTCACCTTGCAGGCAGTGACCTTCACCCGCGCCATTGCCGATATCCCGATGGCCGCTCCGCTTGCAGTTGGCGCGCCGGTAACCCTGGGCATCCGCCCCAACCATGTGACGCTGACCGCAGCGGGGCAAGGCGATCTCGACGGCACCGTTGTCGCCGTGGAGCGTCTGGGAAATATAGCCTATGCATATTTACAGGCTGGAGAAAATCATAACATCACCGTTGAAGTGCCGAACAATACGCCATTCCGGCCGGGGCAAACAACTGGCCTGCTTATGGATCGGAAATGCTGTTTCGTTTTTGCAGAAGACGGAACACGTTTGGCATGACAGGGATGAACGGGTGAATTGGAGGACGCACAGGTGGCAACAATCAAGGACGTAGCCGCCAGGGCACAGGTTTCTCTGTCGACGGTTTCTCATGTCATCAACAAGACCCGCCTGGTCTTGCCAGAGACGGCGAGCCGGGTGGAACTGGCGATTGCCGAACTCGGCTATCAGCCCAATTCAGTCGCCCGCTCGCTGAAGTCAAAAAAATCCATGACGATTGGCATGTTGATCACCAACACGCGCAATCCATTCTTTGCCGACGTCCTGCATGGCGTGGAAGAGCAGAGCTTCAATCGCGGTTACAGTCTCATCCTGTGCAATACCGAGGATGAAGAGCTGCGCCAGACCGCCTATCTCGACACGTTGCGTCAAAAACAGGTCGATGCGCTGGTGGTCATGACCACCGATCAAAACGCCTGGCACTTCGACCTCAAGAAACAATTCGCCGACGTTCCCACGGTGTCCCTATTCACCTCGGCCAAGGGCGTTGACCTGTCCATCTCCGACGATTCCTTTGCCGGCGGCATGCTGGCGGCGACGCGGTTGATTGAGGCCGGGGCCCGCCAACTGGCTTGCATCAGCGGTCAGCTGAATCACCGCCTGATGGCGGCTCGGCTGGCGGGGTTTACCGCGGGTGCCCACCGCGCCGGCCTGACGATACCCGACGACCGGGTGATTTACGGCGATTGGTCGCTTGAGGGCGGCTATCGAGCCATGGCCGAGTTGCTGAACAACCCGCAGGGGCACCCAGACGGGGTGTTCGCCATGAACGACATGATGGCGATCGGCGCATTGTCCCGGTTACACGAGGCAGGGGTTGCGGTTCCTGATGATGTGTCCCTGATCGGCTATGACGACATCGCTTTCGGCGCCTTCACCCAACCGCCACTGACATCGATCTCCCAGGGCGGCATCGAAATCGGCCGCCTCGCGATCGACTCTTTGCTCCGGATCATCGACGGTTTGGGTGTCGCGGAGACGGAAATTCTAGTCACGCCAAAAATCACTGAACGGAAATCCGTGCGCATGGAGTAACCCCATTCCCGAGCGGGTTTCGTTCCCTTTGGACAGCAGTCCATCGGAACTATGAGCACAGAAGCAGCCGTTCTGTCGCTATTTTGCGAAGGGCTCGGGCAGCGGGATTCGCAGATGGCGGGACAGCTCGTTCAACCTCGCCAAGGCGCCCGGACGTAGGGCGATACCGTGTTGCAGCGCGTGGCGCTTACGAGCCAGCGCCTGTTCGCCGGGGAGGCGGACGGCGGCGACATCAGGATGGGGTCGTGCGCCGTGGCAGAGCCGGACCAGGGCGTCGGTCTGGTCGGTGAAGTCATCGAGGCCGCTAAAGGCGGCGGGGTCGATCACCTGCACGAAGACCGAGGCGCTCCAGCGCGGTTCGGCATTGGCGCGACCATAGCCCGAAAGCCCCTGCGACAGTGCTTCGACGGTGAGCGCCATGCCATAACCCTTATGGCCATGATCCTGCCCGCCGGTGAGCAGCATGCTGCCGGGTGGCAGGGCAGCAAGCACCTGCGGATCGGCGGTCGGCGTGCCGGCATGATCCTGCAGCCAGGGGCCGCGTAGTTGTCCACCCTCGGCGGCGGTGCGGGTGACCATGCCATTGGTGGTGATTGAGGATGACATGTCGATCAGGATCGGTGCGCCGCTGGTGGGAATGCCCACCGCGACCGGATCTGGGCCCAGGACCGCATCGAGCCCGCCAAAGGGGGCGACGGTGACCGATTGGGGGTCAGAGCTGGCGATGATGAGCATCAGGCCCTGCCGCGTGGCGCGTTCGAGATAGGCTTGCAGGCAGGCAGTGTGATGCGCGCGGCGGATGCTGACGGCGCCGAGGCCGAATTGGCGGGCCTTGGCGGCGGCGACATCGATGGCCGACGCGATGAGGCTGACACCGCTGAGCCAGCATCCGTCCCAATGGGCAATGGCGGCGTGGTCGCGCAGAATGATCGGTTCGCCTACGCCGAGCATGCCGCCACTCTCCAGCTCGGCCACATAGCTGGCGAGCAGGTTGACGCCATGAGTATCGTGGCCCAGCAGGTCGGCTTCGACCAGCAATTCGGCGACCACGCCGGCCTCATTGCCGTCCATCCCCGCCTGGGTCAGGGCGCGGGCGGCGAAGTCGATCAGCGCCGCGCCGGGAACATTCACAATCGGGTGCCGTCCTGACCGAAGAGATGCGCCCTTGCGGCATCGAAACCCAGGATCAACGTCTGTTCCAGCCTCACTTCGGTATCGCCATCAATGGCGGCAAACACCGTGCCGCCGTCGCTCTGCACCTCGACGATGGTGGTGTCGCCGAGCCGTTCGATGAGGCGCACCTGTCCGCTGATCGGGCCATCGGCCTGCGGCACCAGCAGATGGGGGCGAATGCCAAAGGTCAGGACGGCGCCGGCGGCCAGCCCGCTGGTGGCAATCGGCAACACGGTCTGGCGCAGCGCCGGCGAGGAGACGGTGACCGAGCTGGCAGTCACGGCGTCGACCGTCACCTTCATCAAATTCATCTTGGGAGCGCCGATGAAGCCGGCGACGAACAGATTGGCCGGGTGATTATACAGCTCCATCGGCGTGCCGACCTGCTGCACCTCGCCGAAATTGAGCACCACGATCTTGTCGGCCATGGTCATGGCTTCCACCTGATCATGGGTCACATAGATCATGGTGGCGCCCAGCTCGACATGCAGCTTGGACAGCTCCATGCGCATATCGACGCGCAAGGCGGCATCGAGGTTGGAGAGGGGTTCGTCGAACAGGAACACCTCGGGCTGGCGGATGATGGCGCGGCCGATGGCGACGCGCTGGCGCTGCCCGCCGGAGAGCTGGCTGGGCTTGCGCTGCAGCAGTTCCTCCATTTGCAGGATGCGCGCCACCTCGCGCACCCGCCGCGCCCGCTCCGGCTTGGGAATGCCGGCCAGGCGCAGTCCGAAGCCGACATTTTCCTCGACCGTCATATGCGGATAGAGGGCATAGGACTGGAACACCATGGCGACGCCGCGATCACGCGGCGCCACATCGTTGCAGCGACGCTCGCCGATGAAGACATCGCCACTGGTGATCTCCTCCAGCCCAGCAATCATGCGCAACAGGGTCGACTTGCCGCAACCTGATGGACCCACGAACACGACGAATTCGCCATGTTCAACGGCCAGGTCGATGCCCTTGATAATTTCGACGTTGCCGTAGTTCTTGCGGACATTGTTGAGTTGCAGTCCAGCCATGGTGTTCTCCTCGACCCCGGGGCCGCCTAGGCAGCCAGTTCGATGACGTAAACGCTGACCGATGCCTTGGGCAGGGCGATTCCCTTCAGGCTCGGCACTGGGCTCTGCTGCACGGCAAAGACATCCAGATTGGTGGAGTCGATGGCGGCGTCGAGCTTATCCGGCGCGATGCGGTGGCAGATGACGCCCTGCGCAATAGCCCCACCCAGATCGATATCCACCGAGGCGGCATTTTCGATATCGGTGTTGGTGACATGGACATAGACCGTGTTGCCGGCCCGCGAGGCCGAGACGACGACCGCGTCATTGGCGCTATCGGCCTTGAGGCCATGGGTGCCGGACTGGGTCTTGAACAGGCGCATGACATGGCCTACCGGCAGCAGATAGGGCTGCTCGCGCGGCGAGCCCAGCAGAACGGCGTTGACGGTCCAACTGGTGCCGGCGAAATCGGCGAGCGTGCAGATGTCGATAATGTCGGAATGCTGCTCGAACAGCGTCAGGCAGCGGGCATGATAGACGCCTGAGAGCCATTCGCGCAGCAGCTCGATCTTGTTATGCGGCTGCAGCGACAGATGGCCTTCGGTAATGGCGAGCTTGAGCTTTGGATTGGCCTTGGAGACCACCGCCCGCGCATCGAGCAGCTTGGTTTCCACCACGCGATAGATGGCGTCCAGTTCCTTCCAGGTCTGCTTGACGTCCTGCTGGTAGCGCCGGCCCTGCAGCACGGTATCCTTGACCACGGGCTGCTGGTTCATCATGTGCAGCGCCACCATGTCGATCTGGTCGCCTGCCGCCTCGATCAGGTCGGTGGCCCACCAGTCATTGGTGTCGCGCTCCATGTCACCCCAACCGATCAGCACGATCTTGGGATCGCGCGCCCGCATCGCATCGGCAAATTCGCGGTAGTGGCGGGCGTTTTCCTGCGAGGTGAAACGTTCGCCTGCCTTTGGATAGGAGGTTTCGTTGCCGATCTGCCAGGTCCGGACATTCCACGGCTTGTCGCGGCCATTGGCCTTGCGCTCGGCATGGTCGGGGTCGTTGCAATAGCTGACCAGATCCGCCGCTTCCTGCGCATCGCCCGAGCGCTGTTCGCCGCGCGCGGTGTTGATATATTCGGGCCGGCCATCGGCGGCGAAGTTGATCGCCATGATCGGCTCGGCGCCAACCGCCTCGCAGAAGTCGAGGAATTCATGCACGCCGACGCGGTTGGTTTCGACGCCACCCCAGAGGTAGTTGAACATGGGCGGGCGCTGGCCGGGCTCGCCGACGCTTTCGCGCCACTTCCAGAAACTGGTGAGAATGCCGCCCCAGCGGATGGACGACGGCGCGAGATCGCGCACCACGGCGACAAAATCGTCGCGCCATTTGTCTTCCAGAATGTCCCAGCAGGCCTCGACCGAGGAATCCGTGGTGCCGAGCGGCTCCATGAACTGCATGTAAAGCCGGGGTGAAATCTCGTGACGGGGACTGACGTCGACCTTAATGGTGGCCATGAATAAGCTCCTGAATAACGCGGTTTACTTGATGCCCGCAGTGGGGCGCATGCCATTGACGATCCAGCGCTGTCCGAACAGAAACAGGATGATCATGGGCAGTGAGGTGAAGAAGGCGGCCGCCAGAATAACCGTGTAGTTGATGATCGCCGCGTCGGAGGCCGACAGGTAGGATACCGCCACCGGCACCGTCATCGAGGCCGGGGAATTGGTGATGATCAACGGCCAGAGGAAGTTGTTCCAGCTATATAGCGCGCTCAGCACCGACACGGTGATGATGGCCGGTGCGGCGAGCGGCACCATGATGAGACGGAACACCTGAAAATCGGTCGCGCCATCCATGCGCGCCGCCTCATCCATCTCCCTGGGCAATTGCTGGAAAAACTGACGCAGGATGAAGATCCCGACGACGCGCGGCAGTCCGGGCAGGATGACGGCATAGACCGTATCCACCAGTCCCAGATTGGCCATCATGTCATAGAGCGACAGCACTTCGAGAACGCCGGGCATCATCATGGTGATGAGCACCAGGAAGAAGACGAAATCCCGGCCGATCCAGCGAAGCCGGCCAAAGGCATAGGCCGCCGGAATATCGAGCAGCAGGATGCCGACGACCTGGGCCACCATGATGACCGTGCTGTTGAGCATGGCCTGCGGGATGCTGACCCCGCGCCCGGCATCGGTGAGTACGCGCCAGTAATTGTCCAATGTCCAGTTGCTCGGAATGAGCTGATCCTTGAGGATTTCCGAGGACGGCGCGAAGGAGAACAGGATCAGCGAGGCGACGGGCAGCACCCAGAGCAGTGCCAGCACGAACAGAATGATCCAACGCAGCGTCGTATTGCGTTTCATGGCCGACCCCTAGCGCTGGCGGAAGACGCGGAACTGCACGAGAGACAGTGTCGCGATGATGAGGGTGATGATGACGCCGATGGCGGCGGCGCGGCCGATGGCGAAGCTGCGGAAACCTTCTTCGTAGAGCAGCATGGTGAGCACTTCGGTGCTGCCGAACGGGCCGCCACCGGTCATGATCAGAACCTCGCCGAACACCTGAAACGCCTGCACCAGAGACAGGATCATGACGATCAGCATGATCGGCTTGAGCAGCGGCAGGGTGATGAAAAAGAAGTCCTGCACGGCATTGGAGCCATCGAGATTGGCGGCCTCATAGAGGTCGTCGGGAATGTTCTCCAGCCCGGCCAACAGGATGATGACCATGAAGCCGACATTGATCCACAGCGTGATCAGGGCAATGGCCACCAGCGCCCAGCCCGGCTCGGACAGCCAGGCCTGATCGGGCAGATTGAGCAGGCGCAAAATCTGGTTGATGGTGCCGGCCTGCGGCTCGAACAACCATTTGAAGGCGATGGAGGCCACCGCCACATTGACCACCAGCGGGAAGAAGAACGCGGTGCGGAAAATGGCGATGCCGGGGAGCTTGCGATGCAGCAGCACCGCCAATACGACCGAGATGATCATGATCATCGGCACGAAGATCAGCGCGAATTTGGTGGTGGTGATCAGGGAGTCCCAAAAGCGCTGATCGGCAAACAGCGAGGTATAATTGCCGAGCCCAACAAAGCCATTGGATCCGAAAATGCCCCAGTCGAACAGGCTGATATAGACAGCACGGACAATCGGGTAGCCAAGGAAGATGGCGAAGACCACGAGATACGGGCCAACCAGCAGGAACGGGAACAGACGAGAGCGTGCTTGCGACATGCTGATAGCTCCACCCTGGGGCACAGGCAAATGGGAACCCGGCGCAGCAGCGCCCGGCTCGCGGCAAACAGGGAGCCGGCTGCCCGAAGGCAGCCGACCCTGGGAGGGTTACTTGGAGAGCACGGGCGGGATGGCCGCTTGGAGCTTGGCGACCGCCTGCTCGATGGTGGTGCGGCCGGCATAAAACTCTTCGAGCGTCTGCTGCACCACCCGGTCGACCGCCGGCTGATTGACCAGCGGCGCGGGGAAATGCGCCGTCTCGATCGAAGCCGTGACGGTCATCTGCTCGGGCAGCGCCTTGTAGGCGTCGCTCTCGATCACCGAATATTGCGGCGAGACCTTGCCGGTCTTGGCCCATTCGACGCCGTTTTCACCGATCCACTTGATGAAGGTCAGGGCATCGGAACGGGCATCTGGCGAGGTGCCCCGAGGGATCAGGAACTCATGCGCCATGGCAAACACCGCAGGCTCGTCGCCGAAGGTGGGGAAGCCGGCAATGCCGTAATTGAGCCCGAGATCGCGGGCCGCGGCCTGGAACACCGGCAGATCGGTGATCTGGGCTACGGTAATGCCGATTTTGTTCTGCGCGAACAGCTTGGTGGCATCGGGCCCGATATCCTTGGCGGGGGTGACGCCAGCATCGATATAGCTCTTCAGCTCGGTCAATACCTTGGTGGCGGTCGCCGCGAAAGTGTCGGAAAGCCCGGTCATATCGGCATTGTAGAGGCTGTCTTCGTACTGCCAGTAGATGCTGTAGAAATTGCGGAAGGTGCCAGAGCCGGTGAGATTGAAGAACAGGCCGATCTTGTCGGTGCCCAGCGCGGCAATCGCCTTGGCGTCTTCCATCAGTTCGGCGCCGGTCGCCGGTGGCGCTTCGGGATCGAGCCCGGCTTCGGTGAACAGATCCTTGTTGTAATAGATCGAGCGCGGGAAGATTGAGATCGGCACGCCATATTGCGCGCCATTGAAATTGCCGGCTTCCCAGGCCTTGGGAACATAGTCTTCCTGATGAATGCCTGCGGCGGCCAGCTCTTCTGCGGTGAACGGATCAAGCGCGCCCTGATTGGCATAGACCGGCACCTGATCGGAATTGACCACGGTCAGAGCGGGCGCCCGGCGCGACGCCATGGCGACCGACAGCTTGGTGTTGAAATCGTCCCACGGAATGATCAGCAGCTTCACCTCGACACCGGCTTCCTGGCCGGCGGAAGCGTTGAAGGTCTTGACCAGCTCATCGATGGCCTCGCCATCCGGTCCGCTGAACAAGGTCCAGAATTCGATGGAGCCGGCAAAAGCCCCCGTCACGCTAAAGCACGAAGCCGCTGCGCCGAACAAGGCAGCGCGCAAATAACCCAGCTTTGACCTGGATCGCTTGGATTTGGTAGCGAGCATTATTCCCTCCCTTGGAACCGGACCCGTTTTCGGGTTCGTTGCTAAATAGAGCTAATGCACATTAATATACCAGTCAATGATACAGCTAATAAATTTTACCTTGCATGCCAGACACGGCGCTGCTTATGCTCCGGACAGCGCGGGAAAAGCCGCGCGCAGATCGGTGAGAACGCACTGGAAATGTCTGAAATCAGGGGTAAATCAGCGCCGAGGGCGCGCAAATCCTCGCCGCCGCCACGCGATGCGAACCGGGCCGCCGCAACTTGGCGTCTAGTATACCAAGAGGTGCGCGAGGACATTGTCGCCATGCAGATGCAGCCCGGCGACAAGATCAGCGAGAACGATCTGGCGCGCCGTTTCGGGATAAGCCGGACCCCGGCCCGCGAGGCGATGCAGCGTCTGGCTGATGAGGGGCTGGTGGAGATTTTCCCCCAGTCCGGCACCTTTGTGGCGCGCATTCCCTATGAGGAACTGCCTGAGGCGATGGTGATCCGCAAGGCCTTGGAAAAGACCACCGCCAGCATGGCCGCGACCATGGCCACCCGCAGCCAGGTGCTGACATTGGCATCAGTGATCGAGCAACAGCGCGAGGCCGCCGAGGCCGACAATCCCAGTGCTTTTCACCGGGGCGACGAGCTGTTTCATGCCAAACTGGCGGAGATTGCCGGCTATCCCGGCATCTGGAAACTGGTGCTGCAGGTCAAGACCCAGGTCGACCGCTTCCGCCGGCTGACGCTGGTATTGCCCCACCGCATGGTCGGGGTGATCGACGAGCACACCAAGATACTCGCCGCCATCGAGCGCGGCGACGCCGAGGCGGCCGGACAGGCAATGATCGAGCATCTCGATAGCGTATTGCCGGCGCTCGACCAGATCGAGCAGACTGCCGAAGGCAAGCCGCTGGTGGGCGCCTGAGCGCCGCCCGTCGACACCGCACGCCGAGATGACTTAGGTAATGGACTTTAGCGCCATTACCTAAGTAGCGGACCCATGTCGCGGCAGAACGAACCCAGTGCATCGGCGGCACCAGAACGGACGCGGCGCGTGACCATGACCGATGTGGCGCGCGAAGCGGGCTGCTCGCAGGCAACGGTGTCCTTCGTGCTCAACCAATCACCTGGCATCAAGCTGGCCGTAGAAACAAGGCAACGCGTCATGGAAGCAGCGCGCCGCCTTGGCTATAGCGCCCCGCTTGCCGCCACCGTGAAGCGCGAGTCCGCCGTGCGGCGCATCGGCTTTCTGGTCGACCAGTTGGCAACCAGCCCGGAGGCGGCCGTGGCGATCGACAGTGCCAGCGCCGCAGCCCGCGCCGCTGGCGCGATCCTGCTGGTGTCGCAAACCGCCAATGACCCGAGAACGCAAGTGGAAGCTGTGCAGGCGCTGGTCGAGAGTGGCGTCGCCGGCCTGATCTATATGAGCATCTTCACTCGCGAAATCGAACTTCCGGCCGAGATCGCTCAGCTCGACATTCCGGTGCTGCTGCTCAATTGCTACACCCAGAGCCAATCCCGCCCTGCCGTAGTGCCCAGCGAGTTGGCCGGCGGCCAGCGCTGCACGCGCCATCTGATCGAACAGGGTCACCGGCGCATCGCCACCATCACCGGGGAAGTCTGGATGGAGGCGGCGCAGGACCGGCTCAAGGGCTATCGTCGTGCCTTGGCCTCCGCCGACATTCCGTTTGACCCCGACTATGTGATCGAGGGCGATTGGTCCGCCAGCGCCGGCTATGTGGGCACCCGCGCCTTACTGGCGCTGCCCAATCCGCCCACGGCGATTTTCTGCCAGAATGATCGCACCGCCATTGGCTGCTATCAGGCGCTGACCGAGGCCGGGCTGAGCATTCCACGCGATATGTCGGTGCTGGGCTATGACGACGAGGAAATCTGCCGGCACCTGCATCCCCGCCTGAGCAGCGCTATCCTGCCGCATCGGGCCATGGGCCAGTGGGTCATCCAACAGTTCACCGCCGGCGTACCGCCGGCCCCGCGCTACCCGATCACCCGACTGGAATGCCCGCTGGTCGAACGCGAGTCGATTGCACCACCCCGTTAGCCGGCGCGCGGCGGTGCAATCGATTGGCGGGCAACGAACTCGCATTCGATCTTGATCTTCTGCAGCCGCTCATCCTGATCGGCGCTATCATAGCCGTCGAGCAATTGCCCGACCGCCCACCGCGCCATTTCGTCATGCGGCAGCACCAGGGTCGAGAGCGGCGGATCGAGAAAATCGGCGAGATCATCATTGTCGAAGCCGACCACCGAGAGATCTTCCGGCACGCGCAGACCCAAAGCGCGGGCGGCGTCATAGCAGCCCATGGCCATGCGATCGTTGAAGCAGAAGATGGCCGTGGGCGGACTGGGTTGCGCCAGCAGCGCCCGCGCCCGCTCGCGCCCGCCGCGCAGCGTCCAGCCGCCCAACGACACTAGCGCCTCTTCCACCGGCACGTTGAAATCGGCCATGGCCTGGCGAAAGCCC
Organism: Devosia sp. A449; assembly: GCF_054489375.1. NCBI lineage: Bacteria > Pseudomonadati > Pseudomonadota > Alphaproteobacteria > Hyphomicrobiales > Devosiaceae > Devosia > Devosia sp. A449. The sequence goes on along the minus strand of NZ_JBTMWU010000004.1, from coordinate 119,207 downwards.
TTTTCGCGATCGACCGAGGCTTCGAGGAATTCCTCGCCGGCCAGATGGGCGATGCGGCGGTGACCGGCCTTGAGCAAATTGGTGGTGGCGGTGTAGCCGCCGACGAAATCGCCCGGCACCACCGAGGGGAACCGCAGCTCGCGTTCAAAGCAGTTGAGCAGCACCAGCGGCAAGGCGCTGAACATGTCGGGGACGCTGAGCTGCCGGGTGATCAGGGAGCCATAAAGCACGCCGATGGCCTTCTGGCCGATCAGCAGGTCCAGCGCCGCCTGCTCCAGCGCCGGATTGGAGCCAGTGCAGAAGGTGGCGATAGTGACATCCTGCAGCGCCGCCTCGTCGCGCGCGCCTTCGATGAAGGGCGCGGCAAACGGGGTGGTCGAAACTTCGTCGATGAACAGGCCGATGACCCGCTTGCGGCCTTCGGGCACCGGATGCGCCCGGCCCCGGCGATAGCCCAGCGTATCGGCCGCATCGATGACGCGGCGGCGGGTTGCCTCGGAAATCCTTGTATTGGGGACGCCATTGAGCACCAGCGACACGGTGGCCTGGGACACCCCGGCCAGCTCGCCGACTTCCAGCATGGTCGCACGTTTTTCCACTGCTACCGTCCCCGCTCCCTGTTGGCACAAGCCAATGCCCCAGCCGCATACGCCCCTTGGCGGGACGGGATCAAGCCCGCAAATCCACTTGCCAGATTAGCGGCACGATCATAAGGTGATAATAATATTACTAATACTTCTGAGGATATGATGAACAACGCCGGCCCCGCCCGAGTCATTGCCCCCCAAATGTCATCGCGCCGCAGCCTGTCGTTGGACGGCGCCTGGCAGTTTCGCCATGAAACTGGCCCCTGGCGCCCGGCGCAGGTGCCCGGCCCGTGGCAGGCCGAATTCTCCGATCTGGTCGATACCAGCGGCAGCGCCGTCTACAAGCGCAGCTTCATACTGCCCGACGGCTGGGAGTCCCAGCAGTTGGCGCTGAAGTTCGGCGCGGTCAGCTATTTCTGCGAAGTTCTGCTCAATGGCCAGTCAATTGGCAGCCACGAAGGCGCTTATCTGCCGTTCGAGCTGGAGCTGCCCCCCGACCTGCTCCGGCCGCAAAACGAGGTTGAGGTCCGGGTGGTCATGCCCTCTGCCGACCATCGCGCCTACCCCGATTTCCCCTTCGGCGAAATTCCGCATGGCAAGATGAGCTGGTATGGCCGCATTGGCGGGCTGTGGCAGTCGGTCTCGCTGGAAGCCCGCGATGCGCGCCGCGTGACCGAGGTGGAGATCACCGCCGGCATGGATGGCGTCATGCATGCCACGCTCGGTTTCACCGACGCCGCCATCGGCCTGCCGGTCAATATGAGCATCAGCGACAGCGCCGGCCACATCGTGGCCGAAACCAGCTTGACCGCCGCCCAAGCCCTCACCGTATCGCTGAGCGTCGCCGAGGCCAGACTGTGGTCGCCGGACACGCCCGCGCTTTATACGCTGACCGTGACCCTCGCCGATGCCGACAGCGTCTCGCACAATTTTGGCTTCCGCAGCATCGAGACCCGCGACGGCAAGATCCTGCTCAATGGCGCGCCGCTCTATATGCGCGGCGCGCTGGACCAGGACTATTATCCCGAAGGCATCTACACCCCGCCCTCGCTGGAATTTCTCGAGGATCAGGCGCGCAAGGCCAAGCATCTCGGCCTCAACCTGCTGCGCTGCCACATCAAGGTGCCGGATCCACGCTATTACGAGGTAGCCGACCGCTTCGGGCTGCTGGTGTGGACCGAAATCCCCAACGTCGCCAATTTCACCACCGCCTCGGCGCAGCGTATGCGCGACACGATGAGCGGCATTCTGGCGCGCGACCGCAACCATCCCTCGATCATCGCCAGGACCATCATCAATGAGGATTGGGGCACGCGGCTGGTAGAAAATGCCGAGCACCGCCAGTGGCTCAAGGACATGTATGACTGGCTGAAGGCAGAAGACCCGACCCGGCTGGTGGTCGACAACTCGGCCTGCTTCCCCAATTTCCACGTCAAGACCGACCTCAACGACTTTCACTATTACCGCTCGGTGCCCGAGCGCCGCCAGGAATGGGACGACATCACCTCTCAGTTCGCCGCTGGCGCCGACTGGACCTTCTCGCCGTTGGGCGATGCGGAGCGGCGGGGCGATGAACCTCTGATCGTCTCCGAATTCGGCGTCTGGGGCCTGCCCGACCCCAAGCTGCTACGGCGCGAAGATGGCAGCGAACCGGACTGGTTCGAGACCGGCGCCGTCTGGGGCGATGGCGTCGCCCTGCCCCACGGCATCGAGCAGCGCTTCGCTGCGCTCGACCTGCAGCGCAGCTTCGGCTCCTTCGATGGCTTCATCGAAGCGGCTCAGTGGTATCAATTCGCCAATCTGCGCTATGAAATCGAGACCATGCGGCTGCACCAGTCGATCATGGGCTACGTCATCACCGAATTAACCGACGTGCATTGGGAGGCCAATGGCCTACTCGACATGGAGCGCAATCCCCGCGTGTTCCATGATGTATTTGCCACCATCAATACGGATATCGTCATCGTGCCGCGCCCCTCCCGCTATGCGGCGCGGAGCGGCGAGACCCTGGCTATCGCGGTGACACTGGCGAGTGGTGGCCAGACCATCCCGGCCGGCGCAACCTTGCGCTGGAGCGGCGACGCCGAGGGGGCGCTCACCGTGGCTGGACTGGGGACAGTATCGACCGTCAGCCATGATCTATCCATTACCCTGCCAACCAGCAGCGATAACCGCATGGCCAAGCTCGAATTCACGCTGGAAGCCGCCGACGCCATCCTGGCGCGCAACAGCTGCGAGATCGCGCTTTACGCAGAGCGGCAGTTGTCGGAGCTGGCGGCAATCGCCGCTGCCGATCCCCAGCTGGCGGACTTCGCCCGTGGGCTGGGCTATCGCATCGTGCCGGCGGCAGAGGCCGATGTGGTCCTGTGCCACGCGGTGGCCGGTGCCGATATCGAGGCGATCAAGGCGGGCGCGCGCTATGTGATCCTGGCCGATGGCACGGTGCCGACCCACAACAATCTGCGCACCGACATGCCGGACGGCGAGCTGCCGCATCGCAGCATCGTCGTCGATGGCAAGTCCTTCCGCCCCAGCCTCGATCAACATTTGCCGGGCATTGGCCTGGTCGAACGCGATGGCACCATCTGGCGGGGCGACTGGATCGCCGGCTTCAGCTGGCTTCGCCGCGAGGGCGCGTTTGCCAGCATTCCGGGCGGGCCGATCTTCGACCTCAGCTTTTCCGACGTGGTGCCGCATCATCTGCTCACCGGATTCCGGCCCTGGGAATTCGGCAATAACGTGCATGCCGGCATTGTCGTCGGCTGGGTGCACAAGCCCGCCGCCATCATTGCCGAAAAGCGCGTCGGCCGGGGTGGCGTCGTCGCCACCAGCTTCCGGCTGACCCGCGAAGCACCCGGAGTGGACCCGGTCGCCGCAGCGCTGCTGGATGCTCTGATCCAGACCGCACAGACCATGCCGGTCGACCACGGCTAATCTGGGATGGAGCGGCGGGGAGGCCACTATGGCCGTTCCCGCCGGCATCACCCAGGTCAATAACGCCTATTGCATCGTCTTCTGCTGTTCTCACGCCAGGCGGCCATGATGACCAGTGTCCGCCCATTCAAACGTTTTGCCTAATGTGCCGCATCATGCTGGTGGTGCTTGCACTTGCTGTGGTCGGCCAGGATATCGATGACCTTGCAGGTCTCGACCCGCCCATGGCTGCACCCCTCTACCATGCGTTCGAGCTCGGCTTTTAGCGCTGTCAGGCCGGCGATCTTGTCCTTCACTTCAGCGAGGCGCGCCTTGGCGATGACGTCGGCATCGGCGCAAGACTGCTCCGGTCGATCCTGTAACTGCAGCAGGGTCCGGATCTGGTCGATCTCGAAGCCCAACTCCCGCGAATGCCGGATGAAGCTCAGCCGCTCGATATCGGCCTTCTCATAGGCGCGGCGACCGCCCTCGGTGCGCGGTGGCGGCAGCAGCAGTCCGATCTGCTCGTAGTAGCGGATGGTCGGCACCTTGACCCCGCTCGCCTCCGAAACCCTGCCGATAGCGATGCCATTGCTCATTTTGCGCTTGCTCCTATAGCCACTGGAGGATGTACGCCTGAGTTCTGGATTGCAAGGAGCGGGCCGAATGGATGCAGAAATCGATACGACACGCTTTCGTGTCGAGGGCATGGATTGCGGTGCCTGTGCAGCCAAGGTCGATACCGCTGCGCGGCGCGTGGCCGGCGTCGAGGACGTCTCCGTCTCGGTCATGAACGGCACGCTGACGGTCAAGCACGCACCCGGCGCCGACCTGCAGGAGATCGTCACCAAGGTCGGCAATCTCGGCTATCCCACCAGGCCTATCCGGCCGTTGGAGGTCGAACCATCGTCGGCGCAAATCGCCGGTCATGTCCACATGCACGGTGATCGTAACCATGACGAGGGCCTCCCCTGGTGGAGAACCCGGAAAGCCATTCTTACCCTGGCATGCGGCGCGGCTTTGCTGGCCGCTTATCTGATTGGCCGGGTGCAGCCGGAGATCGGCCACTGGTCGTTCGTCGCGGCGCTGCTGGTAGGACTGGTGCCGATCGGCAGACGCGCCGTGGCTGGGGCCATGGCCGGCTCGCCATTCTCGATCGAGACGCTGATGTCGATTGCAGCCATTGGGGCCGTCTTCATCGGGGCCACCGAGGAGGCGGCAACGGTCGTGTTGCTGTTTCTCGTCGGCGAATTGCTCGAGGGCGTGGCGGCCAGTCGCGCCCGCGCCAGCATCAAAGGGCTCGCAGATCTGGTGCCCAAGACGGCATTGTTGGTCGAAGGCGGCAGTGTCAGGGAAGTGCCCGCCGCAAGTCTGGCGCTGAAGGCGGTCGTCATGATCCGGCCCGGCGACCGCATTCCGGCCGATGGCGAGATCGTTGATGGTAGCAGTGCTATTGACGAGGCGCCGGTGACCGGCGAGAGCGTGCCGAAATCCAAGGGGTCGGGCGATCAGGTGTTCGCCGGCACCATCAATACCGATGCGGTGATCAGGATCAGGGTGACGGCCAAGGCTTCGGACAACACCATCGCGCGCGTCATCGCTCTGGTGGAGGAAGCCCAGGAGAGCAAGGCGCCAACCGAACGCTTCATCGACCGGTTTTCCAAGGTCTATACGCCAGCGGTCCTGGTGGTGGGCGCCCTGATAGCGGTCGTCCCACCCTTGCTGTTCGGTCAAGCCTGGGGCGAGTGGATCTACAAGGGGCTGGCCATCCTGCTCATCGGTTGCCCCTGTGCATTGGTGATATCGACGCCGGCCGCAATAGCTGCCGCTCTGTCGGCCGGTGCGCGCCGTGGTCTGCTGCTCAAGGGTGGCGCGGTGCTCGAGCAGCTGCGCACCGTCACCATGGTGGCGATGGACAAGACTGGCACGCTGACCGAGGGCAAGCCCAAAGTCACCGACATCATCGGCGTCGGTCGACCCGAGGCCAAGGTGTTGTCGATGGCGGCGGCGCTGGAGACCGGGTCGAGCCACCCCTTGGCACTCGCAATATTGGCCAAGGCAAAGACCGACAAGGCGCCGATCCCACCGGCTTTCGACATGAAGGCGGTGCCCGGTAAAGGCGTTCTGGGCAGTGTGGGCGGAGAAAGGGTGTTCCTTGCCTCGTTGACCGCCGCCATGGAGAAGGCCGCTATCTCCGGCGACCTGCGGACCCGAATTGACGCCTTCAACGACGCGGGCAAGACCGTCTCGGTGCTTCTCATCGATGATGAAGTGGCCGGCGTTTTCGCGATCCGCGACGAGCCCCGGCCTGACGCCTGGGCGGGTGTCGACGCTTTGAGGAAGGCCGGCATCGGCACGGTCATGCTGACCGGCGACAATCAGCGAACAGCCGCCGCTATTGGCGCCGCGCTCGGCATGGACGTGCGCGCTGGGCTGCTGCCCGAAGACAAGCAGCGCATCGTCCGCGAACTCCAGGCGGCGGGCAAGGTGGTGGCAAAAATTGGCGACGGCATCAACGACGCCCCTGCATTGGCCGCCGCCGACATCGGCATCGCCATGGGCGGCGGCACCGACATCGCGTTGGAGACTGCGGACGCAGCCGTTCTGCACGGACGGGTGACAGATATCGCCGACATGATCGGACTGTCCAAAACCACGATGGCCAATATCGGCCAGAACATCACGATTGCGCTGGGGCTCAAGGCCGTGTTCCTGGTCACGACGGTGATCGGTGTCACTTGGCTGTGGCCCGCCATTCTCGCTGACACCGGCGCCACCGTACTCGTCACACTGAACGCCATGCGCTTGCTGGGTTGGCGTGGGGCGACCTACGTAGGCGCCGCTCGTAGAGGCTTCAGCAACCTGTCGGCAACAGCCTCAGACAACCAGTGAGGCGGCCAGAGTTTCAGCAGCGATAATGCCAAATACGCTAGCCTTGGACAGGCCGCCCGAATAGCCGGCAAAGCTGCCGCCTTCGAGGCCTCCTGTCGTTGCGCCGGCGGCCAGCAGGCCTTCGATTGGGTGTCCGGCCTCGTCGAGAACCTGTGCCTTCTCGTCAGTTAGTATGCCGCCCATGGTGTATGTAATGCCTGCACAGATCGGCACCGCGTAGAACGGCCCCTTGCTGATCGGCCAGGGCTCATAAAGTTCATTTGTGCGCGGCACGGCAAGCTGTGCGCCCGTCCGCAATGATAGGTTGTATTGACTGACCGTGTCCGTCAGCCGCTCGGGCGGCAGGCCAAGCTGGGATGCGAGTTCGTCAATGCTGGGGGCCGACACCATCGTCCCGCCAGCGGCAAGCAGATAGGGATTGGCTGGCAGCAGCCAGTTCTGCCCCGGCCCGTTCCAGATCGCCGCATCAAAGACCAGATATGTCGAAAGTGGGTCCGGCAGCCGGGCGATGGCGTTGCTGGCGCTGATGCCGCCGAGCCCCTCATCGCAAAAGCGGTTGCCGGTGCTGTCGACGAGGATGCCTGCGGTGGCAAGGGAGTCGAGCACCGGAAACGGCCACAAGCCTTCATCGCCCATCGCGTCGCGATGATGCAAATGTCCATAGAATGCCGCCATGCCGACCAATTGGGCGCCGACGGCACGGGCCATACGAATGCCCGCACCGCGCCCGGTCCGCGCATTGCGCATCAGCAGACGCTCCGGCGCGGTCGTAACGAATTCGGCGAGCAGGTCGTGATCGGCCTGAAAGCCCCCATCGCAGAGCAAGACGGCCCGCGCATGAAGGACCTTTTCAACGCCGCGATGGCGCACGATCACGCCTTCGCAACGCCCCGCTCGCATGATCAGGCGTAGCGCTTCGTGACCAAGCTCGATCCGGCCGCCGCGCCGCGTGAACGCATCGACCAGCGTTCGCAGCATGACGTCCCCGGCCCGGCCGCGCCAATGCAGGCCGGTGCGGCGCACGCGCGGTGGCGCGAGCGAAAACTTGCTCAGGCCATCGGGGCCTGCTTTCATGAAGGTGACGCCCTGTTCGCGCAGCCAGTCGATGGCAAATCGCGCGCGACCGCCCAATGCGGATGCCAGCGCCGGAATGCCCTCACCGCGCGTCACCCGGGCAATTGAGGCCACGACATCATCGGCGGGGCGGACCATGTCATCCATGGTGATGTGGAACAGGCCGCCCGAGATCCGGCTATTGCAGGCATAAAGTTCGCTCTCGCCTGCCTCCAGCACGCAGACACTCAGGCCCAGTTCGGCGGCACGGTTGGCCGCCGATAGTCCGGCCAACCCTGCCCCGACAATCAGGACATCGGCTATCATCGGGGCATCAGCGCATCGGAGAGGATGCGCAGCACCTCGACATAGCTCTGAGCAATCAGCCACAGCACGGCGCCGCCGACGAGGCCCGCGCCCAGCCAGAACAGCGATGCGCCCTGCCAGACCATGGCGATTGTCGCAAGGAGCGGGACCAAGCCAAGCAACCCGGTCAGGACTGTGCCCCAGCGTACCAGGAAGTTCACGACGGGATAGGAAGGCAAAATGGTCTTGGTCATGTCATTCTCGTCCTGCATGGCCGGCGACGTTCCGGCGTGCCCCGGCCTGCCGCGGATAGCAGCAAGCCGGAATCTGTTGCAATTTTGGAAGTGTCGGAGCGATCAGGCCCGCTGGTAGCCTTCAAGCGAGGCGTCGTCGACGTCGGGCAGGTTGACCACGATATTGTCCGGCGTGCGGGTCGTCAGCCAGAGCAGGTCTTCGGTCGTGCTCATGTTGACCTCCACATGCGGCATGAAAGGCGGTACGAAAACGAAGTCGCCCTCCACCATATCGATCCACTGCGCATAGCCGGGGCCATAGTAGATGCGGCCATGGCCGCGCAGCACGTAGCCACCGGTTTCAGCTTCGCCATGGTGATGCGGCAAAGAACGATAGCCGGGCAGATTGCTTACCTTGCCGAACCAGATCTTGGTCGCAGGGGTATGCTGGGGGCTGACGCCCGAGACCCGTAATGCGCCGCCGGACTGGCCGGTTTCGGTGTATTCCCGACCCTTGCGGGTCACCACTGGTACAAGTGCTGCCATGCTATTTCCTTCTTGCTTGGGTAATTCTATTCCGCAGGATCCGCCGCCTCGACACTCGCTTCATCGCTCTCGGGCTGCGCCGAGGCGGATTGCGCCATGGCGGGCTGGCCGTTGAGGTTGAGCATGATGCGATCGGCAACACCGATGATCTCGTTGCGCACCACGGACTCGTCGGCCGCGTCGAAAACCGGACGGGGGATTGCGAAAACGATGCTGCCGACCACGCGCTGATCGCAATCGAACAGCGCAGCGCCCACGCCGACTGAGCCCGAGGCAATTTCCTCAAGCGTCACGCAGGCGCGCTGCTTGCGGAGGCGGGTCATGTTCACTCGAAACTGCTTCCAGTCGTCGCCGAGACCGGCTTGGCGGATGTCATCGACATGGCGCAGCATCAGGCTGCGCAATTGATAGGGCGTCAGATTGGCCAATATCACCTTGGCCATTGCGCCATAGAACATCGGCAGCGGTTTGCCGCGTTCATAGATCGGGTCCAACGACTTGTCGGGCCAGGTGGTATGCGAACAGATGACCCGATTGCCGTAATAGCGCGACAATATCAGATTGTAGCCCAACCGCGCACCGGCCTCGGCCATCACCGGCTTGGCCACCGATAGCAGGCTGTCTGAGCGCCGTTGCAGACGGCCCAGTTCCAGAATACGCGCGCCGAGACTGTAGGCCCCGCTGGATGACTGCACCAGAAGGCCCGCATCGGTCAGGCTCTGCAAATAGCGGTAGGCGCTGGAGCGTGAGGCGCCTGTCAGCGCCTCGACCTGCTCAGGAGTGACGATCGCTGTCGCGTCGTCGAACAGGTTGAGTATCGATAGCGTCTTGTCGAGGCTGTTCATGCCGGCCTTGTGCTCCCAAGTGCTGAAGTCGCCATTTCAATCCGATCTCCGACTAGCACGTTTCCACATTCCGTTCAGGCAGGGATCGGGGTCGACGCGCCTGTTCCGGAGAACTCCGCCAATGAAAGACTTGTATCAAATCCCATAATATGAGACAAGCTACAAAAGTCGTTAAATAGGATTGATAGAAATTCCTATTCTAACCGATTGAATCCGGAGGCTTTATGCGGTTCGTTTCGTTCGCCAGCGATGAGGGGATTCGGCTCGGTGTCATTCAGGACGCCATGGTTGCGATTCTGCCGAATTCGGTTGGCGATTTGGCCGATATCCTCGCTGCAGGCTCCTCGGGTATGGACCGGGTTCGCGCCAGCCTCGCGACGGCGAAATTGCCGCTGGTAGCGCTTGCCGATATCGAGCCATTGGCGCCACTCACGCGGTTTCGTCGTGATATCCTGTGCACCGGCTGGAACTATCACGCTCATTTCGATGAAAGCGTCGGCAAGCGCGGGGCCAACGAAGTCGAGCGCCCTGCCGCGCCAACCTTCTTCACCAAGGCGCCGAGCGTTGTCATCGGTCCGCGCGATCCCATCGCCTTCGATGCCGCCCTTTCCCAGTGCTGGGATTACGAGGCCGAAATCGCCGTCATCATCGGTCAGGACATTTTCAGCCCGAGTGTCGCGGAAGCCGAAGCCGCCGTGTTCGGTTACTGCCTTGCCAATGACGTTTCCCAGCGCGACCTGCAGCGCCGCCATGGCGGCCAGTGGCTCAAGGGCAAAAGCGTCGATGGCACGATGCCGCTCGGCCCCTTCGTGGTGACCGCCGACGAGATCGAGCTTTCCGAAGTCACTCTGGAATGCATCGTCAACGGCGAAACGCGCCAGAATGCCCGCGCGTCGCAAATGGCATTCTCGGTGGGCGAGCTGATCGCTGAGCTCGCATTCGGCATGAGCTTGCGCGCCGGCGACCTGGTGCTGACCGGCACCCCAAGCGGGATCGGCTCCGCCCGCGTGCCGCCGATCTATCTTGCCGACGGCGATGAAGTTGTCGTGCGCGCCACCGGGCTGGGGGAGCTCCGCAATGTGGTGCGCGCCACCGACCTGACCCGCAATTCGCCGGTTCCTAGCCGGCTTGTGGCCAGCCACTAGTTCAATTTGGAGTGAGAAAAACGATGATCGTCGAAGAACGGGTATACGTTCTGCACACTTGGGCAGAGATGTCCGAGTATCTGCGCATCTATGAAACCGAGGGGCTATCGGCCCAGCGCCCGATCCTGGGCGGGTTTCTCGGCTATTTTGTCACCGAACTCGGGACCCAAAATCAGGTGGTTCACCTGTGGGGCTATGAGAGCCTTGATGACCGTGCGCGCCGTCGGGCGCTGCTGGCGGCCGATCCGCAGTGGCAGAACTGCCTCAAACAGATCCGCCCGATGATCATGACGATGGAAAATCGGATCATGCTGCCGACATCTTTCTCGCCGATCCGCTCCCTGCCCACCGACGTGCAATAGCGATTGGCTCCGGAGCCCGGGGCATAGCGTCTGCCGGCCCTGAACGGCTTCGAACCAAATCGCGGAAACAGGATAATGGAACTCAATTACTCCTTCCTAGCTCAACACATACCCGCGCTGATGGATGGCGCCTGGATGACTATTCTGTTGTCCTCATCGTCTATCGCGCTTGGCTTTGTCGTTGGCACCTTGCTCGCCGTGGCCCGCCGCTCCTCCTTTCCGGCGCTGAGATTCGTGACGGCGGCCTATGTCGAAATCATCCGCAACACGCCGCTGCTGATCCAGATCTTCCTGACCTTCTTCGGGTTGTCGATGATCGGACCGCGCCTGCCTGCGGCGCTCGTCGCCATCATCGCGCTCACCATCAATACGGCGGCCTACACCTCCGAGATCGTGCGTGCCGGCTTTGACTCGATCAAGGCCGGGCAGTGGGAGGCCGGCGATGCGCTGGGGCTTTCCCGGGCGCAGGTCTATTGGCACGTGGCGCTGCTGCCGGCCATCGAACGGGTCTATCCCTCGCTTTGCAGCCAGTTCGTCCTGCTGATGCTGGCGTCCTCGATCACCTCGCAGATTTCAGTCGAGGAACTGACGGGCGTTGCCAATTATCTCCAGGCGACCAGTTACCGGCCGTTCGAGACCTATACCGTGACGGCCCTCATCTACCTGGCCCTTTCGCTGACGCTGCGGGGCATGCTGTGGGTCGTGGGACAGGTCATCTTTCCGCGCCAGCGTGCGCTGCGCAAGGCGGTGGCGGCATGAACATCCTCTTCAGCCCGACCTATATCGGTTTCCTGTTGAACGGAGCGATGTGGACCATTCTGCTGTCCGCGCTGGGCTTCGTCTTTGGCGGCGCGCTCGGCGGCGTCATTGCCCTGCTGCGCATCTCCCCGAAGCGCTCGGCCCGTTATCTGGCCACGGTCTATATCCAGGTGATCCAGGGCACGCCGCTGATGGTGATCCTGTTCCTCATCTATTTCGGCCTGCCGGCCATCGGACTCAACGTGTCGCCACTGATCGCGGCCACGGTATCGATGACCATCTATGTCAGCGCCTATCTCGGCGAAATCTGGCGCGGCTCGATCCAGTCCGTTCCCAAGGAACAGTGGGAGGCCGCCGAATGCCTGGCGCTCACCCGCACCCAGCGCATGGTCAAAGTCATCCTGCCCCAAGCCATGCGCATCGCGACCCCGCCCACCGTCGGATTCCTGGTGCAGATCGTCAAAAACACCTCGCTGGTGTCCGTGGTCGGATTTGTCGAGTTGGCCCGGTCGGCGCAGCTGATCAACAACTCAACCTTCCAGCCCTTCACCGTCTACATGATCGTCGCCGTCATCTACTTCGCCATCTGCTTCCCGCTCTCGATGTTCAGCCGGAAACTTGAAGCGAGGACCGGCTACGCCAGCAAGAAACAAGGCACGACGCCATGACCAATATTCCAACCAGTTCAGACCGCGCGGACGCCGCGCCAATCGTCTCGCTGTCCAATGTCGTCAAGAGCTTCGGCGCCCTGCTGGTTCTCAACGAAGTCTCGTTTGATCTCTATCGTGGCCAGGTGGCCGCGCTCATCGGGCGCAGCGGGTCGGGAAAGAGCACGGCGCTGCGCTGCATCAACCGGCTCGAAACCGTGCAGGCAGGCACTATCGAGGTCTGTGGCCATCGCGTCAGCGATCCCGAGATCAACCTGCGCGCGCTGCGGCTCGATGTCGGCATCGTGTTCCAGAGCTACAATCTGTTCCCGCACCTGACGATCGAGCAGAACGTCACGCTCGCTCCCCGGTCCGTGCGCAAGCTCGGCAAGGGTGAAGCGCGTGATCTGGCGCTCAAGGCCCTGACCCAGGTCGGGTTGGCCGACAAGGCGGGATCTTATCCCGAGCAGCTTTCCGGCGGCCAGCAACAACGCGCCGCCATCGCCCGATCGCTGGCGATGCAGCCCAAGGTCATGCTGTTCGACGAGGTGACTTCGGCACTCGATCCGGAGCTGACCGGTGAGGTTCTCAAGACCATCGAGAACCTCGCGGCGGACGGCATGACCATGCTCATGGTGACCCATGAAATGGGTTTTGCCCGCCGCATCTCCGACAAGGTGATCTTCATGCATCAAGGCAAGGTGAGGGAGGAAGGACCAGCGTCCATCCTGTCTGCGCCGGCCACAACCGAATTGGCGAACTTCATCGCCAGTGAATTCTGAAACGACAAATAGTCAATAAGGGAGAGTAAGATGAAAGCTTCAAAGATGGCCGTCGCCATTCTGGCCGGGGCCGCCATGGTCGTCGCCATTTCCGGCGCCGCAATTGCCGATCAGTATGAAACAATCATGCAGTCGGGCAAGCTGCGCGTTGCGACCGATTTCGCCGTGCCGCCCTATGGCATGCTCGACGCCAGCCTGCAGCCGATCGGCCTCGACGTCGAAGTGGCGCGCAAGCTCGCCGCCGACTGGGGTCTGGAACTCGAATTCATCGAGACCGCTGGGTCCTCGCGCATTCCGAACCTACTGACCGACAAGACCGACCTCGTCATCTCGTCGCTCTCGATCACCCCGGACCGCGCCGAAGTCATCGATTTCAGCGCTCCCTATAGCGTGATTTCCTCGGTCATCGGCGGCGCAGCCGACGACAATGTCACCAGCTGGGACGACCTCAAGGGCCGTGCCGTGGCCGTGGCGCGCGGCACGATCAATGACACCGACATCTCTGCCGAAGCCGACAAATACGGCTTCACCGTCACCCGCTACGAAGACGATGCAACCCTGATTACCGCCATCGTCAGCGGTCAGTCGGACCTGATTGGCCATGCCGCGGCAACCCTGCTGCGCGTCAACGAGGCCGGCCCGGCACTTGGCTTTGAGACCAAGTTTGTCACCCGCGCCAGCGGCCTGGGCATCGGCGTGAAGAAGGGCGAGCCCGAGCTGGTCAAGCACCTCAACGAATGGGTCGCTGAAAACCTGGCCAATGGCTCGCTCAACGAGATCACCGAGCGCTATACCGGCCTGCCGCTGCCTGAAGTACTGCCCACCATGGCCAAGAAGTAACACGACGATAGGGGCGGCCTGCATTGCGGGTCGTTCCTGCCCCCTGCGGGCCGCGCGTGGCCGCCGCGCCATCGCATTCAACCCGGATACATCCTTGACCGACCAGAGGGGCGCCGTGATGCCGCCACATGATCTTGACGCATTGTTCGAACCCTTTGCGCTTGGTTCGCTGACCCTGCCGAACCGCCTGGTAATGGCGCCGTTGACGCGCAATCGCGTTGGCGAGGATGGCGTGCCCAATGCGATGCTCGTCGACTATTACGCCCAGCGCGCTACGGCAGGCCTGATCATTGCCGAGGCGACCCAGGTCTGCCCCGAGGGCCAAGGCTATGGCCTCACCCCGGGCATCCATACCCAAGAGCAGATCGCTGGCTGGCGCCAGGTCACCGATGCGGTGCACCAGCGCGGCGGCCGCATTTTCCTGCAGCTTTGGCATGTGGGCCGCGTCTCCAACGTCCTCATCCAGCCCGGCGGCAAGGCCCCCATTGCCCCCTCTGCCATCCGGGCTCAGGCGCGGACCTGGATTGCTGGCGAGTTCCTGCCGACCTCCGAGCCGGTCGCCCTCGATATCGAAGAGATCCCCGGCATCGTGGAAGCCCATGTACAGGGTGCCCGCAACGCTATGACAGCGGGGTTCGACGGCGTCGAACTGCACGGCGCCAACGGCTATCTGATCGACCAGTTCCTGCGCGACGGCTCCAACCAGCGCACCGATGCTTATGGCGGCTCCATCGCCAATCGCGTGCGCTTCATGTGCGAGGTGGTCGACGCAGTGAGCCGCGCCGTCGGCGCCGACAAGGTTGGCATTCGCCTCTCGCCCGTCACGCCTTCGAATGGCGCCTTCGACAGTGATCCCGTACCGCTGTTCTATCATGCAGTGGAAAGCCTCAATCCGTTCAACCTGGCCTATCTGCACGTGATTGAGGGCGAAACGCGGGGCGCTCGCGACTACAATACGGACGTCGACTATGCCAGGCTTCGCCGCTCCTTCCGCGGCACCTATATGGCCAATAACGGCTATACGCAGTCGCTCGCCGCCGAGCGGATTGCCGCCGGTCACACCGACCTTGTGGCGTTCGGCCGTTCCTTCCTTGCCAATCCCGATCTGGTCGAGCGCTTCCGGCTCAGGCTGGAGCTCAACACGCCTGATAATGCCAGCTTCTATGGCGGCGACAGACGGGGCTATACCGACTATCCCGTGGCGGGCGGCTGATCGAAACCGACATCTCGTTGGCGTTATCGGCCCGTTGCGGCCCTGTTTTTGGCTCTTGAACTCTGGAGAATTCCCATGTCAGCACTGGCTAATGGCGCCGGCCCCCATATCCTGCTGCTGCAGGGGCCAAATATGAATTATCTCGGCAAGCGGCAGCCCGAGCTTTACGGCTCGACCACTGCCGCCCAACTCGATGAGATCGTGCGCCAGCATGCAAGCGACACGGGCTATCGCCTCAGCATTTTCTATACCAACAGCGAAGGCGCGGCCCTCGACCGCATTTATGAAGCCGTCGAGAACGAGGGTATGGATGGCCTAGTGATGAACCCGGCATCATGGTCAGTGGGCGCCGGAGCCTCGATCCGCTACTGCATCATGTCAGTCGCCAAGCCCTATGTCGAAGTGCATCTGCGTAACCAGTACGTCATGAAAAACGTCTCGACGCTGGCCGATCTGGCCGTGGGCGTGGTGCAGGGCTTCGGCATCGATTCCTATCTGCTGGGGCTTGATGCCATGTACCGCCACCTGCTGCGCGCCAATTCAAACTAAGTCACAAACACCATGAAAACCGATGCCACCGGACTGTTCGATCTCACCGGCGAAGTCGCGCTGGTTACCGGCGCTGCACAAGGCCTGGGTCTGGGCATGGCGCAAGCGCTCGCGGCGGCCGGGGCCCATGTCATCATCAATGACCAGGACGAAGAGAGAGCTGTGACGGCGGCCAATGAGCTTTGTGCCAATGGCTGGCTCGCCAGTCCCTCGGTATTCGACGTGGCGGATCGCGATGCAACGCAGGCGGCCATCGCGTCCGTCAACCGCACGGTCGGTGACATTGCCATCGTGGTCAACAATGCTGGCTACAACATCCGCAAGCCCTTCGAGGACTACACTCCGGAGGACGCGCGCGCATTGATGGATGTCCATTATTTCGGGGCGATGAACGTCACCCAGGCGGCTCTGCCAGGGATGAAACGATTGGCGTTCGGGCGGATCATCATGATCGGCTCGATCACGACGGATAGTACCCGCGTTCCCATGTCCTGCTATGCTGCCGCCAAAGGGGCGGTGACCGCGCTTACGCGCGCGCTCGCCATGGAACTGGGTCCACTGGGCATCACGACCAATATGATCGCTCCGGGCTATTTCTCGACGCCCATGTCCCGCATCTTCACGCAGGACCCCGAATACTTGGCCTATATCAAGGACCGAACGCCGGTGCGGCGCTGGGGGCAACCAGAAGATCTCGCCTCCACCGTGCTCTATCTAGCATCACCGGCCAGCGACTTCCTCAACGGCCAGGTCATTGCCCTTAACGGCGGCATTCTCCATCAAATCTAGCAGATGGTGCGGCATCGGCGGTCAGTTTGCTGCCTGGCATTGAACCGGACACAAGGTTCAATCGAATTATTGGCGATTGCTTCAGCGCATACCGCCAAAATCGACGTCAAACTCACAGCGGCTTTCTGATCCAACGAGCGATCACCCCAACAATGCCCTCGCGGAACAACAGCACGCCGATCACGAAGATTCCGCCCTGCAGCACAGTGACCCAGGCGCCGAAGCCGGCGAAATAGTTCTGCATGGCGACGATGATGGCGGCGCCCACCAGAGGCCCGAAAATAGTACCCATGCCGCCCAACAGCGTCATCAGCACCACCTCTCCCGACATGGTCCAATAGACATCGGTGAGTGAGGCGAGTTGGAAGACGATGGCCTTGGTGCCACCGGCGAGTCCCGCCAATGCCGCCGATAGCACGAAGGTCGCCAGCTTGTATTGATTGACCTTGTAGCCCAGCGAGATCGAGCGGGGCTCGTTGTCACGAATGGCCTTGAGCACCTGGCCAAAAGGCGAATGGACGATGCGGTAGATCAGCAGCAGCGCCGAAAACACGATGGCCAGCACCACAAAATAGAGCGTCAGGTCGGGCGCCAGGTCGATCAGCCCGAACAACTTGCCGCGCGGCACGGCCTGGATGCCGTCCTCACCGCCGGTGAAGGGGGCCTGCAGCGCGAAGAAGAACACCATCTGGGCAAAAGCCAGCGTCACCATGGCGAAATAGATGCCCTGGCGGCGGATGGCGAGCGCGCCGATCCCCAAGCCCAAAATGGAGGCAGCCACCACGCCCAGCAGGATGGCAACTTCGGGCGTCGCGCCCCACACCTTGGCGGCATGGGCCGTAACATAGCTCGACAGCCCGAAAAACGCCGCGTGGCCGAAGGAGAGCAACCCGCCAAAACCCAGCAGCAAATTGAGCGCGCTGGCGAACAGCGCAAAGCACAGCACCTTCATCAGAAACACTGGATAGAGCACAAAGGGCGCGAACAGCAGCAGCACCAACAGGCCCGCGAAGATCGCGATATGATGGCGCGGCGTGCCGATGGGCAGGGTCGCACTGGCGGTGGGCAAGATAGTGTCGGTGCTCATCAGGCGGTCCTTCCAAACAGGCCGGCAGGCTTGACCAGCAACACCAGAGCCATGATCACAAAAATCACCACGGCCGAGCCCTCGGGATAGAACACGCGGGTCAGGCCTTCGATGATCCCCAGGCCGAAGCCGGTGAGAATTGCCCCCATGATCGAGCCCATGCCACCGATGACCACCACGGCGAACACCACGATGATCAGGTCAGCTCCCATATTAGGATTGACCGAATAGATCGGTGCAGCGAGCACACCCGCCAAAGCGGCCAGCCCGACGCCGAAGCCATAGGTGAGGGTGATCATGCATGGCACATTGATGCCGAAGGCGCCAACCAGAGTGGGGTTTTCGGTGGCAGCGCGCAGATAGGCGCCCAGCCTCGTCTTCTCGATGGCGAACCAGGTTGAAAAACACACGACGACCGAGGCGAACACCACCCAGCCGCGATAGTTCGGCAGGAACATGAAGCCCAGATTGGTGCCGCCCGACAATTCGGCGGGAATGGAATAGGGCAGACCCGACACGCCATACTGATTGCGGAACAACCCCTGGATAATCAGCGCCAAGCCGAAGGTCAGCAGCAGGCCATAGAGGTGATCGAGTCGATAGAGCCGCGAAATCATCAGCCGTTCGATGACCACGCCGCTCGCCCCCACGATCAGCGGCACCAGCAACAGCGCCCACCAATAATTGATGCCGGTATAGGTCAGCAGCATCCAGGCGACGAAGGCGCCCATCATGTACTGCGCCCCATGGGCGAAATTGATGATGTTGAGCAGCCCGAAAATGACCGCCAGACCAAGGCTGAGCAGCGCATAGAACGACCCGTTGATCAGACCCAGCAGCAATTGGCCGAACAGCGCCTGGGGCGTTATGCCCAATAGCTCGAACATCGGAAGATCCTGATTTTGAACGATGGATGGGCGCCGCGGCGAACCGCGACGCCCGAGGAAGAATTATTGCACCAGCGAGCAACCGCCATCAGCCAGGGGCCGGAAGGCGATCTCGGACGGAATGGTCGACAGCAGCTTGTAATAGTCCCACGGGCCCTTGGATTCGGACGGCGCCTTGACCTGGAACAGATACATGTCGTGGATCTTGCGGCCATCGACACGCACTTCGCCCTCGCCGAACAGCGGATCGCTGGTGGGCGTGGCCTTCATGGCGGCCATCAAATCGGCGCTGACCTTGCCGCCGGTGGATTCGACAGCCTTGAGGTAGTGCAGCACGCTGGCATAGACGCCGGCATGGACCATTGAGGGCTTATTGCCCATCTCGGCTTCGAAGCGTGCGGACCAGGCGCGGGTGTCGTCATTGAGGTCCCAGTAAAAGCTTTCGGTCAGCACCAGACCCTGCGCGGTTTCCAGCCCCAGGGCATGCACGTCGGTGATGAAGATCAGCAGACCAGCCAGAGCCTGGCCAGCCTGGGTGATGCCGAATTCGGAAGCCTGCTTGATCGCGTTGACGGTGTCGCCGCCGGCATTGGCCAGCCCGATCACATCAGCGCCCGATGCCTGGGCCTGCAGCAGGAAAGATGAGAAATCGGTGCCGGGGAACGGGTGACGCACCGTACCGACCACTTCGCCACCGCTGGCTTCGACGACCGCCGCCGTATCGCGCTCCAGCGCATGACCAAAGGCATAGTCGGCGGTGAGGAAGAACCAGCGCTTGTAACCCGAATCCACCATGGCCGATCCGGTGCCATGCGCTAGCGCCCAGGTATCATAGGTCCAGTGGATGGTGTTGGGCGAGCACAGCGTCCCAGTCAGATCGGCCGAACCCGCGCCCGAATTGATGAACACCTTATCCTTTTCGCGGGTAATTTCGTGCACGGCGATCGCCGCCGAGGAGGTCGGCACGTCGACAATCAGATCGACCCCATCCTGATCATACCACTGCCGGGCAATATTGGAGGCGATGTCGGGCTTGTTCTGGTGATCCGCCGAAACGATCTCCACGGTGATGCCTTTGCCGGCAGCGTCGAAATCCTCGACCGCCATGCGCGCCGCGACCACCGAGCCTTCACCCGACAGATCGGCATAGACCCCCGAGCGATCATTGAGCACGCCGATCTTGACGGCGGTCTGGGCCAGCGCGGTCCCTGCCAGTAGCAGGCTGGCCGCCGAGGCCAGTATCAGAGTCTTGAGCTTCATTATCGGTTTCCTCCCGGTTGATGCCCTATTGCGGGCATTTGGCTCACACGCCCAGATAGGCGTGCAGTTTTGCGGTATTGGCGGCGAGGTCGGCATTGGGGATCATATCGATCACCCGGCCTTGCTCGACCACGTAGTGCCGATCCGCGACCGAAGCCGCGAAACGGAAATTCTGCTCGACCAGCACAATGGTGAAACCACGCACCTTGAGGTCGGCCAGGGTGCGGCCGATCTGCTGCACGATCACCGGGGCCAGCCCTTCGGTGGGCTCGTCCAGCAACAGGAATTTGGCGCCGGTGCGCAGGATGCGGCCGATGGCCAACATCTGC
This sequence comes from Devosia sp. A449, assembly GCF_054489375.1. Taxonomy (NCBI): domain Bacteria; kingdom Pseudomonadati; phylum Pseudomonadota; class Alphaproteobacteria; order Hyphomicrobiales; family Devosiaceae; genus Devosia; species Devosia sp. A449. Next base: position 99,183 of record NZ_JBTMWU010000004.1, on the reverse strand, counting down.
TGCTCGCCGCCCGAGAGCTTGGTGCCCTGGCTACCCAGCCGTTCCCGTAGATTGGGGAACATGGTCAGCACTTCCTCGCGGCTGAGCCCGCCGGGCCTGACCTGCGGCGGCAGCATGAGGTTTTCCTCGACGCTGAGCGAGGCGAAGATGCCGCGCTCCTCGGGGCAGAAGGCGATGCCGGCGCGAGCGATGGTGCGGGCCGGCTGGGCGATCAGCTCGCGCCCGCCAAAGCATACCGAACCCGTCCGCTTGGGCAGCAAGCCCATGATGGCGCGCAGAGTGCTGGTCTTGCCCGCGCCGTTGCGGCCCAGCAGCGTCACCACCTCGCCCGGCGCGACGTCGAAGGCAACGCCGTGCAGCACATGGCTTTCGTCGTACCAGCCATTGAGATCGCGGACGGCGAGGAGCGGCGCAGCGGCGTTTTGCAGGCTTTCGTCTGGTTGTACCTGAGGCTCAGCCATGTCCGGCTCCGATATAGGCTTCGATCACGCGCGGGTCCTTGGAGACTTCGTCATAGGCGCCCTCGGCCAGCACCTCGCCGCGCGCCAGCACGGTTATGCGGTCGGACAGATCGGCGACAACCGAGAGATTATGTTCGACCATCAGGATGGTGCGATTGGCCGAAATCGTACGGATCAGCGCGGAAATGCGCGCCACGTCCTCCTGCCCCATGCCCGCCATCGGCTCATCGAGCAGCAGCATTTCGGGTTCGAGCGCTAGCGTCGTGGCGATCTCGAGCGCGCGCTTGCGGCCATAGGAGAGGTCGGCGGCCATCGTGTGCAGAAAAGCGGTTAGACCGACCTCGTCCACCCGGCGCGCAGCCTCCGCGTCGAAGCTGGAGAGCACTTTCTGCGGCCGCCAGAAATCGAAGCTGTCGCCTCGCCGTCGCTGCAGGGCGATGCGGACGTTTTCCAGTACGCTCAGGCGGGGAAACACCGCCGAAATCTGGAAGGAGCGGACCACGCCGAGCCGGGCGATGTCGGCCGCCGCCATAGCGGTAATGTCGCGGCCATTAAAATGGATGCTGCCGGAACTCGGCTGCAGGAATTTGGTGAGCAGATTGAAGCATGTGGTCTTGCCCGCCCCATTGGGACCGATCAGGGCGTGGATCGAACCGCGCCGTACGTCGAGGTCGACCCCGTTGACGGCAACGAAGCCGGCAAAGCGCCTGGTCAGCTGGCGGGCCGACAGGATGATGTCGTCGGCACTGGTTGCGACAGTGGAACTCATTTGGCGGTCCAGCCTCCATCGATGGAAATGGCCGAACCGGTAATGGAGCGTGCCATGTCGCGGCAGAGATAGGCGGCCAGTTCGGCGATCTCCTCGGGTTGCACGAACTGGCGGGTTGGCTGGGGGGCCAGCAGCACCTGACGCACGACTTCTGCCTCGCTCAGGCCATGCAGCTTGGCCTGATCCCTCACCTGCGCCGCGACCAGCGGTGTCCAGACATAGCCTGGACAGATAGCATTGGCCGTGATGCCTTTTTCGGCCACTTCGAGCGCCACGGTCTTGGTGAGGCCGATCACACCATGCTTGGTCGCCACATAGGCCGATTTGAACGGCGAGGCTCGCAACCCGTGAGCCGAGGCGATGTTGATGATGCGCCCCCAGGCCTTGCCGACCATGGCCGGCAGGGCGGCGCGAATGGTGTGAAACGCCGAATCCAGGCTCACCGCGATGATCCGGTCCCAGTCGGCGGGCGGCAGATCCTCAATGGGTGCAACCTTCTGGATGCCGGCATTGTTGACCAGCACGTCCAGCCCGCCGAATTCGGCCTGCACCGCCTTGACCAAGCCGTAGCCTGCCTCGCCATCGGCCAGATCAGCGCCGAAATAGCGGATGCGCCCACTGGCGCCGGCGCTGACCTGCTCCAGAACCGGGCCGATATTGGCCTCTTGTTCGATGCCGCTGAGGGCCACGTCATAGCCGATGGCTGCGAATTTTTGCGCGATCGAGAGGCCGATGCCACTCGTCGAGCCGGTCACCAGCGCAATGCGCTTTGGATCGGTCACGTCTGCTCCACCCTGTTGCGGACCTGTGCCGGTCCGGTCTTGTTGGGGGTTACATTGCAGGTTCCGTGCCAAGCCCGGATTTGCTGGAGTTGCGCATCACGGCACGGCAGAAAGTGTTCGGGTTACCGGACATATCCGCGCAATCGTCCGGAAATCCGCACATTTATGTCTCGATGCGGTAACGCTTGAGCTTTTCGTAGAACTGGGTGCGCGATACGCCCAGCCGCTCGGCGGCGACGCCCTTGTTGCCCTTGCTAGCGGCCAAGGCCGCCTCGATGGCCTGTCGTTCGGCCTGGGCCAGGGTGGTGGCCAGATCGGCGCCATTGGCGGCAACGGCGGAGACGCCCTGCGCTTCGAGCGGCAGTGAGCGCCGGATCAGGGCGAAATCGAGCACATCGCTCGACGCCAGCGCCGCCGCGCGTTCCAGCACATTGCGCAATTCGCGCACATTGCCCGGCCAGTCGTGCTGTTCCAGCAGGCGCACCGCTTCCGGCACCAGCACCCAGCCGCGCTGGCCGGCCGGGCGCGACGTCTGTTCCAGCAAGGCTTCGCAGATCGGCCCGATATCCTCGCGCCGCTGACGTAAAGGCGGCACATCGACGGTCAGCACGGCAACGCGATAATACAGGTCAGCGCGGAAGCTGCGGTCGGCAAGCTTTGCCCGCAAGTCCTGCGAGGTCGCGGCGATGATACGCACATCGACCTTCTTGACCGTATTGGAGCCCAGCGCTTCGAACTCTCCTTCCTGCAGCACGCGTAGCAGCTTGGCCTGCAAGGCCAGGGGCATGTCGCCAATTTCATCGAGAAACAGCGTGCCGCCATGGGCCAGCTCGAACTTGCCCTTGCGCGGCGTGCGCTCGGCCCCGGTATAGGCGCCGGGAGCCACTCCGAAGAACTCGGCTTCCAGTAGCGCCTCGGGCACTGCCGCGACGTTGACGGCAACGAAGGGGCCATCTGCCCGGTCAGAATGTTGGTGGATGGCATGGGCCAGCAATTCCTTGCCGGTGCCGGTCTCCCCCTGGATCAGCGCCGCCCCATCGCGCAGCGCGAAACGGCGAACCACCGCCTTGAGGTCGCGTACCATCTCGCTGGTGCCGACAAAGCTCGACAGCGAATATTTGGTCAGCCGCTCGCGGGTGAGGGCCGCCTGGGCGCGGGTGAGCTGTTTTTGCAGCGTCTCGAATTTTTCCAGAATCGGCGTGAGGTAATCGACATTGTCGTAGAACACGAAGCCCGCCGCGCCCCGTACTACCCCCGCCCCGCCCTTGAGCGGAATGCGGCAGACAACGAACTGGCGGTCATCGAATCGCATGATGTCGAGCAGGATCGGCTGGCCGGTTTCGACGACCCGACCCAACCGGGAATGGGGAATGACCTGCTCGACGGGCAGTCCGAGCACGTCCCAGGCCGGATCGAGCTTGAGCAATTGGCGATAGCGCTCATCGATCCAGGTGATGCGCGATTCCGCATCGACCATGATAGCGCCGTGAAAATATTCGCGCAGCAGCCGCAAGGCATCCGCCGCCTGCTCTGGCGAGCCCGTCCGGGGCATGGGATTGTTGTCGATCACCTCGTCCATGGGGCAGCTTTCATCCGGGCATCGAACTGAGATGGGACAGCAGTTCGGCCACGTTATGCGCATTGTATTTCTTGAGCAGCCGCGCGCGATAGGATTCCACTGTACGCGGCGAAATTTCCAGCCGCCGCGCGATTTCCTTGGAGGTTCGCCCCTCCCCCAGATGCATGACGATCTGCCGCTCCCGCGCCGACAGGCTCGCTACCTGCCGGATTTCGGACAGATCGGCAAAGCTCCACACCGCCCGGCGTAGCGGATCATCGTCGCGGGTCAGCGAATGGCCACGCACCCGGCACCAGAACAACCCACCCCCGACTCGCGCCATGATACGCTCGTCCGAATAGCGGTTGTCCCGCCGCAGCGGCTCGACCCCAACATCGCGGATGCGCACAAATTCCTCCTGGCTCGGGTAGAGCAGCGCGAAGGATTGATCGATCAAAGCATCGCGTTCATAGCCGAACATGGCGGCAAAGGCCGGGTTGCAGGTTCTGATCACGCGGTTTTCCGTCACCACCAGGCCGATGGGCGCATATTCGAAGGCCAGTTCTGAAAGCTCTGCCATGGCGGTCATGTGGTGTGTTTCTACGGTATTGCCGGACTTCGGGACGTAGCTTGATAATAGCGACATCGTCATACCATGCCAGAGGAGACCCGATACAAGGGTTGGCAGGATCGCGACCGGGTTCAGGGAGAAACCAGATCATGAAGAAACTTATGGCCGCTCTTGCGGCAGTGACGGCGCTGACCGCCCCGATGGCGGTTCATGCCCAGGACGACGCGGTTCGCATCGCACTGCTGCATGGCCTGTCGGGCAGCCCGCTCGAAGCCTATTCCAAGCAGACCCACGCCGGTTTCCAACTGGGGCTGGAATACGCCACTGGCGGCACCATGGAGATCAAGGGCAAGCCGATCGAGCTGATCATCAAGGATACCCAGTTCAAGCCTGACATCGCCCGCGCTTTGCTGGCCGAAGCCTATGGCGACGACGACGCGCTGATCGCGGTGGGCGACACCTCCTCGGGCGTGGCGCTGGCCATGCTGCCGATTGCCGAGGAGTATGAGCGCATCCTGCTGGTCGAGCCGGCCGTTGCCGACAGCCTGACCGGCCCCGACGCCAACCGCTTCGTGTTCAAGACCTCGCGCAATTCCTCCATGGACATGCAGGCTCAGGCCCTCGCTCTGGCGCCCGACGAAAATCTCTATGTCGCCACGCTGGCGCAGGACTACGCTTTCGGGCGCGACGGGATCGCCGCCTTCAAGGGTACGCTTGAGGGCACGGGTGCCCATATCGTGGCCGAAGAATATGTGCCGCAGCAGACCACCGATTTCACCGCCACCATCGAACGCCTGTTCGGTGCGCTGCGGGACCAGCCGGGCCGCAAGGTCATCTTCATGAACGTCGCCGGCATCGACGCCATGACCCCGCTGGCCGCCGCCGACCCGGGCCGCTACGGGATCGAGCTGTCGAGCGGCGGCAATATCCTGCCGGCGCTGGTCGCCTACAAGCAGGTGCCCGGCATGGAAGGCGCCATGTATTACTACTACGAGGCGCCCGACAATCCAGTGAATGACTGGCTGGTCGAAGAGCATTTCAAGCGCTTCAGTTCGCCGCCTGATTTCTTCACTGCTGGCGGCATGGCCTCGGCCATGGCCATCGTCAAGGCGCTGAAAACCGCAGAAACCTGGGACACCGAAACCCTGATCTCCACCATGGAGGGCATGAGCTTCGACACGCCCAAGGGCGAGATGACCTTCCGGCCCGAGGATCATCAGGCGCTCCAGGCGATGTATCACTTCAAGATCCGCGTCGATGAGGGCGTCGATTGGGCCATCCCCGAGCTGGTCCGCGTCATCGCAGCCGATGAAATGGACATTCCCGTCGGCCGCAATAACCAGCAATAATCGGCTGTTCAGACCCGTGCGCCGCGACTTCGGTCGCGGCTCACGGCAGGGGAAATCCATTGACCACCACACCCTCCATCCGCACCGAAAACCTCACCATCCGTTTCGGCGGCCATGCGGCGGTCAACGGCGTCACATGTGCCTTTCATCCAGGCGAACTGACCGTCATCGTCGGCCCGAACGGTGCCGGCAAGACCACCTGGTTTAATCTGGTGTCGGGACAGCTCCGGCCCACCGAGGGTCGCATCTATCTCGGCGAGCGCGACATCACCGCGCTTGCCCCCTCGTCCCGCGCCAAGGCCGGCATCGGCCGCGCCTTCCAGCTCACCAATCTTTTTCCCAAGCTTTCGGTGCTGGAAAATGTGCGGCTCGCCGTACAAGCCAGACAGGGCCAGGGTCCGCGCATCTTCACCAGCGCCCGCTCGCTGACCGGACTGACCGACAAGGCCATGGCCTATCTCGAAGACACCAATCTGGCCTCGGTCGCCCATCTGCCAGCCGCCGCCCTGCCCCATGGCGATCAGCGCAAGCTGGAAGTTGCCCTTTTGCTGGCGATGGAGCCGGCCATCTTCATGTTCGATGAGCCCACGGCCGGCATGTCGGTCGATGAAGCGCTGGTCATTCTCGACCTGATTGCGCGCATCAAGCAGGACCGTTCGCGCACCATTCTTCTGGTTGAGCACAAGATGGACGTGGTGCGCGCGCTGGCCGACCGGATCGTGGTGCTGCACAATGGCGAACTGGTTGCCGATGGCGTGCCCGCCGAGGTCATGGCGCTCGAACTGGTGCGCAACATCTATCTGGGCACCGGGGTAGCGGCATGAGCGACGCCATTCTCCGCCTCGATGAGGTGCATACCGATATCGGCCAATACCAGATCCTGCACGGCGTCACCCTCGACGTGCCCGAAGGGGGCGTCCATGTCGTGCTGGGCCGCAATGGCGCGGGCAAGACCACGACATTGCGCACCATAATGGGGCTGTGGCGGGCGCGGCAGGGCAGCATTACCCTGCGTGACCGCGACATCACCCGCATGCATATTTCCGACATCGCCCGGCTCGGCGTCGCCTTCGTACCCGAGGATATGGGCATTTTCGGCGGGCTGACCGTGGCCGAGAACATGGCGCTGGCCAGCGCCACCGGCAGTTTCGACAAGGCGCGTCTTGACCGCGTCTACGAGATTTTCCCAGCCATGGAGACATTCTGGACCCGGCAGGCCCATGCCCTTTCCGGCGGACAGAAGCAAATGCTGGCAATTTCGCGCGCCATCATCGAGCGCCGCGACCTGATCCTGATCGACGAGCCGACCAAGGGGCTGGCCCCCGCCATCATCGGCAACATGATCGCCGCCTTCCGCGAGATCGCCCAGGAAACCACCATCCTGCTGGTGGAGCAGAATTTCCATTTCGCCAGCGCGCTCGGGCAGACCGTCGCGGTGATCGATGATGGCCGGATCGTGCATCGCGGCAGCATGGCCGATCTGGCCGCCGATACCAATCTGCAGAGCCGGTTTCTCGGCCTGTCACTCGCTGACTAGGGGCACAACCGATGAATTCGACCACTGCCAAAATATCGGCCACCATCGACCGCTTCGGCGGCGTCATGCTGCTGCCGGTGGCAATGGCGCTGATCGCCTTCGTGCTGATCGGCCGCCCCTCCACCTGGGTAACGCTGACCGTGGCGGGGCTGGCCATGGGCATGATGATCTTTCTGATGGCCTCGGGCATGTCGCTGATCTTCGGGCTGATGGACGTGCTCAATTTCGGCCATGCGGGCTTCATCACCGCTGGCGCTTTCATCGGCGCCACCGTGCTGGCGTGGCTCGGCTTCTGGATCAGCGGCACCAATCCGGTGCTCAACATTGCCGGTCTCCTGCTGGCCATCGCCGTGGCCACCATCGTCGGGGCGCTGGCCGGACTGTTCTTCGAGCGCGTGATTGTGCGCCCGGTCTATAAGGACCATCTGCGCCAGATTCTGATCACGGTGGGCGCGCTGATCGTCGCCGAGGAACTGATCCTGCTGATCTGGGGCGGCGCGCCCATTCCGGTGCCGCGCCCGCAGGCGCTGACCGGCTCGCTGGTCATCGGCGACATTTCCATTGAAACCTACCGCATCTTCGCATTCCTCATGGGGCTGGCGGTCTATATCGCCATGCATCTGGTGCTCAACCGGACGCGGCTGGGCCTGCTGATCCGGGCCGGGGTGGAAAACCGCGAAATGGTCGAGGCGCTGGGCTTTCGCGTCGACCGGCTGTTCATCGCCGTGTTCATGGCGGGCTCGGCGCTGGCCGCCATGGGCGGGGCGATGTGGGCAGGCTATCAGGGCTTGATCACCGCCGCCCTCGGCTCGGAAATGACGATCCTGGTGTTCATCGTCGTGATCATTGGCGGGCTAGGCTCGATTCAGGGGTCGCTATTGGGCGCGATCATGGTGGGGCTGATGGCCAATTATGTCGCATTCCTCTTTCCCAAGATGGCGCTGGCCTCCAACATGCTGCTGATGATGGCCATCCTGCTCTGGCGGCCCTATGGGCTGATGCCCGCGGTCAAGAGGTAAGCACCATGACCGTCATGACAAGCCGCGCTATCGGCCCCGGCCACATTGCCGTCTATGCGCTTGCCGGCGCCATCGGGCTGGCCCTGGCCTTTGCGCCATTCCTGTTTCCCGATGTGCGGGCGCTCGAAGTGGCAGCGCGCATCTGCGTCTTCATCGTGCTGGTGGCCAGCTATGATCTGCTGATCGGCTATACCGGCATCGTTTCCTTCGCCCACACCATGTTTTTCGGGCTGGGCGCCTATGGCACCGCCATCGCGCTCAAAACCATGGGACCGGGGCTTGAATCCATCCTTGTCGGCGGCGGTCTCGGCGTCATCGCCGCGCTGGTGCTGGCCGTGCTGATCGGGTTGCTGTCGCTGCGGGTCAAGGCGATCTTTTTCGCCATGGTGACGCTCGCGGCCGCTTCGGTGATGATGGTGCTGGCCAGCCAGCTTTCTGATTTCACCGGAGGCGAAGACGGCATCACCTACCAGATTCCACGCTTCTTCCTTCCCGCGCAGGTGCTGCTCGCCGATGAAGAGGGCAAGGCGCTGCGCCTGTTCGGCGTGGCGCTGAACGGGCGGCTGGCGCTGTATTATTTCGTCTTTTTCGCCGCGCTGGCGCTGTTCGTCGCCATGGCGCGCATCGTCGCCTCCCCGCTCGGTTCGGTGCTCGAAGCCATTCGCGAAAACGAGATGCGCGCCGAGGCCATCGGCTACCGCGTCGTGGGCTATCGCACGGCCGTGTTCTGCATCGCCGCCATCATCGCTGCGCTGGCCGGCGTGCTGCGCGCGGTCTGGCTCAAATATACCGGGCCGGAGGTGGTGTTGTCCTTCGACATCATGATCGACATCCTGCTCATGGTGGTGATCGGCGGCATGGGCACGCTCTACGGCGCCATCATCGGCGTGGTGCTGATGACGCTGGCCCAATTTTACCTCAAGGATCTGATGGCTGCGGGCGCCGAGGCGACCGCCGGCCTGCCACTGGTGCCCGACCTGCTAAATCCCGACCGCTGGCTGCTCTGGCTGGGCTTGTGCTTCATCCTTCTGGTCTATTTCTTTCCGTCCGGTATTGCCGGAACGCTGATGGGGAAAGGCACGCGCAAATGAAGCAGCCCCGCTCCGCCTATCTCAACGCTGCCGGCCATGAACTGCACGTCACCGAATGGGGCGATCCGGCCAGCCCTCCGCTCGTCATGTGGCATGGCCTCGCCCGCACCGGGCGCGACTTCGACGAGGCGGCCGAGGCGTTGTCGGACAGCTATTTCGTGCTCTGCCCCGACATGCTGGGGCGGGGGCTATCAGCTTGGCTGCCGCCCGGCGCCGGGGCCTATGACATGCCCACCTATGCCGCGACCGCCGTGGCCTTACTCGATCAGTATCGCATCGAGCATACCCGCTGGGTCGGCACCTCGATGGGCGGCCTGATCGGCATGATGCTGGCCGGCGGCGCGCTGCGCGACCGCATCACCCACCTGCTGATCAACGATGTCGGTCCTGAATTGCCCAAAGCCGGGGCGCAGCGGATTGCCGACTATGTCGGTAATCCCCCGATATTCGACACGATCGGGGAACTCGAAACCTGGCTACGCAACAATTACGTGCCCTTCGGACTCAATAGCCCGGCCTTCTGGCGACGCATGGCCGACACCTCCGCCCGCCGCACCGATGCAGGCCGCATCACCGTGCATTACGATCCGGCTATCGCCACCTTGCTGGGCCAAGAGGCCGGCCCCATCGATATCTGGCCGGCCTATGAAGCCATTGCCGCCAAAACGCTGCTCATGCGCGGCGAACATTCCGATGTGCTGCCCGCTGAAATCGCCGAGGCCATGCAGCGGCGCGGTCCCCAGCCTGGTCTTGCCACCATCGGAGGGTGCGGGCATGCCCCAACGCTGGCCGATGCGGCCCAGATCGCCATCCTTCGAGATTTTCTGCTGCTCTAGCGCAGCTGCGTGCCGACGACATTGCGGCGTCCATACGGGTGCTGCGGCTAACACGGTCTTGGTGACTGTGCCGGGTTGATCTATACTGCTCTGCGATGACCCGACGATCCGGGATCTGATTTCGGTCGCGAGGCCAGTCAGGGAGGTCGTGAGATGGTTCGGACTGCAATTGCAATTGCTGCCCTCATGGTGAGTGCCGGAGGGGCGTTGGCCCAGGGCGACGTGGCGCTGGGCGAGCAGGTGTTCGATGACCGATGCGCCGGTTGCCATGCGATGGGTGAAGGCGCCAAGAGCGGCCCTGAGCTAAAAAACCTGATCGGCCGGCCCGCAGCGTCGCTCGAGGGGTTCGAGTATTCGGACGCAATGGTTGAGGCCGGCCAGGGTGGGTTGGTCTGGAATATCGAGACGCTCAGCAAGTTCATCACAAAGCCGCGCAGTGTGGTCAATGGCTCGAACATGTCTTTCACGGGGCTGCGCAACCCCGACGATGTTGCCAACGTCATCGCCTATCTCGCCACCTTCTCCCCGCCGCCGGCCCAATAGCCGCTGCCGCTGCAGCAGCAATGAATGCCGCTTTTGGGCCTCGCCGGATCGGTGCCGAACGTCTGAGATGGGTCGAAATCCCACTGCCGCTCCCCAAAAGCCACCTGTCCGAAACCAGCCTCGGAGCGGACGACAACCGAGGCGGGGCGCTATCGTGGGTTCGGAATTCTCTGCTTCCGGACCTCAATGCGGCGCAACATGAAACGTCAATAGCGTCGGAAAACGCAAAAGCCGATACTCGACTGATTTAGTCGACATAGTGTCGAATGATCTCGCGCTGCACATCGGGTGCCGCAAATAGCGAGATGTCGAGATGAGTGACACACCACGCAAGATACGCCTTGGCGCCTTCATCATGGCGACCGGCCACCATATCGCCGCCTGGCGTCACCCCGACGCCGATGCCGACGCGGGGCACAGCATCGATCATTACCGTGGCCTGGCCCAAACCGCTGAACGCGGCCTGTTCGATCTGGTGTTCGTGGCAGACAGTCCCGGCGGCTGGGACGGTGATCGCACTGCCGAAATCCGCAGCCGTGTCAGCCACTCGGCCCATTTCGAACCGGTGACATTGTGGTCGGCGCTGTCGCAGGTCACCAGCAATATCGGCTTCGTCGCCACCGCCTCGACCACTTACGAAGACCCGTACCTGTTGGCGCGCAAATTTGCTTCGCTCGATCACATCAGCAAGGGAAGGGCGGCGTGGAACGTCGTCACCACTGGCGCCGATGTGTCGCGCAATTTCTCTATTGCCGGCCATCCCGCCCACGCCAACCGCTATGAGCGGGCCGAGGAAGTGGTCGATCTGGTGCTGGACCTTTGGGACAGCTACGAGGACGATGCGCTGATCGTCGACAAGCAAACCGGGATTTTTCTCGACCCGGCCAAGGTCCACAAGGTCAACCACCATGGCCAGTTCTTCGACGTGGCCGGCCCGCTCAATGTCGCCCGCTCGCCGCAGGGCCGCCCGGTCGTGGTGCAGGCCGGCGCCTCCGAAGCTGGCCGCGCTCTGGCCGCTCGCACCGCCGAGGTGATCTTCACCGCCAACCAGACGCTAGCCGATGGCCAGGAATTCTATAGCGACGTCAAAACCCGTCTCGGCAAATATGGCCGCCGGCCCGAGCAGCTGCTGATCATGCCCGGCCTGTTCCCGGTGCTGGGCAGCACCGAGGCCGAGGCCAAGGCCAATTACGACGAGATCCAGTCGCTGGTTCATCCGTCAATCGCCTGGGGCATCCTGCAGCAATATTATGCCGGGGTCGATCTGTCGGGCTATTCGCTGGACGATGTGGCCCCGCCTTTGCCCACCGATACCGAGCTCAACAAGAGCCGCCTCAAGCTGGTGTCCGATCTGGCCCGCACCGGGCTGACGCTGCGCCAGCTGTATCTGTCGCTGGCGACGGCGCGCGGCCATCGCACCTTTGTCGGCACCCCCGAGCAGGTCGCCGACGCCCTGCAGGACTGGTTCGACAATGGCGCTGCCGATGGCTTCAACATCATGCCGCCCGTGCTGCCCACCGGCCTGACCGATTTCGTCGATCAGGTGGTGCCGATCCTGCAGAAGCGCGGCCTCTATCGCACCGAATATGAAGGCACCACCTTGCGCGAGAATCTCGGGCTGGCGCGCCCGATCAATCGCTTTGTCGCCCGCAACAATCAGCAACGGCGGAGCGCTTCATGAGCCAGCTGCATATCGTCGGCTTTGCCGGCAGCTCATCGGCCCCATCGCGCACCCGCAGCTTGGTCGAAACCATTGTCGGCGCCGCCGCCCACCGCACCGGCGCGCGCAGCAGTATTTATGATCTGGTCGATATCCATCCCTCGCTGGGGGCGACGCTCGACCCAAGGCACGCGCCCGCCGATCTGGTCGCGCTGATCGAAACCATCACCAATGCCGACGCTTTGGTGGTTGGCTCGCCGGTCTACAAGGGCACCTATACCGGCCTGTTCAAGCATTTGTTCGATCTGATCGATCCCAAGGCGCTCAAAGACAAGCCGATCGTTTTGACTGCCACCGGCGGCAGCGAACGCCATGCCCTCGTGGTCGATCACGGCCTGCGGCCGCTGTTCGCCTTTTTCTCGGCCGACACGCTGTCGACCGGCATCTACGCCACCGAGACCGATTTCGCCGACTACCAACCGCACAGCGTCGCCCTCAAGGCGCGGATCAGCCGCGTGGTCGATGAACTGGGCTTGCGGCTGAACGCCTCCCGCAACGCCGATTTTTTGGCGCGCAGCGCCTGATCCATTCACCGGAGATTTTTTGCCATGTTTACTCGCAGACAGACTTTTTCGCTCTTCGCTGGTGCCGCTGCCGTTTTGGCGCTGCCAACCTCAGGCCGGGCACAGGGTGCCGCCAAGGAATTCCGCATCGGGTGGCAGAAAGGCGGCGCTTTTGCGCTGGCCAAGACCAGCGGCGCCATCGAGCAGCGGCTGGCCCCGCTGGGCGTCACCGTCAGCTGGGCCGAGTTCACCTCCGGCCCGCCTTTGCTGGAGGCGCTGGGTGCAAATGCGTTGGATTTCGGCTCCACCGGCGACGTGCCGCCTTTGTTTGCCCAGGCCGCCGGCGGCGATCTGGTCTATGTCGCGGCCACGCCGGGGAGTCTGGATGGTTCGGCCATCCTGGTCAAACAGACATCGCCGATCCAGACGCTGGCCGATCTCAAAGGCAAGAAGGTCGCCTTCAAGCGCGGTTCGAGTTCGCATAATTTCATCGTCAAGGCTCTGCGGTCGGTCGACCTCTCCCTCGCTGACATCACCCAGCTGGATCTGGGGCCGGCAGACGCCGCGCCGGCCTTCGCCAATAGCCAGATCGATGCCTGGGTCATTTGGGACCCCTACTATGCCATCGCCGCGCAAGACCCGGACACCCGCGTGCTCACCACCACCGAAGGCATTGTCGACTCCTGGAGTTTCCTGCAGGCCAATGGCGCCTTTGCCCGGGACAACCCGGAGATCGTCGCCGCCGTCATCGATGAACTGATCAAGGTCGGCACCGCGGCGCAAGCCAATCTGGACCAGACCGCCGAACAGATTTCGGCCTCCACCGGCGTGCCGGTGCCGATCACTCGCATCACCCTGGGCCGCAAGGGCGCTGACCTTGGAGGCATCGTCCCGCTCGACGAGGAAATCCTGACCTATCAGCAGGCTCTGGCCGACGAGTTCTATGGGCTCAAGATCATCCCGCGCCAGCTCACCATCCGCGATATCGCCTGGTACGCACCCACGGCGTAACTCCCTTGCAGGCCGGCGACCCCGACCCGCAACCCACCTTCTTGAACGAGGTCTTGAACGGAGCTCCCCATGACCCTCGCGGCTGATCTCGGCAAACCCATCACCCTGCCCAAGCGCACGCGCCCCCCGGCGTCGCCACGCCAGTTTCGGCTGTCGCCGCAGGTGTTGCTGCCCTTCGTTCTGCCCCTCGGCGTCATCGCCTTGTGGCAGCTCTCCGCCAGCGCCGGCTGGATCAACAACCGGCTGATGCCGGCCCCCATTCAGGTGGTCTGGGCTTTCTGGGATAAATTCACCAGCGGCGAGCTGGCGGTCAATATCCAGGCCAGCGGCATCAGGGCCATTTCGGGCCTGCTGGTCGGCGGCTCGATCGGCTTCGTGCTGGGGCTAGTCAATGGCATCTCGCGCCTGTCCCATGCTCTGACCGATACGACGCTGCAGATGCTGCGCACCATTCCCAATCTGGCGCTGATCCCGCTGGTAATCCTATGGTTCGGCATCGGCGAGGAAGCCAAGCTGTTCCTGACCGCGCTGGGCGTGTTCTTCCCGATCTACCTCAACACCCTGCATGGCGTGCGCAATGTCGATCCGTAATTGCTCGAAATGGGCCGCGTCTACGGCATGAGCGGCTGGACCCTGTTCCGCAAGGTCATCTTTCCCGGCGCCTTGCCGTCGATCTTTGTTGGACTGCGCTTCTCGCTCGGCATCATGTGGCTGACGCTGATCGTGGCCGAGACCATGGCGGCCTCCTCGGGCATCGGCCACATGGCCAATTCGGCCCGCGAGTTCATGATGACCGACGTCGTCATCCTGGCGCTGGTGATCTACGCGCTGCTCGGCAAGCTGGCCGATGTCATCGCCCTCACGCTGGAGCGGCTGACGCTGCAATGGCACCCCGCCTACCAGAAACCAGCCCGGAGCTGAGATCATGAGCACCATCACCACCTTCGCCCGCACCACCAATGCCTGGGGCAAGCAGATCGAGCCGGAATACACGCCTCTGCAGCCGCGCCAGCGGGACTGCGCCCCCGGCGTGGGCATCCGCATCCAGGGTCTGGCCAAGAGCTTTGGCGATGTTCCGGTGCTGCACGATCTCGATCTGGAGGTGCCGGCCGGGCAATTCCTCGCCATCGTAGGCAAGAGCACGCTGCTGCGCATCCTGGTCGGCCTCGATACCCCCAGCGCCGGCCGCATCAGCTTCATCGGCCCCGACGGCGCCGAAACCGCCCCCAATTCCCGCATCGTCTTTCAGGAACCACGACTACTGCCCTGGGCAAAGGTGATCGACAATGTGGTGGTTGGGCTGGGAGAGGGCGCCGGTCGCAACGAGGCCCGAAGTCGTGCCGAGGCGGCGCTCGCCGAGGTGCAGCTTGGTGAGAAAGGCGATGCATGGCCATCGCAGCTCTCGGGTGGTCAGCGCCAGCGCGCTGCGTTGGCCCGCGCCCTGGTGAGCGAGCCCGGATTTCTGGCGCTGGACGAGCCCCTCGGGGCGCTCGATGCGCTCACCCGCATCACCATGCAGTCGCTCGTGGAGCGCGTGTGGCGCGAACAGGGCTTTACCGCGCTGTTTGTCACGCACGATGTCGGCGAGGCAGTAGCGCTGGCCGACCGGGTGATCGTGCTTGACGAGGGCCGGATCGCCCTCGATATCGCCATCGACCACCCCCGTCCACGCCAGCGCGGCGCCGCCGATCTGGCCGAAATCGAGGGCCACCTGCTCAAGGGCATTTTCAAGTAGGAGCCGCCGATGTTCACGCTGTTCGGTATTTTCTCACCCGCTTCCGGTCGCCCGACGGCCAGCCAGGAGGCGCCCCGCAAGCGGGCGTTCTTCGGCGGTCAGGACGACTCTGACGCCCCCTCAAAAGCTGAGGAGGACGCGCTCTATCTTGCTGGCAAGTGCCCTGAGCCTCCCGATCCGCCGCGGCGTCAGCCCTCGTGAGCCATCGCTACGCCCCATGCCTCGCTGAGACACCGCCCGGCTGACGGCTTTGGCCCCGCGAAGGAACAGCGGACCTTCTTCCTTTCGGAGCTAGCCCAGGAACTTGGTGGTGGGGACGCCAGCGACTGGCACGTCAATGGCGAACAGGCCACCCGAATACGGCGCTTCGGCGAGCACGCGTGAAGGCAGGCGAACGCGGGCTGTGGTGATGTAGAGGGTTTTCAGGTCTTTGCCACCGAAGGTGACGCTGGTGGGACGTGGAACAGGCATGCGGATTTCCCGGTCCACGCTACCGTCAGGCGCATAGCGTCTTATGCACCAGCCATCCCAGATGGCACACCAGACGAACCCTTCGCTATCGACTGTCAGGCCGTCGGGGCGCCCGCTGGCGGCGGGAACTTCGGCGAAGATACGGCGATTGGATATGGCACCACTATCGATGTCGAAATCGTAGGCGTAGATGCGGCCCGGCGCAGAATCCACGAAATAGAACGTACGATCGTCTGGACTCCAGTCGAGCCCGTTGGCCACTGAAAATCCGGTGTCGACACGGCGCCAGGACAGATCGGGATTGATGACGTAGAGTGACCCAGCGGGTTTGGTGGCATCGAGCGGCATGGTACCGGCCCACAGCCGCCCACGCCGGTCGCACCGACCGTCATTGAAGCGGTTATCGGGAATGTCGGCTTCCGGGTTGACCAGAGGCGACATATCCCCTTTCTCGAAATCGAAAGCGGCGACGCCGGTCTGAGACAAGGCGATGAAGCCATGGCCCTGACGCGGCAGGAGTGCGCTGACCAGCCCAGGCATGACAACCTCTCGATTGTCGCCGGTCGCGGGGTCGAAGCGGTGTACGGAAGGGGCGAGGATATCGACCCAATAGAGACGCTGTTCCTCGGGAACCCAGAGCGGTCCTTCGGCAAGGTGCGCGCCCCAGGGCAACACACACTGCACGCCAGGATCGGCAACGAGGTCGGTGCGCACATAAGAGTTAATGTTCATCGGCGCGGCGCCAACATTGCCCGAAACCTGCCGACCAGCAGCCATGAGGTCACGCCCCCAAATGTGAAGCGTATCGGTGGCCATGCGCTCGCTGGGCCCGAAAACGCCAACGGCGGCGATCGCCTTGCCGGTATGGTCAAAGATCGGGGCCGCTGCCGAAGACACGCCAGGCACATGCTCGGATATCGACACGGCATAGCCACGCGCGCGCGTCAGGGCCAGTTCGGCGATCAGGGCTTCCCGGTCAGTGATGGTGCGATCCGAGTAGCGGGCCAATTGCAGCCGATCGAGCAAGGCGCGCTGCTCGTGCGGTGCGGCGAAAGCCAGCAGGACCTTGCCCCCGGCGGTGCAGTGAAGCGGGGCGCGGCGGCCGACTTCGATACGGAAGCCGAAGGCCCCGCCCCGGCTGCGGTGGTCGATATAGAGGATCTCCTCGCCGTCGATGGAGCAGATGGCGACGGTTTCGGACATGTCCTCGGCGAGCCGATCCAGCACTGGCGCGGCGGCGCCCCGCAAGTCGAAATCCTCCCACACGCGATGGGCGAGTTCGAACAGGCGATGCCCCAGCCGGTAGGTCGCATCGCTCTCTTCGTGGCGAACCAGGCGGAACAGCACGAGCGTATTCAGTATGCGCGCCAGCGTGCCCTTGGACAGTCCGGTGCGCGCCTGCAGGTCCTTGAAGCGCGGCGGCGACTCGAAATCGCCGATCACCTCAAGCAGGTGCAAGCCTTTTGCCAGCGCAGCGGCGCCGGCCGGTACGTCGCGGTCTTCCAACCCCGGCGTACCATTCCCGTCTGCTGGTCTGTGCATCGGACCCACCCTGGTTAGCCGGCGATCGTCACATGCGTCTCGGCGTCGAACAGATAGAGGCGCGACGGATCAAAAGAAAGGGTGATCGCCTCAGACTGGCCAATGGCGCTGACGTCCATGATGCGGGCGATAATGGAATCGCCGCGGTGGTCATCCTCGCCGCCGCGCGAGGCCGCTACCGCGCCGCGGTTCTCCTCGGGGACCTCGACATAGAGATATTTCTCGCTGCCGAGGCTTTCGATCAGCCGCGGCACGACCGTGAAGCTCACCCTGCCCGCTCCGGCCGTGAAATGTTCGGGACGCAAACCCACGATCACCTGCTTGCCGACAAGCCCCTCGATTGGCCGATCGACCGGGACATCCTGGCCGAACAGACGCAGTTCTGGGCCGGAGGCCCCCATGGTCACCGGCGAGCGCATGAAGTTCATGCCGGGCGAGCCGATAAAACCGGCCACGAACAGGTTGGCCGGATGCTGGAACATCGTGTCGGGATCGGCGATCTGCTGGATCGCCCCGTCACGCATGATCACGATGCGATCAGCCATGGTCATGGCTTCGATCTGGTCATGCGTCACGTAGATGGTGGTCACGCCCAGCCGCTTGTGCAGCGCGCCGATCTCGGCCCGCATATGGACGCGCAGCTTGGCATCGAGATTGCTCAGTGGTTCGTCCATGAGGAAGGCCTGCGGCTCCCGTACGATAGCGCGCCCCAGCGCCACGCGCTGCCGCTGCCCGCCTGACAGCTGCTTGGGACGTCGCTCAAGCAGGTGTTCGACATCGAGAATCTTTGCAGCATCGAGCACGCGCCGATCGATCTCGGCCCGAGGCATGCCACGCATCTTCAACCCGAAGCCCATATTCTTGGCCACGGTGAGATGGGGATAGAGCGCATAGTTCTGGAACACCATGGCCACGTCGCGGTCGCCGGGAGCCACATCGGTGACCTCCCGGTCCCCAATCAGGATCTGGCCTGAGCTGGCATCGTCCAGTCCGGCGAGTATCTTGAGCATGGTGGACTTGCCGCACCCAGATGGCCCCACCAGCACGACGAATTCCCCGTCGGCGACATCCAGCGAGAAGCCCTTGAGCACTTCCAGCAAGCCGTAGGATTTACGGATATTGTCTATACGAATTCCGGCCATGTTATTTCTCCGCACCGGCGGTCAGCCCACTGACCAGGTAGCGTTCGAGGAAAAGGTAGATGAGGAGGACGGGAATGGCGACCATGATGGCGGCCGCGGAAATCTCGTTCCAGTCCGAAACATATTCGCCCTTCATGGTGGTCAGTCCCAGATTTGCGGTCCAGTTGTTCTGAGCGCTGGTGAGGAAGGTGCGGGCATAGGCATATTCCGACCAGGACAGCACGAAACCATAGAGGCAGGTCGCGGCCAGCCCCGGGGTCGCGACCGGCAGGATAACGCGGAACAGCGCGCCCAAAGGCGAGCAACCATCGACCATCGCGGCCTGCTCCAGCTCGCGCGGAATAGTGTCGAAATAGCCCTTCAGCATCCAGGTGGTGAAGGGCACGATCAGCGTGGCCTGCGCCAGGATAACCGACCACAGACTACCCACCAGCCCGACCGATCGGAAAATGCCGAACAGCGGGATCACCAGCAGCGTTGCAGGCAACATTTTGGCGGTGAGGATGAACAGACCCAGCGACTGGCCGCCCCGTACACGGAACCGCGAGAGGCTGTAGCCGGCAAAGATCGATACCGACATGGACAGAGTCACCGCGCCAACTGCGGCGAGGGTCGAATTGCCCAGCCAGGTCAGCAATGGGCGATCATTGAGCACCTTGGCAAAGACCTGCCATTGCGGGACTTCGGGCCAGAAATTGGGTGGCAACACCCGCAGGTCGATGGGCTTGGACAAAGCCGTGACCACCAGCCAGTAGATGGGGAAGAGCAGGATGGCGCAGGTGAACACCACGCCGGCATAGATCAGCACGAGATTGAGACGGCGTCTGGTCATGGTCTTTCCTCAGTAGATGCCGTCGGCCTCGCGGCCGATCATCAGCAGGCTTGCCAACACGCAGAACACCAGCGTCAGGACGCCAACAGCAGAGGCGTAGCCCATCTTGAAAAAGCCGAACGCGTGCTCGTAGGTCATGATGGACAAGGTCTGGGTCGACTTGAGCGGGCCACCGCCGGTCATCACATTGATGATCGAGAAATCCCGGAACACCCAAAGCAGCACCAGCACCATAGTGACGCCGAGCACCGGCATCAGTGAGGGAATGGTGATGTTGGTGAAGCGATTCCAGGCATTGGCGCCGTCGACGCGGGCGGCGTTGTAATAGTCCTCGGGAATGGACTGCAGGCCGGCAAGCGCCATGATCGACACGAAGGGGTAGCCCTTCCAGACCATGGTGACGACCACCGCCGTGAAGGCAGCGTTGGGATCGGAAAACCAGTTGATGGTCTGATCGATCAGTCCCAGCCGGAAGAACAGCCAGTTCATCAGGCCGAACGATGAATCAAAAATCCAGGCAAAGATCACCACCGCGATGATCTCGGGGACGGCCCACGGGAGCGCCACCAGGAGGCGCGCCAGCGTGCGGCCGCGAAAACGGTTGTTGACCAACAGGGCCGTCGCCAGCCCAAGCGCCACGCAACAGCCGGTCACCACGACCACGAGCTTTAGCGTAACCCAGCAGGAATTCCAGAACTCCGCCGAGGTGAACAGCTGCTGGTAGTTGGCGAACGTGAAGGCAGCGCGTCTGTCCAGCCGGACAATGTCGACCTTCTGGAACGATATATCGAACGAAACAATCAGCGGGTAGATGATGATCAAGGCAATAAGCGCCACGGCCGGGGCCAGCAGCAAATAGCCCAACCAATGTCGGCGACTTGGCCGCGCAAGGTCGAGAAGAGGAAGGCGGCTCATGGGCGCACTCCGGGATTGCGGGATGGCCGGTCAACCTAAGGCCGACCGGCCATTTCTATAGCCTACTGGTTCTGCAGCTCTTCCGCGCGTGCCTGCATGGTGGCGGCGACAGCGGCAGGATCAAGGTTTTCAATGATCATGCGCTGGCTTTCCTCCATCACCATCTTGGCAAACTCGTTGTACTGCACCTCAAGACCGGCCGGGATGCGGTCGATGCCAGCAGCAGAGGCCGCCTTGGCAGCGTCCACGAGCAGGCCGAACTCCGGGGTCACCGCTGTGGCCTCGGCAATGTCGGCGCGCGGGCTCGGGGCGGGGGAAGCGGCCAGCGTTGCATAGCTCGACTGGAACGTATCGCTCATCGCCAGGGCGATGAAATCCCATACCAACGCCTTGTGCTCGTCCGAAATATCCTTGGACATGCCAAGCACGTTGGAAGAGCCGCCGACAGGCGGGCTGAGCGGATCGGCGACGATCTTTACATCGGCCGCTGCCGCGCCCTTGGCGATGATCGGCACCAGCCAGGGACCGTCAAGACCGACAGCGATCTTGCCATCAGCGAGCAACTGACGGGTTTCGCCCGAGGACAGATCGCGTGGCATCAGGCCTTCGGTGACGACAGTCTTCCAGCGGGTCAGACCCTCGATGACTTCGGGGGTGTTGATGGTCACCTGGCCTTCGGCATTGGTCCAGCGACCACCGGCATCGAGCACATAGTTCAGCATTTCGGTGACATACTGGCCCCCGCCCACCTTGGTGGGGTGATGCAGGCCGAACTGATCGATAATGCCGTCGCCATTGAGATCCTTGGTGGTCTTGCGCGCCACCTCAAGCAACTCGGCATAATTGGTCGGCGGGGCCAGTCCTTCGGCGGTCAGGATGGCCTCGTTATAGGCCATGATGTAGCCGAAATAGAGCATCATCACGCAGACGGTCTCATTGTCGAGCTCGCAGGTTTTCTGACCTGCCCAGCCGTCGAGGCTGGTCCCGCTCTTTTCGACCCATGGAGCAAGATTTTCGAGCCAGCCCTCTTTGGCGAAGCGCTGGAATTCGAATGAGGCGAGGTGGACGATATCCGGCGGGGAGCCGCCGGCGAACAGGGTGGTCATGGTGTCGGCAAATGCCGCCCGCTCCACCTTGGTCCATTCGATCTCGACGCCGGGGTGCTGCGCCTTGTACTCCTCGATCACGCTTGCCCACCAGCCGCCCACGCCGGGCTCGTCATTCTGCCAGGAAACGAATTTCAGCACCGTTTCCTGTGCCGCCGCCTGCATAGGCGACAGCGCGCCAAGCGCCAATACCGTGGACGCGGCCAAGGCCAGTCCGAATTTGCGCAGCCCTCCCCGCGCAATTGTCAGTCCTGCGAACATCAACTTCTCCTCCTGATTTCAGTTTTGTTCTTTGAGTAGTGCCAGCGCTTCCTTGGAGGGCTCGACGCCAAGGCCCGCCCCCGTCGGCACGCTGTAGAAGCCGGCGGCACAATCCATGTCGCCGGTGACCAACCGCCGGTTGGGTTCGAAAATCGAATGCTGGTATTCGTGGTCGGTAACAGCTGCCAGTGCGGCGCTGGCATGCAGGCTTGCCGCCATGAAGATGCCGGCGCCGATCGTTGCGTGTGGGATGACGCGCAGATGGTTGGCCTGGGCATAGGCGCCCATGCGCATGAACTCGGTGATCCCGGTATGGCCCATCTCGGGCTGAACGATGCCGCAGGCCCTCCGCTCGACCCGGTGCACCAGATCGTAAACCGTGCGCCACTCTTCCCCCGCCGCGACAGTTGTCGTGACGTTCGCGGCAACATGAGCGAGCCCCGAAATATCCTCGGTCTTTACCGGAGCTTCGGCGAACCACAGGCCATGTGGCTCCATGGAGCAGATCAGCCCCACGGCTTCTTCGGCGGTGTGGGCCCAATGCATATCGCAGGCGATGCGGATATCGGGCCCGAGCGCTTCACGCAGTGTAGCGATTTCCGCGACCACGCCGTCATCGGCCACCGGCGAGGCGAACTTGAAAGCAGAGAACCCCTTGTCGCGCCATTCAGCCGCGAAGCCAGCGCGCTGTTGGCGCGTCGGCTGCGGCAGGCCCGAGACATAGGCCGGAATGCGCTCCTGGCGCTTGCCGCCGAGCAGCGTCGACAAAGGCAGGTTCACCAGCTTGCCAGCGAGATCCCAAAGCGCCGAATCAATGCCGGCCAAGGCGTCGAGATAGAAGCCGCCGGTATAGCCGCGCACTCGCATCAGGCCATAGAGATCATCATGGATGGCGGTGACCTCCATTGGGTCGCGTCCGATCACGAACAGCGCCAGCAATTCGTTAATGATGGCGAGCACCGCACCGGGCGCCACGATGCCATAGGTCTCACCCCAGCCAACCGCTCCGTTTTCGGTCTCGATGCGCACAAGGATGCTGCGATCAACCGTCGGATAGACCGTTTGATTGCCCTTGCGCACGAAATAGCCCTGGGCATTGATCGTTTCGCCCGGCCGCAACGCCCCCAGATAGGGCGTATCGCGCGGAATCGTCAGGACATAGGGGATGACCGATTTGACGCGGTCGCTCATGCGGGCTCTCCAGCGTGATTGCTGAGTGGGGCCA
Source organism: Devosia sp. A449 (assembly GCF_054489375.1). Taxonomy (NCBI): domain Bacteria; kingdom Pseudomonadati; phylum Pseudomonadota; class Alphaproteobacteria; order Hyphomicrobiales; family Devosiaceae; genus Devosia; species Devosia sp. A449. The sequence goes on along the minus strand of NZ_JBTMWU010000004.1, from coordinate 76,204 downwards.
GAGTAAAGATATCGACGATCTCGGCTAGCCAACTATCGATATCGCGCACCGCCATGACGTCGGGCGCAGCCCCTTTGGCGCGCACCAGCGTGGTGCCGATGACGCCGCGGCGCTGCAGCACATGCTTGGTCAGGTGCATGCGATACACGGCCTGCAGCAGCAGGAGCGGCAGCGAACGCGAGTAGAGTTCGCGGGCGCGCGCCTTGTCCCCACGGCGCCAGGCGCTATCGAGCTGCACATGCAGATCGGCCAACTCCAATGCCGGCATGGTGCCACAAGCGCCACGTTCATACTCATCGATGACGTAGCGCGCACCACCGCCACCAATGATACCGGCCAGATGCGCCGGCGGATTGGCCTGCAGCACCGAGATGGCCGGGCCGGATGGTAGCGTCTCGCCTTTTACATAGGTGATCGCGGGCACGCCCTGGACCACGGCCAACAGCGTTTCCGGGGACAGGTCGGAGCCTCGGGGGAGCGGCGCATTCTGCAGCACAATCTCCGCACCGGGCAGACTTTCGGAAATGGCACGGAAGAAAGCAGTGACCTCCGCAGCCTCGGTGCCGGCCTCCTTGGGCGCCTGAATCATCAGGTAACGAATGCCCATATCGAGGGCCTCCCGACCAAAGCGCACCACGGCCTCAACGGTCGGCGCACTGGCGCCGGCAATGAGCTGCACACGCCCGGCATTGGCATCGACCACAACGCGCATCAGGCTGATGCGCTCATCATCGCTCAACGCCTCAACTTCACTGGCAAAGCCAGGAAAGACCACCCCCTGCACGCCAGCATTAATGGCAAACTCAACAAGCGCCCGCATGGCAGCGGGATCGACAGCACCATCATCCTGATAGGGCGTGGGCAGCACGGGCAGAATGCCTTGTAGCAAGGTGGCAGCTCCTCAATTTGGTCCACATAGTGGATCCTATGTTTGTTATTGTGGACCATATTATGAAATGCTAGAGGCTGTCAACGAAGCGGAGGAGACGGAAATGCGCGTGGTCATCGACTGGAGTGCGGCCAGGCTGGAGGCACAGCTGATCGGAAATGCCGACGAGATCATTGATCGGCTCAGTACCGATGACGGGCTGCGGCAGGCGAGCGGACGCCACGAGGCCATTCTCAACGACGTCCTCGCGCCCTGGCGCCTGGCCCATGGTCCACTGCACATTCTGGCTGCAGGGATGGTCGGCAGCCGCACGGGCTGGATTGAGATGTGCTATGTTCCCGCCCCGGCAGGCCTCAAGGAAATCGCCCGCGCCGTACGCCACCTAACCTTGGCCAATGGGGACCGAGTAACCCTGATCCCCGGCCTATGCGACCCAAGCGCCACTCCCTTTGCAGATGTGATGCGCGGCGAGGAAGCGCAGCTGGTTGGCCATGGCCTGCACCGGGACGCCGTCGCGGTGATGCCGGGTAACAATGGCAAATGGGTTCGCGTCGAAGGCGGCCAGATTGCGCGTTTCCGCACCTTCATCACCGGTGAACTATCGGCACTACTCCTGAAGCATTCGGGCCTGGCCGGAATTTCTACTCAGCCAGCCGAACGCGACTGGCAGGCCTTCTCGCGCGGCCTGAAATGCGCTGCAGATCCGGGCAGCCATGGGCTGCTGACACGGCTCTTCGCCATGCGCACCGGTTGGCTGGCCGGCTTGGTTGCGCCCGCCGAAATCGGCGACTACCTGCGCGGCCTGCTGATCGGCTGGGAGTTTGTCGAAGCGCGCAATGCGGGCTGGTGGCGGAACGGCGATACCATCGACATCGTGGGAGACGATGACCAGGTGGAGGATTACCGATACGCCGCCGAAAGCATTGGGCTACAGGCAAAAATTGCTGCCGACGACACGGCCCTGCGCGGCGCTCTGGCCATTGGCGCCGAATCGGCCATTTCTGAATAGTTCGGCCGTTGGGGGATCAGATGCACTACGACCTTATTATCAGGAACGGCCACCTTCTTGATGCGGCTCAGGGACTCGACCGGATAGGCTCGCTGGCATTTGCCGGCGGCAAGATTGCCGCAATCGACGTCCCTGAAACCGCAACCGCCACAGCGGTAGTCGATGCTCGGGGGCAATATGTGACCGCCGGCCTTATCGACCTGCACACCCATGTCTATGTCGGCGGCACTTCTCTGGGGGTCGATCCCGACGAACTGGCCCGCGGGTCCGCTGTGACCACCCTGGTGGATGCCGGCAGTGCTGGTGCGGCCAATATCGCCGGCTTCCGCAAGCATGTGATCGAACGCGCCGACGTTCGCATCCTCGCCTATCTCAACATTTCCTTTGCGGGGATTTTCGGGTTTGGCGGCGCGCTGTCAGTTGGCGAAGGCTGGGAACGGCGCCTGCTGGGGGTCCGCGAATGCGTGGCAGCCGCGCGGGACCATCGTGATATCATCGTCGGGATCAAGGCCCGCGTTGGCCCAAGCTCCAGCGGCGACAGCGTCATCGACCCGCTCAAGCTCGCCCTGCAAGCAGCCGAAGAGCTGGACCTGCCGGTGATGGTGCATGTGGAGATGCCGCCCCCGACCATTGACGAAATTGCCGACCTGTTGCGGCCGGGCGACGTGCTGACCCATTGCTGCCGGCCCTACCCTAACGCCGTGGTCTCGCCGCGGAGTGGGGAGGTGAACAGATCGTGCCTCGCAGCGCGCGAACGCGGGGTCTTTTTCGATACCGGCCATGGCCGCGGTTCGTTTGACTATGCCGCCTTCGGGCGGATGCAACGTGCCGGATTCCTGCCCGATGTCATCTCGTCCGATGTGCACCTATTCAACCGCCAGAGCCCGGCCGTTGACCTGCTCACGACCATGAACAAGGCCATTGCGCTCGGAGTCGATTTGCCGAGCGTCGTGGCCATGGCGACCACAGGGGCCGCCAAGGCGCTGCGTCGCCCAGAGTTGGGAAGCTTGACAGTAGGAGCTGAGGGAGACGCCAGCATTTTCGCGATTGAGGAGACACCCCGCGACCTGCTCGACAGCCTCGGCGCGCTGCTGGTGGCGTCAAAATCCCTCACGCCGCGCGGCACTGCGAAAGCGGGAATTTGGCGTGAGGCTGTTCGATAGATTTGAGCCAAAAGCGGGGCTCGCGCACCAGCACAGCATGACGTCAGCATTCGCAAAACCTCACTTGGCATCAGCGATGCCCAAATGGGGCCGTAAGCTGTTAGTCTGCTCCTGGCTAAATCAGACGGATAGCGGGCATACTGGATACGCTTGACGTCGCTGGGCTTTAAAGCAGGAGGTCGAATGTCCCGTTCCCGTTCCCGCTTTCAGGATCAGAAGCCCTGGGTGCCGCTGCCATATTCTGTATGGCACGAAGCTCTGTGGCAGTTCCTGTGTACGGCCTGCCTGATCTTCGGTGCCTGGTATATTGGGTGGCGCTGGCTCTTTTCGATCAACTTTGATGCACTGTGGTTTTCAATCCCACTGATCGTGGCCGAAACGGCTGCGTTTATTGGCTTGTTGTTGTTCACCATCAATCTCTGGTCTGCCGGTGCGTCCAAGGCCCCGCCCCTACCGCAAAGCACAGGTGATTGCAGCGACGATCCCGATGTGCTGGAGCGGCCCCTTTCTGTGGACGTTTTTTTTGCTACCTATAACGAGGACCCCGAATTAGTGCGGCAGGGACTGCAGGCGGCGAAGCAGCTGCGGTACCCGTATCCCATAGATTTGCAGGTGCATGTGCTCGATGACGGCAGGCGGGCCGCCATGGAAGCAGTGGCTCGCGAGGAGGGTGCCAACTACATCACGCGCGCCGAAAATGTCGGGTTCAAGGCGGGCAATTTGCGCAATGCGATGGCGCTGACCTCCGGCGATTTCATCCTGATCTGCGATGCCGACATGATCCCCTTTCCCAGCTTTCTGGAACAGACGCTGGGCTATTTCCGCGATCCAAAAATGGCCTGGGTTCAGACGCCGCAATGGTTTTATGACGTGCCTCCGGGCACTCCGCTGCCGGCTAAACTCGAGCGCTGGCTGGGGAAAGCGGGCGAGGCGCTGGGCCGCGGCATCGAGAAGCTGATCGGTCCGGTCCAGCTGGGTGAAGACCCGTTCGCCAACGACCCGCAACTGTTCTTCGACGTCATCCAGCGCCGCCGTAACTGGGCCAATGCGAGCTTTTGTTGTGGTGCCGGCTCCATTCACCGGCGCGAGGCGGTGATGGAAGGGGCGTTGCGCCAGTGGTCGGATGCCATCGAGACCACAGCCGGCCGCAACGAAGCGGCTGCGCGCCGCTTGACGGGAGAAAAGGCGATCTCTGATACGCTGCGTGGCGCCATGCGTTGGCAAGGTGCGCTGGACGAGGAGTTCCAGCCGTACAAGTTCCACGTCTCGGAGGACATCTATACTTCTCTGGCGCTGCATGCGGATCGGGAGCGGGGATGGAAGTCGGTGCTGCACCCGGTGGTGCAGGCGCGAATGCTGTCGCCCAACGATCTGCTGAGCTGGACGCTGCAGCGGTTCAAGTATGCCGGTGGCACTCTCGACATCTTCATCAACGATAATCCCTTTCTCAGGAAGGGCCTGACGCCGTTTCAGAAGCTCATGTATGCGGCGACGTTCTATTCCTATCTGTCGCCGATCTGGAACGTGATCTTCCTGGCGGCCCCTATCGTGTTCCTGTTCACCGGCATCGCCCCGGTTGCAGGCTACACATTGGACTTCTTCATCCACATCATTCCGTTCCTGCTTCTCAACGAACTCTCGAGGCTGGTCGGCGCGTGGGGCAATTCCAATAGCAAGGGGCGGGCCTGGTATCTGGCGACCTTCCCGCTGAACCTGAAGGCGCTCTGGGCGGTCATGCGACGCCAGAAGATTTCCTTTCCCGTCACGCCGAAGGATCGGCAAATAGGCACCTATGGCAAGCTGGTCAGGTGGCAAATTGCTGTGGTTGTGCTGACGCTGGCCGGACTGGGATGGGGCTGGGGCGCATTTGCGCTCGGGAATCCCAGCTATACCCTAGGGGCTATTATCGCCAACACCTTGTGGGGGCTGAGCAATAGCCTTTCTATGGCGCCAATCATCCGCGCAGCGTTTTGGCAGCCCGACCCTGAGTTTGAGGCCGACATCGTTTCTGGCAAGATGCATGCGTAGCCGGCATGGTCGCTTTTTGAGTGGGGCCGTAAATGAAGTTTAGTGAAGGTTTGTTGCGGGCCCGTGGGCAGATCGCCTTTCTGCTGGCGCTGGCGTGTTCCATGGCGGTTATTATCTACCTTGAAACGCTCAACACATCGGAACGCATCCGCGCTCAGGTCGTGGCAGAAGCGGGCATGAGCGGGCAGTCTTTGGAGCCTCGGTCAGATAATCTGACGGTGGCGGTTCGTCTCGCGATCGACAACAATCGGGTGGCCTTTACCGACGATCCCGGTGCGCCGACCAACCGCGCCGGAATGCTCAATGCTGCCGTCCTTGGACTGGCATTTGGCGTAGGCCCCGCGGAGGTCCAAAAGCAAGAAGCGGACGCGGTGCTTGCCTTGATCGAGGCGGGCAACCCACAAGAAGTGTGGGCACTGGCACCTGCGCTCGGCCTGTTGGCTGCCACCGTTCCTGAGTTCGAGTCGCGCGTACTGTCGCTGCTAGGCACCAGCGCTGAATAGCTTGGTCAGGGTCAGGCGATTAACGCCCGAGGTGGATGAATAGCTGACCTCGTCCATCGTCATTTTCATCAACTCCAGCCCGAAGCCGCCTTCGGGCAGCAATTCCAGGTTCTCGGGATCGAAATCGAGGGGAGTAGTCTCGGAGGTGAGACGATCCGGCATGGGGGCGGCTTTGTCGAAGATATCGATCACAAGCCGGTCGGCCCGGATATTTATCCTAACCTCGACGGACTGGCCCTTTTCTCCCCGGTAGCCGTGCTTGATGACGTTGTTGATGGCCTCCACGACGCTGAGCTCCACATCGGCCAGCATGCCATCGTCGAGCTTTTCGGAGCAAAGTGCGCGCACGGCCCGGGCGACGAGCTCGACGCTGCCCAGGTCACTGTCTATCTGGAGGCTAATTGCTGCACTCATGGCGAAGCGCCCCCTAGGAGTTCAGGCTAAGAATAGCAGCGTCCGTGGTGTCATGCATGGAGAAGACGCGGTCCATTCGCGTCAAGGCAAAGAGACGGCGCACCGGCAGGTTGGCGCCGACGATCACGAGGTTTCCGGTCGGCCCAAGGCGCTTGAGGCAGGAGACGATCGCTCCCAAACCTGAGCTATCGACGAACTCCACGAGGTGCAAGTCCAACACCAGGCGGCTGGCGCCCTTTTCAATCAGCCCCCCGACCTTGTCCTTAAACGCTGGCGCCCGATGGGCATCCAGGCGTTTTTCTTCAACCTTGATGATCAATATGTCGTCGACGGTCTCAGTGGAAAGCATTTTTAGGGTCCCAGGGGTTTTTGCGCTCGACGATGAGTACACTCACGTCATCGGTAAGAGTAGCGCCGCCCCGCCAATTCCGCAGTGAAGTCTGCAGGATTGCCAGAATGTCATCGATCGGCAGCAATGCATGGCTTTCAATGAGTTCCAGGAGACGGTCCTGGGAATAGAATTCACCCGCTCGGTTCTCGGTTTCCACGACGCCGTCGGAGTAGATCAGCAGCCGATCTCCCTGCCCAAACTCGATCTCCAGGCCATCGTAGCTCGCCTGCGACAGCATGCCGATGGGGTATCCGCTTTCACCCAAGAGCTGCACGGTGCCATCGGAGCGGATATACACCGGGCACGGGTGGCCGGCCTGGACAATCTTCGCGCGGGGCTCGGTGGCGTCGATCTCGCCGAAGATGGTGGTAAAATAGGGGAGGTCGGCCGGCCATTGCTCGTTGACCGTGGCGAGCACCTGCTCCAGCGACTCGCCCTCACGCCGGGTGAGGAGAGCCTGCGAGAGCGTGTGCTGACCGGCAACGGACACCAGCGCGGCGGCGGCGCCGTGACCGGCAACATCGATCTGGAAGAAGCCTACTGTGCCGTCGGGCTTTCTGGTGACATTGTAGGTGTCGCCGGCAATCAGGCTCGATGGCATGTAAAACCCGCTGTGTCGCACGCTATCGATAGTTCCCGGTGCCGGCAGCATGACCTGTTGAATCCTGGCCGCGGCCTCGAGGTCGCGGCGGAGTTGATCATAAGTTTCCTGCAAGCTCAGGTGGAGCTGTTGCAGCTCCAACTGGGTGCGTTGACGCTGGATGGCATTGGCCTTGAAGGTGCGCAACGCGTTGGTCATCTGGCCCACCTCATCTCGGCTACGCGCACGCGGTGCTGGTGTGGTGAGGTCGTTTGCTGCCAAGCGCACCATTGCCTCGCTGACCTGCATCAGAGGTTGCGTGATGCGTCGCCTCACAACCAGCACGATCAACGCAGCTGCCAATGCCCCGAGGACCGCAAGCAACGCGACGCCAATGGCCGATTGTTGCGCTTGCCTGACCAGCCCTGCCAAGCGAACACGCGAGCTGTCCAGCAGGGTACGCTGCAGAACGCTCAAACTGTCGAGGCTGTTCTTTGAGTTTTGCGTCCATGACCGCAGCAAGATCGGCCGTGTCAAGTTTGGCGCGGCATTGATGAGCGTTACCTGGAGGGGATTGTAGGTGCGCGCGTAAATCTCATATGCAGCGGCGATTGCTCCCCTAACGTCGCTGGGCAGCATGGTTGTCACCTCATCATCGACGAGTTGCCATGCAAGTTCTATGCGCCCGATATTGCGTTCCATGGTGACCAGCAGCCGCCGTTCACCTGCGCTGCCATGGGTCAGCAGTGCCACGCCAATGGCCTCGTTGTAGGCAACCGCCTCGTGCAGCACATCCGTGAATGAGCGGATATTGGCTTCGGCAGAGATCACCGGATCGATCGGTCGGTTATTGCGGAGCAAGTCTAGGCGAGACGACTGGATGACCTCCACAAGTGCAGTGACACTGTCGAGCCACGAGGCGGCAACTTCGATTGTGGTTGGGGCTTCGCTGAGCAACTCGTCCAAAGAGCGGCGATTGGCCTGTAGTCGCCCCTCCAAGCTGGCTATAAGCTCAACGGCAGGGCTGGCGCCCTGAAGATAGGCCTGTTGTTCTATGAGTTCTCGCCTGGCTTCGAGCAACGCAAGATCCACCTGCGCGCGCAGGGCTGTTCCAGAATCATGGGAAACTACAAGATCGCCTGTGAGCAGCTGGACATAACTTCTGGTCCGCTCCTGGGCCAAGGCCGTGCTTGCCACAAGCAATCGCTCCCGAACGCTGTTGGAGGCTTCCAGGCGCCGCGCGTTATCGACCCGGGCGAGTTCCTCCTGCACCAGCGTTGCCGCCACGACGACGAGCGCCAGCCCGAGCGCCAGCGTCAGACCCAGGATAATATGGCGAATCTTCATGAGGCTCCGCTGGTTACTAGGCGATAGTGTCTACGGGACTCCCCTCTCAAACTGCAGGCGCAGCACCTTGCCCTTGTAGCTGGACCAGCCGCTGCCGTCGACTTCAGCTTTGGGCGGGCAGCTTCTGCGCGCCCCGACAGCGTCGCCTGTCGCAGAAGGCCTTCTCGGCAACCTGACCCGTCCAGTGGGAAAACGCAGACATGGCTTCATCAAAACCACTTCGCTTTTGTGCCTGCTTGACCGTTCAGACCGGACCACGCTCGCTCTCTCCAATGTTCTGACATGGTGCGAGTCGAGTCGTGGATACGGCCCAACCACCAACCAGCTCGCCTGTGGTCAGTCCTGGAGGTCCCAGAAGTTTTCGAAAAATATCGAAACGTTCCTGATCGCCGAGCGCTATCGGGATTTCTAGCGCATCGCTGCCCATGAATTCGAAATCCTTCGAACGGAAATAGCGCTTAGCATGCCGACGAGAAGCACAGCACCGGCGGCACCAAGCGCGTTTTGCCGGCCGCCTTTGGACGCAGCCGGGCGCCAAATACGACACAGCGATCATCAGGCGCCAGCATCACCACCCGCGCCCACCTTGGTGACGACGGCAATTTCCTCCCCTCAAAGTCTGAGTCCACAACCTGGGCAACCTCATGCACCGACGGCCATATCGCCACAACTGCAATCCGAAAGTCCGGTCACCAGCGCCACCAGCAGAAAAAGGAGCATGAGTGCCGAACACCCTCGGCAGCTTTGTCGAAGTGATCGGTCAGCATCAGACGCTGGAGGATATTGCACGCGATGCCGGAACAATTTCTTAGGAAATTCTGACAGGTCTCGGCCATCGCTACGCCCCGTGGGTTGGGGCATTGACTTTGCCCCAGGACAATAAGGAACATCCGCACTCACCGACATTGATCATCGGGGAGCGCAGCGATGCCGGGAGAGACGCGGCCTCTTCGAGGCGACTTCGTCGTGCTCGTGTATCAACACGACGAGCGACTTTGGCGGACGCTAGCGCCTTGCGGTCACAGCCAAGCTGCTTCGCTTCCCAGATAAGCGCTGATCTTGTCCACCATGGCCTCCGACGTCTGGGCAGCATCGAGCGCCAGAACTGCTTCGTGTGCTGCGGCGGGTTCGAGGGCTTCTAACTGGCTGGCGAGTAGTGAAGCGGGCATATAATGGCCTTGCCGCGCGGCAAGGCGTTGGGCGATCAGCTCGCGGCTGCCCGCCAGATGCACAAAGAGCAGCGACCCGCCGCCGGCGCGCAGGCGGTCGCGATAGGCGCGGCGCAGGGCCGAGCAGGCCAGTGCGACCGGCTCGTGCGGGGCCGCCGTGGCGAGCAATTCGGCCAGCCGCCCCAGCCAGGGCTCCCGATCGGCATCGTCCAGCGGCACGCCGGCCGCCATTTTGGCGACATTGGCCGGCGGGTGGAAATCATCGGCATCGTAAAACCGGAACGCCAGGCGATCGGCCAGCGCCAGACCCAGCGTGGTCTTGCCGCTGCCCGAAACGCCCATCAGGACAATCCGCGCCGCCGCCCTTCCCTCGCCCGCCATGGATTAGACCAGCGCGGTCGGCAGGGGCCGACCGGCGAAATGGGCGTCCAGATTGGCAAGCACCAGATCGGCCATGGCCTGGCGCGTCTCATGGGTAGCGCTGGCCATATGCGGGGTCAGCACCACATTGGAGAGGCCAAAAAAGCCATCGGGCACGCGCGGCTCGTCGGCAAACACATCTAGCGCCGCGCCGCCCAGCCGGCCTTCCGTCAGCGCGGCCAGCAGTGCCGGCTCGTCGACCAGCGAACCGCGCGCCACATTGACCAGCACGCCGTTCGGACCAATGGCGTCGAGCACCCGGCGGTCGATGATTTTGTGGGTCTCGGCCGAGGCGGCGGCGGCCACGATCAGCACGTCGCAATTGGCGGCCAGTTCCGCCGGATCGGCGTAATAAGCATAGGGCACGTCGCGCTGCGTGCGCCCGCCATAGGAAATGACCGCGTCAAAGCCTTCGAGCCGCGTGGCGATGGCCTGGCCAATGCGGCCGAGCCCGAAAATGCCGTAGCGGCGGCGCGACACCTTGGAGCTGAGCCCCAGATCGCCTGCCGGCCACTTGCCCTGCCGTACATGGGCGTCCCCGGCCACGATCCGGCGCAGCAGGGTAATGGTGAGGCCGATGGCCAGATCCGCCACATCCTCGGTCAGAACGTCGGGCGTGTTGGCGACGCGGATGCCGCGGCGCTTGGCCTCGACCAGATCGACCTTGTCGAAGCCGACGCCATTGATGGCGACAATTTCCAGCGCCGGCAGCGCCGCAGCAACGGCCGGAGGAATCCCGATATGTCCGCCGGTGACGACCCCGCGCACGGATGCGGCGTGTTCGGCGATGAAGGCGTTCTGATCTGCGGCCTCGTACGAGCGCAGCAGGGTGAAGCGCTCGGCCAGCGCAGTTTCAAGCGCCGGCAACAGGGGGCACAGCTGGAGGATCTGGATCGTCATAGGGTCGGCTTTCGTTATTTGACGTCGGCCTTGATGAACTGGGCCATCTCGGGGGTCTTGGGATTTTCAAACAGCTCGCGCGACGGGCCGGATTCATGGATCAGGCCCTGGTGCATGAACACCGTGGTATTGGCGACGCGGCGAGCAAAGTTCATCTCATGGGTGACGAGCAGCATGGTCATGCCGTCACGGGCCAACTGTTCCATCACGGCCAGCACCTCCCCGGTCAATTCGGGATCAAGCGCGGAGGTGACTTCGTCGAACAGCATCACCTTGGGCCGCATCGCCAGCGAGCGGGCAATGGCGACACGCTGCTGCTGGCCGCCGGACAGTTCATCGGGATAGGCGTTGAACTTTTCCGACAGCCCCACCAGCGCCAACACATCCTCGGCAATGTCGCGGGTTTCGCCCTTGGGCAGGCGCTTGACGATGCGCGGCGCCAGCATGATGTTTTCGCCCACGCTCAGATGCGGGAACAGATTATAGCTCTGGAACACGATGCCCACATCGGTGCGCAGCTTGCGCAACTGCGCCTTGTCCTGGCCGACAGTGTGCCCAGCAATGGTGATCGAGCCGGATTGGATTTTCTCCAGCCCATTGATGCAGCGCAGCAGCGTCGACTTGCCCGAGCCGGACCGGCCGATGATGGCGGTGACCTCGCCGCGCTGGACACTCATCGAAACGCCCTTGAGCACTTCGACCGCACCAAAGCTTTTGTGGACTTGATTGATGACGACTTCAGGCATGGAGCCTCCTCTCCATCCATCGCGACAGCTGCGACAGCGGATAACAAATGACGAAATACAGGGCTGCGACCACGAGGAAGACCCGGAAGGGCTGGAAGGTCGCGTTGGTGATGAGCTGGCCGGCGCGGGCAAGTTCGACAAAGCCGATCAGCGATGCAATCGAGGTGTTCTTGACCACCTGCACGGCAAACCCGACCGTCGAGGGCAGCGCGATGCGCAGTGCCTGGGGAAGGATGATGTAGCGATATTGCTGGGGTCGGGTCATCGCCAGCGATTCCGAGCCCTCCCATTGCTGCTTGGGTACCGACTGGATCGAGCCGCGCCAGATTTCGGCGAGGTAACCCGAGGCATAAATGGTCATCGAAATGCCGGCCGCGACCAGCGGATGCAGCTGATAGCCCATCAGGCTCAGCCCGTAATAGGACAGGAACAGGATCATCAGCACCGGGATGCCCTGGATGGTCTGGATATAAACCAGCGCCACCACGCGCAGCCATTTCATGGTCGAGACCCGGGCCAAGGCGATGAAGAAGCCCGTAAAACCACCGCCGACCAGAGCCAGCGCGGTCAAAATCAGCGTCCACTGCAGCGACTGGATCAAGAACCAGAATTCGGAAAGGCCAAAGGAGCGGAACATTATGCCGAGACCTCCACGATGGGTTGAATGGCGCCACGCCCGGCGCGCCGGCCAAACAGCCAGACCCCGACCAGCGCCAAGATGCCCCTCATCACCAGGGCCAGGCCCAGATAGACGAAGGTGATGGCGATATAGACCTCGAATGAGCGGTAGCTCTGCGACTGCACGAAGGATGCAGCAGCGGTCAGCTCATTGGTGGAAATGGCCGAGCAGATTGAGGAGGCCAGCATCATCAGCACGAATTGCGAGCAAAGCGCCGGATAAACCTTCTGGATCGCCGGCAGAATGATGACGTGGCGATAGACCTGGAACCGGGTAAAACCGAGCGCTTCGCCGGCCTCAATCTGGCTCTTATGGACGGCCTCGATGCCGGCGCGGATGATTTCGGTGGCGTAGGCCGTCAGGTTGATCGACATGCCGATCAGCGCAGCCGTGACGGCATCGACGCGCAGGCCAAGGGTGGGTAGGCCGAAATAGATGATGAACAGCTGCACGAGAAACGGCGTATTGCGGATCGCCTCGACATAGATGTCGACCAGCACCCGCACGATGCCGCCACTAGTGCTGCGCAGCGAGGCGAACAGGATGCCGAAGACGGTACCGACCACGATCGAGAATGCGGAGAGCTGAATGGTCATCCACAGACCGGCCAGTAGCTGATCCTGATATTGGGCGAGGACGCCGAACTGGAATGTGTAGTTCATAGGAAAACCTCGTTCGGGCGACCGTCCGGACCCGGCGGCGCTGCGCGATGCAGGCAGCAGGGGCCCGGACGGTCAGTCTGGTTTAGAACGAAGGGATCGCCGGCAGCGGATCGCCGGTCCACTTGACCGCAATTTTGTCCAGGTCGCCGGAGATCTTCATCAGATAGATTGCCGTGTTCAGATACTGCAGGATTTCGAAATCACCCGGCAGCGTCGCCATGGAATTGCCCTGGCGGAAGAAGGTGAAGCCAATCTGCAGGCCGGCATCGGGAACCTGCTGCAGCAGGCCGGCGGCAACGGTGGAGGGGAGCGCGGTGGCGTCCACCTGACCGGAGAGCAGGGCCTGAGCCGAGGTCGAGTCGTCTTCGTAAACGACGATTTCCATGCCTTCGACGTCGGCGCGGCGCAGCGCGGTTTCCTGCGAAGAACCACGGTTGACGGCGATGCGCTTGCCCTTGAGCCCGTCGAGATCTTCAAACTTCTGGCTCGCGCCGGACACGATGACCATGTTGAACGAGCTGTAGGGCGCGGTGAACATCACGGTCTTGGCGCGCTCGCCCGTCGGCGACAGCGTCGCCACCAGGAAATCGACCTGACCGGTCTGCAGTGCCGGGATACGAGCCGGCGGCGTCAGCGGCACGAGTTCGACCGGCAGGCCGAGGTAGGTGCCGACCAGATTGGCGACGTCGACGTCATAGCCCGACGGATTGCCGTTCTCGTCGATCATACCCATCGGCGGCGCACCGGTCAGCACGCCGATGCGCACGGTGCCGCGCGCCTGGATATCAGCAAGGCTGGCCGCACTGGCGGCGGTCGGCACGGCCAATGTGGCGGCCAGCACGGCAGCGCTGAGCGCGCCGGCGGTGAGCATGGTCTTGAGTTTATGCAGCATGGAGTCCTCCCAAATTATTTGGTTCGTGTTGGTGGTAACGCGGGTCAGAGGGTCGCGAGGACCCCGCCATCCACGTAGAGAATCTGACCGTTGACGAAGCTCGAAGCCTCTGATGCCAGAAAGATTGCCGCGCCCTGCAGTTCCTCGACCTTGCCCCAGCGACCCGCCGGAGTGCGGGTTTTCAGCCATTGGTCAAACACTGGATCATCGACCAGCGCCTGATTGAGGGGGGTTTCGAAATAGCCGGGACCGATGGCATTGATCTGCAGCCCATGACGGGCCCAGTCGGTGCACATACCGCGGGTGAGATTTTTGACCGCGCCCTTGGTGGCGGTATAGGGCGCGATGGAATAGCGGGCCGCCTCGCTTTGCAGGCTGGCGATATTGATGATTTTGCCGCGCCCGCGCTTGATCATATGCTTGGCAACGGCCTGGCCGACAAAGAACACCGAATCGACATTGGCCCGCATAATCTCGTGCCAGGTCTCGACCGGGTAATCCTCCAGCGGCGCGCGGCGCTGTATGCCGGCATTGTTGACCAGCACGTCGATTGGCCCGATGTCGACTTCGATGAGGTCGACGGCGGCAGCTACAGCCTTGGGATCGGTAACATCAAAAACTGAGATTGCGACATCGACTCCAAGAGCTTGCAGCTTTTCAGCTGCAGAGCCGAGCTTGGCTGCATCGCGACCGTTCAGCACGACGTGGGCACCAGCCAGCCCCAAACCCTCGGCCAAAGCGTAGCCAATACCCTGCCCCGAGCCGGTTATCAGGGCAGTCTTGCCCGACAGGTCAAACATTTTGATGCTCATCAATCCAACCAATTTCGCACCGCACTTGTATTCTCGTCATTTCATGTTATCGGTACCAATGCAAGAGCGTTGCTGAAAACGCCCTCCCAACCAGCTGGATAACGACATGAAGGCGATCACCACTTTTGGCGCCAAGGACTTGCGGATCGAGGACCGAGCCGAGGCGCGCGAGAACGACTATGTCGGCGCGTTCCGTCTTGGCTCGAAGGTGGTCTGCACGCTGGTGCGCGAGCGCATCGATGTCGGGTCGACACGCTCGACCGAAGTCCAACCCCGCTTCTAACCACCCAGCCAAGGCATTCGACATGTATACGCGCAGTGCAATTTTCGAAGGCACGATCCATCCGGGGCGGGAGGACGAGTTCTTCGCCGTCGTTGAATCCGACCTGCTGCCGATCTGGCGGCGTATGCCTGGGGCATTGGCCATCCGCGTGATGCGCACGCGCCTCGCCGATGCCGACGCGCCGGGGCTCGTCATGGTTCAGGAAATCGATTACGCGTCGATGGAGGCCGTGGAAATCGCGCTGGCCTCACCGGTGCGGGCCGAGGGGCGCGCGGCGACGGATAGACTGATGACCATGTTCGACGGACGCTTCACCCATCTGGTCTATGAGCGGCTGGCCCTCGAGCCCGCCGCCTAAGAGAGTACATCATGACAGCTCCCAGCCGGAAACCCACGATGCGCGACGTGTCGCGGCTGGCTGGGGTCTCGACCATGACGGTGAGCCGCGTGCTCGCCGATCCCGGGACCGTCGCCGCCGACACCCGAACGCGGGTGATGCAGGCTGTCGAGCAATTGGGCTATGTGCCCGATCGCGTCGCCGGGTCGCTGTCGTCGCGGCGCACCAATTTCGTCGGGCTGATCCTGCCGACGCTGACCAACTCTAATTTTGGCGACACCGCACAGGGCCTGGCCGAAACGCTCGGGCCGCGCGGCTATCAATTGCTCATCGGCTATACGCTCTACCGCGTGGCCGAGGAGGAGCAGTTGGTCCGGGCCATGCTGGCGCGCCGCCCCGACGCCATCGTGATCGCCGGCAATATTCACAGCGCCTCTACCCAGCGCATGCTGCTCAACGCCGGCATCCCGGTGATCGAGATCTGGGAGCATCCCGAAGCGCCGCTCGACCGCGCGGTCGGCTTCTCCAATTTCGAGGCGGGACGGGCTGCGGCACGCCACTTGCTGGCGCTCGGCCATCGGCAGATCGCCGCGATCGGCTCGCAAATCAAGGATGGATTTTGCGACTATCGCGGCGAGGCGCGCCTGCAGGGATTTGCCGCCGCCCTGCGCGAAGCTGGCATGTCCGAACAACTGGTGCTCCGCCATGAGCGGGCGCCGGTTTCGTTCGACCACGGCGCCCGCGCCACAGCGCTGTTGCTGGAACAGGCGCCCGATGTCGATGCGATCTTTGCCGTATCCGACGCTTCAGCCTTTGGCGCGCTGATGGAGTGCAAACGGCGCGGCATCGCGGTGCCCGAGCAGATATCCATCATGGGATTTGGTGATTTTGAAGTGGGGCGGCAGTGCTCGCCGGCAATCTCCACCATCAGGGTAGACGCCGGCGCCATCGGCGAACGGGCTGGGGCAATGCTGCTGGATCTGATCGAAGGCGATAAAACCACGCTGGAGCCGACTGTCATTGATGTCGGCTTCGAGCTGCTGGGGCGCGAAACCACCGCCCGCCGGCCGGTCTAATTTATCGGCGGCAGGGAAAGTCCCGGGCCGCTGTCTCCAACAAAAAATCGAAGGAATGCGCCATGCAGGGTTCGGAAATTATCGGCATCGTCGGGGTTGGGGTCATGGGCAGTGCCATTGCCGGGCGGTTTCTCGACCAGGGCAGGCGCGTGATACTACGCGATATGGACCCGGCCAAGCTGGCCCCGCTGGTGGCGCGCGGTGCCGAGGCCGCCGCCGACCTTGGCGAGCTGCTGCGGGGCGCCGACATGGTCATCACCAGCCTCAATACGGCGGCCATTGTCGAGGCCGTCGTATTCGGCCCCGATGGGCTGGCGGCGGCGGCAACGCCGGACAAGCTGTTGATCGATATGTCGAGCATTGACCCCAAAATCACGGCAGCGCTGGCGGCGCGGCTGCGCGGTCAGACCGGGATGGGCTGGGTCGACGCCCCACTCTCGGGCGGCGCCCCCGCGGCCCAACAAGGACGGCTGACGCTGATGCTGGGTGGCGAAGCGAGCGAGGTGGACCGCGCCATGGCCGCGCTGGCCGACATCGCCGCCAACATGACCCATATGGGACCGGTGGGCGCGGGCCAGACCACCAAGCTGATCAACCAGGTGCTATGCGCCTGCAATTTCCTGGCGGTGGCCGAGGCCACCCGACTGGCGCTCGACGCCGGGGTGGATGCCGCTCGCATTCCGGCAGCGCTGGCCGGCGGGCGGGCCGATAGCCGGATTTTGCAGGAATTCATGGGCAAGATGGCCGCCTTCGATCTAACCCCGACCGGCAGGATCGACAATATGCTCAAGGATCTGGAAGCGGCTCAGCGGTTTTCCATGGAGCTGCGCACCCCGATGCCGCTGACCGGCCTGGTCACCGAATTGCACCGCATGATGGTCGCGGCGGGGATTGGTGGCGAGGACAGCGCGGCCTATATGAAAATGTTCGATTTCGGCCGGTCCGCCCCGACAAATTCCTGACGCAACGCCTGCTTCAGGGCGGCACGGGCGTAAGGCCATTGAGGCGCCACGCGATGCACATAGTCTTAGCGTAGTCGCTCCACGTTCACCGGAGAGCGAAAGCAGGTTGCCGCCGGTGACCTGACCACAGCAGGCGCGTCGTCCCTGATGGGGCAACAGCTCTCGCGTCCAGATCGTCGATTGCAAGATCGAAGAGCGCGCTTGGCGCTTGGCGGGTTTGGCGCATGTCGTAAATCGCGCGGAAGCCTGAATGGACAAGACTTCCGGGTCGCTATTGGACATCTGGCTTGCTGGGCAAAGGGACTAGAGGCATGTCGGAGAAGATGAAAGATTGGTTGGAGCCGGTGCTCCGGAAACGGGCGCCATCGCCGGTTGCGCTGCCACCGCGGTTGCCGGACGAGAACTTATCGAGCTCGGCATCGTCTCCGGCCGTCCCCTCGCCTGTCGCGACTTCGGCCGACGACGTATCGAGTTCTCCAAGGATGCTGCCCCCGCCATCCAGGACTTCCTGCGCATGCTCGACTTCGAAAGCCAGCTCAAGCACGAAGGGCACTTCAAAAGCGCGTGGTGCGGCAATGATGATCTGGTGCTCATCGATCTCCTCCAGCCACAGATAGATATGGCCGGACTCGCCACGTGACGTGTCAGGTTCCACGACCCGCGTGGCGACAAGATTGAAGCGCTCCGGCGTGCCGACAGCGGCCGGCCAACCGAGCAGCCCATTGATGGCGAAGTAGCTGCCTATGCAGGCCGCCACGGTTAAGACTATGGCGGCGGCCTTGACCCACCAGTGCCAAAGCGAGGTGAAGTTGAGACAGAGCAACAAAATGCCCAACATGGCATAGCAGGCGACTGTTGCCGCGATCGCTGCTGCGGCCGTCATTTGCGCACCGCCTGGATGAGCGAGACCTGGCGCGTATTGATGTCGGACACATTGCCCTCGGCATCGAGCGTGAAGCGCACGGCTGTCCGCTCGTCACCGATTTTGCGGAGCGTCAGGGTGTCGTAATAGACCACGGTCAATATGGGATTGATCTTCTCGACCTTGACGGTCACCGGCACTGGGCCGCCGCTCGGGTTGAGGTAGTGATAAACATTGATCACATACTCTCCGGGAATTACGCCCCGAACCGTCACGGTCTCCTGGTTCAAAGGCACCTTGATGATCTGGCCATTGACGGTGATCTCGTCGAGATAGTTGCCGCGGTCATCGCGGTCGAGATTGACCAGACCCTTCTGCATCGAGTGGTACCAGACCACTTCACCGCCCGGCGCCTGAACGTAGGTATCAATGTCATCCTCATTGCTGTCCGGCCAGGTGACGGTGACGATCAACTCAGCCTTGGTGTCAACAATGCCAGTCCTGGCCTCGGGACGGATCAGTGCGAAGGCGATAAACAGCATGACGGCAAAGCCCAGCAGGGCATTGAACAGGATGTCGGTGAACGGCACGAAGGTGCCGTCGTCGCTCTCGCCTGAAAACAGGCTAGGATCGTGCATCCGCGTCGCGCTCCAACGCCGAAACGACGTAGATTTCCGTGGTTTCGGCGATCGTGTCGAACAGGTCGACCATGGCGGCATTGAGCAGAAAATAATCCAGCTTGAGCAGCAGGGCACTGGCAATCCCGGTGACAGTGACGTTGAGCGCGATGGCCATGCCGCTGGTCATGCCGCCCAGGGCTCCCCGCAATGTCTCGGTCTCAAATGAGGTCAACGCCGAGATAGGAATCAGCATGAGGATGAAGCCGATGGCAGTGCCCAGCAGAGCCAGACGCAGCAGCGCCTCGGAAATGAACAGACCGAGCCGCTCGCGACCGCGCAACCGGTCGGCCAGCAGGCGCAGCAGCAGGCTCTGATCAACCCGCCCGCCCCCCTGCAGTACCCCCTTGCGAACCAGCGTCGAGATATGGGTCGCGAAAACGCCCTCCGGCAATGGGCTGCCCAGCGCGGTCGTGACCCCATCAGGCTTGGCGACAAGTCCGACAACGCTCTCCGCCTCCAGGATCTGCTTGACGCGTCGCGCCGCGATGAGTTCGCGCGAGACCACGATGGTCTGGTAGAAACAATGCAGCGTAGTGCCGACCAAAATGGCGAAGATGACCAACGATATCCGGGTGTGATCGGCTGTCAAAATCAGCTCGAGGAAGCCAAAGGCCCAAAGCGCAACGAGGCCCGCCGCGGCCACGATATTGACCAGCAACAATCGCAACAGCGGCACGTAATTGGTTCGATCCTCCACCGGACCAGTCAGCAGTTTTCTGCTCGTCGCCATGCCCCACCCGTGCCCCAACCAGCTTAATCCGGCCTTTTGGGCCGTATTGGCACGGTTGCGTGTCTTTTTTTGTATTAGAGCGCGTTCGGGCAGTGGATTTCCCGATGAAAGACATTATCGTAACTTCTCAGGAGGAGTGCCGTGCAGGATATTACGCTTAAGCAGTTGGAGATTCTCAACGCCGTGGTGGTGGCCGGTTCCATTACCAAGGCATCGCGCCGCATCGATCTGTCGCAACCCTCGATCTCCCAACAACTCGCCAAGCTGGAAGAGCGATTGGGCTGCCAGCTGATCGTGCGCAATCGCGGTGGCGCCGTCGCTCTGACGCCTGCCGGGGAATACTGGTTTGGCGTGAGCACCGAAATGCTGGGCCGCCTCAAAACGGTCTTCACTGAGCATGACCAACGCTTCGTCCGCAACAGCCTGACATTGCGGCTGGGTCTAACGCCAACGCTGCGTGGCCGCTTTGTCTCGGAGGCAGCCAAGATCGCATCGAGCCAGCCCGGCTTCATCAAGTTCGAAGTCAAATACGCCACGACCAGCACTGAGCTGGTTGAGATGCTGCGGCTGCATCAGCTCAATTTCGCCATCGTGACGGACGACGCGGTGGTCAATGACCGCAACACCTTCGCCATCGCGCCGCTTTTTGACGATCCAATTGCCTGGGTGGTGCCCGCGTCCGTCCCGCTGGCTGAGGTTCGCGCCGCGCTGGGTCCGGACAAAAGCGCTAAACTCTCGCAACCACTGCGCCATTTCGTCGATATGGATCCCCAATTGAGTTTGCGGAACAGCTCTTCTGAATGGTTCCGGCATGTATTGCCCGGTGCCGCACCAACCTACTCTGCGAGCACCTATCCCCTGGCGGTGGACATGGTTGCAGCAGGCCTGGCAACGGCACATTCCCCGATGTCGCTGTTGCCCAATCTACCCGAATCCGTGCGCAAGCTTATCCGGCTGGTGCCTATTGAGAACATGACGCGGCAGGTCGTGCTGGCCATGCCCAAGCATCTGATGTCGTTGCTCTCCTATGCACAGACCTACAATCAGATTGCCGCGTTTTGCCGGACAGAATATGCAGCCGAAATGAGTATTCCCGAGCATGAGATCATGCTGGTGGCCTAGCGATTGCCCAAAAGTCCGGGCTGGGGCCAATGCCTGTTCAAGACAACATCTATCGCTTCATACGGCGCGAGACTGGATGCCACGTGCAGGAGGTTTAGTGTGATCAAGGTGCACTGGCGCACCGGTGCCTTGCTTTTGCCCACCCTTGTCGCCGGACTGATTTTGCTCGCATGCTGCTTGGCCATTGAAATGGAGCATGGTCGCTCTCTCGCCCAGTTTGAAGCCATCGGTCGAAAGCTGGATGCCGCTCAGGACCTCGACGCTGCCGTTGTGCGCTACAATCTGCGCGTCGCGCAGGTGCTGCATCAGGGGCGCGATCAACAAGCGGATTTGAGGACCGCCCGTCTCGACATGGAGCGCAGATTTGTTCGCTTGGCTCAAGAGACCCGGGATCAGGTGGCGGCAGCGGCTGGCGGGCCGGAAACACGGGCATTGTTGCGTGACGTCGAGAATGCACGGCGCATGCTTGAACTCTATCACGCCATCGACCTATCTGCTTCCCGTGCCTTCGTGTTGGCTAGGGACGGCCATCCTGCAGCGGCCTTGACCACCTACGAACGCGACGTCGATTTCAGGCTCACGACTGAATTCTCGGCTCTGCTTGACGACACGCTGGCTGGCGAGCGGCAGCGTTTTGCGGAAGCGGCGGCACGCAACGGACAGCGCGGCGCCCAACGCCTGATCCTGGCTGGTTTGACCGCAATACTGCTGGCCGCCCTGCTGTTGTCCTGGACATTGTTGACACGACGTGCCGTTGCCCGCCACGCTGGCCTGGAGGATGCCTTCGAAAGACGAACCGAGGAACTGCGCAATGCCAATCACCGCCTGCGCGAGACCGATGCGCGTCGCGCGCAGTTCTTGGCCGATGTCAGTCACGAGCTGCGCACGCCGCTTACCATATTGCGCGGCGAGGCCGATGTTGCACTACTCCCCGGCAGCCAGTTAGAAGACCAGCGGCGATCCCTCGAGCGTATCCAGGACCAGGCGAGCGAACTTGGGCAACTGCTCAACGACCTGATCGCCTTCGCACGATCGGATGCGGAGCCACAGTCCTTGGCACTGAGCCGCATCTTGCTCGATGATGTTTTGGCAGCGGCCGTCGAAGAGGGAGAAACCCTGGCTGAGCCGCGCGAAGTAACGGTTTCCCTGACGCTCAGCGACAAAAGCCAGTGGGTCGATGCCGACATGCGTCGACTCAAGCAGGCCCTGATCATCGGCCTCGACAATGCCATCAATCACTCGCCGCCAGGCAGCAGGATTGAAGTGACACTCACCCGCCTGCCCGGTAGCATTCGCACATCCATTCTCGATCGTGGTCCTGGTGTTAGCGACGGCGACCAGCAGCGCGTCTTCGATCGGTTCTATCGGGGACCGGGGGCCAGCCATTCCTTCGGCTTGGGCATTGGGCTTGCTATCGCCAGGGGCATCATCGAACAGCACAACGGCCAGATCACGCTGGCGAATCGGGCGGATGGCGGCGCGATCCTGGCAATCGACCTGCCGCACCCCAAGGAGGCCCGAGCATGAATATTCTCGTTGTCGAGGACGACCGTCGAATTGCTTCCTTT
This sequence comes from Devosia sp. A449, assembly GCF_054489375.1. Classification (NCBI taxonomy): domain Bacteria; kingdom Pseudomonadati; phylum Pseudomonadota; class Alphaproteobacteria; order Hyphomicrobiales; family Devosiaceae; genus Devosia; species Devosia sp. A449. Next base: position 53,980 of record NZ_JBTMWU010000004.1, on the reverse strand, counting down.
CTCGAGCGCGGGTTGACTGCCGAAGGCTATCACGTCCGGGTCGAACAGGACGGGCGCGATGGATTGGAGCGGCTGCGGGCCGACCATTTCGATCTGGTGATTCTGGATCGCATGCTGCCCTATCTCGACGGCATGGAAGTGTGCCGGGTGGTGCGGGAAGAGCGCCTCCCGGCCATGGTGCTGATGCTGACGGCAAAGGACAGCCTGCAGGACAAAATCGAGGGATTGAAAGGCGGCGCGGATGATTACCTGACCAAGCCGTTTGCCTTTGACGAGCTGCTGGCCCGCATCGTCGCCCTGCGTCGGCGCGGCGGCGGACACGAGCAGCCCAAGCTGCTGCGCGTGGGCGATGTGACGCTTGATGCCGGCGCCCATCGGGTGAGCAAAGCAGGCATGCCGCTGAATCTGACGCTTCGAGAATTCGAACTGCTGCGCTATCTCATGAGCAATGCTGGCAAGGTGGTAAGCCGGCAACGCCTGTTGAGCAGTGTCTGGGACTATGGCTACGATCCCGGCACCAAGATCGTCGACGTCTATGTGCGTTACCTGCGCCAGAAGATTGACAGTCCCGACAGCCCCTCACTGATCCAGACCATTCGTGGCGTCGGCTACATAATGTCTGCCACCCCGTTCGAGGAAGCCTGACTGGCTCTCTCCAAATTCTAACCATTCACTCAATTTCGGCTAACCAGCTCAGCGTAGCCTTTCTGCGACCAAGTTGGCGGGGCATTGCCCGTAACCCGGGAGTAGACGATGGACGAGTGGCCCCCGGTCAAATGCCCGCGCTTCGAGGGCGAGAGCTTGGACGCCTATCGCCGTCGTGCAGACAAGATCGTGGAAATTGTCTCCAACTTCCGCCAGGGCGTCTATCATGGCGATCAAGCCGAGCGCATGGAGGCTCTGTTGGTCGAGTTGCGTACGCCAGCGCTGGAGCACAGCGCCTAGGAGCAACGAACCCGTCCGTTCGGCCTCCCTAAAGGCAATATCTCAAGTTTGAGAAATCAATAGCAGAGCCATCTAGTATCCCTGAACTACGACAATCGTGCGCTCACGCGGCAGGATTGGACTTGTTCGCTGGCGCTCGCAGCAGGAGCTGACAACGCACAGCCCAATCCAATCCTTGTGAGCCAGCACACAGGGAGAAAGCGCATGCGCAACAGCCGTTTCTATTTAATCCTGGCCGCATCGACCATGCTGGTCTCCGCTGCCTCGGCGCAGGATCTGGCCAAGGTTCAGATCGGCGATGGCGCCATGGAGTTTCCGGAAAGCATAACCTCGACCGCCGACGGCACACTCTATGCCGGCAGCGTGACCAAGGGCCTGATCTACAAGGTTACTCCCGGCGCGGCGGCAGGAGAGGTTTTCATCCAGCCCGCGGCACAGGGACCTTCGGCCGTGCTCGGTGTCTTTGCCGACGAGGCCAATGGCAATCTCTGGGCGTGCTACGCCGACATGGCCGCGTTCAGCGGCGCGGAGTCGGCCCCCTCGATGCTGCGCAGTTATGATCTGTCGACCGGCGCGGAAAAGGCCAGCTACGCCTTCGAGGGCACAAGCTTCTGCAATGACATTGCGACCACGGCGGACGGCACCGCCTACGCGGCCGATACGCTCGGCGGTCGTGTTGCGCGCACGGTTGAGGGCAGCGATACGCTCCAGGACTGGGTCGTCGCCGAAAACCTTGCCGGCGCGGACGGGCTCTCCTTTGGTCCGGACGGTATGCTCTACGTCAACAGCGTCTCGTCAGGAAAGCTGCTGCGCGTCGATGTCGCCAGCGACGGGACGGCCGGCAGCGTTACCGAGCTCAAGCTATCCGCAGAACTCAAGGGCCCCGACGGAATGCGCTTTGGCGACGATGGCGTGCTCTATGTGGCAGAGAATGCGGCCGGCCGGGTGACTGCCGTAACCATTGATGGCAATAACGCCACCATCAGCCCCCTATCCGCCGACATCTACGACTTCCCCGCCGCCGTCACCAAAGTTGGCGACACGCTCTGGGTGCTGGAAAGCAAGATAGGCAAGCTTGGTGGTGCCGATGATCCGGGTGTTTTCTACATCTACCCGGTTTCCCTAAACTAAGCAGGCAAAGTTCGGTGGCGGTGCAGCCGCCACCGAACAATTCTATTTCGAGCGAATGCTCAGCCCGCTGGCCGTCGTCATGTCGACATTGCTGAAATCGGCACCCTCGGTCCATGCCTGGGCAAATTTACTATCCGTCACCACGGCATTGACGAAGATGGCGTTGTTCAGCTTGGTCTGGCGCAGATCTGCCCGCTCAACCACCGCACCGGTCAAATCGGCGCGGGTAAAATTGGCTTGGTAGAATGTGCTGTCGGAGAGGTTTGCGCCCGTCAGCTTGGTCTGGCGCAAATCGCTTCCCGGTGCATAGGTGTCGGACATATCAGCCCCGGCGAGATTGGCGCCCACGAGGTAAACCCCTGTGGCATCGGACCCGGTCCAGACAACGCCTGTCATGCTGGCACTGGCCAATTGCGCATGCTGAACCTTCGCACCCACCATGGTGGCGTTATCGAGCTTTGCGGCAGCAAGATTGGCCTCATAGAACAGCGTGCCCGTCAGGTCGGCATTGGTAAGGTCGGCAAACCGCAGATCGGCCAGATTAAAATTGGCCCCAGCCAGATTTGCCCCAGCCAGATTGGTCCGGGTCAAGATGGCTCGATGCACGCGTGCCTTGGCCAGATTTGCCCCGGCCAGATTGCCTTCGCTCATGTCACGATAGGTCAGGTTCAGCCCGGACAGATCACAGTCAGGACAATCCTTCGTGGTACCCGCGATAAAAGCCTCTCGCCCTGCCAGATCCTGCGCCAATGTAGGCGTGGCGAGCAAGCCCAGTGCGGCGAGGGCTAAGCACAGCTTGCTCATGGCTTGATCCACTCTGCGTCAAATACCTCGAGGCGGGTCGTGCTTTCATAAAGTCCTTCACGCACCTTGCCCGAATGCTGGTCGATATAGGCCTGCCCCTTACGGTGTAGGAAGCGCGTCTTGAGTGTCATCTGTTCGCCGCCTGCAGTTCGCCCGGTGCAATCTTCCTTGACCGCATTGCGCCCGACTGGCGTCTCGCCGTCTTCCAGCGCCAGCTGTTCGCAGGTCCATTCACCCGGCACACGCGACTTGGCGAGAATGCCCATCGTATAGGCGACCCGCCGTACCCGGAGCGGCACGCGGTCATCAGTCACGACCCGATAGCCGTGCAAGATGGCATCGTCGCCGATCAAAACCGATGCGATGACGGGAAACGTGCCGAAGCGTGTGCCACCATAACGATCTGCGATCGGCATGAGGTTCATCGCCAAGGCGTAATATTCGAGTTCGTCGTCATAGCGAAAGGTGACTTCATGCAGCCCGCTCTCCGGCTCTACGGCACACGCACTGTAACCGTCGAACCCGGCAAGAGCCTGGCCCCGCGGCCCGCCATTGGTGCCGCAGGCATACTCGCGAAATGGGCCGGGCTGTTCCGAGAGCGGCTCACCCAGTTTGAGATTGAGCACATCGGGCGGGGCCAGGTGATCCACGCTGGCCCCTTGGGCACTGGCCGGCAACACCGCCAAACTGCCCAGCAACGCCATCGTGGCCAGCAGCTTGATCAGCCTCATGGAGCTAGAAGCCCTGCGATTCGGCAGTGGGGTACTTGTTGCAGAAGGGCTTGCCGCCGTAATAGGCCTTGCAATCGTCCTGGTTGGGCTGATCCGGGCGACCCATTAGCTTTTCCATCATGTAGACCACCAACGCATCAGCCTCACCTGACGTCATGGCGCGGCCTTCGAGCAGGTTGAGGCCAGCCGTATCCGCCTTGGTCATCCCATAGCAGCGGCCGTCGCTATAAGCGCGCGGGTCATGATAAGGCATCAACGAACCGGGACGACCGCACAAGATAACCTCCTTGAGGGTTTCGGCATCATATTCCAGGGCGCGCAGGCTTGGGCCTGTCGGATTTTCGCCGATACGCTCACCGTTGCCGGCCCAGCCATGGCAGCCGACACAATCCTGCCCCTTCCACACCGCAAACCCTTCTTCCACACGGGCCGGGTCGGCTGCCGCCACCGCCGTCGTGTCTTGCGCGTGAACGGCACTGACGCCCAGAGCCAAGGTCAGGGCACTCACCGCGACGAGAGCGAATTTGCGCATGCTGGAGAAGAAATCCGCAAACAGAATAGTCATGAAATAACCTCAGAGACTGCCCCAAGGGCCAAAATTGAGATGGCCAACGCGGCTACCCGATGGGTGGCTGCGCTGGCCGGGGAGCGGTTAGAGCGAGAAGAAGTACATGGTGGACGCCGACTGGAACTGAGTGGCAGCGAGCGCTTCCTCAGAGTCCGAGCTCTTGGTCGGATACTGGTGGAAGCCCAGACCAACGCCACCGGGTCCAACGGCCAGGCCGACATACTGCTTGCCGTTGATGGCGAAGACGATCGGCGGAGCGTCGATCATGGTGCCGACATTGAAGGTCCACAGGCGTTCCAGCGTCGTATCGTCCACGGCGAAGATATCACCGTTCGAGCTGGTCGCGAACACCACGCCACCTGCGGTGGAAACGGTGCCACCACGGCCGGTTGCCGAGAACTCATGACGCTGAACAACGGCGCCAGTGGTTGGATCCACCGAAACCAGGGCACCAGTGATGTGACCTTTTTCGCCTTCAGGACGATCGTTTGGATTGTAGGTGCAACCTTCCATCAGGAGGCCATACACCAGCTTGGTCTTCAGGCTGTAGGTGGTCGGGAACATGTTCACGCCGCCTTCCCAATAGGGGCAGAACTCGAAGTCGCTGGGCATGGCCATCAGGTCAAAGTCCATGCGCGATTCTGGCAGGTACTCTTGCACCTTCAGGCTCGGATCATACTCCACCGGCATGCCGGTCTTGGGGTCGATACCGGCGGTCCAAGTGACCTTCTCGGCATATTGGGAACCGTTGACATAAGCGCCATTGGTTGCGTCCAGGTCGTAGTAGAAGCCGTTACGGCCAAAGTGGCTGACGATCTTGCGATCCTCGCCGTTGATTTTGGCAGTGATCAGCTGCTGGCTGCCGACTTCGTCGAAGTCCCAGCTGTCATTGGGCGTGTACTGGAAGTGCCAGTTATAGGCCCCCGTCTCGGCATTCAGGGCCACGGTCGAGTTGGTATAGAGGTTGTCGCCCGGGCGCTTTTTGGGCTCCCAGTCGGGATAGGGATTGCCGATGCCCCATACCAGCTCATCGCGCTCTACGTCGTAGGAACCAGTAACCCAAACCGCGCCGCCACCGGTTTCAGCACCGGTTTCGAAGGAAGCATCATCGATGGTCTGGAAGTCCCAGATAAGCGAGCCGTCCTCGGGGTTGTAGGCCTCCAGACGCCCGCGCATCGGGCCATCGCCGCCGGCCGGCCCCATGACGATCTTCCCGTCAATGGCCAGCGGCGCCATCGTGCAATATTCGACGGGGTTCTGCTGGGTTTCGACGCGCCAGATCAGCTCGCCGGAGTCCTTGTTCACGCGGATCAGACCGCAATCGGGGGTGACCGAGTAGATCGAGTCGCCCAACAGTGCGACGCCACGATTGTTCAGAATACCGGTGGCCAATTCGCCATCGGTGTCGGGATCATAGATCCAGTCGATGAAGCCGCGATCGCCCTTGGTCAGGTTGATACGGTAGATCCGCCCCCAACCGTCCGACATATACATGATGCCATTATCAACCAGCGGCGTGCCCTGCAGCGAGCTCGCAAAGGCGCCCGCGCCCTTGGAACCCGGCATCAGCGGCACGGTGAAGGCCACCTTGAGATCGCCGACATTTTCCTTGGTGATCTCTTCAAGCGGCGAATAGCGGTTGGCGTCATAGGTCCGGTTGACCGAGAGCCAGTTGCCCGCCTCGGGACTAACAAGGCGCTCATAAGTCACGTCGTCGGCGACTGCGCTGCCGCCAAAAGCGGCCAGAACAGCGACCGCGACTCCCCCTAGAAGGAGCCGATGCAATTGATTAGCCATGGAATTCCTACCCTTACAGAAATGCTGACCGTGGGCGCTATCCGCCTCTGTCTTTGCAACGATGGCGCCAGACAAGCCCCTACCGCTGCCCGCCCAGCCTAGACGCAAGCGCCGTAAGAAAACCCAATGTGCAGTATTGCGATGTCCTTGAAGGACCTGCCGCGCGTTTCTCCGCCGTCAGCGCGCGCCTACGACGAGTTGCCCGCAGCCAGCTTCCCGGTTGACAAACCGACCCCGCGCTGAGCATGACCAAGGTCCGCCATTCTGCCGCAATTGCTGACCAAGGGTCACAGCCAGAGGGGGCTTGATTGACTGACACCGGCCTATCCGCCAGGAAACGCGGTCGCCCTCGCTCCGGACAGGCCGAGCGATTGTCGGAGCTGGTGATTGAAACCGCCCTGGTGATGTTTCGTCAGCGCGGTTTCGAGGCGACCAGCATTGGTGCAGTTGCCGAGGCCTGCGGCATGTCTAAGCACACGCTCTATCGCCGTTTCGACAGCAAGGAGGCGCTGTTCGTCGCCGCCATAGCGCAGGAACGTGCCGCGGTTCTCGCGCAGCTGGCAGCGATAGACGTCAGCGGTCTCGACACCATGGCCGCATTGCACGAGACCTGCGCGGCACTATTCGAGGTTGCGGTCTCCCCAGGCAGCGCCGACCTCTACCGCATGTGCATCGGTGCCGTACCCAAATTCCCCATGATCGGCGCTGAATTCGCCATCACCGAACAGCGCATCCAGGACTTGCTGATCCCACTTGTGGCCCAGGCCCAGGCCGAGGGCATCCTTGCCGCCCAGGACCCGATCCAGCTCAGCGGTCATCTCTACTATTCTATCATCGGCGAGATCTGGGGCCACGCCCTGCTCGGCCTGGACTATGTGAAGGACTACGAACGCCGCAAGTCTGTGTTCGACGCCAACTGGGCCATGTTCCTCAACGGCACCCGCCTGCGCCAAGAGCCGCAACAGTCGTGAGCCAATGGGCATCTTTTTGCGGATGCGCATCAGTTCACCGAGAGATCGCCGGCACATGACCTGGCGCGGATGTTCACTCCATATGCAGTTTCATGCCTGATTCAACGTGGTGAGGGAAATCCCTCTTTTGGCCGTCGTCCGCCGTCCCCAGGACGGCAGCGGTCCGCTATTGTTCTTCCAACGCCAGGTGCAGCCAGGCCGCTATTGGGCGTCAGCTTCGAAGCAGACCTACATTAGACCGTCGAGTAAGGTGGTGGGCCGTCTCCCGAACAAGAGCAAGACTGCGACGGCAAGTCCTACGCAGCCTGACCCTGACATGGAGGCCATTTGCCGCGTGCGATACGCCACCTCAGCGATCAGCTGTGACATTGGTCCCCGCGATCATGAAACGCTCGAAGAAGCTCGCGAGCTCTGCATGCGCATCGAGTGACAGGAGGCTTGCGATGTATTGGTCAGGTCGCACCACAACCATGCAGCCCTGCTGCCGCCCTATGCCGCGCAACTCGAAAATGTCCGAGCCGGCGGTCGGGTCCGCGCAAAATACCTTTTCATAGTCGCAGAGGCCGAGCGTTCCTTTGTGCGGCAATAGCATGGGATGCAGCTCTTCGATTGCAAGCGCGTGATGCTCACCCGGGAAGATTGCCCTGACGTCGATGACCGAGTCGATATCCCAGCCTGCGGGCGTGTAGCGCCGCACCGGTGACGAGACAGAATTCGCCAGGAAGTCGCACAATGAGCGGATCCTGCATCCCGGTGAGGACGGGTCCTGATCGCCGGCGAAGGCGAACAGGCGCCACCTTCCGTCGGCCTTGACGGTGTGGCCCAATTCCATGGGACGGGCATCGGCGAGCCGGATGACAGGCGCCGAATGAAACCGCATACCGACCACGAGCCCTTCGGCCAGGGCCTGCTGGGGCGCCTCGGCGGTAATCAGCGACGGCGTGTAATGTGTCGCGGTTCCGGCGGTATAGCGTCCGTGCCGCACAAAGTAGCTTTGCGGCGTTTCCGAACCGGCTGGCTTTGCCACGGGCTTGTTCTGTGCCTGCTTCGACGTGCTGAGCATTGCGGCCCATTCACGGTCAAAATCGATCAGTTCCTTGGCTACAGCGCGCCGTTCGGCCGTATAGGTCTGCAGCAATTGCGGGCTCGCCTGGCCGCGAATGACGGACGCCAGCTTCCAGCCCAGATTGAACGCGTCCTGCATGGAGACATTCATGCCCTGGCCGGCCTTGGGGCTATGGGTGTGGCATGCGTCGCCGGCAATGAAGACCTGTGGTACCTCAAGGCCGGCCTTGTTTTCCGCGACATTGTCAAACCGGTCACCCACGCGCTGGCCGATCTCGTAGACGGACCACCACGCGATTTCCTTCACGTCCAGCACGTAGGGATTGAGGATGCGCCGGGCGGCGGCAACCAGATCGTCGGCCGTGATGTTGCGGCTGGCGACGCGTTCCCCCTCACGGAGCGTTTCAAGCTCGATATAGAGGCGGAAGAGATACCCGCCTTCACGAGGAATGAGCAGGATGCTGCCCTCGGTCGCGGACTGGATAAGGGCCTTGAACCGTATGTCGGGGAAGTCGGTCGTCGCCAGCACGTCCATGACGCCCCAGGCCTTGCTGGCGGAGTCGCCGCGCAACTCAAGCCCAAGCGCCTTGCGCACGCCACTTCTGGCGCCATCGCAGCCCACCACATACCGGGCCCTGACCGTGTGCTCCCGAACCTGGCCCGTCGGGTCCTGGTGCTGCAGGGTGACTGCGACCGGAGCCCTGGCCTGGTCCTTGCCCGATGAGTCTGGTGGCGTGATGTGCAGCCCCGTCAGGCCACAATTGTAAACCGGCCCCAAGGGGTTGGGGGCATTGCGCATGACTTCGAGATAGAAGTCATGCACGCGGGCCTGGTTGATGATGACATGTGGAAACTGGGACAGCCCAACCTCGGTGTCGCGCACGCGGGCGGTCCTGACGATATTGGTCGCGTCGTCCGGATCAGGGTTCCAGAAACGCGTCTCATTGACCCAATAGGCCTCTTTCAAAACGCGTTCGCTGAAACCGAAGGCTTCGAACATTTCCATCGTACGGCAGGCGACGCCATCAGCGCGGCCGAGCTGGAGCGGGCCCGCATTCTGCTCGACGATCAGGGTCCGGATCTCGGGAAATGCTGCAAGCTGCGCCGCAAGCGTCAGCCCGGCCGGGCCGGTGCCGATTATCAATACGTCAACGTCATCGGGTAGTGTCTTTTGATGATCGATGGACGCGGCGCTCTTTGCAGACGCCGAAATTGCGGGATCACCTGTCGTGTAGCCATTGAGATGAAACTGCATGCCATTCGCCTCCCCAGCGATCTGTCAGAGCCTCCGTCGCTGCGGAGACAGGTATCAATATAGATGATAGGATGGATACTGATAATCAGTATGCTTGTCAATTTTTAGGATTTGCTGGATAGTATGGTAACGAAGCTAGACGATATGCCGGGCCATCTTGTGCGGCGCTTTCACCAGATCACGGTCGCAATTTTTCACGCCGAAATGGCCAAACTGGATTGCGATATTACGCCCGTTCAGTATGCGGTGCTGGCCACCGTCCTGGAAAATGAGGGTATCGACCAGGCGACCCTGGCGGGTCTGATCGCCTATGACCGAACCACGATCGGCGGCGTGATCGATCGCCTGGTGCAGAGAAACTGGCTGGTACGCGAAGTCAACGACAACGACCGCCGCGCCCATTCGCTGCGCGGTACGGTGGAAGCAAAGCAGATCATCGACAGGATTGCGCCGGGCGTCGAGCGGGCGCAGCAGGTCATGCTGCAGGGACTGGCCCATGATGAAGCCAGCGAACTCATGCGCCTGCTTGGCAGGGCGGTCACGGCAGCCAATGACCTCAGCCGGGCCCCGCTAAGGTCAAAGCCCGAACGCTAGTCACCGCGCGTTTCTGCGGACGTATGCTGTTTAGCTACGAACGGTGGTGCCCTTCAACCTAAACAGCGGTCCGGGTTCGCTGAGGGGGCACATCATCGTAGTCCACACGCATGGCCAGCCAACGGGTTCTCGCCACAGCCCGCTCAGCAGAGCAATCGTGGCTTCATTCTCCGGTTGGTAGCCGCCCCCGTTAAGCCAATGAAATGGAAAAGCCATCATCGCAGAGCGCAGACGGTTGAACGGGCCAAGTTGCGCGTGCCCTCGATGACGACGCTTTGTCCAGAAATCGGTCAGCGTCTCTGCAACGATCCGGGCATTGGTCTCGTCCGGCCAGTTGCGCCGCCCCACTGCCGGACTGCACTCCATCCGGCCCGGCACGACCTCCAGCAACTGGAAATTTCCATCACTGGGCATATGCGCAGACATAGCAGCTCACACCGTCAACAAATCCACGGTGCCAATACCGCGTCCGCCGCCTTCAAATCAGACAGGGTCCCTTTGGCGCTTACGGCCAATCTACGCGATCGCCCGAATCAGCAACAGGGTATGCGCCCCTATCACGGCGCCCTAAGCTCCCAAATCGGCGAGAATATGCGCAACATCCTCTGCCGGCCGCCGCTCCCCGAGCTGCTGATTTTCTGCGTTACACGGATCGCTGGGCTGGCGGTCGAAACGCGGCCTGCCGGGAAACTGGCGGGCCTTCAAGTTTGGTTGCATCATCCAGCCGCAAGCAAACCGATTGGGTCACGTCCTCAGCATCGCTATTGTGCCGAGCCAGCGGAACGCCGTCTTGTAGATGAAACGATAACGCAGGGCGACCTGCCGCTCGAAGGCGGCCCGACTTCGCCCGCCGCAAAATAAATCCAATCCAACCAAGCTTGCGCCAAGGGGAAGGGGCTCATCGGAAATCTTGAACATAGTCATACTCATAGGCGCATGCCTATGCCTTATCGGCTATGCCAGCTGGCAGGTCATGGGGTGCGCACCAAGCAGTCAGACAGCAGTTAATGTGCAACTCAGATATCGGCGAGAAGAGTTGTCGCTGTTTCAGCGGCCTTTTCCAATAAATCTGCTGCATCTTGTTTGTTATCACTTTCGACGTAGATGCGGAGCTCCTCCGCATTTCCAGACTGCCGGAAATGTATAATATTTCCTAGGCGATCAGCGATTCTTACTCCGTCCAGCAGTGAAATTTCCTTGGGCTCTTCAAACGAGCCATGCATGTTAGCTCTAATAGCTCTGTCACCCGCGATCAGCGCTAAAACGCGTTCCGCGTTGACCCTTGTCGTATTGGGGATAAGAGCCGTGTTCTTAAACCTTGAGGGGAAAGCTTCGATAGCTTTCGAAAGCGGCCTACCGCCGCAGAACCCGAGGAACGCGAGAATGGGGAGTACCGCGTCCCTGGTCAAAAGCTCCGGGAGGGTGGCATCTTCTCTTCGCAATGAAGTGCATAGATATCCGCCGTTACCCTCAAATCCAACAACGGGGTGTTTGCCGTTCGAAATCTCCTGCAGCATGCCTTCAATTACGTAGGGTGATCCGACTTTGGTTCGGTGGATTTTGGAAAAGAGCCCGCATCGATCAACAAGCGCCGAGGTCGTGAGCGGCGTTACCAGAGTGCTGACACCCAAAAAACAAGATGCAGCGACACCTAAAATATCGCCTTGTATCTGAGCTCCATCTTCCCCAAAGACCAGCGGCCGATCACCATCCCCATCAGTTGAAACTAGCGCGTCCAGTTCCATGGATTCTATCCAGTGCTTGGCAGCATCAAGATACTCAGCATCTAACGCCTCAGTATCAATTGCAATAAATGCGGCCGACGTGCGGACAGGTAAGCAATTAGCACCAAGCGCTTCTAGGATGGATTGCAGCAGAGCTGTCCCTGCCGCCGAATGATGATCGATCCCGATGCGCTGACCGGTGAGATCCAAGCCAGTGAAAAATGTCGTATATCTGCTTACATAGCCGAGGCTGGCTTCAGCTATCTCTTCGGGAACGACGAAATCCTGGTCCGGGAAATCAGTCTTTGGCTCTATACTAGCCAACCGCAACTGCAACCAGGCTTCTTCTTGCTTGTTAAGTTCTCCATTCCGAGTAAAAAACTTCATACCGTTATGGCTGGCAGGATTATGACTAGCCGTTATCATAATTGCCGGCATTCCCCGCGGCGTCGCAAAATTTGCTAAAGCCGGCGTTGGCAAAACACCAACGTTAATGACTGTCCATCCGAGGTCGGCTAGCGCCTCAGAACAGTCTTTCATTATGCGGCTGCTGCTCGCCCGTCTATCCCGGCCAATGGCGATACATCCCGCCTCCCCTACGAGGGCGGTGAAAGCCTCCATGTAACTTTGACACAGTTCGCGGGTGAGAAAGGCCGCGTCACCGCGAAGCCCGCTCGTGCCAAATGCTATCACTGTTCTGACCTCGTTTTCGAATGAAGGCGACCCTGCCTCAGGCCCTGCCAAATTCGTCTTCTTCGCGGATGATGTCGTCTTCGCCCAAATAGGACCCGGTTTGGACTTCGATCACTTCGAGTTCGATCTTGCCGGGGTTGACCAGGCGGTGGTTGCAGCCGAGCGGGACGTAGATCGACTGGTTTTCGGTGAGGATGGTGACCTGACCGTCGACGGTGACCTCGGCCGTTCCGCGCACGACGATCCAATGCTCGGCGCGGTGATGGTGGCGTTGCAGGCTCAGCTTTTTGCCGGGTTTGACGAATAGGCGCTTGACCTGGAAGCGCTCGCCGGTCAGCACCGAGGAATAGCCGCCCCAAGGGCGGTAGGCGGTTTTGTGGGTTTCGGTCAGCGCCCGCGTGGCCGGGACGCTTTTGAGCTGGGCGGCAATGGCGCCGACATTTTGCACCTGGCTCAGGCGGCCGACAAACACCGCGTCTTCGGTGGCGATCACCGCCACATCATCGAGCCCGTCGACCACGACATGGCTTTTCTCGGTCACCACCAGGGAATTTCTGGTGTTGCTGAGCAGCGCCGGCCCGCTGACGGCGTTGCCATCCGCGTCGCGTTCCTGCGCCTGCCACACCGCGTCCCAAGCCCCGAGATCGGACCACAAAAACGACACCGGCAATACGGCAGCGCGTTCGGTACGCTCGAAAATGGCATAGTCCACCGAGATATTGGGGGACGCAGCGAGGGCTGTCGCATCAAGGCGGATAAAATCGAGATCGCGTTTAGCGCCGGCAAGCGCGTCCCGGGCGGCGGCGAACACTTCGGGGGCCAGCAGCTCGCATTCCGCCAGAAACAGCTTGGCCGGGATCATGAACATCCCGGAATTCCAGACAAAGCCGCCCTGCGCCAGCATGTCGATGGCCTTGTCGGCGCTCGGTTTCTCGACGAAGGCCACGACTTTGTGGCCGCCATGGCTCAGGGGGGCACCGACGGCGATATAGCCATAGCCGGTCTCAGGACGATCGGGGCGAATGCCGAAGGTCACCAGATGACCGTCGCGCGCAATTTGGGCCGCGGCGTCCACGGCCTGGACATAGTCGGCGCTGGTCGGGATCAGGTGGTCAGAGGCGAGTACGTGGATGATCGCGTTTTCGTCCTCCAGCATCGCCGAATGGACCGCAGCGGCAATCGCCACAGCAGTATTGCGTGCCACCGCTTCCAGCAAGATCTGACCAAGGGCGACGCCCTGCTCTTCGGCCTGCTCGGCCACCAGAAACCGGTAGTCGGCATTGGTGATGACGATGGGCGCGTGATAGCGCTTGGCATCGGCCACCCGGGCCAAGGTCTGCTGGAACAGGCTGGTGCCCCCTACCAGATCGATGAACTGCTTCGGCCGCGCGGCGCGTGACCGGGGCCATAGGCGCGTGCCCTGACCGCCGGCGAGTATGACTGGGACGATTTTCACGATCTGATTTCCAACGATGAGGTCGTCGCCTGACAAGCGCTTGGAAGTAAGACTAACGACACAATATTCAATGAACGTCGACCATGCCGTAGCGCTAGCTCGGCTGGACGCAGGGGGCGGAGCGGCCGCGCAGGTCTTGCCACAGGCATGCCTGTAGTTCGGCCGGGGTGAGTTGGTCGACGAGGCGTCTGGTTTCGGCCGCCCGGAAATTGGCGACGACATCCCATACCAGAGACTGCATCCAGGTCGCGGTTTCTGGCGAGACTGCCGGATCGGCCGGCAGACCGTGCGGCTCCCGGTCGTAAATCACCGTGTAATGGGTCAGCGCGACGAGATAGGCGCCGGCCGGACTGAGGTGAATTTCGTCGGAAAACAGTTGCCCCAAGTCATCCAGACCGGGGGCGGCGCCGGCGGCGATTTCGTCGCTGGCGGCGGCGAGCACCATGGTGGCGGGAATGACCCGCAGCGGTTCGGTTTCTGACGGGCGGCGCTGATTGACGTGGTCGGCGAGCAGCATCCAGGCGCTGAATTCGCGGGGCAGCCGCTGGCGCCAGGGGATGTGCCCATCGGAGTCATCATAGGGATTGTCGTAGCCGGGGCCGCTGCCCAGCTCGACCCAGGTGGCATAGAGATAGGTTTGGGCGCCCTGCCCGGCGGCGCCATGGGCAGAGGCATGCTCGAACCAGCGCAATGCTTCAGCAGCCGAATTATGCCATGGGATGGTTCGGGATAGGGGAACGCGCTCGGTCAAGACCAACGCGTCGTACTGCCCGATGGCGGCGCGTGCATCCGGCATGCCGGGCGCTGGTCCCTCGTTCCAGCGCTGGTCCATCGGACTGCCGGGACGGGTGGAGCCATCGATGGTGATATCGGGCTCAGCGCCGGCCGCAATGGCCAGGCTGCGGAGCAATGGCGGGATTGGATCGGTCAGGCTGTGGCCGGACTGGATAATGCGCTGATTGAGGCCGGTGCCGACCGGCGCTGCAGCTGCCTCCTCGATCGCTTGCGGGTTAAAAAAACCGATCGCCCATAGCGTGACCAAAACACAGGCCACCAAGGCCAGCACAATCGAATTGCCGATCTTTTTCGTCACGGCGTGTCCCGCCTCCCAGAAAGCCACGGGGCGTCCGCAACGTAATGGCGCGGGCATGAGCGATCAATTCATTGTCCGGCGGATGGTAAAGAGGTTGGGGCGCTGACAAGCGTTATAGTATTGGGCCCACTGGATGAAACGTTAAGCCGGGGTGGCTAGGGTGCACTGGCTGCCGCCGATGGCGGCCGGTCCGACACGCAAGCAAGACGATTCCAGAACGATGGCCTTTTCTCCCAAGCAGATGCTGCACGGCGCAATATGGACCATCGGTGCCTATGGGGCTTCGGTGGGACTGCGCTTTGGCTCGAATGTCATTCTGTCGCGGCTGGTGGTGCCCGAAGTGTTCGGGGTGATGCTGATCATCAACACGTTGCGCATGGGCATCGAGCTGTTTTCCGACGTCGGCATTGGGCAGAATATCGTCCAGAATCCAAAGGGCGAGAGCCGCAGTTTTCTTGACGTCGCCTGGACCATCCAATTGGGGCGCGGGCTGGTGTTGTTCAGTCTGCTGTTTTTCGCCGCCGCGCCGCTGGGGCAGCTGTATCAGCTGCCAACGTCGGCGATCCAATTATCCGCCCTGACCCTGGCGATCATGGGTGCGGCGTCTATCTCGATCTATCTTTTGCAGCGGCGGCTGCAATTCGTGCGGCTCAATCTGTTCGATTTGAGCGTCGACGCGGTGGGGGCGGTGCTGACCGTGGGGCTGGCGCTGCTGAGCCCGACGATCTGGTCGCTGATCCTGGCCAATATCCTGACCGCTGCCATCCGCACCATCGCCACCTATCTGCTGCCCGAGGCGCGGAACTGGCTGGCGTGGGATCGCAGCCATGTCCGGGACATCGTGTCCTTCGGCAAGTGGATTTATCTGTCCTCGATACTGGCCTTTTTATGCGCCAGCTTCGACAAGCTCTATCTCGGCCAGAGCGTGCCACTGGCGCTGCTGGGCATTTATGGTCTGGCCCGCAATGTGGCCGACCTGCCGGCCGCCTTGTTCGCGCGCCTCGGCCATTCGCTGGTCTTTCCAGTGATCGCGGCGCAGCAGCAAGGGGTACGGCATGAGCTGCGGGCACGGATCGCCCCGCTGCGGTTCAAGTTGCTACTGTGCTGCGCCGCCTGTATCGCGTTTGGCGCGACCTTTGCCGACTATGCGGTCATGCTGATCTATGATGCGCGCTATCAGGACGCAGGATGGATGCTGCCGGTCATGCTGGTGGCGGTCTGGGTCAGCATCCTGTGCAGCATGAATGAATATGCGCTGATGGGGCTGGGCAAACCGCTCTATGGCGCCGGCGGTAATCTGGTGAAGCTGATCAGCCTGGCGGTCGGCATTCCGCTGGCGCTATCGGCGATGGGGGTCATGGGCGTCATTCTGGTCATCGCACTGGGCGATATCGGGCGCTACATTCCGATCCTGGCGGGGCAGCGGCGCGAAGGACTGTCATTCCTTCGGCAGGATGTGGCGCTGAGTGCGACCCTGCTGCTGCTGTTGGCCGGTTTCACCCTGCTGCGCTGGCAGGCCGGTTTTGGCACCGCCTTCGATCTGGTGCGGTTTTCATGACCGGGCCGCAGATCGGCATCGTGGTCATTGGGCGCAATGAGGGCGAGCGGCTGGTGGCGTGCCTGTCATCACTCGGTCCCTTGGTGCGGCGCGCGGTCTATGTGGATTCAAACTCGAGCGATGGTAGCGTGGCGGCAGCGCGGGCGCTGGGGGCGCAGGTGACGGAGCTAGATCCGCGGCTGCCTTTCACTGCGGCGCGGGCGCGCAATGCAGGCTGTGCGGCGCTGGAGGCCAGCTTTCCCGATACGACTTTGATCCAGTTCATCGATGGCGACTGCGTGCTGGATGAAGGCTGGCTGGGTCACGCCGAGGCGTTCCTGGGCGCCCATCCCGATGTGGCGGTGGTGTGCGGTCGGCGGCGCGAACGGTTTCCGGAACAGTCGATCTACAACCAATTGTGCGACCGCGAATGGGACACCCCGGTGGGCGAAGCGCTGGCCTGCGGCGGCGACATCATGGTGCGCCGCAGCGCCTTCACCGCCGTGGGCGGCTATAATGATCAGCTGGTCGCCGGCGAGGAGCCGGAAATGTGCGTGCGGCTGCGGCAGGCGCAGTGGCGGATTTGGCGGCTGGATGCCGAGATGACGCTGCACGACGCCAACATTATGCATTTTGGCCAGTGGTGGCGGCGCTCCATACGGGCGGGGCACGCTTTTGCCGAGGTGTCGGCACTGCATGCAGCATCGCCCCAAGGAATCTGGAAACGCGAGACGCAACGCGTGCTGCTGTGGGGGCTGGCGCTGCCGCTCGCCACCCTACTGGCGGCGGTGTT
Organism: Devosia sp. A449; assembly: GCF_054489375.1. Classification (NCBI taxonomy): domain Bacteria; kingdom Pseudomonadati; phylum Pseudomonadota; class Alphaproteobacteria; order Hyphomicrobiales; family Devosiaceae; genus Devosia; species Devosia sp. A449. Next base: position 36,823 of record NZ_JBTMWU010000004.1, on the reverse strand, counting down.
GATCCACCCGGCCTGCCTGTTGCTGCTACTTGTGTATCCGCTGCAGATAGCGCGGCTGGCGCGACGCGGCGATGGCTGGTGGCCGGCCTTCTTCCTGGTGGTGGGCAAATTCCCGGAACTGCAGGGTGCGCTGCGCTTTTATGCCAATCGGCTGCTGCAGCGCACGGGCGGGCTCATCGAATATAAGTAGCTCAGGCGCGGGGCAGCGCGAATAGCGTCTGCAACTGCTCGGCTAGCACGCGACGATCATGCTGCCGCTCGACGCGGCGTCGCCCCTCCTGCCCCATCATTGCCAATTGCGCGGGACTGGCGGTGAGCGCGGCTTCCATCGCCGCCACCAGTTGGGCGTGATCACCGGGAGTCACCAGCCAACCGCATTGCGCGTCCACCAGTTCTGGAATGCCGGCAATCGGGGTTGAGATAACCGGACGCCCGAGGGCAAAGGCTTCCATGATGACCACGGGCAAGCCCTCGGCATAGCTGGGCAGCAGCATAGTGCGGCTAGCCGCAATCAGTTTCCGGACATCGTCACTGCTCGCCCAACCATGCAGGATCACGTGCTGGGCCACATCGTGACGGGCGATTTCGCGCTCGATGTCGGCGCGACTATCGCCGTCGCCGACGAGGATCACCCGCAGCGCCGGAAATTTCTGCCGGAGCGCGGCAACGGCGGCGGGAATATGGACCTGGCCCTTTTGCGGGCAGAGCCGGCCGACACAGACCAGGGTGTAATTGTCCGGCGCAACCGGCGCGGCCACGGCGAACTGATCCAGATCGAGGCCGCAACGGGCGATGTGGATCTTGTCAGCATGCTCGGTCCGGTCAGCGAGGCTGATCAGCATGGCACGGCAATAATCGGAGATGGCGACGACGAAGGCGGCGTGCTCGATCTTGGCAGCAAAGCTCAACTGCGCCGCGTCGACGAATTCATCGGGGCCATGGGCAGTGAAGCTATAGCTCGGGCCGCCCATCAGAAACGACAGCATGGCCACTGCCGGGGCGTTGTTGCTGAAATGCGAATGGACATGCGCGATGCCGCTGCGCCGGGCCTCTTCGCGCAAAAAAGCGGCCTGCATCAGATAGGCGATATGGCGGACCAGCCCGCCGCCGGAGTTCCGCAGCAGCCCCCACCAGGCGGGCAGCGCGCGCGCCAGCCCAAGAGGATTGGTTACCAGCATCCGCAAGGTGGCGCGGCACAGATCGAACAGATTGCCGTCGATCAGCAGGCGCGTGGCGTCGCGCTCGGCCAGATCCAGCGGATCGACCAGCGGCCCGGCAAAGCGACGAACCGCCAGCCGCGTGACCGGGGGCCCGATTTGCTCAAGCGCCAGGATCTCATTGCGAACGAAGGTCCCGCTGGGCGTGGGATAGGTGTTGAGCAGGTAGGCGAGCTTGTTCGCGGTCAAGGCGTTTGGCGTTTCGTCGCGGCTGGCGTCAGCTGCATTTGCCGCGCAATCAGGGCGGCCTCGGGGGAGAACCAGCGCTCAAATGGGCTCAACGAGGCCTGGTTGAACACCGTGCCGATCAGTCGCTCGCGGACCGCGCCGGCCAGCCCCAAGGCGGCGCGCAGCTGCGTGTCGGTCACCATATTCCACTGTAGCACCAGCAGGAAATTGTCGATAAACGCCGTTGCGGCACGCAGATCGCCCGTCGCCACCAGCGGCGGCATGTCGAAGAGGATCAGATCATAATCCCGCGCCTGTTCGAACAACAGTTCCATCCGCTCCGACCACAACAGCTGCCCGCCGCCATCATTGCTGCGTGGTTGGCCGAAGGGGAGCAGCGACAGGCCCGATTTCGGATCGGTCAACACATAGCGCGACAAATCCGAGCCGCCCACCGCGAGAAAATCGGCGAGGCCACGGGTGGCCTGCGGGGCGAGCGCGCGGGACAGCGCGGGATCATAAGACTGCGCATCCACCAGCAGCACCCGCTTGCCGCTGCGGGCGGCCAACAGGGCATAGTTGGCCGCAATGACGGTTTTGCCTTCGCCGGACAGGGTGGAGGTAACGGCGATCCGCTGGGTCCGCTCCGGAGACCGAGACGCGACCGCGCCAACGCTGCGTAGCGTCTGCCACAGCGGCGTGAAGGCATTGCGCTCGACTTCGGAGAACAGGGAGGGGGCCGAAGCGAAAGAAAACTGCCCGTCGAGCGGGGCTCTGGAGCCTGTGCCGGGCGTCGCCTTCAGCAGCGGCACCATGCCCAGGCATTCGACGCTGGTGACGGCATTCACCTGCTCGGAATCGCGCATACGGCGATCGAGGAAACCCATGGCAAGGCACAGCATGGCCCCACCAATGCCGCCGGCGATCAGCGCCATGGCAATGATCAGTATGCCGCGGGTGCCACTTTTTTCCACCGGGGCCGTGGCTTCGGAAACGACATGGGCCTGCGCGCCGACGCCGCGAAGCCGTTCGCGCAGCCAACTGCTGGCGGATTGCACGGCGCTTTCGCGATCAGCGCGCAGCTTTTCGATATAGGCCACGGCGATGGCGTTGGCCGTGTCAGCCGCCGGCTGCGCCGCCACATCGGTAAAGGCGACACGCACCAGATTGCTCTGACCGACGCGTTGCACGCTGAGGCTGTCGCTGAATTGCTGGATAGCTTTGTGTTCATCCTCCGGCGCGGCACCGGCCAGATTGGCCTTGGCCAGCACGGCGCGGGCAATCGGCTCGGAGGCGATGATCTGGATCTGTGTTTCCAGAAAGGTCGGATCGAACAGCGCTTCGGCGTAGAAGGTATCCTGATCGCTGGAGGACAGGCGCAGGTTGGTAATGTTGAGCATGGTCGCGGCGGTGTAATGCGACGGTCGCATCTGCACATAGCCCGCCGCCACGACGGCGCAGAGCAAGGGCGCTAGCAGCAGGATCAGCGGCCGCCGCAGCAGCGATTTTACCATCCACTTCCAATCATAGACTGGCGGCGGCAGCACGAACTCGGTGGCCGATGGCGCGGGGCGGGTCACTTCCAGCATGACATGGTCCTTCTGATGCCCCGGTTACGGTCGGATGGCGGAGACGGGATGCTCCGCGGCGCGCAGAACTTTGACGATATCGCCCGGCAGCACGCGGGTGGTTTCCGTCACTTCGGTTTCATTGAGCGTGTCGCCCTCGGCGCGCACGATGAGGTAGCGCAGTTGCGGCGCGGCCTGGGCCACTGCGGTACTGACCGCCTCGGCCGAATAATAGGCGGCGCCGGATAGCAGGCTGGACAGCGCACTGCGCTGCTGCTCGACTTCGCGAAGCTGCGCATTGACGCTCTGAAGTTCGGCAACCAGTTCAACCTGACGCTGCTGGTCGATCTCGCTGAGCTGGCGCTGCAGATCCTGCAGGGACTGCTCGGCGCGCAGTTTGCTGATCTCCAGCTCCTGATTTTGCCGCTGAATTTCGGCCAGCGTGGATTCGAGCGGGGCAAGGCGCTGCACGGCCAGGTCTTTCTTGGCCAGCTCCCGCACCTGCGCCAGTTCGGCATCATTGGACTGCCGACGGATGGCGACGTCGGCCAATTGGCGGTCGACGGCCTCGATCTCTTTTTCCAGCGTGGCAATCGAGGCGGCCAGCGAGGCCTTGGCGGAGAGGCGGCGTTGCGCCAAACCGTCGAAAATGCGCTGCTGTTCGGCCAGCGCGCGCAGCAATTGCGGGTCGGCGTCGGCCGGCGTTGGCGGGAAGGCCGCGAGGCCATCGAGCTCGGTGCTCAGCCGCATTTTTTCGGCCAGCAGGTCCTGATAGCGCAGATCGAGGACCGAGATGTCACCGCGGCTGCTGATGGCGACGCGCTCGATATCCCATTCGGAGCGGTCGGCGACACGATAGGCCCCGCCGGCAATGCTGAGCGCATTGAGCACCACCATGCCGGGCCGGTAATTATATTCGCCGGGGCTCATGACGCTGCCCAGAATATAGAAGGGGCGATAGGCGATGACCTCGACCGAGGTGTTGGGCAGTTCTATGAGATCGACCGCCTTCATCAGCCGCTCGGCGATCAGGCGTCCGAGTTCGGCGGTGTCGAGATCGGCGGCGGTGATCTGGCCGATAACCGGCAACGAGATTTCTCCGCCAGCGCCGACCACGACTTCGCCGGTCAGCGTTGGCCATTCGGACACATAGATGCGCAAACGATCCTGCACGCCCAAGCGATATAATTCGGCACTATGCGCCTGCAGCGGCGCGAAGAATGCCACCAGCGCAAGCAGGGTCAGGCCGAAGGATATCAAATTCGTTTTGGGCCGGCTCATTTTCGAACTCCGATCATACCCATCCCAGTAGCCAACCAAGCCCCCTGCAAGCAACAAAGCGGGGGCGGTAAGGGGGAGCTTCGTGGTTTCATGGTTACCATGCGCCTTGCTGGGGCACGCGCGAGCCGGCCGCCGCCATGGGCTGAGTTTGCAAGGCGACATGCCGGGCCATGGCATTGAGGCGCAGCGTGATGCCGAAGATCATGCCCATGGTCATGAACAGCAGATACTGGATTTCCTTGGCGAAAATGACCCATTCGTAGAACGAGTGCACATAGACCACCAACAGGGCGACGCCGAAGCCAAGCAGCAGATTGCCTTCGGCGGTAGCGCGGAACCGCCAACCGGTATGAAAGGCGGTGACCAGCGGCACCGCCAGCATCAGGCAGAAGGCGATCAGGCCAAGATAGCCGGTTTCTGCCGCCGCCAGCAGATAGGCATTGTGCACGATGTTGTTGCGATTGCCTTCGCTGGGCCAGACGCCGGCTCGCTCCGAATAGCCGTAATCGCGGGCGATCTGGACGTAATGATTGACGCCGATGCCCCAGGGGTAATCTTCAGCAATGAAGGTGGCGGCCCGGTTGAACGCGGCGCGTTCGTCATATTGGTCTTCGGTGAGCGGAGAGGCTTCAAAGCGCTGGTCGAAAGACGACATGGCCACCGGCGCGACCGCCACCAGCCCCATGACCGCCAGCGAAACGAACAGCATTTTGCGCCCGGTCAGCCCGGCCAGTGCCAGCACCGAATAGAGCAAGGCCATACCGACCGCGCTGAACCCGACAGCCGCGCGCGAGGCGGTGAAGAGCACGACGAGAATGGTGCCGACGATGGTGAGTAATTGCTTGCGGGCGCCGGTATAGCCGTAGAGCAGCAGCGCGAGATGGGGAAACAGCACCAGATGGGCGGCCATGCCCAGCGTGTTCTGGTGGATAAACAGGCCGTGCGCCTGCGGCAAGTGCAGCCCATAGCGCTGATAGAGCACGGCAATCAGATGTGCCCCCATGCCCAGAGCCATGCCGTTGAGGATATCGATGGCGCGCTTCGGCTCCAGGCAGAGCCGCGCCACCACCATCATAATGAGGAACATGCGCGCGAACTGCCAGACGCCGAACGCCGCCGCCAATGGCTGGGTGGCCTGCAGCATCGACAGCGCCGCGGCGCCCACATAGAGCAACAGCGGTAGCTTGCACCAGGCCGGGATCGACCCGCCGCCCGGTGCGAAGCTCAGCAGCGCCGCCAGGGCGAAGATGTCGACAATGGTGATTTCGAGGCTATAAACAAAGCCGATCCAATCGCCGGCCCAGGTAATGAGGGCGACGTCGAACATGGGGAGTTCGGCGGCAAAAAACGGCAGCATGCCAAATGCGGTCCAGAACATCCGGGCAAAGCCTTGGCTGCTCCGCAGCAGCAGGCTGAGGGGGAATGCCGCCAATAATGCGATGACCAAAACGACGAACTTCAACCGGAGATACCCCGAACCCGCGAGACCATAATCGTACCATGCGACACCGGGGCCGCAGGTTAACGAGGCGGACAAACCCGCTGAAAGGTTAATGCCGAGACGATGTCACTCCATCGCGTCTATCGCCGCTTGTGCCTGCTGATCGTGCTGCTCGGCTGCGCCGTTCCAGTCCGCGCCGAACCGGTGCGGGTGGTGGAGGTGTCGATGGCTGCACCGGACATTGTTCATGTCACATTGCGCGACCCGGCGTACAGCAGTGGGCAAATCATCGCCCTCCCCCAGCCCCGGCGGGAGCCGAATGGGAGCTGGGTCCAGCATGAGGGCAATTGGGGGCTGGTGATTGGCCCCAAACGCGATCATTTGCGGCTCGAAGATACGCCACCCACGGTGTTTTTTGATCGCGCCACGGCCGATGACGCGGCCCAATTCGGCGCGATCGGCGGGCGCGAGGTTATCGCGGTCTACCGCAAATCCATGCCCTATGCTTCCGGCCTGTTCCGTTCGGGCAATGGCGACGCCAGAGCAGGCGCCAGTTTCCAGCACGATCTCTATCTGATGTTGGAGGCGCCGCTGGCGCCTGGGCGCCATGTGATCGAATGGCCCAATGCGATGCTGGACGGCACGGCTTTCGTGTTTGACGACCGAGCGACCCGCGCTTCGTCGCTGCATGCGACGCAGAACGGCCATCGCGCGACCGACCTGGCCAAATCGGCCTATTTGTCGCTGTGGCTGCCCGGTGCTGGCAAAGGCGGCGCGGTGGATTTTCGGCGCTATGGCATCAAGGATTTCGAGGTTCTGGATACGGCGGGCGACGTAGTTTTTACCGGCCCGATCATGCTGCGCGCTGGCCCTGACGCGCCTGAGCCCGGCAATGGGCTCCCGCAGGCGCTGGTTGATTATACCGATAGCGCGGCGACGCCCACGGCCCTGATCGGATTAACGGACGATCATTTCACCACCGCCAGACCTCACTATTTTGCCGTCGGTCAGCGCATCGGCTTGGAACGATTGGCGGGGGAGCAGGATGCTGGCGCGGTGTTTGCGACGATCGCCACCACCACCCCGACCGGCTTTACCATCAGCGGAATGGACGGGGCGCTGCCGCAACGGCTGGCTGCTGGGGCGAGGGCGACCCCGGCGTTGCGGGCCAATCGGGCGGGCACCTTCGTGTTTGAACTGGACTATTCGGCCTGGTTGCCGGCCGAGCCCGGTCTGTATCATCTTCGGGTGCCCGGCATTGGCGTGTCGGACCCGATCAGCATCGCCGACGATGTGTGGGAGCACGCTGCCCTCAACGGCCTGGCCGGTCTCTATCACCATCGCAGCGGCGTGCCGCTGGACGGGCGCTTCGGCTATGAACGGCCTGCCGCATTTCGGCCCGGACCAGATTTCACCATCGTTCAGTCCCGGCTGCCGCTGGCGTGGTCGTCCGAATTTGAGGGTTTTGTACCGTTCGCCGAGGCGACCAAGCCCGACTGGATCACCAGCATCGCGGCGCCGGCGGATTTCTGGGGGGGTTATATGGATGCCGGCGATTGGGACCGGCGGATCCAGCATGTCGAGGTGTCCTGGCTGCTGTTGCAGGCCCATGAATTCACCCCGCCCGAACGCTGGCTGACCACCACCGGGCTGCCAAAATCGGCGGAATGGCTTGACAAGGCGCTGTATCAGGACAGCGACGGCTTGCCCGATCTGGTGCACGAAGCCATCTGGGTGCTAGATTTCTTTCGCCGGCTGCAGGCGCCGGACGGGAGCATCCATGGCGGCATCGAAAGCGCCGAGCATCCGCTGCGCGGCGAGCCGAGTTTCCTTGAACATCAGACAGTGTTCGCCTACGCGCCTGACCATCTGTCGAGCTACAAATATGCTGCGGTGGCGGCCAATCTGGCCCGGACGTTGCAAGACCTCGACGCCGAGGCACTGGCAAAGCTCTACGCCGACAGCGCGATTTCCGCCTGGCAGGCGGCGGAACGCGGCTTTGCCGATCCTGATGAATTTTATGCCGACGCCATCGCCGCGGGCCAGGCGAGCGGCGTGTTCGCCCAGGTCAGCTGGCCGCAGCGGCGAGACGCGCTGCAGGCACGCGCTGGAGAATATCGGGCGGCTGCGGCCGCCGCGTTGTTCCGGCTGAGCGGCGCGGACGAATATGGTGCCATTTTCGCAGCGCGGTGGCAGGCCGGGATGGACCTATACGCCCATAAGGGCGACGCCGCCTGGGACTATCTGCAATCGGGCGAGGCTCTGCCGGAAATTGCTGCCGCCATCCGCGAACGCTTCCTGAGCGAAGCCCAAGTGGTGGTGGAGACGCAAGCGCATTTCGCCTATCCAAGCCTCAAGCATCCCGGTGCGCCGGCGGGCTGGGGCCAGGGCGGCGCCCCGGCCTATTCTGAATTGCAACTGCTGCTGAGAGCGCATCAGATCGGCGGCGATCCGGCGATTTTAAGGGCGCTGGAACAGGCTCACCACGTCATGGTGGGCGCCAATCAATTGGGGTTGAGCCTGGTGACCGGTCTAGGCACACGGGCAATTGGCAATCCCCTGCACGAAGATCGCATCGCCATGGGCGTGGCGCCCCCGGCGGGGATCACGATCTATGGCTGGGCGTCGCAGGCGCAAACGGCGCATGGCTGGATTTTCGGTCCACCCTGGTCACCCCTGCCGGAAGTGGGCACCGCCGAGCATGCTGCAGAGCGGCGCATCGAGCCAGCGCGGTTTTCGTTGCCCTACTTTGAATATCTGGTGGAGCACCCTGCCCTGGTGATGCAGCAGGAATATACCGTGGCCCAGAGCATCGGCACCATGACGGCGCTGGCGCTGTACATCAACGCCCGGTAGCCGCCTAGCCTTTGCGCTTCTGCCGCAACTCGCCGGCGACCAGGCCCAGCAGCGGCACCACGGCAAACACATAACGGCGCCACAGGCGGCGGGGATCCGACAACAGGCGATGCAGCCACTCCAGACCGAGCGTGCTCATCAGTTGCGGCGCGCGCGGCTTGAGGCCGGTGACAAACTCCAGCGCCGCGCCAATGCAAAAGCACACACCGGTGGCGCGTCCATCCAGGGACATGGCGTAGGCGATGGCCTCGGATTGCGGGGCGCCAATGGCGATGAACACGAAATCGGCGGGTTCCTGCACTGCGAAATCGACGCAGCGTTGCAGCTCGACCGGGTTTTCGCCGACGCCGAAGGGCGGCACATAGGCCCGGATATGCAGGCGGGGATATTGCTGCCGCAACTGGTCAATCACAGCCTGATGCGGCGCGATCAGCGTCAACCGGTCGCCATCGCGAATGACGCGCTCAAACAAGGCTATCGTCAGATCGGACCCGGTAACGCGCGGCAGCTTGTGCCCCAACAAACGGCCCAACAGAGCCAGCGGCTTGCTATCGCACACCGTCAACCAGGCATTCTCATAATAGATCTTCAATGCCGGACGCGCAGCATTTCGAACAACGTGGTCCACATTTGGGGTGACTACATATTTAAAGCCACCAACACCACGCTGTTCAACAATGTATTCTACCGTTGTATCAAAATCTACATCATCGAAAGGAGCTCCGATGAAATATGTCCGCTTAATATACTTTTGAATCAAATTTTCATCAATTTTAGTTTTTCCGTCGAATGCCGATAGCATCTGATGCATTCCAACAATATTTAACCGTTACAAAAATCACCACAACAGCAGGCGATCAAATGGGTCAAGCTGGCAGTGCTGGCGGGCGGCCAAATGGTTGAGCATGGTTAATCCTTGGGTGTGTTGACCCTGTCGATGACGCCTTGTTGATCTCGGGGCGATGATGATGGAGGGTCGCCACGCGGCCCTCGCCGCTGGACATAAAAGCTGATGATTGTTGTGGTTCTCCTTCTCGTTCTGGCCAATCTGGCGCTGCTGGTTCCGGCGATGATTTTTGCCGTCGAGGTCCTGGCCAGCCTGTTGCCGCAGCGCAGCGCGCCACAGCAGAGCGGAGACCGTCCTGCGGTAGCGGTCATTGTGCCGGCGCATCAGGAGGAAGATGGCATCGGCGATACCGTGACAGCGCTGCGAAGTCAGCTGCGGCGGGATGATCGGCTGTTGGTGGTTGCCGACAATTGCACCGACCGCACGGCCATGCTGGCCCGGGAGGCCGGGGCCGAGGTGGTGGAGCGTGTCGATCCGGCGCGGCGCGGCAAGGGCTTTGCGCTGGATTTTGGCGTGCGCTATCTGGCCGAAAAGCCGCCGGCGGTCGCGATCCTGGTCGACGCCGATTGCCGGCTGGCGCCGGGAGCGATCAACCATTTGGCCGCGGAGGCCTGCGCCAGCGGACGCCCGGCGCAGGGGCTATATCTGCTGTCGGCCCCGCCGGATAGCGGCATCGGCTTGCAGGTGGCCGAGCTAGCGTTCCTGGTCAAAAATCAGGTTCGGCCCGCTGGCCTGCACCGGCTTGGCCTGCCGTGCCACTTGACGGGCAGTGGTATGGCCTTTCCCTGGCCAATCCTGCACGACGCCAATCTCGCCCATGGCAGTCTGGTCGAGGACATGAAGCTCGGACTGGATCTGGCGCTAGCTGGCACGCCGGCAGTTTATTGCTCCCAAGCGCGGATCAGCAGCTCTTTCCCCTATTCAGCGTCCGGGGCCGCCTCGCAGCGCAGCCGGTGGGAGGAAGGCCATCTCGGCATGACGGCCATGGCAGTCCGGCAGTTGCCGCGGGCGGTTGCGGCGCGCAGCATCGGCGCACTGGCGCTGACGCTCGACACAATCGTGCCCCCCCTGACGCTGCTGATCATGCTGGTCGGGACCAGTTTCGTCGTTACCGCGGGGCTGACATTGGCACTCGGTCTATCGGGGGCTGCGCTCTGGCTATCGGGCATAAACTGCCTGCTGCTGGGGCTTGCTGGGTTCTTGGCGTGGTATGTCCATGGCCGCCAGATACTGCCGGCCCGCGCGATGTTGGGCGTAGTGCCGTTTGCGCTGAGAAAGTTCAAGCTTTACCGCGCCCTGGCCGGCGGCAAGCGAAGCGGTGACTGGATCCGGACGGACCGCAAGGGACCCGACGGGTCCTGACCTCAGGTATGCGCCGCGATGAGGGCGGCGCGTTCGGCATAAAGCTTGCCCTCCTCGAAGCCCTGGCCGGCGGTGGCGGCCTGCTTGACCAGTTGGGCCAAGGCCTCGCGATTGCCGGCCAGTTCGATCAGCATTGTGGTCAGCTGATCAACCTGATGGCGGGGCGACAGGCGGCCACCGCCGGCCTCGATCAGGCCACTGGCATAGGCGCTGTCATAGCCAACAATGGGACAGGCCGAGACCAGCGCTTCGATCAGGCAGCGCGGAGATTCCGGGGTTTTATGGCAAAACAGGAACAGATGCGCCCGGCGCAGTTGGTCCAGGATTTTGGCCCGATCATCGACGTGACCGGCGAGGGTGACATGATCCTCGATCCCCAAATGGTGGATATGCGCCTGCATGGCCGAGAGTAGCAGCCCGTCGCCCAGCCAGGTGGCATGGAGCGGGACACCAGCCTTGACAGCGCCCGCCACCACGTTCAGCCAGTCGATCGGCCCCTTCATTTCTGCGGCCCGCCCCACATAGACGACACGCAGCGGTGCGCCGGCGCGGATCGCAGTTAGTTTGGCCGCCAGGTCGGCGGCGGAGGCGAAATCCTCGGGCCCGGTGTGGACGTCGTAGACGCAGGCCGGGTTGTTAGAAAACTGCTGGTAGGCGTTGAACGTATCCATGCCCTGCAGCAGTGCCAGCGAACTGCGACGGGTCAGATAATGGTGGTAGTGCTGCATCACCAGCAGGGTCGCGCGCTCCTTGAGCTGGCGCTTGAACGGCATGGCGTGGACCGTCTCGCGCAGCACCTGATGCTCCACCCGATCAAACCAGACGCCGTATTTGCGCTTCTGCGCCAAGGCCTCCTGCGCCGCAACGGCGGCCCAGTCGCCCACGAGGTAGCCAATGGTGAAGCACAAATGGTCGGCCTGGCTGATTTCCTTGGCGAGCAATTGCCGGGTGTGGCGGTAGGTGCGGGCGAATGCGCCAAGCCTGTAGGCCATCGGCAGCGCCAGAAAGCGGAGTTGGCTGGCGCAGGGCAGCGAATTAACGTCGACCCAGGCCGTCGAGGTGGCATCCTCCCGTTCAGTGTCCAAGGCAATGCCAGCGAACACCACCTGGCTAAAATGCTCGGTCCAGCGGGCCAGGCCGGCGCAGGTCTGGTCATCGAGCTGCAGCCCATTCGGCCCCTGGCGCAGTCGCACCGCGGTGACCAGCAGCAGCGCACCGCTTTTGGCCGGCAGGTTTGTCAGGGCGGGGTCCTGCAGTGCGATTTCATCCATGGGCGAAAAAACTACCGTGGTTGTGCCGTGGCCGGGCGGCAGGCAATTGGGCGTGCGTCAGGGCCATGCCGGTGAGGATATGCGTGGCATTGATGGCGTATCGGCCCGCGAGTTCGTCACCGGCGTTGAACGGCTCCACCGAACTGTTGAAGCGGGCGGTAAAGCGTCCGGCCGCGCGATCGATGGAGATGGTCAGCACGGAAAAGTCCAGCAGACGCTGTGAAAGCGGATACTGGCATTTATAGGCGCATTCCTTGGCGCTGAAGATGAGCCGGGCGAAAAGGCCGCGCTCATGCGGCGGCAAGCCCGCCAGAAAGTGGTGTTCTTCGGGGCCGCAAATGGCGGCGGTCAGATCGGCATCAAGGTCCTCGGCAGGCTCGAGGTCAACGCCGATCGCCACAAAGCCATCGGCCGCGCGCCCGATGGCGACCACGCACAGATCGGCGCAATGGCTGATGCTGCCGGCCATTGTGGCAGGCCAAACCGGCGCACGGTCAGCGGCAGCGGGGATTTCGGCCAGCACCAGACTCAGAGCGTGCATGGCCTGGCGCGCCAAAGTCCGCCCGGCGCGGAATTCGCGTTGCCGGCAGGCGACGGCGCGGTGCAGCGCGGCCTCCTCAGCGGGCAGCACGGCTGGCCAATGGACGCGGGGATCGCCGTATTCCACCCGAATTTCCGGGGGAAACAGATCGTCGAAGATGCTCATCCGGCACCCTGCACGCGCGCCGCATGTCCGCCCAGGGCCGCCCGACGAGCTGCGGCGCGGTTTGCCACCTTGCTCAGCCGCTCGTCCGCTTTGCCTCGATCAGACAGATGCGCCGCCAGCGCCGCCACCGTGGGGAAGCGGAACAGATCGGTGATCGCCATCTCGGGGGCAATGCCGGCCTTGAGCTCGCGATGCGCCTGTACCGCCAGCAGCGAATGGCCGCCCAGGGCGAAGAAGCTGTCCGAAAGTCCAACCCGCTCCACCCCCAGAATGCGCTGGAAAGTCTCGGCAATGCCTTGCTGCATGTTGCCGACCGGCTCGATGAAGGCGACTTCGGCGACCGGCTCAGGCGCGGCGTTGGGCTTGGGCAGTGCCTTGCGATCCACCTTGGCATTGGGGGTGAGCGGGAAGACGTCGAGGCTGACGAAATGGGCCGGGATCATATAGTGAGGCAGCGTCTTGGCCAGCTGGGTCCGTAGCGCGTCCTCGTCGATGGCGCCGCGGGACAGGCGGAGATAGGCGACGATGCGCACATCGTCGGCCCGATCCTCGCGCGCGACTACTACGGCTTCGGCAATACCGGGGAATTCGCTGATCCGGGCTTCGATCTCGCCCAGTTCAATGCGATAGCCGCGCACCTTGACCTGATGGTCGGCCCGTCCGAGAAACTGCAAGTTGCCGTCGGGCAGCAGGCGCGCCAGATCGCCGGTGCGATAAAACCGACCCGCTGCAAACGGGTTCGCCAGGAAGCACTCCGCCGTCAGATCCGGGCGATTGTGGTAGCCACGGGCGACGCCATCGCCACCGATATAGAGTTCACCCGGCGTGCCGGGTGGCACCGGACGCCCGGCGGGATCGAGCACGTAGAGCTGGGTGTTGGCAATGGGCCGGCCCAGCGGCACTGCGCCCTCAACCTCCCCCACCGCCAGGGTGGACGACCAGATCGTGGTCTCGGTCGGGCCATACATGTTTTCGATGCTGGCTGCGGTAATGCCGCGCAATTCAGAGACCAGCGCGGCCGGCAGGGCTTCGCCGCCGATGAACAGATGCGCGACGTTGCCGAGCGCCTGGCGGCTGGCCTCGTCGGCCAAGAACATGCGGGCCATGGCCGGTGTGCATTGCAGATGGGTAATGGCATGCGCCGCGACGTCGGCGGCCAGACTTTGCTGAACCACGTCCGCACTCGCAGCCGGGGTGCCGAGCGGGCGCGCCACGACCTCGGCCAATAGCTCAAGCCGCTCCATCACGGTGTCGACGGGGACGCCGAAATCGATGAGGCAGGCAACTTCATCAACCCCGATCGCCGCGATCTGTTCGACCCGCTCATTGGCATCCTCAATCGTGCCGAACAGGCCGCTGTCCTCGAAATAGCGCAGGAAGGCGAATTCGAGGATCGCATCAAGTTCCTCGGCTTCGAGGCTCTGCAGATCGATGTCCATCGGGTTGGCCATGCCCTGCGGCTTCTTGAAGGCGGGAAACGCCCAGGCATATTGCTTGATCAGCGCCGTCGCGCTGCGCAGATAGTCCTTCATCGGCGCGCGGGCCAGATCGCGAACCTCTTCGCGGTCCTCGCCCAGCAGCGTATGCAGCATTAGCGTGACCTTGAAGTCCGCCGGGTTCCGGCCATGCTCCGCCAGCGTCTCGCGGTAAATGCGGATCTTGTCTGCCAATTCCTCGACCGACTGCCCCAGCAGATGGGTCAGCACGTTGGCGCCCTGGCGCGCGGCGTCACGATAGGTTTCCGGATTACCGGCCGTGGTCACCCAGATCGGCAGCTCTTTTTGCACCGGACGGGGCTGAGTGATCACGCCCACCTTGCCGGCGCCGAAGTCGAATTCGACCTTTTCGCCGCGCCACAGCCGGCGCACGGTCTCGATATCGCGCAACATGGCCGATTTGTTGTGCGGCGGCGCGTTTTCCGGGCGCAGGATGAAGTCTTCCGGCATCCAGCCCGAGGCGAAGGCCAGCCCAACGCGACCATTGCTGATATTGTCGATCACCGCCCATTCCTCGACCACCCTGGCCGGATGGTGCAAGGGCAGCACGCAGCTGCCGGCGCGGATCGAAAGATTTTGCGTCACAGCCGCGACTGCGGCACCGGTGACTGCAGGATTGGGATAAGGTCCGCCAAAGGCGTGGAAATGCCGCTCGGGTGTCCATATCGCCTTGAAACCATGGGTATCGGCGAATTTGGCGCCTTCCAGCAACAGTCGGTATTTCTGCGAACCGACGCCATCATCCATGCCCCAATAGAACAGCCCGAAATCCAGCGAGCGCGCCTGGGAGTCAGCAGCGGCGCCGGCGCCGACCTCGCTGGAGTGGATCACCACCTTGAAGCCGCGGGCCAGCGTCCAGAAGAGTTCAAGCACAGAAATATCGAAGGACAGGCTGGTGACCGCCAGCCAGACCGGCTGATTGTCGGTCGGCACCGGAACCCGCTGGTCCATCCCGGCGAAGAAATTGGCGACGTTGCGGTGCTCGATCATCACGCCCTTGGGGCGGCCGGTGGAGCCCGAGGTGTAGATCACATAGGCGAGGTTCTCCGGCACCACGCCAATGTCAGGCCGGGTCGCGGGATGGCCGGCCTCGACCAGGTCTTCAATGACCAAAATTGCGGCGCCGGCGGCCGTGAGGCGCCCGCTGAGCGCCCGTTCGGTCAAAACCACGGTCGCGGCGCTATCCTCGACCATGAGTTCAAGCCGGTCAGCTGGAAACAGCGGATCAAGCGGCACATAAGCGGCGCCGGCCTTGAGGATGGCCAGCGCACCGGCCACTAGATCGACCGACCGCGAGACATTGAGCCCCACCATCATGTCGAGGCGAACATCTGCCGCCAGCAACGCATGGGCCAGGCGATTTGCCCGCTCGTCCAGTTGCCGGTAGGTAAGCGACATAGCGCCACTGACTACCGCGATAGCGTCCGGGGTACGATCAACCTGACGCTCGAACAGCACATGCATGGGGGCATTGTCATAAGCCAGCGCGGTGTCATTCCAGCCGTGCAGAAGCTGATGCTCCTCCGCGACCGACATCAGCGGCAATGCACTCAGAGGCGCCGATTTGTCGGCGAAACTGGCTGCCAGCACGGACAGCCGTTGGCCTAGAATCGTCATATGCGCCGCATCGACCCGGCAACGGTCAAACACCAAGGCATCGCCAGCCTCGCCGATCACAAAGGCAAAGGCGCAGGCGGCGGGCAGCTCGCCGCCGCCAATGAGGCCGACCGTCAGTTGCGGCGCCACCACACCGGGGAAACGATGGCTCAGATCGGATAGATAGGGCCCCTGCTTGCCGATGGTTGCCAACTGGGTCTGGCACTCGGCCACAAAGGACGCCAGCGGTGCGTTCTCGGTCGCTACGAGATTCAGCGGGACGATGTCGGCGAAATAGCCGGGGAAGCGGGTGGCGGCGGCGGCAATCGCGGCGTCGCGATAGGCAAGCGAAAACTGGGCCTGGCCACTGAAGCGGGCGATGAAGGCGGCGACAAGGGCCAATTTGTCCGCGCGCGGCAGATCGGAAGGCAAATCCAGCTTCAGGCTGGCGATGTCGGGCTGCTGACCCGCCACCGGCGCGGCGACATCCATCAGGTCGACGTCCTGCACGGCGGCTAGGCGGCGGCGCTGGACGCCCTCATATTTTGCGGCGCTGGCGACGGCCCCGGAGATTGCGACGCTGTCGGCGGGTGACAATTGGGGCAGCACCGTGCCAGCTATTGCTCCTGCGCTGAGGGCGGCGTCGTCGCCGATGCGGCTACCGGTGATGCGGACGGCCCGATCGAGTGTCGCGATAACCACCCCGTCATCGCCCACCGAGAGCACGGTGCCGGGCGCCGCATGAGGGGAGTCGGGCAGCACCGTCAGCCCGGTGACGCGGTACAGTCCGGATGTAGTGCGCAATTTGGGGGTCAGCAGCGGATTGGCGTAGCCGGGACCAAAATCGAGGCCGCGCACCAGACGCGTCAGCGCCGCTGCCGACTGATCGAAGCGCAGCGTGCCGGCAGCTTCCGGGCGCTTGGCCCGGTCGTAGTAGGTCCGATGGGTGAAGTCCTGAGCCTCGCCGTGCAGCGTGCCCATCTCGATTTGTTGCACCAGCGCGGTGAAGGTGGCGATGCCGGCTTCGAAGCATTTGCTGTTCAGCGTCAGCCCCGTCTCGTCCGGGGCAATGTCGAAGCCGGTCTGCACATAAATCTGCCCTTCATCGACTCCGGCATTAATAGCGTGCCAGACCACGCCATGCCGGTTTTCGCCTTCGAGCAGCGCCCAGGCCGGCGCATTGAGGCCGGCATAGCGCGGCAGCGGGCCATCGTGAAAATTGACCGCGCCAGCCCTGGCCTTCTGCCAAACCGGCTCGGGAATGAGGCGCAAATTGGCGGCACTGAACAGCCAGTCATAGTCCACATCGGCGAGGCTAGTTTCGAGGCTCTCGCCCCAGCCGACGGCACGGATGCCCTGCTTGGCCGCGTAGCCGGCAATGGCGGCGGACTCGGTAACGATGGCTGCGATGGTGTGCCCCCGCTCGCGCAGCACCTCCGCGCACTGCACCAACAGGGACTCGTCACCGACCAGTACGCAGCTCAAAATTTCATCCGCCATGATGCCCCCCGATGTGCCGGTTGATTGGCCACACCTTTACGGGCCCTTCATAAAACCATCATGAGGCTTCAGCGATGCTTTGCGTGACGGATCGTCATGTTTGGTTAAGGTAATTGCCAAAATCGACGCTAAACCTCTCGTCTTCTTCAACAATGAGGGGCCAATGCTCGTGATTTAACGACGTTTCTGGTTTCCAACAACAGATGACACGCCGCAATGCTATCAGCAGGCTGGCATCGTTGAATTGACGTTTGAAGCAAGCCCGAGAGCTGAGGCAAATTATGACCGTGCCTTCCGACCAGTATTCGCCCAATGACATTGCCATCGTCGGGATGGCGCTGCGGGTTCCCGGTGCCAGGAATGTGCGGGAGTTCTGGTCCAATTTGCGGGCCGGCGTCGAATCCATCCGTGACCTCAGCGAGGGCGAACTTCTGGCTGCCGGCGAGTCGGCGTCGCGCATCCATCATCCAAATTATGTGCGCCGCGCTGCCGACCTGCCGGCCATGGACCTGTTTGACGCCGATTTCTTCGGGCTAAGCCCCAAGGAAGCCGCGATCATGGACCCCCAGCATCGTCAGTTTCTGGAATGCGTCTGGGAGGCGATGGAGGATGCCGGGCGTCCTCCCAATTCCGACGACGGCCCGGTGGGCGTGTTCGCCGGGGCCGGCATGGGGAGCTATTTTTATTTCAACGTCTGCAGCAACCGCCAGCTGGTCGATCAGGTCGGCATGTTTCTGTTGCGGCATACCGGCAATGACAAGGATTTCCTGGCGACGCGCGCCTCGTTCTCGTTCGACCTGCGCGGTCCCAGCGTCAATGTGCAAACCGCCTGCTCGACATCGCTGGTTGCGGTGCACATGGCCTGCCAGAGCCTGCTGTCGCATGAATGCGAGACCGCCATCGCCGGTGGCGTGACCATCGAAATTCCGCACCGGCGCGGCTATCTGTATCAGGAGGGTGAAATTCTGTCGCCTGACGGGCATTGCCGCGCCTTCGACCACCGAGCCGGCGGCACGGTGTTTGGCAGCGGCGTCGGTGCGGTCGTGCTGCGCCGGCTGTCCGATGCCCTGGCCGATGGCGATTTCATCCATGGCATTATCAAAGGCACAGCGGTCAACAATGACGGGGCCAGCAAGGCCACCTATCTGGCACCCAGCGTTACCGGGCAGGCCGAAGCGATCATCGAGGCGCAAGGCCTGGCCGGCGTCGACGCCGACAGCATCCAGTATGTCGAGTGCCACGGCACCGGCACCTATCTCGGCGATCCGATCGAGATCGAAGCGCTGACGCAGGCGTTTCGCCAGAGCACCAACCGCACCGGCTTCTGCCGGGTCGGCTCGGTCAAATCCAATATCGGGCATTTGGACACCGCCGCTGGCGTCGTCAGCCTGATCAAGGCAACGCTGGCCATCCAGCATGGTGAGATTCCGCCGACCCTGGGCTACGACCAGCCCAATCCGGCCATCGATTTCGCCCGCAGCCCGTTTATCGTCAATGACCGGCTGACAGCCTGGCCAGAAACCCAAGGCCCGCGCCGGGCGGCCGTCAACTCGCTCGGTGTTGGCGGTACCAATGCCCATGTGATCATCGAACAGGCCCCGGCCCGGGTGGCCGATGTGGCTGAGGTCGCCGAGCCAAAACTGCTGGTGTTCTCGGCGAAAAACCGCAAGGCGCTTGATGCCGGTATGATCCAGCTTGGCACCGAACTCGCGCAGCGCCCGAACCTGTCGCTGGCAGATGCCAGTTATACGCTGCGGGCGGGGCGCAAGCCTTTCGAGCATCGCCGGGTGCTGGCGGTGCGTGATCGCAGCGACGCGATTGCCCTATTGGCGACGCCCGAGACCAAGCGCGCCTTTACCCATGCCGCGCTTGAGCCAGCGGGCGCAGCGGTTTTCCTGTTTCCCGGCGGTGGGGCGCAGCATGTCGGCATGACGCGCCGGCTTTATGAGGGTGACGCGCTGTTCCGCGCCACGGTGGACGAAGCACTAGCCAGTCTCCAGCCTGACGCAGAAGCCGAAATTCGGCGGGTATGGCTAGACTCCAGCCTCGATCCGGACGACGCGGCCGCGCAATTCCTGCGCCCGTCGATCCAACTGCCGGCCATCCTGATCGCCGAGGTGGCCGTGGCGCGGCATTGGATGCGGCATGGCCTTACGCCCGCCGCACTGATCGGCCATTCCATGGGCGAGAATGCCGCGGCCTGCATTGCCGGGGTGATGAGCCTACGCGATGCGGTGCAGCTGGTGCGGCTGCGCGGCGAGCTGTTTGATAGGATCCAACCCGGCGGCATGCTCAGCGTCCAATTGCCCGCTGCCGCGTTGCGGGACCTGTTGCCCGCCGCGCTCGACCTAGCCTCGGTCAATGCGCCGGAGCTTTGCGTGGTGTCCGGCAGCAATGCCGACCTCGAAGCGTTTCGCCAGGTCTTGCTCGCGCAAGGCATCGAGGCGTCGCGCGTGCCGATCGACATCGCCGCCCATTCGCGCATGCTCGAACCAATCCTGCCGCGCTTCGAGGCGTTCCTGCACAGCATTGTGCTGCGCGCCCCAACGATCCCGATCGTGTCCAATGTCACCGGCGCCTGGCTGTCGGAAAGCGAAGCGCGGGATCCGCTCTATTGGGTTCGCCATCTGCGCTCGACGGTTGAATTCGAACGCGGCGTGTCACTGCTGGCGCAGCAGGCCGACCGCGTCTTCATCGAAGTTGGACCCGGGCGCGCGCTGTCGTCTCTGGTCAAGCTGCAGCGCGGGATTAGCGCCAATCAGGTTATCAACAGCCTGCCCCATGCCGACGACGATACCGATGACCGCCTCCATCTGCTAACGGCGCTGGGCCGCGCCTGGGCCGTTGGGCTGAACCTGCCGCTGGACCAGCTTTGGGCCGGAGGCAAGGCGCGCCGCGTGCCGCTGCCGACCTATCCGTTCCAGCGGCAGCGCTATTTCATCGAGCCCAACGTCAACAATGCTGCCGACAATCCGGTTGAAACGCCGCTGCTCAAGACACCCGACATTGCCGACTGGGGTTATCGTCCGAGCTGGCGCCAGTTGCTGCCCGATTTTACTATCGGCGCCGACAAGACGACGACCTCGTTCCTGATCTTTCTGGATGAGACCGGTTTCGGCGCTGCACTGGTGGACGAGCTCCGCGCTGCCGGCCACCTGGTGACCACGGTCGCGGTGGGCGACACTTTTGCCCAACGGTCAGACAATGACTATGTGCTGTGCCCGGAAGATGGGCTAGCCGGCTATGCGGCCCTCTTATCGGGGCTTTCGGCCGCCGGCCCCTTGCCCGCCCAGATCGTCCATCTCTGGCTACTGACCGGAGCGGAAAGCCACCGCCCCGGCTCGACCTTTTTCAACCGCATTCAGGAGCAGGGCTTCTATAGCCTGGTGTTCCTGGCGCAGGCGCTTGACGAGGCCAACGCCAGCAAGCAGCTCCAGCTGACCGTGGTCACCAACGGCATGCAGCGTGTCGACCAGGAGCCCCTGCCCTATCCCGAAAAGGCGACGATTCTCGGGCCCGGCATGACCATTCCCAAGGAAATGGCCGGTTTCAATGTGCGCTTGATCGACCTGCAATTGCCGGCCCAGGCGGAAACAGGACGCAAATGGTTTGGCCAGCACGCCGCTCTGACTGACACGACCGCGGCGCTGCGGGCCCAATTGCGGGACGATCTGTTTGCCACGCCGGGCTCGGATGTAGTGGCCTATCGCGACGGCCGGCGCTGGTCGCGCAGCTACCTGCCGCTGGCGTTGACCGAACCAGCGCCGGAGCGGGTTGGGTTTCGCACCGGCGGCGTTTACCTGATCACCGGCGGCCTGGGCGACCTGGCACTGGTGATGGCCAGGCAGTTGGCGGAGCGCTTTGATGCCCGCATCATCCTGAGCGGGCGAACGGCGCTGCCACAGCGGGAGCAATGGCCGCTCTATATCCGCAGCCATGCCCGCAGCGACCGTCGCCGCCGGGCCATGGAACAGCTCGAAGCACTGGAGCAGGCCGGGCACTCGGTGCTGTATGTCCCCGGCGACGTCAGCAACCCCGAGGACATGGCGCACGTTGTCGCGACCGCGCAATCGCATTTCGGCGCCATCAACGGCGTCCTGCATAGCGCCGGGCTAGTCGACGACAACCTCATTGCCCTCAAGACCGTGCCGCAGCTCGAAAATGTCCTCGCGCCCAAGCTGCATGGCACGGCGGTGTTGCATCGCCTGT
Source organism: Devosia sp. A449 (assembly GCF_054489375.1). NCBI lineage: Bacteria > Pseudomonadati > Pseudomonadota > Alphaproteobacteria > Hyphomicrobiales > Devosiaceae > Devosia > Devosia sp. A449. The sequence continues at coordinate 15,305 of NZ_JBTMWU010000004.1, read as the reverse complement.
TCGACGAGCAACCGCTGGAGCTGTTTGTCCTGTTTTCCTCCACCAGCACCGATACGGCGCCCGCTGGTCAGGTCGATTATGTAGCGGCCAATGCCTATCTCAACGCCTATGCGGAGTCGCAGGCCTGGCGCCCTGACCGGCAGACCGTGGCGATCCATTGGGGCATCTGGAACGAAATTGGTCTGGCGGCCCGCGCCACTGGTTCGACTGCGTCCGCGCCAGCCCTTATCAGCCCGGCGCAGGGGCCGTTCTTCACCCATTGGGTTGAGGATTGCGACGCCGCACCGATGCTTGAGGCGGAGATCGGGCCGGCGAGCCATTGGCTACTGGACGAGCATCGCACCATGTCGGGCCAAGCGGTGCTGCCCGGCACCGGGCACATCGAAATCATCGCGCAACTGACCAAGGAATACGGCTTGGGCGATGCCTTCCGCATCGAAGATCTGATTTTCATCGCGCCACTGACGGTGGTCGATGGCAGCACGACAACGTTGCGCGCCCGGCTGTCACCCGATGGCGATTGCTATCGGGCTGAAATTCAAGCCGGCAGCCCAGCCAGCGGCTTTGTCAGCTATGCCGAGGCCGCACTTCGCCCGGCTCGGCCAGCACCCCAGCACGCCGATCTGGCAGCGGACTCGGCCGGCCTTTTCCGAACCGATACCACGGATGCTGCCGGTCTGCGCTCGGCCCAGCATGGCCGCATCCAGTTCGGCCCCCGATGGCAGGTATTGCGATCTACCGCCTTCGGCGCGACCGAAGCCATTGCCGAACTCGGCCTCCCCCCAGAGTATCGGGCTGACGGTTGTTTGCTGCATCCCGCCTTGCTCGATATCGCCACCGGCTTTGCTATGCAGCTAGCGCCGGGCTTTGAGGTGTCGCGGCATTTGTGGGTGCCGATGTCCTATGGCAGCATCACGGTGCATGCGGCGTTGCCGAACGCTGTCCGCAGTCACATTCGGCTGCGCGACGACGCCGGCACGGACCAGGGCTATGCCACTTTCGACGTGACCATCACCGATCTCGATGGCCAGGTGGTGCTGCAAGCGGAGCGCTTCGTCATGAAGCGGCTGGCGGCCGACTTCCTGTCCACCGCGACCACCGCCGCGCGTTCGGCAACCGCTTTGGTGAGCCCAACCAAATCACCCGCTGCCTTGCAGCTGGCTGACCAGGTTCGCCAGGGTATTCTACCCGCCGAAGGGTTCGATGCCCTGCTTCGCGCCCTGGCGACCGGGCAGCAGCAGCCGATCATCAGTTCGATGAAGCTGGAGGCCTTGCGCGCCCGCGCCGCGCTGTCCGCGGCACAATCCGGCCCGGCCGAGGTGGCGTTTGAGCGCCCAGACCTCGACAGTGCCTTTGTGGCTCCACGCAACGATATCGAGCGCACCCTGGCCGGTTTCTGGCGTGAGCTGCTGGGGATCGAGCAGATTGGCGTCGACGACAGCTTCTTTGACATTGGCGGCCACTCGCTGATCGCGGTGCGGCTGTTCCGCATGATCAAGCAGGCCTATGCGGTCGACCTGCCGATCTCGGTGCTGTTTGAAGCGCCGACGATTGCGGCCTGCGCCGCGCTGATCGCCGCACAGACGACGCCAGTGGCGGCCGTGGTGGGTGAGGTTGCGCTGGATCATCCGGCCAAGCTGATCCATCTGGTTCCCATGAGCATCGGTAAGGCCGGCGAACAGGCACCGTTCTTTTTGTGTGCCGGCATGTTTGGCAACGTGCTCAATCTGCGGCAGCTGGCTCTGCATATCGGCGCGTCGCGGCCGGTTTACGCCTTGCAGGCGCGGGGACTCTATGGTGATCAGGAGCCGCATGAGCGGTTTGATGACGCCGCCCGCGATTATTTGGCTGAAATCCGCACAGTACAACCCCGAGGCCCGTATTTGCTGGGCGGCTTCTCCGGCGGTGGGCTGGTGGCCTACGAAATGGCGCAGCAATTGCGGGCTGCCGGTGAGGAGGTGTCTCTCGTGGTGATGCTCGACACGCCGCTCCCCACCCAGCCGGCACTTAGCACGCGCGACCGCATCAGCATGAAGCTGCAGGATTTGCGCCGCTCCGGTCCGGCCTTTTTCGCCGACTGGCTGCAAAGCCGACGCCGCTGGCGAGAGGAGCAACAGCGGAGTCAGGATGCGCTGGATAATGAAAACTCCGGGGCGCAGTTCCATAATGCAAGGATTGAAGCCGCCTTCCGGGGGGCACTGGTCGACTATGACTTGCAGCCCTACCCCGGCGCGGTGCTGCTGCTGCGACCCAAATTCAACATCCTCTACCATCTGAGCGGTGACCGCCGGCTGCAGGAAGGGCGAAACGCCGCGATCGATGACAATGGCTGGAGCCCCTATGTGGGCGAACTGACGGTGCAGGAGGTGGCTGGAACCCACGACAGCATGGTGCTGGAACCCTTCGTGCGGGTGCTAGCCGGTCGGCTGCGTGTAGCGCTAGACCAGGCCGACGCCAAACCCGACGCTTTCCGAGCCGCAGCCGAATAGGCCGCGGTGCGCTACAGGGCTGCGGCGCGGGTGGACGTCTCGAATAGCTTCGTGATCAGGCCGGTTTCCGCGGCCAGGGTATATTCCGCCGCCCCCAGCTCGAACTGTGCCGTAATCAAATTGATCTGAGCCGCCGTCAGATTCTCTATCGCCCGGATTTCGTCGAGCGCGGTGCGTTCGCCCACCTGCCGTTCGGCCTCGATGCCCTGCAGCATGGCCTTGGCGCTGCTGACTTCTTGCTGCGCCAGCGACCGGAGCTGACGCGCCTGCTGGCGGCGTTCAAACGCGGTTCGTACCGCAGCGGCCACGCCATTGCGCGCGGCTTCGCTATCAAACTGAGCAGCGAGTCTTTCGTCGGCCCGCAGTTTTACCGCCGCCTGGCCGGCACCGCTGAGATCGAACGGCATCGAGAATTGCAGCGTGGCGCGGGCGCCGTGGGCCGGGTCCCCCCCGCCCGAGTAACCGATCTGCTCGCCATAGACCTCGAACTGAGCCGCAACCGATGGCTGCATCTCCCCTTGGGCCTGCGACACCCGCGAGGTCGCGGCGTCGAGCTGAGCAACGCTTTGGCGAATGCGGGGATTGTTTTTCAGGGCCAGGTCGGTCAGCGCCTGCAGGTTCTCGCCCAGCCCCAACCCAGCGACATCTGGCAGCTTGCTGGAGTTCGAAAGGCCCAAGCGATAGACAGCATTGCTGGCCTCGGTCACCGTGAGCTTGGCTGTTTCGCGCAGCACCTTGATGCGCGCCAGCTGGCGGTCAATGTCGTCCAGATCGACGCGACTGGCGGCGCCAGCCGCAAGCTCGGCATCAACGCCTTGGCGCAGCGTGCGGAGCGCGCCTTGTTGATGTTCGAGCGCCCCGATAACCTGCTGTTGCTGGCGAATGCGCAGCAGCGAAATAGCGATCTCATAGGCGGTGGCCACGCGACGGTCAGCCACAACCTCCTGCGACGCGCGATAATCGGCACGAGCGGCCACGATGGCTGCCTGGGAGCCCCCCTGATAGAGCGGCACATCCAGTCCAAGCGCATAAGAGTAACCGGCGCCTCCGGGCTGGCCTTCATAGGCAATGTGCGGCGTGGACGCATTGATACCGGCGCGAAAATAGGCGTCAGGACGACCCGAGGCTAAAGCCCGCTCGATCTCTGATGCTGCGGCGCTGCTGCGCGCGTCGGCCGCCAGAACTTCGGGCGCTGCGGAAACCGGACCATAGGTCGAAATGCTGCAATCGGCCTGGCTCACCAGCCCGGCACAGCCGGTGGCGACCTGCCGCGTGGAGTTGGTGGCACAGCCCGCCAGACTGATGGCCGCAACGGCAAGCAGGGCAAGAGAGACAATGCTCTGTTCGTTTCGCATCGAAGCCATCCCTAATACGCAGGCCATACACTGTAAGGACGACAGGTTCACGCGAGCCGGCCTTATGGCTAACCACTGGTAAACGAACGAGGTAACTAAAACGCTAAGGGGTTGTTTATGAAAGGTTAAGGCGGGCGGGCGCCCCGCCTCCACGGGTCGGGAAAGAACCGGCGTATCTGTTAAAATGCCGCAGATTAATTGACGAGCGAAGTATTGAGGCGACGGTTAACTTAATCGGAGACGCCCGATTGGGGCGCGGCCCGTGCTGTGATACGCACGATGTTGGTAAAGCGTTGTGGCACAAGGAAATTAGCGTGAGCGAGGGACAAGTCGGGGTTGGAATCAGGCGAGAACGTCGGCGCGCCCGACGCGTCGAGATCAATCGCGGGCTGCTCTGCTTGGGTCTGTGCGTGCTCGAAGGCGTGCTGGCGAGCTTGATCGTGCTGCTCTCGGCGCTGATTTATCACGATACTTTTGCCGGCATCCCGCTCCATGGCCAATCGCTTTGGCTTTATCTGGGCTATGCGACCCTCACCGGTATCCTTTACGGCGCCAGCGCCGCCATTTCGGCTTCGCGGTTCCTTGACGACATCCTGTCGCAACAGGGTGGCCTGGCGGACAGCATGCTGGGCTGGACCATGGCCTTTGCCATGGCACTGTTGATTGCCTTCCTGTTTGGCCTGTCGAGCGATCTGTCGCGGGTTTCGCTGACCTCGGCCTTTCTGGTCGGCGCGCCGGTGCTGCTGGGCACCCGTGGCTTGGTCTATTCGGCTTTGCGCGCCTATGTGCATCAGGGGCAATTGCAATATCGCCGGATAGGCGTGATCGGCAGCGAGATCGACATCGCGCGCTTCCTGGTCAATAGCGACCTGTGGCGCGTTGGCTACCGGCTGGCGGGGTCGATGCCGCTGGAAAATATCCAGAATGCCGACGGCACCCTCCGCAAGGACACCATTCAGGAAACCGGCCAAAACTGGGTAGCCCTCGGCACCCAGCATGTGGTGGTGGTCGGTGAGCTGAACGACGTCGACGCGCTGGAAGAACTGACCAACGAGTTCAAGCGCTTCTCCGTCAGCGTCATTGGCGTGCCGGCCACGGACAATACCTCGCTACGCTTTCTCGACATTGTGCCGCTCGGGCATACCGGCGGCGGCGTGCGAGTGCTGCGCGCCCCGCTCAACCAGTCCGCCGTGTTGATCAAGCGAGTGTTCGATCTCTGCGTCGCCATCGTCGGGCTGGTGCTGCTGGCGCCCATTTTCCTGCTGACTGCCATGGCGATCAGGCTGGAAAGCGCTGGGCCGGTATTCTTCAAACAGGCCCGCCGGGGCTTTAATGGCGAAACCTTTTACATCTGGAAATTTCGCTCGATGAATGTCGCCGAGAGCGGCAGCGCCATGACCCAGGCCAGCAAGGGTGACAGCCGGATAACCCGGGTCGGACGTTTCATCCGCGCGACCTCCGTCGATGAACTGCCGCAATTCATCAATGTGCTGCGGGGCGAAATGAGCGCGGTGGGTCCCCGCCCGCATGCCTTGATGCACGATAGCGAGCTGGCCTTGCAGCTGGAAAAATACGCCCATCGCCAGCGCATCAAACCCGGCATCACCGGCTGGGCCCAGATCAACGGCTATCGCGGCGCCACCTCGACCTTCGCCCATGTCGAGGGGCGCACCGAACACGATCTGTACTACATCGACAACTGGTCGATTTTCCTGGATTTCTGGATCCTGCTCCTGACAGTCTTTTCGCGAAAAGCCCGCCACAACGCATTCTAGCGCTCAGCCCTCGTAAATAGATGTCTCGAGTGAACCAAGCGTTCCCAAGAGCCTCACCGATAGGGTTTGAAGGCTCCTCATACGGGGGCGGGCCATAGTGACGATCCATGTAGACCAGCATGTTACATGCTGGATCGAACACTCGACCCCTCCTATGATCGATGCCTTAGTGCGTCTCCCGCATTGTTCCGCGGCAGTGGCAATCGTCGCTCAAACTGACCTGATCGCCGTCTTGCCCAAGAGCATCGCCATGCTTTTCAGGGGTGTTTTTTCGCTTTCGGTGCACCAGTCATCGTTCCTCCACTCCCCGCAATCTACCAGCGTGATCTCCCTCAAAGCCCGTGAAAGGGAACCCGGAATTTCGTGGCTACTCAATGAGGTCAGAGGCGTGTTCGCATGGGCGCTTCACCGCACCGAACAAAAGCTGACGTTTACCTATCTCGGCGTTCCTCCCAATACGGGGAGCCAATGCACTCACGCGTGACATCAGTCCATCGCCCTCCGAGCTCTGCACATTGAAATGATGGACGGCCTGTCCACATCCAAAAGGCCGTGCAAGCGGCGACAATCAACACTGCCATAACGACTAAGGTTCTCAAAGCGCCCCTTTCTATGAGGATGGCAACGCACTTCTGCCTCAAGTGACGACCGCCTTCTGTACCTAGCGCTAATAAGGCGAACGGCTGAGATGGGGTCGTAAGCTGCCAGGCGGCAACCCGCCCCTATTCGGTCATCGTGTTAGGTGCCCAGGACCCGAAAGCGGGCATTCCGGACAGCGTCTCTGAACGTTACAGCTTGCAGCTCTACGCAACGCCGCCTAGAACGGTCCCTAAGGTTTACCTGATGACTTATCCGAAGCTGACATCCCCGGTTTCAATCGCGGGAGATCTGGCTTCGAACTCGAGCTAATGCCTTCGCTAGATATTTCGCGTTCCAGAAAATCTATGATCCGCTCAGGCTCGAGAACCGCGGGCCCTTTGGTGGATGAACCTGCTGTCCGCTCCTCACTGGCATCGAAATGGGCCGACATGGCCCGGCGGGCCGCCTCGGGGTCGCAGGAGGCGATGGCGTCGACGATGGCCACATGGCGGGCAATGGTGGCGGAACGGTCAGGTAGCATGCCTCGCTCATGCAGCATGCGTACCGTTTCGTGAATCGTGCCCCGCAGGGCCTGGACCAGAAACATCAGCAGGCGATTATCGCTCGCCTCCGCCAGCGTCATGTGAAACGCGAGGTCCGCCTCAATAAAGGCTGCCGAGTCATGGCGGGCGGCTTCCATTGTCTTGATGGTTTCTCGCAGCTTTTTGAGGTCCGACACCTTGATGTGCTCGGCGGCGCGCTGGGCGACATAGGTCTCCAGCCCTCGGCGCAACTGCACCGCCTCCATCAGGCCGTTCTCGGTTTCCATCAGGGCAAACGAGAAGAAATATTCGAGCGGCCGGGGCGAAACCCGCCGGACGATGCTCGGCTTGCCCTGTCGGATCTCGATAACGCCGAGCGCCGATAATTGCTGCAGGACCGCCCGGACAACCGGCTTGCTGACTTCGAAGCGGACGGCGAGCTCTCCTTCTGATGGGAGGGATTGCCCGATTGGGTAGTCACCACGCAGAATGGAGCGGCACAGCGCATTGTAAACGCGCGCCGTTAGGTTGGAGGGCCGCTTCTCCTCTTCATTCAAGGTCACTTCATCAGACATGCTGGCCCTCTCACATGTTGTTCATGGGTAAATTTGCGGTGCTCATGCTTGTCAACCGCTGCGCACATTGCCCTAGAGGCGGCACGCGGTTTGCTGGTCGAAGATATGGATGCGATCCGCCAGGGGGGCTAGTCGCAATGTCTGCCCGGGCTCCGTCTTGAGATGCCCTCGGATGTTGACGGTCACCGCCTCGTCCCCCACCAGGCCATGGATGAGCGTTTCCGCACCCGTCGGCTCCACCACCGTAACTTCCATGCCGATGTCGCCATTTGCGGCAATATCGAGATGCTCGGGACGGATACCATAGACAACTTGTTGCCCATCGCGCGCCGCACAGTCGGCCGACAGGGGCCACGCGGCACCATTTCCCGCCACGAAAGCGGGCACTCCGCCGCTGCGCGTGCAATGCCCAGAAATCAGGTTCATGGCCGGGGAACCAATAAAGCCGGCGATGAACAAGGTCTGGGGAGAATTGTAGAGATCGAGCGGCTTGCCGGCTTGTTCGATCCGCCCATCACGCATAACTACGATCATATCGGCCATGGTCATGGCCTCCATCTGGTCATGGGTCACATAGACCGTCGTCGTACCCAGGCGCTGTTGCAATGCCTTTACTTCGGCCCGCATGGTCACGCGCAGCTTCGCGTCGAGATTGGATAGGGGCTCGTCGAACAGGAAGATATCAGGATTGCGCACGATGGCGCGGCCCATGGCCACGCGCTGACGCTGCCCGCCCGAGAGCTGGCGCGGATAGCGGTCCAGCAATGCATCGAGTTGCAACACCTGCGCCGCGCGCCCGACCTCTCGATTGATGCTGTCCGCCGAGGCTTTCTCCAACTTCAACGAGAAGCCCATGTTCTGGGCTACAGTCATATGTGGGTAGAGAGCGTAGGACTGGAACACCATAGCGATCTTGCGCTCCTTGGGTTCCAGGTCGTTGACCACCCTGCCCGCGATGGAAATCGAGCCACCCGAAATATCCTCGAGACCGGCGATCATTCGCAACAGGGTGGATTTGCCACAGCCTGAGGGCCCCACCAGCACCACGAAGTCGCCATCGGCGACATCGAGGGAAATGCCATGCAGAACCTCATTGGCGCCGTAGGCCTTCACCGCCTTTTCGATTTTGAGCGTTGCCATTTTGGTCTTTCCTGCTTGATCGATTACGGGGTGCGAAAGCTGGTCACGCTGTGGCGCGCCGCACTGAGCAGCAGGCTGCTGTCGGCACTTACAGTGACCATGCGGAAACCCATATCCACTGCCCGCCGGGCGAATTCGGGGGAGCCGCAATGCAGTGCTGCAATGATACCGTTGCGGTTTGATGCGGCAATAATTTCGGCATAGGCCTGCATGAGCTGGGGCGTTGTATTGTCGCCCTTCGGCTCCAACCCAAGGGTGAAAGCCAGGTCGGTCGGCCCCAAATAGAGCCCGGAAATGCCCGGAACAGCTGCAATCTCTTCGACATTGCGCAGGGCGGCTGCGGTTTCGATCATTGGCATCAAGATAACGTCGCTATTCGCGCTTTTCTGGTACATCCCCGGCTGATGGCGCAAAACGGCGCGCGTGGCGCCATTACTGCGATGACCGGCTGGCGGATATAGACTGTCGGCCACGAAACGGCGCACATCGTCCGCGGTTTCGATCATCGGGCAAATCAGCCCTGAGGCCCCCGCATCGAGCAACTTTCCTGTCATGGGTGAACCGATTGCGGGAATGCGCGCCAATGGCGCAACATTCCACGCATTCATCGCCTGGAAAGCCGAAACGGCGTCGCCAAACTCGACCATGCCATGCTGCAGGTCCAGCGTGAGGCTATCAAAACCCGCCGATGCCATGATTTCGGTCGCGAAGCTGCCGGGCAGGTTGATGAAAGAATTGAGAACGGTGCCACCGTTCTCCCAGATTGTGCGCAGGTCTGGCATTAAACTTCTGTCTCCGATTGGAATGGGCCCGATCTCGTGACTGCTTTGGTCAATTTTCGGTCGCCTTGGTAATCGCTGCCAGCGTGTCGGCAGCAGCCTGTTCCGGCGTCTTGAGGCCGAGCGCTGCTGCCTGCATGTTTTCGAGATACATGTCCTGCGCACGCCCGATCTGCTCGAAGGGCGAAATAACGAACTTGGCGCCCAATACGGCCTGCTGCTCGGCGTCGGCATAGGGGATGGCGTCGATAACCCGCTGGTCGAGATAGGCGTTGGTGCGTACCGGACCATTGCCGTTGAGCGCCATCAGTACGACATTGTCCAGATCAGCCAGCTGCCGGACGAAATCGCAGGCCATGTCCTTGCTCTGGCTATTGGCCGGAATAACGGCCGACCACACCGTGGTGCGAGCAACAAATGGCGTTGACTGCCCTTCAGCTGCGGGGAATGCAGCGACGCCGATCTCTCCCGCATAATCGGACTTCGCAGCGTCATTATAGGTGAGGTAGCGGCTGAATGGCTGCACTGCCATGGCGATGCGACCCTGCCAAACCCCCTGGGTGATCTGGTCGATGCCCATGGCGGTGAAGTTCGAGGGCAGAGCGCCTGCGGCATAGAGATCGGCCAACGCAGCATAGGCGCGGGTAAGCGCCTCAACGTCATTTGAAGGCTGCCCCTGGGCGTCGGTCAGCGTGGCCCCGTAAGCCATCAGCAGGTTGTAGGTGCCGCCCGCATTGGTACCGTCGATCGACAGGCCATATATCGGCGTGCCGTCAGCCGACTTGCCGCTGAGAGTCTTGGCGACCTCGACCAGGTCGTCAAACGTGTCAGGCAGCGCGTCGATGCCGTGCTCGGCGAACAGCGCCTTGTTGTAGTGCAAGGCAGTGGTCGCGTGGCGGATGGGAAGAGCCTTCAGCTGACCGTCCTGGCTCACCTGATCGAGGAACGTCTGTGGAATATCGCTGATATCGAGGCCGGCAAGGCAATCATCGAGCGGCTCGAAGCCCGACAAGGCCGCCTGCGTCGCGTAGGAATCGAGAATAAACCCAACATCGATGCTGGTGCTGGAGAGGCTGGTTTCGCGCATCAGTCGATCATGCAGGGGAGCAATATCGGCCGCGATCCAATTGAGATTGACACCCGTTTCGCTCTGCCAGTCCGCGAGGACGTTACCACCGGTGCCGCTGGTGCCGGTGATTGATCCCTGAATGGCGGCATGGGCCAGCAGCGTCAGGTCCTCGGCCTGGATTGCCGCTGCGTTGGCCATTGCGGCGCCCGCCGCGATCCATGCGATGGCGTAAGCCTTCCGTCTCGTCATTGCCGAAATCCTCCATTTTGGCTGCATTGCGCTATTTATTCTCACTACAGAAAATCTCAACCTATGTCATAAGTCAAGCGTTGACTCTCCGGTTGATTTCGGTAATTTCGGCGCAATTCAGCGATAAACTGAGAGTTACGTCGTGATACCGTACCACCCGCAGTCAATCCTATATCATATGTTAAAGGGAAAATAATGAGAGTGGCAACGGGAATGGCGGCGCAACGCAAGCGCATAGGCGGCCTGCTGATGCTGGCGCCGATGCACCTCCAACTCATCCTGGTTCTGGCATTGCCATCCCTGTATGTGCTGTGGTTGAGCTTTACGGAATCAAGCTATGGCGCGGCACCGAAATTTATCGGCTGGGCCAACTACGCTGCGATACTGAGTGATCCCGCGTTCTGGCGCTCGCTGTTCAACACGCTGATCGTCGTCAACATCGTCGTCTATGTTGAGATCATTCTCAGCGTCGGCGTAGCCTTGCTATTTCAGAGCACCAAGCGCGGCCGCGCCGTGCTCATGGCCGTGATATTGGCGCCCTATGCCGTCAGCGAAGTGGTCGCTGTGCTGGCATGGCGTTTCATGCTTGAGCCAGATATCGGCATTCTCACCGGCCTGTTTTCCACTTTCGGCTACGTGCCCAATTGGGCGACCAACCCCATTGAGGCGATGGTATTGGTGTCGATGATCGGCGTTTGGCTGCACCTGCCGTTCAGCTTTCTCCTGATCTATGCGGCGCTGATCGCCATTCCCGCTGACCTGACCGAGGCCGCCCGCGTCGATGGCGCCCGGCCTTGGCAGCGCTTCCGCCATGTCACTTTGCCGTTGCTAATGCCGGCGATCCTGATCGCCATCATCTTCCGCTACATTTTCGGGTTCCGCATTTTCAGCGAAGTCTGGCTTCTGACCCAGGGCGGCCCTGCCCGTACCACCGAGGTCATGGCCGTGTACCTCTACAAAAATGCTTTCCGCTACAACGAGTTCGGCATGGCCGCCGCCACGGGCTGGCTGATGGTTCTCGGCGCCCTGCTACTCGCATCCTTCTACGTTTATCAGATCTATCGCTCGGGGTTCCGCAATGAAAACTGATATGCGCGGCACCCTCCTGCGGGGCATGGCCATCGCCATGCTCGGAATCTGGTCATTAGGTCCGATCCTACTGATCGTTCTCAGCTCCTTCCGTCCGGAGCGGGATATTTTCTCGCCGGCACGGCGGTTTAACCTGGATGTCACCTTTGACAACTACATCCAGCTCTTCGCCGCTTTTCCGCAATTTCTGCCCAATATGGGCAACAGCCTGATCGTAGCGCTGGGCGCCACCGCGCTGGCTGTCACGACCAGCACGCTCGCCGGTTATGTCTATTCCCGACAACGCGGACGGTTGCTCGCCGCCAGCGCGTTCTTTGCCATCCTCGTGCGCCTGGTGCCGCCCATCGTGGTGTCGTTGCCGCTGTTTCCTATCGCCGACGCCCTCCGCCTCAGCGATACGCATATCTTACTGATCGTCCTCTATTCAGCGTTCTGGGTATCGATGCTTTCGGTAATGATGAAGGTCTTCATCGACCAGATTCCACCCACATTGGACGAAGCGGCGCGCGTTGATGGCGCCTCCACGACGCAGACCTTCGTGCGCATCATATTGCCGCTGGCGACAGCAGGCATGATCGCGGGCGGCATCTTCGTCTTCGTCTATGCCTGGAACGAATATCTCTTCGCGTTCATCTTCTCGAGCACGCGCGCCGTCACTGCCCCGCTGGTTGTGTCCAACATCATGGATTCGGTCGCCGGCACCCAGTGGGGTGTTCTCTTTGCCGCGGCAACGCTGCAGCTCGCCCCCGTTCTAGCCCTGGTCATCTTCTTCCAGAAGTTCCTCGTGGCCGGCCTCATGGCCGGTTCCGTCAAGGGCTGACCACAATACATCCGTATCAGGAGTTTTAAATGCAGCCTTATCCCCACCGCTTCTCGGATACTCAACTCGACAAATTCGATCCCCTGGGGCGGATTCTGGCCCATGACACGTTCGGCTCCGGGCTGAATGGCTGGATCGGACTGATCGGCAATTATGAGGATTCTCTCACCAAAATGCTGCCGGTGTTTCAGCCGATGAACCAGCCTATGCTGTCCACTGCTGTGGGCTGGGACAGCGGCTCGCACGGAGCGATGAGCGGCCCATATGCCATGAAAATTGCCACTCGGCCGATCAAGGGCGCCATGAATCTTGCGCTCAAGCGGATGACCTTCCGCAAGTTGGGTCGCATTCAACTTGAAGCCTATATCGCCGCCAAACCAGAACCCTCCGAGGCGACGCTGTCGATTGAGGATCTACGCTCCTTCGGTATGTTCATGGATCTGCAGTCGCGGCAATATCGCGGCCTGCCGCATCTTCGTTTTCTCAATTGCCTCGATGGCGAGCTCAAGCACACCTGGCAATTCAAGCAGCAGACAGCCGACGACAACGTGGTCTCGTCATCTGCCCGCACGCGCTCTTTGCAGCATCTCTATCCGCATGGCTGGGAGGACGTACCCAATGGCTATCAGGACACCTGCTACAACGAACTTCCGACCAAGATGAACTGGCAGTATCTGAAAGTCGGCGTCGATCTGCGCGATATGAGCTTTACCAGCTTCCAGTTCAACGACCGCGAATTCGACGTGTCGGGTATGGGAGTGATGCGCATGGATCCCTGGGCCAATCTCGATTGCATGCTCAATATTGGTTTTTTCGTCGAGACCGACAGCGATAAACGCTCTTTCCTTTTCGTCGATTCCGTCCTGCTTTCCGGAGATTTTTGATGCTGACTTCAACCGTTGCAACCCTAACGCGCGGCGAGGCCTGGCGGCTGGGCGATTTTAGCGAACCTTATGAAGCCGGCTGGGCCAGCGAGGCGCAGATTTTTGCGCGCGGCCTCGACGATGGTGGGCACGGTGGCAAAGCCCATGTGCAGGTTTCACCCGACGGGATCCGTTGGTGCGACGAAGGCAGCTCGCTCGACCTCTTGCCCGGCGAGGGCCTGTCTTTCATTCGCCTGCGCGAGTTCGGGCACTTCATTCGCCTGAGGGTGGAAATGCCCGTGGGGGCAGCGCGTGCCTTCCTCGTCACCATCGCTCTCAAGGGGTAGGCCATGAAACCCGAGCGAGAGCACCAACACTATATCGGCGGCCAATGGCAAGCTGCGTCGGGCACCGGCCATATCGAGGTGCGTGAATCCGCCACCGGCCAAGCGTTTGCTCGAGTTCCGGCCGGCAATGCCGAGGATGTGGACAAGGCAGTGGCGGCGGCCCGCGCCGCCTTTCCCGCCTATGCGGCGACCAGCGTCACGGAACGGCTCGCGCTGCTCCGTCGGATCGTCGCGGTCTATCGCAGCCGGCAGAACGAGATTGCCGAGATTCTATCCCGGGAAATGGGCACTCCCATCTCGCTCGCCCGCTCGTTGCAGTCACCGCGCGGCGGCGACCATTTCGAGGCGACGATTGAAGCGCTGGAAAATTACGCCTTTGAAAAGCGTGTCGGTAATGGCCTGGTCCTATATGAACCTATCGGCGTTGCCGGGCTGATCACGCCGTGGAATTGGCCGCTGAACCAGATCGCCGTGAAGGTGGCTCCGGCTCTGGCGACAGGTTGCACTATCGTGTTCAAGCCCAGCGAGGTGGCGCCGCTTAATGCCATCATTCTCGCCGAAATTCTCGATGAGGCCGGGGTACCTCCGGGTGTTTTCAACATGGTTCATGGCGACGGCCCTGGTGTCGGCAGCCCCATGTCACGCCATCCGGGCATCGATATGATGTCGTTCACAGGATCGACCCGGGCCGGCATCGCCGTCAGCATTGACGCGGCGCCGACGGTCAAGCGGGTAGCGCTCGAGCTGGGTGGCAAATCAGCGAATATTCTGATGCCCGATGCCGATTTCGAGACGGCGGTGAAGCGCGGCTTCATGACCATGTGCACTAATGCCGGTCAGTCCTGCAATGCACCGTCGCGCATGCTGGTACCCGAGGAACGCTACGATCAGATCGCCTCCATTATCCGCGAAAGTGCTACCAACGTGCAGATTGGCTTACCCGCCGATCCCGGTACTTTTCTGGGCCCTGTCGCCAACGAGGCTCAGTTCCAGCGCATTCAGGACTTCATCGAAACCGCCATCCGGGAAGGAGCCGACCTCATCTGCGGCGGAACCGGACATCCCGCAGGCTTCCATCACGGCTATTTCGTCCGCCCGACTGCCTTTGGCCGGGTGACCAACGATATGACCATCGGACGCGATGAAGTGTTCGGCCCCGTCCTGGCCGTTCAGACCTATCGCAGTGTGGACGAGGCCATTGATATCGCCAATGATTCCGAATTCGGGCTTGCTGGCTATGTGCAGGGCCGCGATCGCGATGCCGCCATGGCCGTGGCTAGGCGCCTGCGCGCGGGAATGGTTTCGGTCAACTACCCTGCCCAGAACCTTCAGGTGCCGTTTGGTGGATACAAGAAATCGGGGAACGGTCGCGAATATGGCCGCTTCGGCATTGCCGAGTTCCTGGAAACCAAGGTCGTCTTGATAGATTGAGACGTGCGGCACGACTTGGCGCTGAATATGCAAAGAGGAGCATATAGTGAGCGGTAGCCGCACCGCCCTCCGGCCCCCGCCTTCATTCATCAGCCCAAGCTGGATATCAGCTCAGCGCCGGATAATCGGTGTAGCCGGCACTGCCGCCGCCATAAAGCGTGGCGGGGTTCAAGTCGGCCAGGGGCGCACCGTTCTTGAGGCGG
>NZ_JBTMWU010000003.1:0-667745 GCF_054489375.1 Devosia sp. A449 | reverse complement strand
GCGTGGGCGTGGCATTTCTTTTATGTTCGCTACGGGGTATGGGACCGCAGGCCTTGTCGACGGATATCGCGACGAGGTCACTTTGCGCAAGCCATATGGATCTGAGGAATTAGCGCGAGCCTTGGCGCGGGCATTTCGAGCGCCGTTGATTGCGGCCTGAAGAGCTTGCTGCAAAGCACGTCCATTGCGGTCGATGGCCTGAATGGGCTGATACCTGCCTGGCGGCGCCTTGGGACGCAGCGGCAGAGCCTCCTCTCGGAACCTCAGTGGTGGGGTCGCGTTTCGCTGGCTCAATGGAGACCTGAAATGACCGATGTGACCGCTGTTTGTTAATCGGCGTGGGGCTTGGGTGCCGATCGGCACGCTAAGCCATTGAAGCCTATACATCAGGAGGGGTCGCGCGATGGCGCCGAATTGCAGGTGGCACCAACGGCGCTGTACTTCCGCGCTTTATGAGGGAAACCGGCAGCACGCGATCCTCCGCCGGAGCCGTTGGAAATTTTAATCGGTTGATGAGCAAGTCGACCGCCTGTGCCCCTAGAAGGCCGAGAGGCTGGCGCACGGTTGAAAGGTCAATCAGTGGCCAACTGCTCCACTGCATGTCGTCGAAGCCAACGACGGAAACGTCTCCTGGCACGCGCAGATTGAGAGTTTTAAGTACGCTGAGGGCGGCAATGGCGACCAGATCGTTGACGCAGACGATCACGGTCACCTCGCGCCGCCCGATCGCAATCACCGCCTCCGGGCGCAACTGGGGCAGCAGGTCTACTTCCACCTCCCAGATAATATCGAGCCGTCCCCGGGCGACCGACATGAAGCCCTCGCGGCGTTCGCGGTTACTGCTGACCTCCTGATAGCCGGAGAGCATGCCAATGCGCCCGTGGCCTAACGCAATCGCGTGTTCGGCCATCAGGCGGCCACCGGCGAAGTGGTCGGCCTGGATGCTGTCGAGCGACGGAAAAGCCATATCGAGCGAGACCATCGGAAAGATCGGTGGGGACTTTGGGTTGAAACTGGGATGCAGCATGGCGACTGCCCCGTCCACGCCATGCTGACGCAAAGTCTGCACCGCTCGCAGCGTGCGCATCGGCTCATTTCCCGAGTCTATGACCAAAGTTGCATAGCCCAATGCCTCGGCGCGCACCTGAACGGCATGGGCGATTTCAGGAAAAACCGGGCTACTCAAATTCGGCAGGATGCAACCGATAACCTGATTGCGCCCTGTCTTGAGGGCACGAGCAGCATTGTTGCGGGAATACCCAATATCGGCAACGGCCTTGCGTACCAAAGCATCAACTTCAGGCGTCACCTTGTTCAGATTATTGAGAACATAGGAGACGGTTGCGGACGACACGCCCGCAGCTTTAGCCACATCCTTGATGGTTGGCGTTTTGCGCTCAGACATTTTGTATTCGCCCATGGGTACTATTTAGCGCCGATTCCTCACCAACAAACCAGCGCGCACATTGCAACCCTCTTGACTCCACACAGAGCGTTGGATGTATAGTTTACACGATTAAATGCCTTGTGACAGGGCGGTCATGGATTTGCAGTTCATATCCAGAGGGAGGAACAATCGTGCCAAAGGCTTCAATCAACAAAAGGGCGCGTCGCGCACTGCTTGGTTTCGTCAGCGTTGCAACGCTGATCGCGGCCAGCACAGCAGGCGCCGTAGCGCAGGACAAGATCTTGCTGCTGATCAATGGCGCACTGGGCGACAAGTCGTTCTTCGACTCGGCCAATCGCGGCCTCGAGACGATCAAGCAGACCTATGGCGACGACGTGGAAACGCGCGTGCTGGAAATTGGTGACGATTCGACTGGCTGGGAGCCAGCTCTGCTCGAAGTGTCAGAGCAGGACTGGGACCTGATCATCGGTGGCACCTTCGCTCTGTCGGAAACGCTGGGCGATGTGGCCGAGCAGTATCCGGACAAACAATATATCCTGTTCGATGCCAGCCTCCCCTATGATGGCGGTGCCTATTCCAACGTTTATTCGATCCAGTACAAGCAGAACGAAGCCTCCTATCTCGGCGGCATTCTTGCTGCAGGTCTGCTGCAGTCGGGCCTGCCCGAAGGCACCGGCAAGCACCTTGGGTTCCTCGGCGGCATGGACATTCCCGTCATCAATGACTTCCTCGTCGGCTATGTGGCTGGTGCGCAGTCGTTCAACCCGGACGTCAAAGTTTCGGTCGCCTACGCCGGCTCGTTCACCGACGCGGCCAAGGGCAAGGAGCTGGGGCTGGCGCAGTATCGCGCCGGTGTTGGCATCGGCTTCATTGCCGCTTCGCAGGCCGGTCTGGGTCAGGTGTCCGCCGCCAAGGAAACCAATCAGTATGTGCTGGGCGTCGACTCCGATCAGGAATCGATCTTTGCCGAGAGCGATCCTGAACTGGCGAGCCGCGTCATGAGCTCGGTGCTCAAGAATGTCGATGTGAGCCTGGTGCGCGCCTATGAGCTCTACCGCGAAGGCAAGCTCCCCTTCGGCACGGCTGAAAATGTGGGTCTGGCCGAAAACGCCGTGGGCCTGGTGGAAACCGGCAATATGGCAAAGCTGGCGTCGCCCGAAACCCTGGCCGCCATCGAAGCTGCCAAGGCCGGCATCGCATCGGGCGCAATTGTGGTCCCCACCGGCTTCGGCATGGACACGGCAGCGCTCAACACCCTGCGCGACAGCGTTCGTCCATAAGCCGAGTTAGCGCCACAGATGGAAAACGCTCCCCCAATCGTGGCCTTTCGGCAGGTCGGCAAGACCTATCCGAACGGCACCGTGGCCTTGGCTGAAGCCACGTTTGACATCGCCAAGGGATCAATCCACGCCATCTGTGGCGAGAACGGCGCAGGCAAGTCCACGCTGATGAAAATCCTGTTTGGGCTGGAAAATCAGAGCACCGGGCAGATCATGATCGACGGTGCCGTCGCAGCGGCGGCACCGGATTTTGCCGGCAAGCACGGCATCGGCATGGTGCATCAGCACTTCTCGCTGGTGCCTATCCTGACCGTTACCGAGAATATCATCCTGGGCCATGAGCCCACCAAGGCCATTTTCACTGACCGAGCACGAGCGCGCGAGCAGGTATTGGCGCTGAGCAAGCGTTACGATCTGGCTGTCGATCCAGACGCACGCGTCGAGACGCTCTCGATCGCGGCGCAGCAGAAGGTGGAAATCCTCAAGGCGCTGTCGCGCCAGACACGCCTGCTGATCCTGGACGAACCGACGGCTGTGCTGTCGCCGCCAGAGATCGAGGAACTGTTCCGCCGCTTGCGCGACCTGCGCGACACCGGCATCACCATCTTGTTCATTTCCCATAAGCTGCACGAAGTGCGCGCTTTGGCCGACACCGTGACTGTACTGCGCGCCGGGCAGGTCGTCGGTTCGACCGCGCTTTCCGAGGTCAGCGACGCCGAAATCACGCGCATGGTGATGGGCCGCGACGTGGATGTGCCGCGCCGCCAGCGCATGGCTCCAGAGGCGCCGGTGTTGCTCAGGGTGTCCAACCTCTCTACAGAGACACACGACCCGGCGGACCGGATCAGCGACCTCAGCTTTACCATTCAGGGCGACGAGATTATCGGGATCGCCGGGGTGGATGGCAGCGGCCAGCGCGGGCTGGCCGCAGTACTGAGCGGCCTATTGCGCCCGTCCTCGGGCAGCGTGAGCTTTGCCGGAACCGAGATGGGCAAGGCGTCGGCTGCAAATTGGCGCCAGGCGGGACTGGCCTATCTGCCGGCTGACCGCTTCACTCAGGGCGGCACGCCAGGCATGACCTTGGTCGACAACGCCATTGCCGGCACTGATGGCGATGTGCGCTTGCAATGGGGCCCATTCCTGCGCCGCCGCAGCATTCGCCAGAAAGTGCGCGACATGGTCGCCGATTATTCGGTGCGCGCGCGCGGCATCGGGGAGCGCCTCGACTCCCTCTCCGGCGGCAATGCGCAGAAGCTGATCGCGGCGCGCGAGCTGGACGGAACGCCAAAATTCTTGATCGCCGACCAGCCAACGCGCGGCATCGACGTCGCTTCGGCGGCGTTCCTGCATGGCCGGATCGACATGGCGGCGCGCGAGGGTGCCGCCGTGTTGCTGATCACCGCTGATCTCGACGAATTATTGCGGCTAGCTGATCGTGTCATCGTGCTGTTCAACGGGCGGATGGTCGCCGACTTGCCCAATAGCGCTGACCTGACGCCGGCCAAGCTCGGTCCCTTTATGCTCGGGCTGGAGACTACCGCATGACTCGCTCCATCCTTGCCGGTCTGACCGAATTTGCGCTCACCGCGCTCGTCGTCTCCATGGTGATCATGGCCGTTCTGGTGCCGGTGGCCCTGCTACAGCCCGAGCCGATGCAAGTGTTGCAATTGTTCATCCTGGGACCATTCAGCTCGATGCGTCATATCGGCAATATTCTCGAAGCGGCGACGCCGACCATGCTGACCGGGCTTGCCGCGACGTTGATCTTCCGTGCAGGCAGCTTCAACCTCGGTGTCGAGGGCAGCTTCTTTGTCGGCGGGGTCAGCGCGGCGGCGGCAGCGCTGCTGTTGCCGCTGACCGGGTTCATCGCCGCGCCAACTGCCATCGCCGTTGGCGCATTGGTGGGCTCGATAGCTTGCGTGGTGCCGGGGTATCTGCGCGTCAAGTTCGGCGCGTCCGAGATGGTCAACTCGTTAGTGCTCAACTTCGCCCTGCTCTATGCGGGCATCTTCGTGCTCAACTATTTCCTGCGCGACCCCAATGCAGGGGCGCTGGCGTCGTATCGCCTGCCCGGCGATTTCACGCTGGAGCGACTGATGCAGGGCACGCGCCTGCATACCGGTGTCATCATCGCCTTTGTCGCCTGCATCCTGGGCGGCATCTGGCTTTATGGCACGCGCTCGGGACTCAATGTGCGCATCGTTGGCGCAGGTCCGGGCATGGCGCAGCATCTGGGCCTCAGCGCATCGGGGCTAGTCATGCGAGCGCAGATTATCGGCGGGCTCGTCGCTGGAATGGCGGGCGCCATCGAGGTGCTGGGGCTCTACAACCGCTTCACCTGGACCAGCCTGCCCGGCCATGGCTGGACCGGCATCACCGTGGCGATCCTGGCGCGTGAAAACCCTTTCCTCGTCATCCCGGCGGCGTTGTTTCTGGCCTATCTCCAAGTGGGCGGAGATAGCCTTGCGCGCAATTTGAACGTGCCAAGCGAAGTGGTGGGGCTCGTGACGGCCGCGATCATGCTGACTGTCACCGCAACGGCCATTTTCCGCCACCCCGCTTTCCTGCGGCTCATCCGCGACATCAAGGGCGAGGAGCAGGCAGCATGATCGACGCGATCTGGAACAACATTTCCGATCCGGCGCTGTTCGCAACCGTGCTGCGCGTGATGACGCCGCTGCTGCTGGCGGCGCTGGGCATCCTGATTTCGGACCGCGCCGGGGTGCTGAACATCGGCATGGAGGGCATCATGCTGTCCGGCGCGCTGGTTGGCGTGCTGGCCAGCGCCTGGACCGGGCAACCGTTCATTGGGCTGTTTGCCGCCCTCGTCTGTGGTGGCATGCTCGGCGCCCTGATGGCGCTGGCGATCAATGGTCTGGGTACGCATTTTATCATAACGGGCATTGCCCTGAACATGGCGGCGGCTTCGGCGACGACGCTGGGACTGTTCCTCGCCACCGGCGACAAGGGCATGTCGGGCGCGTTGAAAAGCGGCGTGCTGCCCAATCTGCACATCCCGCTAGTGCGTGACCTGCCTGTGCTGGGACCGCTGCTATCAGGCCACCATATGCTGACCTACGTCGCCATTCTGGCGGTACCGCTGGTATCAATCATGCTGGCGCGGACCCCGTTTGGCCTCCATATCCGGGCCGTTGGCTCTGACCACAAAGCGGCAGCCACGGCGGGCGTTTCACGCAACCGCACGCAGCTGCAGGCGCTCGCCCTGTCAGGCATGTTCGGCGGCGCAGCCGGCGCCTATCTGTCGATGGGATATGTCAGCTGGTTTGCCCAGAACATGACTGCCGGACGCGGCTTCATCGCCATTGCCGCCCAGGTGATGGGCATGGGCACCGCCTGGGGCACCTTCGCCGCTGCCGCCGTGCTCGGGATAGCCGAGACCACCGCGATCACCATGCAGACCCTGGGCCTGCCCAATGAGCTGATGCAGATGATCCCCTACCTCGTGCCGGTGCTGGTGCTGACCGTTTATGCAGCCCGCCGCCAGGCCAAGACACGTACCCACTCCTAACGTCGAAGGAATACCCTCTATGAAAGCCTGGGAACTGACGCGCGACCTGCTGCGCAACACCAAGCCAGTCGTCCGCACTGCGGAGGAGCAGACCTGGGATGCCAGCGCTGTCATGGCTGCCGGCGACATGACAGTCGCCATGTTCTGGAAGAGCAATGTGCCCGGCTCGGCGGCGCCGGAATGCCTGATGGCCGGTGCGCTGCAGTCGATGGTCAGCAAGGGCTATGTGCTGGCGCCCTATCAGGACCTGCTGGCTGAGGGCCTTGCCGCGCTTGAGGCTGGCGATTTCGAAACGCTCTATATGATCGACATGCGCCTGCGCGTGATCATGCAGAATGCCAAGCCCGACCCCGAGCATCCCTCGCAGAAGACGCTGCGCTATGCCGACTGGGACGCGATGGACAAGGATACGGTCTGGCCTGACGACGAGGCCGTCGACGTGCATGGAGACACATTCGCCGACCAGACCCGTGCGGCTTGGCTGGGTCAGTTCGTAGGCGCTGCTGCCGGCACCGCACTCGAGGGCTATACGGCCGAGAACATTGCCGAGGTGTTCGGCCCGATCCGCGACTATGTACGTGAACCTAACACCTACAATGACGACATCACGTTTGAGCTGGCATTCTTGGAAGCCTTTGGTGAAAAGGGCCACGCGGTCACCAGCACCGATATTGCCGAGCGCTGGACCGGCATGATCCCCCTGGGCTGGTCGGCGGAAGCAGTTGCGCTGACCAATATCCGCCGCGGCGTCCTGCCGCCGCTGAGCGGGTCAATGGACAATCCATTCGACGAGTGGATTGGCGGCCAGATGCGCGGCACGATTTGTGGCATGGTCGCACCCGGCCGCGCCCGTGAAGCCGCACGCCTGGCCTACCTGGATGCGCAGATTTCAGCAGCTGGCAATGGCATTCTGGGCGAAGTCTTCAACGCCGTGCTCGCGGCACGCGCCTATACGGCCACCGACACCCGCGACCTGCTGGTCTCGACCTGCTCATTGTTCTCGACTCGCACCGAATACGGCGCAGTGCTGGAATTTGCGCTCAATGCCTGCCGGACTTCGCAAGATTGGCAGACGGCCTGGGGCAAGTGCGACGCCGAATATATCGAGTATAACTGGATTCACGTCTACCCGAACGCGGCCGCACAGGTTGTAGCGCTCTGGTTCGGCGATGGCGACTTCGATCTGACGCTGGAGATCGTTTGCGGTATCGGCCACGACGTGGACTGTAACGCTGCACAGATTCTGTGCGTCATCGGCATCCTCAAGGGCACCAGCGTCATCGCCGAACGCTGGTACGCGCCGCTCATCGCCGGTGACATCGTCACCTACATGCGCCGCCCCGCCACAATCGCCTTCGAGGACCTGCTGGCCCAAACCGTCAAGGCAGCAGCGAAGCAGTAATCGGTATCCGCACGCCGTAAACGCGCAGGTGCACAGTGGAGTGGCTTACAAGAAGCCATCCCACTGTGAATAGGCGCGTGGTTTGGGTGCCGATCGGCATGCAAACCCGACGCCGATTCACACGTCAAGATGACTGCTCCACACCCTCTTCGCCGTGGTGGTCCTTATCGACTTTCTCTCCCATCGGCATTGTTACCGCTCCGTGCGTTCGGTCGTTCAGGACGCCAGCATCTTCGAGCGCTTCAAGATCAGGAAGGTCGCGCAGCGTATCGAGCCCGAAATTCTCCAAAAACCCCTTGGTCGTCACGTAGGTGAAAGGCGCCCCAGCCGTCGGGCTGCGCGGCCCCGCAGTGATCATGTTCTTGTCCCGCAGGGAACCGACCACATCGCGTGACACCTCCCGCCCCAGGATTTCCGACACCCCTGCCCGCGTGACTGGCTGATGATAGGCGATCGAGACCAGCACCATGGCCTCATTCTGGCTCAGATCAATGGTTTTGGCTGGCACGGCAGCAGAGACTGCGATGGCATCGGCATAGGCAATTCGCGTGCGCAACGCCCAGCCGCCGGCGACGCTGACGACCTCATAGGGTTTGCCGCGCAGCCCTTCGCGAATGTCATCGATCAGCAGCTCAATGCTGGCGTCGCGACTGACGACCCGCGCCAAGGCCTCACGCCCCACCGGTCTCGACGCCGCAAACAGCACCGCCTCGATGCGGTTCATCCACTCTCGCCAACGCCGCTCGGCCGGCATCTCGGCCAGTTCGGTATCGTAAATCGCCGGTTCGGCCTCTACTCGTTTGCGCTTGGCCATCTGCGCCGCCCTCACAACCCGTACAGCCGAAACGTCGACCGGCCCGAAACCTCGCGCACCGCGCCGAGTTCACCCAACCGATCAAACAGCCGCCGCGCCCCACGCGCCGACAATTTGGCGCTCGACCACGACCCTGGCACCACATCGTCGGACAGCAGCAGCTTCACCACGTCACCGGCCCCCTTGGCCCGCAGTTTTGGCGCAATGTTCATCAGTGTTGCCGCCCGCGGCGCCAAAACATCGGCGCCGAGATCGCAGGCTTCTGCCGCCGCCGTGGCGTAAGCCAAAAACACCGCCCTGCCCCAGCCGTCCCCACCGGGCCGAATGCGCCGGCGGTTGTCCCCGGCTTTGAACACCGCTGATGTCGCCTGCCCCATCAGCAGCGGCACCGGAACAGGCCATCTGAACTTCTGGGCGAGGAGCATATCGGCCAGCCAGAAGCCCAAAAACTCGGCGTCAGGTCGGGCCCGATAGACGGCGGCGGCAATTTCGGCCGCCAGCACGGGCGCCGGTCGCGCTGACAGCAGCATGGCCTCGGCATTGGCCACCACCTCGGCGAGCGCCTCATCCCAGGGCAGGCCAAACTGCTGTTCCGCGACCGGGCGCACAAAGTCCGCGTCGCAGTTGCTGGTTCGCGTCGCCAAACGACGCCAGGCCAGCAACAGGTGACCCGAGGGGCCGGGATCGTCGCCGGCGCCGCGCAGATAGTGGCTGTCGCGCAGGGCGGATTCGTCCTCGCGCCGACCGGTCAAATTCACCGCCGCCACGGCACACTGCAGGGCCAGCCGCTGGCGCCAGACGCCGGCCCAGACCGGGTCTTGGCGCACCACATTATCCAAGGAATTCAAGGCCGCACCGGCTGAATAGGCGGCATCGGCATCGTGCAAAACCAGACCGCGTGGTCTCGCCCACACCGGCACTTTCGGCACCAGCAGCGGGTCGGCAGTAAGCAAATCAGCATGCGTTTTCATGCCGACAGGCTACACCACGACGGCGCTTCATGCCAGAAAATGTGCTACTAACCGCCCCACCTGTCGGCATGTTTTTACTTCCGATAATGTTGCATTATCAGTCTCTTAGAGTCATCCTTGGCGTGACAGTGAGCCGAATTCCTAGCTGAACTCACCATAGTGGAACGGCAACTAAATTGTCGTCATCACCCTGACCTCACCATATGCGCCGCTCACAAAGCCGGCCGACCAGCACCCCGCCAGCATGGTAGCCTGCGTCCAGAATCGGAGTGGCAACATGAACATGACCAAGCAACCACTGCGCTGGCGGTTGGACGATAGATTTGGCACGCGACCGCTGTTTGATCTCCTCCTCGGTGGCCCATCCCGTCATTCGGTCTGGGAGTGGCTGCAAGGGATAGCGGTGCATCTCATGGCATTGTTGCGCCCCAGCGGGCGGGCCTATCTGCGCTGGTATCACATGTACCAGCAGGGCACCGGCGACAAGGCCGAGCGCGACCGAGCCTATCATCGGTTTATTGCCCTACAACGGCTGGAGCGGCGGCGCCGGCCATGACGTCGCTGTTTGACCGCATCGACCGGAGCGCCAACAACTCCGATCAAAGGGACATCGCGCCATTGCGCGGGCATATGCTGCCGGGGCGCCGACCTACCTTATGATCGGCAACGAGATCGCGCGACGATCCGGGCGGGCGGCGATCGGATCCTTCGGGAGCTGTCACCAGAAACCGCGGACAGCAACGGCAGCTAAGCACCTTGGCTTCCATCGTCGCGTCGGTCGCCGCCACGGCGGTGCATCGTCCCAGTAGGCGCGAGCGGTCGTCGTGGTGTTCCCTGTCTTACACGCAGTGGTGGCGATAACCACGAGCCGTGGCAACCATGGAACCAACGTTTCTCCACGACCAAACGCGCTTCGGAACCGAGCAGCACCATGCTGAGCAAATCCACCCAGCGGCACAACAGAGGCTCTAAACCCTTGGATTCCAATGGGTTGAATATGGCTTAATAGAAAATTAACCAAACCAGCCGTTTGACTTTGACTTTTCCAACTTGGATCCGGCAGGCTTGAAGAACGGTGCCATCCCGGCATCGGCTGGTTGGGCCGCCTCGGATTTGAGGCGGTCGACAGGGTGCTTGCAACACACCTGCCGACCTGACCAGCACACATACTGTTAGGAGCAGTACGATGATGGCTAGTGCCACTAATAGCGGCCCTGTGGCTGCGCGCAATATCAATTTCCCCTCCATCGACACCGCTTTTGTGGGCGATCCCGATCCGGTTCATTCCGGCCTTTTCGGACACCCGCTGCTGACGCCCACCATGCAGGTGCAGATCCTGTCGGTGATCGACGTCACCGGAACGGCGAGCATCGGCGACATCATAGCTGAGCTGCCCGGTCATCCGGACCCGGTCGGCGCTGTATTCGCGCTGGTCACCGCCAGGGTGCTGGCGGTGCTGTCCACCGGCTTTGTTGATGCCAACACCATTGTTGCCCGCGCCGGTCAGACCAACCGGTCGATCAGGGGGAGTACGCCGGCCGCTGCGCCCGCAGCCCATCCGACGGCTCGACCGGACGCACCGACCGCCCCTGACCTCGGCGTGCTGCCGGCCAATGTCACCGTGCTGGCAACGGACACCCTGCCCTCCCAACTCGACGCGGTGCCCACCTGCCCGTTACGGCCCCGGATCATTGTCGGGCCCGGCACTCGGCGGACCGCGTTTGGGCGGGTCGATTGTCTGCAGCGCCCAGGGGTCTATGTCCTGCTGCGTGGCCGGGACGTCTATGTCGGCTACGGCGCTGAAGTCGGCTTCCGCATCATGGACGGACGCCAGATGCCGGGCGGCACGCCGAATTGCATCATCGCCATTGCCGACCATGACGATGCGCTGTCGACCGACGATGCCAAGGCTTTTGAGCGCATCCTTTGGTCCTCAGTGGCTGCCGACGATGATTTTGACCTGATCAATGACGTGCCCGCCGGGGCGGCCATCGCGCCAGATCGTTACGACCAGTTGAGCCTGTTCGGGGCGCAGGTGGTGCTAGCGCTGCGTCAGGCCGGCTTAATGTTCCTCGGTGGCGCGGTGCGCGCGCATCTTGTCGGCCCCAAGAGTGAACCGGGCCGGCTCGGGGCGCCACGACGCAGTGACGCACTGCCCGAAGGCCGGGTCATGGAACTGAGCTATTGCGGCCTGACCGCGCGCGCCGCCGAGCGTGATGACGGAAGCTGGCTGCTGTTGCGCGGTTCCGATGTCCGGATCGACACCGTCGCCTCCGCGACGACCAGCGCCTCATTCCAGCGGTCGGCGTGGTTGCACGCCGGACTGCTCGAGCCAGCAGCGAATGGCTCCAGTTACATGCTCATGGATGACATCTTGTTTTCCTCGGGTAGTGCGGTCGGCCATTTTGTGTCCCGTAGCAAACGCTTTGGCCTGGCGGCCTGGCAACCGATTGACGCGGATGATCACGCGGGCGCTCCAGCGTTTTAGCCGCTCCTCCATCGTCTCACCCACCCCACATCCCCTCGACTGTGGCGCGGCGCCGGCCGTCGCCTGGAGATCACTCATGTCTTTTAGTTCGCTTCTTTCCTCTGCCCCGCCGGATGTCAACGACGGCCCCCCAAACACCGAACGCACAGCCGTGCCGCCCACCGAGCGGACCAGCTCCGCGCTGGCCCGCTGCATGATGGATGCCGTCCTCACCCCCAGTTTGCGCCGTTTGCTGAAGGCGCCGTCCCGTCTCATCCTGATCCGCACCGCCGACGAGACGACCGCTCACTTGCTGGAGCGCTATCTCGGCGGACTGGACCGGGCGCCGACCGTCGAAGCATATACCGAGCCGCACAAAACCGGTGGCCGGCTCGAACCCAGAGGCCGCAGCGAGCTGAGCCAGCTCGATCGTGGTAAGAGCGTCATTTTGATCAGTCAGGACTTGGAACGGGTGCTCGTACCTGAAGCACTGGCCGGGGCCGACGCCGTCATCACGGTGCCGGCGCCCGATGTGACGGTGATCCGCAAAACCATTCGCGCCGTCACCGGCAAGACCGTCCGTGGCCTGACACCGGCCGATGTGGCGGGTCTTACGCTCGACGATCTGAGCACGGCAATTCGGCCGGGTCTGACGGGGCGCGAATGTGTCGCCAACCTCCGGCGCGCGGCATTGTTTCGCCAAGAACCGCCCCAGGACAATACCGTCATTCCGCTCGAACAGCTGGCAATGACCAAGGTGGTCTCGGAATGGGCCTTCGGGGCTCTGCGCGTCACCCAGCAGGTAGCCGAAGGCAAGGTCGATGCCTCTGCCCTGCGCTTCGCTTGCCTGGAAGGCCCGCCGGGGACCGGCAAGACTACGGTGGCAGCTTCGCTCGCCTGCTCGGCAGGGTGGACCTTTGTTTTCACATCGGTAGGGGAGTGGTTCGCCACTTCCGATGGCAATCTCGGAGGCGTTATCCGAGCGGCGCGGCGGTTCTTCGATGAGATCGCCCTTTCGAAGGGCCCTGTTGTCGGTCTTCTCGATGAACTCGATGCTTTGCCCAACAGGGCAACCATGGATCCCTCGGACGCACAATGGTGGACGCCGGTTATTACTTTTGTCTTGACCGAGATCGACCGGCTCCGCAAGGCGGGCAGGCCTGTCCTGCTGCTCGCAGCAACCAATCATTTTGACCATTTGGATGCCGCCCTGGTCCGCCCCGGCCGGTTAGAGCGGCAGGTCAGCGTGCTGCCGCCTAACGAAACTGAACGTCGGGCCATGTTTGCCACCTGCCTTGGCGGCAGGATCGGCGCCGATGGACTTTCTACGCTAGCGCGCCTGTCGGTGCTGGCGACGCCGGCGAAGGTGGATAGCTGGTGCCAGTCCGCTATCGCCGCGGCTGAGGCTGACGGCCGCGCCCTGGAATTACGCGATCTGGTCGAGCTGATCGCCCCACAGGGCAACCGCTCACCGGCGACGGACTGGGCCGTGGCCCTGCACGAAGCGGGCCACGCCATCGTTGCGCACGCACTGGGCCTGCCGGTTGCCGAAATCTCCATCATTGGCGCCGGCGATGTCGGGGGCTGGGTCAAAATCCGGCCGGGTGATGGCCTGATGACACGAGCCCGGATGGAACGCCTGGGCATCATGATGCTGGGCGGCCGCGCCGCCGATGCGGTCCTCGGGGAAGGCCCCCATGCCGGTGCCGAATCCGATCTTGAGGACGTCAACCAACTGCTGCGCACCGCCATGTTGGACCTTGGTCTCTACGGCTCCCTCACCACGGGAAGCAATATTGATCCACGAAGCTGGCCGAACGATGGGGGCTCGCTCTGGAGCGCAATCAGCGCCGAACTCGGCCGGCTCTATAACCAGGCCGTGGAAATCGTCAGCGGCCGCCGCGGGGATGTCGTCAAGCTGGCCGAATTTCTTTCGATCGAACGGGTTATCACCGGCAATCGGCTGGCCGAGATCCTCGGCACTGACAAACCCGAAGCCGTTGCCGATGCACCGGCCCCGCCGGTGGGGAGGGCGTGATGTCGCGAGCCGAGCCACCGGCCCCGCCGGTGGGGAGGGCGTGATGTCGCGAGCCGAGCATATCCGCTACGCCGTGCATGCCTGGGATTATGCCTTGAGCCTCAGCATTCGCACCGTGGACGCTGGACCCGAACACGAGGCGCTTGTCATGTGCGAGGAGCAGCCCAATTTGCTCAACGTCCGCGCGGTGCTGGCGGTCGGCCGAGGCCGGCCCTGGCTGGTGCTAATCGAGTCGGCGCTGGTCGAGATCGGCATCGTGGCGATCGAGGATATTCTCAACGAGGCCGATCATGACCATCGCGACTGAAACCAGCATCCTGCTGCAGGCAGCGGGCGACCCAGCTTTAGCCGCATTGGCCGTGGCCGGTTCCACGCCCGGCAGGCTCTCCGTCGATAGTGCCCATGGCGAGCTGGCAAAGGTGGTCGGCGGCTACACCTATGATCCCGCAGCCGGGTTGCGCCAAGCGGCCGGCATTGCGACCGGATTCCTGCCCGGTGAAGCCGAATGGGCCAAGCCCCCGCTGCTCTCGAACTGGACCATCGAACCGCTGCCCGGTGGCCCGGTGCAGACGGTGTCGCGCTATTATCGGGTGGGATCGCGTCTTGGCAAGAACCGGCCACGAGACCGCTGGAGATCATCCTGAGAAATTCGGCCCGCTGTCTGCATTGTGGTGATGAGATCGAGAGCACGCATCGGCATAATTTCAAATGGTGCCAATGCGGCAAACTCGGCGTTGATGGTGGTCACGAATACATCCGGCGCATCGGTTCGGCCGGCATGGGTACCTCCATCGTGGCGGTTCGCGAGATCGATGCCCCCGAGGCGACCGTCGATGCACAGGATTTTGTTGATCAGATCACTAGCGTCCCGCGGCCGGCGCCGTTCGATTTTGCCAATGCGCCTATGCTGCAGGACTGGCGCCTGCACATGATTGAAATCGCCCGAGCACCGGCGCCGGTGCTGATCGGTACCGTCACCGGCCACCCCGAATTCCTGGATGGCACCCTGATGGCGACCACCCGCCTGCTGGCCGGAAATCAACGCGAGAGGTGGGTGCAGACGACGCGCCGGTTCTACCGGCTGGGAGACAAACACCATGAGCAATAGCATGCACTAGTTCGAGCTCGCGCGGGAGCTGGCGTGGAGTGAGGCGGACTATCGGGATCAGCGGAACAAGCACGATGCCAAAATGCGCCGAAGAATGTCAGTGCTGTTGCGCGACGCGGCCGGCGTGCCGCTGGAGCTGATGCAGGCGGTTCTGGCCCATCGGGACTCCGACATCAAGGACCTGCAGAGGTTCCTCTCGATTGCTGGGGAACTGGAGAGCACAGCAGAATCCTGGAGCGTCCCCGCGCCAGTGCTCTAGATCGCGCTAACCGAATTCAAACACCCGATCGGCCAGGTCCGAGACCTCATTGAATTTCAGCAGCGCAGACAGCCATGGGCGCAACTGGACTGCAATTCCTGCGCCTGGCTGATGATCGCTTCGGTGACATCACCGCCCTTGCATGCGCGTGGATAACTGTTTCGGTGCCGTGCCGGTCACGCCGAACGCGGCGGCTGGCTGACGCAGAGAGCTTCCTCGACGACCATAAAGACCCAGATTTCATCGGCAACGTCGTACCGCGCGGCCATGATTGCCGGTTCCAGGTATGGACGGCATCCCCGCATCTAGTTCATCTCGGCACGGACCCACGGACCCACGGACCCACGGACCCACGGACCCACGGACCCACGGACCCACGGACCCACGGACCCACGGACCCACGGACCCACGGACCCACGGACCCACGGAAAAAGGTGCTGATGAATCAGAAGGCGTCAAGCCATGGCGACCGCGTCAGGTGAAGTCGTCGTCATCACCACCAGGACGATCGCCACGGCTACCGCGACCACCCTTGCGGCGGAGGTAATCGGTGAACCACGGCGCCAGATCATCGATGCATGGGCGGCCGCCCGCCTTGAGCCCAGCGTCAATATAAGCGGCAATCAGCGCATTCATCGTTATCCCCGTCGCATCGGCGATACGCTTGAGCTCGTGAACAACCTTTCCCGGCAACCGGATTCGGGTCTCCCGCACATCCCAAGCGGTGGAGGATGCGAGAGCCGGCTCGGTTTTCGGGTCCTGGCCGTCGGGCATGTCAGCCATTATCCCCCCTCCGCCGCTCGGCCTCGGCAAAGATCGCCGCAAGCAGCCGGCATATTTCCCGATCACCGATTTCGCCGGGCTTATGTTCCGAGACGCCAAGGCCCTGCTCTATGGCATCGATATATTGGACTCGCCGCCCGACGACGGCAGGCAGCACCTGGCCCAGCGCGGCATAGCGATCGAGATAGATTTGGGTCCTCGGCTGCGTTGCCCTGACGACACCATTAAGGACGATCGCCCCTGGCGTCTGGGATACGCCCCAGAGCCGGCGGATTGGTTTCGTCGCCTTCAAGTCAAGCGGTGAAGGCTGACTTGGGGTCAGCATGAAATCAGCCCGGTCCAGCACAGTCTTGATGGCCACCATGTCCCGACCGGGCGTGTCGACTATGATGCATTCAAAGCCTTGCCGCTCAGCCCAGGCCAGCGCCCGCACGATGTGCGATGGCGCGACCTTCTTGACCATGGGCTCCGCCTTGGTCCGGACCTCTGCCCACCAGGCACAGGACTGCTGCTCATCCTCGATATCGGTATCCAGGATGATGGTTCTGATGCCGGCCAGGTGAGCGGCCACCGCGAGATGGATGGTGATGGTACTCTTGCCCGCCCCGCCCTTGGATGCGGCGACCAGCAGGATGAAGCGCTTGAATGATGCCGGCAGGCGAATGGGTCTGGTTTCCTGGGGACTAGGCACGATTGAACCTTTCAGCTCACGAATCGTATGATATACGACTAACGTGACTTTACCAACCCGGCTGCCATGAACCCGCTTGCCCCCTTGTCCGGTGCTCGCAAAAAGGCCCTGTCCTGGCGGAGCGTCGCGGCACGGCTGCTACAACTGGAATCCAGCGCGCCGCTGGCGCCGGACGGCCAGCCCTGGATACGGGCGGTCGAAGCCATATCCGGATATTCCGCCAATCACCTGCGCCGCATGACCAAAGCCCTGGCCCTGCTCGAGGACGTGGCACAATTTTGGCCGCAATATGCGGTTCGGCTGGGGAGCCTGTCCTTTTCCCATGGCGAAATCCTCGGCCGGATATGGGAGGCTGACCGGAAGCAAGTGGAGGCGCTCTTGCACCGGGTGTCCTGGCCAACTTATGCGGCGTTGCTCACGCAATACGAAACCACCCGAGCCCGGCACACCACGCCGAAGGCGGCCGGAAAACTAGCAGCCCGCACCTTTCGCGCGCGGGTCGGCCTTCTGCTGAGGCACCAGTATGGCGAGAACGCCATTCTCGACCCTGCCCCCTACCATCCTTACTTCAAGCCAGACTTCCTCAGCCGGGATGGCGAGATCGCTTACGATTGCCTGCTGGTGCCCGGCAAGGTCGATAACGAGGCCATGCGCCGGCGCTTCGTGTCCTGGGCCACCGAAGCCAGCTTCGCTTCCGCATTTTGGATCACACTGTCCGATGGAGCGGGCATTGAGCCGGCCATGAAATGTGTCCACGATCTTGACTTGGGCAATGTCGGCTTGCTGGTCGCCGACGATAGCCTGGATGTGGTGTGGTCACCGACCAAAATGCCCGTTCCAGATCGACGGCAGTCCCGCTCATTGTGAGGCCCGCCTCGCCGTGAGCCTAAACTGTTCGTTGGCTCATCAGCCCCGCTGTCGAAACCATAGTCTGCCTTGCTAAACCAGCGGTTACAGTCGCAGCACTGTAACATAGCCGCCGAGGCAGAAATGACCGCTATCGAAACCTATCCCGAATGCCTGCGCCGCCCCGATGCCGGTGGCTATATCCAAACGCGGACCGATCAGACCGAGGCGCGCTATCGCACCCGTTTTGCTGGCATGATCCGCACCCTCTGCAAGCAGAAACCCCGCATGGCCGCCGATGCCCATAGTCTTGCCACCGACCTCAGCGAACGGGCCTGGCAATATGCAGCGAACACCCTCAAGCAATACCATGCTACCATTCGTCAGAACCTGCGCGATCGCTGGGACGATGGCAGCATCATTCCCGACGAGATCGAAGAGATCGACGCCCTGCTCCGGGCCCAACAGCCTGCACCGCGCAAGCAGAAGCCGAGGCAGGCACGCACGTCTGCCGGACGGGCCAAGTCGGCGCGGCCCGAACAGATCGCCGCCATCGCTTCGGTCTTATTGATCGACCCCACCCCCATCCGCCAGATCGCCGCGGCCATGCTGGAGCATGGCGTCAATCTGGCGACGCGGCCGGGCGAGTTCCTGACCATCAAGCGGGATCCTAGAGGCCGCTTCTGGGTCCGCTCCGCCAAGTATTCGCTATCCAATCGGCGCGGCCTGCAGGCGGCACGAACCGTCCCGATCGATGACTATGAGCCCCGAGAGATTGCCGAATTGCAAGTCATTGCCGACATGATCGCTGCCGAGCGCAGTAATGGCGCAACGACACCAAAACTCCTGCGCCGGTGCCAACGCGCCATCCGGCTGGCGCGGAAAGACGTCGGCGGACGGTCCCGCAAGATCGCGGCCTACACGGTCCGGCACCAATCCCGGGCCAACCTGGCTGCCATGGACATGACGCCGGGAGAAATTGCCGTCATCATGGGCCACGCCAGCGCTGGCACCGCCCAGTCCCACTATGCCCCCGCCCGGCGCGCATGGCGCGGCATGGCCAACCGCACTCCACCGGCGGTAGATGCCGCGCTGGTAGCCATGGTCCGTCCAACGCACCGGTCGCGCGGCTGGGACGTCGGTCGGGCCAACATGACTGTGCCTGGGCCAAAATTCGGACAGTTTTAACACGCGGCCTATCGACTGTCCTTCGGACCAATGAAGTGGCCAAGCAGGTTCTACTAGCTCGGTGAGGCCAACTGACCTTGGCCAATCTGGCCTATAACTTCGACCGCCTTGTCTTCCACGAGAAGCGGGTGTCATGGCATGAGTCTGCCCGAAAGCCGGGATACGCCCGTATCGGGGCACTCCATACGATCAAACGCAGCGCCAAAATCCACTCAAACACTGAACTTAGCCGGCCCGTATGGCATCGCAGGGCTTAACCACCCGGCCTAGCAGGTGTCAAACTACCAAAAGGCGCAAGTCAGAAGATTTTGGGCTGAAAGCCCCGGAAACCAGGACAATTGCATCCCGGCTCCGAGGGAAAAATAGAGCGAGGGCCAAATTTGAAATTGGGATACACGTATCGTGATCCGTCTTTCAGTCCCTCGCAGACTCAGAAGGTGACGCCCTTCAAAAAAGCCCATTCGAGCTTTTGAACTGCCCTGCTCAAAACCTTGATGTTGACTTGGCGCGGCTGCTTTTTGGACCCGTAGCGGCCGGTGGTGCCAGGATCGGCGTGCCCCAGCAGTGCCTGCTTGACCTCGAGCGGAGCCTTCGCCCGGTCCAGTGCATCCTTGAAGGAGTGTCGGAGCGAATACAGGCTGGTATCCTCATTCTCGACACCGAACTCCTTGGCTTGGCTCCGGCTCCAGAAGTCGGAGAAGTAATTCGATGCCTTCGAAATAGTCCAGTCCGGCAGCGCCATCACCGACCACAAATTCTTGTTGTTATTGCTTCTGGCGCTGTCAACCAATTGCATGAGCCCCAGGTCTAAAATCTCCTTGCGGATAGGGACATAGCGTTCCCGCGCGAAGGTCTTGATTGATCGCCCGCCTGCCGTGGTGACGCGGAAGCACCAGACTTCAGAACCTGGATACTGACATATAGTGTCGGGTCCTAATTGCAGGACCTCTGAACTGATCAGACCGTGCATTACCGAAATCAGCGGCAACCAAAACTGCAGCTCGGCACAAGCTTTTACCTGCTGGAACCGTTTTCCGGCAACAAAGATGGGATGAGCAAAAATCTTGCCTAGCTCATCCAAGGAATATGGTTCGCGCTGATCTTCGTCGGCAGGAATATCGATGAAGATGCCGCCTTCGATGGCCTTGCCGATCCATCCCTTAGTGGCGGCAAGCGCCAAAAGTGACGTAATGAAACCAGATTTCTTGTTGACGGTGGCCATCTTGTAACCGCCCTTGTCTGCCAAGTGGTCACGAAATTCAATGACGTGACGCCGCTCAATCAGTCCGATATCGGACTGGCCGGTCAGCTTGCAGAAGCGATCAACGGTCTTACGCATATCGGTGACCAGGTGCGGGTCCACCTTTTTCCGCAGCCGTGTCCGTTCCTCAATCCAGGTGTCGACAAGGCCTGCAAGCTTCATGCCTGCCTGACCGTCGGGAACACCAACAGGCCTGGCAATAATCTCAAGCGGCGGCGGTACAACCGGTTTCGCAATCCACGGGCCATGTACAGCATCGGGATGGACATGCTCGACCCAACACCCTGCTTCTCGCTCGAACATGACGTCGAGCGCCTCTAGCTCGGCCGCAAAGCACGCCCCCATAATCCGCTGGAAATTTGGCAGCGACGACGACACTGAGGCGCCTACCTGCCGGGCATAGCGCTGAACAAAGCTCAGGCGTTCGGTGCCGTATTCAGTCACCGTCAGTCGCGAAAGGGCCTCTTTTAGATCGAGCCGCGCGCGCAGCACTGTGTCATCCAGCCAGACCGCAGGCCCCGTTCGGCGTGCGAGCGCTAGCTGCCGACCCGTGAGGTTGCGCAGACGGGCCTGGGTATCCTCCTCGACCAGCGTCGCCTTGAACCAAGCGGCGAACTGCTCCCAATCCGGCCACTTCCAGCCTTCACTGATCGCAACGGCAACCATGATGCCCTTGTTGGCACGGGCTTCGGCAAACTGCCGTTCAATCTCAATATCAACCTGCGCAGCGCGTAAACGGGCTTCACTGGGCACACGGGTTTTGAGGGATCGCTGAATTCGCGGTGATGAAAAAGCGTACGATAGGTCCTCTGGTACGCGGCGGACGTACTGAAAAACCCCATTTCGGCGCGTCACGTGAGTCGGCAGAGCCATTTCTTCGTCGTCCATGTTATGCACAATGTTGTGCATTTCCGGGGCGTACAAGCCCCAAAGACGGCGATAGCTAAGGAATTGCAAAGACTTAGAAGAAGACTGGTGGGCCCACCAGGACTCGAACCTGGAACCAGACCGTTATGAGCGGTCGGCTCTAACCATTGAGCTATAGGCCCCCGCTCGCGTCTTTAGCAGGGTGACACAGACTGGCAAGAGGGAAGTCGCACCGCACGCGATTGAGCCGCGCGTGACGCACCCTTTTTTGGAGCCTCCTCCACCCCGCCGCACCGCGCCATCTCAGTGCGCCTTGCGACCAGTGTTCGCCCAGCGCCCTTTCTGCTATAAGCTCGGCATCACCGGAGGTCCGCATGCGCGAAGGCGATATTATCAATGGTCTGGTCAAGGGGCTCTCGGTCATCGAGTGCTTCGATGAGGAACATGCCAGCCAGTCAATCACCGATGTGGCCAACCGCACCGGGCTCGAACGCGCCACCGCCCGCCGCTGTCTGCTCACGCTGGTCCATCTTGGCTATGCCAGTTATGACGGCAAATTCTTCCGCCTCACCCCGCGCGTGCTCAATCTGGGCCATTCCTATCTCGCCGCCACGCCGCTGCCCCGGCTGATCCAGCCCTTCCTCGAAGAACTGTCCAGCCAGATCAACGAAAGCTCCTCGGCGGCGGTGCTCGACAATACCGAAATCCTCTATATCGCCCGCGCCTCCTATCGCCGGGTGATGTCGATCAATCTGGGGGCCGGCGCCCGCCTGCCCGCCTATTGCACCTCGATGGGCCGCATTCTGCTCGCCGCCCTGCCCGCCGCTGTGGCGCATGAGGTGCTGAACCGCTCCGAGCTGATCGCCTATACCGCCAAGACCAAGGCCGATCTACCGGCGCTTATCACCGAGCTGGCCGTGGTCGCTGCTCAGGGCTTTGCCGTCATTGATGAAGAGCTCGAACTCGGCCTCTGCTCCATCGCCGTGCCGCTGTTCAATGCCCAGGGCCAGACCGTCG
Organism: Devosia sp. A449; assembly: GCF_054489375.1. Taxonomy (NCBI): domain Bacteria; kingdom Pseudomonadati; phylum Pseudomonadota; class Alphaproteobacteria; order Hyphomicrobiales; family Devosiaceae; genus Devosia; species Devosia sp. A449. Next base: position 645,816 of record NZ_JBTMWU010000003.1, on the reverse strand, counting down.
CCGCCCTCAATATCGGCGCCCAATCAGCCCGCGCCTCGACCTCGCAGATGATCGCCAATTTCCTGCCGCTGATGCGCAAGATCCAAGCCGAAGTGCGCCCCTTGCTGCGCTGAGCCGGCCCCCGCCCAACCATCCCTTCCATTTTCGCACGGAGCTTTCATGCACAAAACTTCATTCGGCATGCCCTTGATGGGCCTGGGCACCTATGGCCGCCGTGGCCCCGAAGGCACCGCCGCGATTCTGGCCGCGCTCGAAATCGGTTACCGCCACATCGATACCGCCCAGAGCTACGATACCGAGCGCGAATGCGGCGAAGCCATCCGCCAGTCCGGCCTGTCTCGCGCCGATATCTTCATCACCACCAAGATCGACATGCCCAATTTTGCTGCCGGCAAGCTGATCCCGTCGCTGCGCCAAAGCCTCGATACCATCGGCGTCGATGCTGTCGATCTCACCCTGATCCACTGGCCTTCGCCGCATGATGCAGTGCCGCAGCCGGTCTACCTGGAACAGCTCGCCGAAGCGCAGGCGCTAGGCCTGACCAAAACCATCGGCGTGTCCAATTTCACCATTGCCCTGCTGCAGCAGGCCGAGGCCATTTTGGGCAAGGGCGTCCTCGCCACCAATCAGGTGGAATGCCACCCCTATTTGCAAAACCGCAAGCTGGTGGATTTCTGCGACAGCGCCGGCATTCCGGTCACTGCCTATCAGCCGATTGCCAAGGGCACGCTCAAGGGCGACCCCGTGCTGGAGAAGCTGGCCGCCGCCAAGAATTGCACGGTCGAACAGCTCGCCATTGCTTTTGCCCTGGCGCGCGGCCTCGCCGCCATTCCCGCCTCCAGCAAGCGCGAACGCCTCGCCAGCAATTTCGCCGCCCAGCAGGTAACGCTGACCGACGCCGATATGGCCCTCATCGCTACCGTCGATCGCGGCGCCCGCCGCATCAACCCGGCCACCGCGCCCGCTTGGGATTGATTGCTGCTTCACCACCCGGCTTGTCCGGGTGGTGAAGCAGCGGCGGCGCTATCCCAGCCCTAAAAACCACCCCAAGACTCACCTTTTCCGTCACATCCAACCGTCACAAAGCCGTCACCAACCCGTCTTGTTCCGGAAATTTCCCTTCAAATTCAACGGGCTAGCCCGTCACAAACCCGTCACGCAACCGCAATAAAACTGTCGCGTGCCGCTCCTATGGTCCGCCGCGTCAAAGGGCGGTGCCGGGACTGAACCACCGGATCAACCCGCCAGGTTTGAACTGAATTCGGAAAAGGGAAATTCCCATGAAGCCTGCACTTTTCGCCAGCGCCGCTGTCATCGCACTTGCCGCTTTCGCCACGCCTGCCTTCGCCCAGTCGCGCGACACCATCCAGGTGGCCGGCTCGTCCACCGTGCTGCCCTTCGCCTCCATCGTGGCTGAAGAATTTGGCGCCGTGTTCCCCGAGTTCAAGACTCCGGTCGTCGGTTCGGGCGGCACGGGCGGCGGTCTCAAGCAGTTCTGCGAAGGCACCGGCGACAACACCATCGACATCGCCAATGCCTCCCGCCCGATCAAGGACAGCGAGCGCGACGCCTGCATCGCCGCTGGCGTCACCGATATCCGCGAAATCCAGTTCGGATATGACGGCATCGTCTTTGCCTCGTCGGCCAATGGCCCCGATTTCGCCCTGACCCCGGTCCAGGTTTACAAGGCCATTGCCGCCAAGGTTCCGGTCGATGGCGCCCTGGTCGACAATCCCTACACCCGCTGGTCCGAGATCGATGCGTCGCTCCCCGACCAGGCCATCTCGCTGGCCATCCCGGGCACCAATCACGGCACTCGTGAAGTGTTCCAGCTCGAAGTTGTCGACGCTGGCGCCGAAGAAGCCGGCCTGCCCGAGAGCCTGACCGCCGAAGAAAAGACCGCCGCGCTGACCACTTTCCGTCAGGACGTCGTCATCGAAATCTCCGGCGACTACACCGAAACCCTGGCCCGCCTGACCTCGAACCCCGACACTGTCGGCGTGTTCGGCCTCAGCTTCTATGACCAGAACAAGGACACCCTCAAGGTTGCCACCGTCAACGGCGTGGTGCCTTCCAATGAGAGCGTCATTGCCGGCGAATATCCGGTCAGCCGTCCGCTGTACTTCTACGTCAAGGGCCAGCATATCGGCGTGATCCCCGGCATTGAAGAATATGTCCACTTCTTCATGTCCGAGCAGATGGCTGGTGCCGGTGGCACGCTCGAAGCCGCTGGCCTGATCCCGCAGACCGACGAAGCCACGGCTGAAGTCCTCGCCGCCTTCGACGCCGGCGCTCAGTAAACTCGACTTCCGGGCCGCGCCACCAGGCGCGGCCCATTTCTTCCTCAGCAGGGGCACATATCGATGAATTCGCTGATCATTGCCGCCCTGCTCTTGGTGCTGCTGGGTCTGGCCTACCAGTCCGGCTGGTCCCGCAGTCGCAATCTGGCCACCGCCGATGGCGTCAAGATCCACTCCCGCCCGCAATATCACGGCTCCTATGTCGCCATCTGGGCGCTGGTGCCGGCTTTGTTCATCGTCGCCATCTGGGCCTGGCTCGGCGACGGCATTACCCGCGATTTCATCGTCTCCCAGATTCCGGTCGACACCCTGCAGGCGCTCGACCAGACCGGGCTGAACACCACCATCATCCGCATCCAGCAGCTGGCCTCCGGTTATGGCGTCGCCGGCACCATCCAGCCGTTTGAGCAGGCCGCCGGCGAAGCGCTGCGCGGCTTCAATTTCACTTGTTTCCTCCTGGTCACCGGCGCCGCTGCCGTGGCTGGTGTCGTGGCGCTGCTCTATGCCCGCAGCCGCATCACCGCCCGCCTGCGTGCCCGCAATGCCGTCGAGCGCATCATCAATCTGGCGCTGCTCGCCTGTTCCGCCGTCGCCATCCTGACCACGGTGGGCATCGTCGCCTCGCTGGTCACCGAGGCCTATAAATTCTTCACCTTCATCCCCCCGCACGAGTTCTTCTTCGGCACGGTGTGGAACCCCAACAATGCCGGTTCGGCGGGCAATTGGGGCAGCTATGGCCTGCTGCCGCTGCTGGTCGGCACGCTGATGATTACCGCCATCGCCATGCTGGTGGCGGTGCCGATCGGGTTGATGGCCGCGATCTATCTCAGCCAATATGCCCCGCGCCGGCTGCGCAGCTTTGCCAAGCCGGCCATCGAAATCCTCGCCGGCATTCCCACCATCGTTTTCGGCTTCATCGCCCTGGCCACCGTCGGTCCCATGCTGCGCGACACCGGCAATCTGATGGGTCTCTCGATCAACGCCACCAGCGCTCTCACCGCCGGTATCGTCATGGGGGTGATGATCATCCCCTTCGTCTCCTCGCTCAGCGATGACATTCTCAATCAGGTGCCGCGCACCCTGCGCGACGGCGCCTATGGCCTGGGCGCCACCAAATCCGAAACCATCCGCAATGTGCTGCTGCCCGCTGCCCTGCCCGGCATTGTCGGCGCGTTCCTCCTGGCCGTCAGTCGCGCCGTCGGCGAAACCATGATCGTGGTGCTCGCCGCCGGCAATTCGCCGGTGCTGCGCGGCAACCCCTTCGAGCCGGTCGCCACCATCACCGTCTCCATCGTCAATCAGCTCACCGGCGATACCGATTTCGCCGGACCGCAATCGCTGGTCGGCTTTGCCCTCGGCCTGACGCTGTTCGTCATCACGCTGGGCCTCAATATCGTCGCCCTCTACATCGTCCGCCGCTTCCGGGAGCAGTACGAATAGTCATGACCGACATGCTCGCCACCACCGCCGCTGCCTCCGCCGAACGCACCAAGCGCATTCGCGCCAGCCTGCAGCGCCGCCACCGCAGCGAGGCCATTTTCCGTGGCCTTGGTCTTGCCGCCGTCATTCTGGCGCTGGGCTTTGTCGCCCTGCTGTTCACCGATGTGCTGCGCAAAGGCATCCCGGCCTTCACCCAGGCCAATCTGCACCTCGCCATCACCTATGATCCGGAAATCATCGATATCGACCCCGCCCCGGTCCGCGTCGATGGCCAGTCCGACGCCGATTTCCGCGCCGCCAATCTCAAATGGCAGCGCGATCTGGCCCTGCTCAACTGGAACAAGGTGATCGAGGCAAGCCTCCGCCAAGCTGCTCCCGCCGGCTACGAGATCGACACCAAAGCCCTGCTCACCATCGCCGAAACCAACGCCCGCCATCAAGTGCGCGAGATGTTCGTCGCCGATCCCTCCTTGCTCGGCCAGACCGTCGAAGTCGACCTGCTCGCCTCGGCCAATGCCGCCAACTGGATCAAGGGCAATATCGACCGCTCGCTCGGCGACGCCCAGCAGCAGCTCACCCCGGCCGCCCGCGCCCTCATCGATATCTTTGAGGAAAACGGCACCGTCTCCAACGGCTTTGCCTGGTCGATCTTCACCAATGTCGATAGCCGCGCCGCGCCTGCCTCCGCCGGCCTGCTTGGGGCTTTCGTCGGCACCCTGTGGATGATGCTGATCGTCATCGTTCTGGCCGTGCCCATCGGGGTCGCCAGCGCCATCTACCTCGAAGAATTCGCGCCCAAATCCCGGCTGACCGATTTCATCGAGGTCAATATCAACAACCTCGCCGCCGTGCCCTCCATCGTCTTCGGCCTGCTCGGCGCCGCCGTGTTCATCAACTGGATGCATCTGCCGATCTCCGCCCCCATCGTCGGCGGTCTGGTGCTCACTTTGATGACGCTGCCCACCATCATCATCGCCACGCGCGGCGCGCTGCTTGGCGTCTCCCCGGCTCTGCGCCAGGCTGCGCTCGGCATGGGTGCCTCCAAGACCCAGATGGTGTTCCATCACGTGCTGCCGGTCACCTTCCCCTCGATCCTGACCGCCACCATTCTCGGCGTCGCCCATGCTTTGGGCGAAACCGCGCCGCTGCTGCTGATCGGCATGAAGGCCTTCGTCGCCCAGGTGCCGATGACCCCCTTCGATCAGGCCACTGCCTTGCCGGTGCAGATTTACCTCTGGCAGGGCAATGAAAACCGCAATTTCTTCGAACCCCGCACCGCCGCCGCCATCATGGTCCTGCTTGCCGTGATGATCTGCCTCAACGGCGTTGCCATCTACCTGCGCTCGCGCCTCGAAAAGCGCGCCTAGCTAAAGGACATCCCAAATGGATATGGTCGCCAGCACGGTTAAGATGACCCAGCAATCAGTGAATAGCGCAATGAACCCCATCGACGCCCTCGACCGCCCGATCCGCCTCACCGCCCGCGACGTCACCGTGCATTACGGTGCCAAGCAGGCCCTGTTCGGCATTTCGATCGACATTCCCGACCGCGCCGTCACCTCCTTCATCGGCCCCTCCGGCTGCGGCAAGTCCACCTTCCTGCGCTGCATCAACCGCATGAACGACACCATTGACGGCGCCAAGGTCGGCGGCGTCATCAAGCTCGACGGCGAAGACATTTACGATCCCAGCCTCGACGTGGTCGAACTGCGCGCCCGCATCGGCATGGTGTTCCAGAAGCCCAATCCCTTCCCCAAGTCGATCTACGAAAACGTCGCCTACGGCCCCAAAATCCACGGCCTCGCCCGCTCCAAGACCGACCTCGACGAAATCGTCGTCAACTCGCTGCGCAAGGCGGGCCTGTTCAACGAGGTCAAGGATCGCCTCAACGAGCCCGGCACCGGTCTGTCCGGTGGCCAGCAGCAGCGTCTCTGCATCGCCCGCGCCATTGCCGTCGGTCCCGAAGTCATCCTGATGGACGAGCCCTGCTCGGCCCTGGACCCCATCGCCACCGCCATCATCGAAGAGCTGATCGACGAGCTGCGCGAAAACTACACCATCGTCATCGTCACCCACTCGATGCAGCAGGCCGCCCGCGTCAGCCAGAAGACCGCGTTCTTCCATCTGGGCAATCTGATCGAGGAAGGCGTCACCGAAGACATCTTCACCAATCCGGTCAACAAGCAGACCCAGGATTACATCATGGGCCGCATCGGCTAACGCCCGCGCCCTAAGAGGAATTACCCATGTCCCCGACTGGCACCGACCATATCGTTACCGCCTATAGCGACGAGCTGACGCAACTGGCCCAATCCATCGCCGAGATGGGCGGCCAGGTTGAAGTCGCCATCGAGAACGGCACCAAGGCCCTGCTCAAGCTCGACCGCGAGCTGGCCGACCTCACCATCATCGCCGATCAGCGCATTGACGACATGCAGCGCCAGATCGACGAAATGGCCGTCTCGATGATCGCCCGCCGCCAGCCCATGGCGTCCGACCTGCGCGCCATCATCACTTCCATCCACGTCGCCAATGACCTCGAACGCGTCGGCGACATGGCCAAGCAGTTGGCCCGCCGCTCGCTCAAGCTCGAAGGCCTCAATCTGCAGCCCAGCTTCTATAACGGCGTCAAGAACATGACGGCCTTGGTGCTGCGCCAGATCAAGGATGCGCTGGACGCCTATGCCAGCCGCGACGCCGCCGCCGCCATCGAAGTGTGCAACCGCGACGACGAGGTCGATGCCATGCACACGTCTTTGTTCCGTGAGCTGCTGACCTACATGATGGAAGACCCGCGCAACATCACGCCCTGCACCCATCTGCTGTTCTGCGCCAAAAACCTCGAACGCATCGGCGACCACGCCACCAACATCGCCGAGCGCGCCTATTACCTGCAGACCGGCAAGCAGCTCACCAGCGAAGTCCAGGAACTGCAACGCACCCAGCTCAAGGCCTGATCGGCCTTTCCTCCCCTCCCCCTTGAGGGGAGGGGTCGGGGGTGGGGGTCCATCAGTGACCCGCCAAACCACCCCCTCCCCAGCCCTCCCCTCAAGGGGGAGGGAGATACAAATCGAACGCCGGCGCGCCGGCCCAAGGGGAGCCCCCCATGCCCGCCACCATTCTCGTTGTCGAAGACGAAGGCGATATCGCCATCCTGCTGCGCTATAATCTGGAAGCCGAAGGCTTTGCCGTCGTCACCGCCGAAACCGGCGACGAGGCCCAGCAGGCGGTCCAGGACAAGCTGCCCGACCTGATCCTGCTCGATTGGATGCTGCCCGAAATCTCCGGCATCGAACTGTGCCGACGCTTCCGCGCCCGCGAGGAAACCGCCCGCGTGCCGATCATCATGCTCACCGCCCGCGGCGAGGAAGAAGAGCGCGTCCGGGGCCTCGCCACCGGGGCCGACGACTATGTGGTCAAGCCCTTCTCGGTCCCCGAACTGATGGCCCGCATCCACGCGCTGTTGCGCCGCGCCAATCCCAATCTGGTTACTGCTGCGCTCAAGGTTGGTGATCTCGAACTCGACCGCACCACCCACCGCGTCCGCCGCGCCAGCCGCGACGTCCATCTCGGCCCCACCGAATATCGCCTGCTCGAATATCTGATGCGCCACCCCGGCCGCGTCTATTCGCGTGAACAATTGCTCGATGGCGTCTGGGGCAATGACGTCTATGTTGATGAGCGCACCGTCGACGTGCATATCGGCCGCCTCCGCCGCGCCATCAATCGCGGCAAGGACACCGACCCGATCCGCACCGTCCGCGGCGCCGGCTACGCCTTCGACGAACGCTTCGCCCAGGTGGCGTAAACCCACGGGTGAGCACCATCCCACCCCAAAACGCGGTGTCATCCCGGTCTTGAGCCGGGACCCATCCTGAGATCCAGCCACCGGTTCCATTTCAGGCTGGGCCCCGGCTCAAGGCCGGGGTGACATCGTGGGTGGGCCAAATCTCTACACGTCTGAGGGGTGCCCCCTCAAACCTCCGGAATATCCCTTAACGGCGTATCATCGCTCAGCGGCACCGTCTGCCGTTCGATCAGCCGATGCACCTTCGGCGGCTCGGTCCCCCGATGCAGCGCCCGCAGCTGCTCGCTATTCTCCGCATCCGCCTTGGTGCGCCGCAGATTGTGCCGCACATAGTCGATCCAGGTCGGCACGTGATAGGACTCGGTCCAGATATCGGGATGTTCAAGATCGCGCAGCAGCGCCCATTGCCTGGCCCCGTCGCGGATACGGATGCGGCGCCGCGCCGCCATCAGCGAGAGCAGGCGCGGAATGTCTTCCTGGGCGATGCGATAATCGATCATCACCATGATCGGCCCGCTGCGCGGTCGCATATCGAGTTTCAGGACCGGCTCATTGAAGGTGTCGAGCGGGTTGAGGTCCCGCGAATTGAACTCCGGCAGCGGCAGCCGGAACCCGACCAGCCCACACACCAGCAGCACCAGGCTCGCCATCACCAGGGCGGCCCCCAGCCCGAAGCCATCCGCGCTGGCTCCCCAGACCCAGCTACCCATCGCCATGCCGCCGAACGTGGCGGTCTGATACAGCGAGAGAGCCCGCCCCACCACCCAGCGCGGCGACGACAGCTGGATCGAGACATTGAACAGCGACATCGCCAGCACCCAGCAGCCGCCCGCGGGCAGCAGCGCCAGATGGCTCAGCAGCGGATCGCGGCTCAGCCCGAGCCCCACGCAACTGATGGCAAAGCCGGCACAGGCGAACCGCACGATCACTTCATTGCTGAACCGCTCGCGAATACGGCCATTGAGAAACGCGCCGCCAATCGCCCCCAGCCCGAAGCAGCCCAGCAGCGTGCCATAGACCATCGGGCCGCCGCCCACATATTCACTCGCCACCGAAGGCAGCAGCGCCAAAATCGACACCGCAGCCAGCCCGAACAGGAAGCTGCGAAACAGCACCGTCGTCAGGTTTGGCGACAGCGACACATAGCGCAGCCCCGCCAGGATGGCGCTGCCGAAATCTTCGCGCGGCAGCCGGTTTGGCACGTAATCCGGCTTCCAGCGCAGCAGCGCCACCGTCAGCGGCAGATAGCTCAGCGCATTGAGCGCGAAGGCGGCCGCCGCACCGGCCAGCGCCACGATCACCCCGCCAACCGCGGGGCCGACGCTGCGCATCATGTTGAAGCCCATGGCGTTGAGCGTCACCGCGCCCGGCAGGTCGTGCCGGGGCACGATATCGCCCATCGAAGCCTGCCAGGACGGGTTGAACAACGCCGTGCCGCAGCCGATGAGAAAGGTAAAACTGAGCAACAGCCAGGGCGTCAGCAGCCCCATGAACGCCATCACCGCCAGAACCGCCGAAACCAGCGCCAGCCCGATCTGGGCGATGATCATGACGATGCGGCGGTCGAAATTATCGGCCAGCGCACCCGAGGCCAAGGAAAATACCATGATCGGCAGCGTGGTCGACGCCTGCACCAGCGCCACCATGTTGTGCGAGTCCGTCAGCGTGGTCATCATCCAGCCGGCGCCCACCGACTGCACCAGCCCGCCCAGATTCGATACCAGCGTCGCCGTCCACAGCAGCCGGAAGGTCTCGTGCTTAAACGGTGCCAGCACGGACATTCGCTCAGCCATTACGCACTCTCCCGCTTCACATCGCCTCTAGCTCCGCCATGTGGCCGAACCAAGCCCACAATGGGAGAGAATGCTCTGCTTCGCCAGCCACTAAGTGGCTGGTCCGCTATGTGAAAACGCTCGGGCATAAAAAAACCCTCGGGCCGGGCCCGAGGGTCAAACTCATCGCAGCGCGGATTAGCCGGCTGCGGTGTAAGCCGTCTTCACCACGGTGAAGAACTCCGCCGCATACTTGCCCTGCTCGCGCGGGCCGTAGCTCGAGCCCTTGCGGCCCCCGAACGGCACGTGGAAATCGACGCCGGCGGTCGGCACGTTGACCATCACCATACCGGCTTCGGCATTGCGCTTGAAATGCGTCGCATATTTCAGCGAGGTGGTGACGATGCCGGCGCTGAGGCCGAACTCGGTGTCATTGGCCGTGGCCAGTGCTTCGTCATAATCCTTGACCCGGATGACCGAAGCCACCGGCCCGAAGATCTCTTCGCGGCTGATGCGCATCGAATTGGTCGCTTCGGTAAACAGCGTCGGCTGCAGGAAATAGCCTTCGGTCGCCGACTTCACCAATTCGCCACCGGCCACCAGCTTGGCGCCTTCGGCCTTGCCGATGGCGATATAGTCGGTGTCCTGCTTGAGCTGGCTGGGGTCAACCACCGGCCCGATTTCGGAATTCGCGTCCAGCGCATGACCGACCCGCAGATTGCGCGTCCGCTCGGCCAGTGCCTCGACAAACTTGTCGTGGATGCCTTCGGTGACGATGACGCGCGACGATGCCGTGCAACGCTGCCCGGTCGAGAAAAACGCCGACTGTGCCACGCTCTCGACGGCGGCCTTGAGGTCGGCGTCGTCGAGCACCACGGTCGGGTTTTTGCCGCCCATCTCAAGCTGGAACTTGCGGTTATGCTCAATCGAAGCCGCCGCAACGCGCTTGCCGGTGCCCACCGAGCCGGTGAAGCTGATGGCGTTGACGTCCTTGCTGTCGAGCATGGTCTGGCCGACCACCGAGCCCTTGCCCATCACCAGGTTAAGCACACCCTTGGGCAGGCCGGCCCGCACCAGGATATCGACAATCGCCCAGGTCGAGCCCGGCACCAGATCGGCCGGCTTGATCACCACGGTATTGCCATAGGCCAGCGCCGGCGCGATCTTCCAGGTCGGGATGGCGATCGGGAAATTCCACGGCGTGATGATGCCGATCACCCCGACCGGCTCACGGGTGATTTCCACACCCACGCCGGGGCGGACAGACGCAAGAACTTCGCCAGCTTGCCGCAAGACTTCGCCTGCGAAAAAATCGAAGATTTGCGCCGCGCGGGTCACCTCGCCGATGCCCTCGGGCAGGGTCTTGCCCTCCTCACGGCTGAGCAATTCCCCAAGCTCTGCCTTGCGTTGCAGGATTTCCTGACTGGCTTTGCTGAGGATCGCATGACGCTCCAGAATGCCCGAACGCGACCAGGCCGGGAATGCAGCCTTGGCAGCAGCAATGGCTTGCTTGGTGTCTTCGACGGTAGCGCGGGCGTAAACCCCCACAACTTCAGCGGTATTCGACGGATTGATGTTCTCGATCCCGTCGGAACCCACCCATTCGCCATTGATCAGATTCTTGTGCAATTCAGCCATTTGGGAGTGCCTTTCGGAGGGAGCTAAAGAAGATCGGCCTTGGCCAGGTCGCGCAGCAAATGGCTGGCGCCATAGGTCCAGGGCGGACATTTGGTGGAGAGGTTCACCCTGTTAGATAGGGTGCCCAGCGTCGAAGTCGAGATGGCAACCACGTCGCCGAGCTTGTGGGTAAAGCCCTTGCCGACGCCGCCGCGATCCTTCACCGGAGCGAACATCGTGCCCAGGTAAAGCACCAGCCCATCAGGATATTGGTGATGCCCGCCAATGGTCGCAGCCACCAGGGATTCCGGGGTTCGCGAGATCTGGCTCATCGAGGAATGCCCGTCCAGCACGAAGCCGTCCTCGCCCTCGACCCGCAGCGCAATCTCGGATTGCTTGACCGTTTCCAGCGTAAAATCGCCGTCGAACAGGCGGATGAACGGCCCCAGCGAAGCCGAGGCATTATTGTCCTTGGCCTTGCCCAGCAGCAGCGCCGAGCGGCCCTCGACGTCGCGCAGATTGACGTCATTGCCCAAAGTCGCGCCGATGATTTCGCCCTTGCTGGTCACCACCAGCGCCACTTCCGGCTCCGGATTGTTCCAGCTCGACACCGGATGCAATCCCACCTCGGCGCCATAACCCACTGAACTCATTGGCTGTCCCTTGGTGAAGATCTCGGCGTCCGGCCCGATCCCCACTTCGAGATACTGGCTCCACACGCCCTTCTCGATCAGCGCCGCCTTGACCTTCATCGCCGCGTCCGACCCCGGCACCAGCTCGGACAAATCCATGCCGATCAGCTCGAGAATCTCCCCGCGCAGCGCATCGGCACGCGATTTATCGCCACGCGCCTGCTCTTCGATCACGCGTTCCAGCAGGGAAACGACGAAGGTCACCCCCGAAGCCTTGATCGCCTGCAAATCGATGGGCGACAGCAGGCTTGGCAGGGCGCTGTCAGGGCTTACGGAGGCCGAATTTGCCAGCACTGCCGCAACGCTGCCGAGGTTTTTGCCGGTTGCACTCTGTACGTGCTGGGCCGCATTGCCGCTCTCGGCAATATCGCGCACCGTGGCAAAACCACGGGCCGTGATATCGATCAGATCGCCATCGCGGACCGTGACGATACGAGGATGCGCATGGCCCGGAACGCGGGCGCGCCCCACCAGAGTACCGTCGGGATAATGCCTGTCGCCCATGTTCCGCCCCTAAAATGTCAGGGCAGTGAGTACCCACCGCCGCCTCTAAACGCAAGTCTCATAAGTCATACTTTTGGCGATGAACCAATGTCCACAGCGCCGTTCAAGTTCGGTTCAGCTGCGCCGCAATACTGACGCAATGGATGGGGATTAGTCCCTCACAACCAGATGGAGTCTATCATGCGCCACCTTGCTGCCCTTGTTCCTTTCGCCCTTGTCGCCGGTCTGGCGCTCCCCGCCTATGCCGGCACCATCAGCATTGAGGGGCGCGGCGAGGTCATGGCAGCCCCGGATATGGCGCAGATCAGCTCCGGCGTGACCACGCAGGGCGCCACCGCCCGCGAAGCGCTCGACGCCAACACGGCCGCGATGGCCGAGCTGATCGCCGCCCTCAAGGCCACCGGCATCGAAGCCCGCGACATCCAGACCTCGGGCTTCTCGGTCAACCCCAACTATGTCTATAGCGACGCGCGCGACGACAATGGCTACACCCTGCCGCCCAAGATCAACGGCTACCAGGTCAGCAACACTGTGACCGTCGCCGTGCGCCAGCTCGACGCACTGGGAACCATTCTCGACAAATCGGTGACCGTCGGCGCCAACACCATCAACGGCGTGAGCTTTGCCGTCGCCGATCCCTCCGCCCTCTATGACGAGGCCCGCAAGGCCGCTTTTGCCGATGCCCGCGCCAAGGCCGAGCTTTATGCCACCGCTGCTGGTGGCCGACTTGATGAGATTGAGTCGATTTCCGAGACCCAGGGCTACAATCAGCCCCAGCCCTACCCCATGTATGCCCGGGCCGATATGGCTGCCAGCGCTCCGGTTCCGGTCGAGGCGGGCGAATTGGCCTTTGCAATCAACGTTGTCGTCCAGTGGGAACTGGAAGACACCAAGAAGTAACACCCATACCCCTTCCGAGGGGGCTGGGTCGGTGGGGACGGACGGAAATACCGTAGTCACCCGTCCCCACCAACCTGATCCAGCAAAACCCCGCGCCAGCGGGGTTTTGTTTTGGTGGCTAGGGTATCGCTACCCCATCACCACCTTCCACAGCATGTTGAGGCCCACGATCACGAGGAAGGTGGCGAAGACATATTTCAGCGTCTTCTGGTCCAGCCGATGCGCCAGCGCCGCGCCCAGTGGGGCAAATACTGCGGCCAGCACGGCGACCAGCACCAGCGCCACCAGATTGATATAGCCCAGGCTGAGCGGAGGAAGCCCCGTGGCGCCCCAACCCGAAATGATGAAGCCCAGCGTGCCGGACACGGCAATCGCTACCCCAACGGCCGCTGAGGTCCCCACAGCCGCATGCATGGTCGCGCCGAACGCCACCAGCGTCGGCACCGTCAGCGAACCACCGCCAATCCCCATCAGCGACGAGATATAGCCCACCACAAAGGCCGAGGCCCGATGCGTCGGGTTCGAGCTTTTGAGGTGACCCATCAATTTGGTCTGGAAGGCGAAGACGATATTGCCGGCGATGACGAAGGCCATGATGGCAAACACGATGCGTAGCACGTCGCCGGAAAAATATCCGGCCATCAGCCCGCCGATAAAGGTCCCGGCGACGATGAACGGCGTCCATAACCGCAGCACCTTGAGGTCCAGCGCGCCGCGCTTGTAATGCGCCCGGGCACTCATGATGCCGGTGGGGATGATGATGGCGAGCGAGGTGCCCACCGCCACATGCTGCACCACATCGCTGTCATAGCCGAGCAGCAGCAGCGCCGTGCTCAGCGCCGGCACGATGATCGCCCCGCCCCCGATGCCCAGCAGTCCGGCAGCGATGCCCGACACCACTCCCGTCGCCATCAGCCCCAGCACGAAGGGCCAATAGGCCAGCATCGCCGTCAAATCCATCAACGATCTCCGATAAGATGCAGCACCACCTCGCGCCCATGCGGGCGACGGCGGTGCTCGAAAAGATAAATCCCCTGCCAGATGCCAAACACCGGCTGCCCCTCAACCACCGGTATGCCGATGGAAGTCTGCGTCAACGCCGCCTTGATATGCGCTGGCATATCGTCCGGTCCCTCGGTGGTGTGGACCAGCCAGTCCATACCCTCCGGCACGAGCCGCTTGAAAAAGCCGTCCAGATCGATTTTCACGTCCGCGTCGGCATTTTCCTGGATCAACAGCGAGCACGAGGTGTGGCGCACAAAGGCCGTTATCAGCCCGGTCGCCACGTCGGCATCGGTCACGAACCGGCGCAGAGCGTCGGTGAACTCATAGAGCCCCGGCCCTTGCGTCGGAATGGTGAGCGTATCGACCGCCTGTTGCATCCTTTGGCCGTACCATGATCGTCTGCGCCTCACCAGCGCTACACCGCCCCGATCCGTCCACTTCGCCGTATTGGCGCCATGATCGGGACGTCACGGTCTGCAGCGCCCGAAGCGGAACCATCGCATACCCCAGGCGTTTCGGGGCTTACGGGGTAATTGCATTGCCACGGCGGCTGGCCGATCCATTCAGTTTGCGTTCAGGCTGGCCTCGCGATGCTGGGCTCAAGTGTCAATCGACATAAAGGAAAAGAACAATGCGCCTTAGAAACTGGCTCCTGACCGGCACCAGCATCGGCCTCATGGCCCTGATGCCCCTGACCGTGCGTGCGCAGGATGGCGATCTCGTCGCTGCCTATCAGGCCTATGCAGCCGCCCAGGCGTCCGGTGACGCAGCCGCGCTCGAAGCCGCACAAGGCACTCTGACCGAACTTTGCATCGTCAACGGCTATTCCAGCATCGACGAGTGTGTCGCTGCGCTGTCGAGCGGCGCAGCTCCCGCTGCCGCGCCCGTCGACCCGCAGGTTGACGCACAGGCCGCAGCTGAAGCTCAGGCGGCCGCTGAAGCCAAAGCTGCCGCAGACGCACAGGCCCAAGCCGCGGCTGATGCACAGGCAGCAGCTGACGCACAGGCCGCAGCCGACGCTCAGGCGGCCGCAGACGCACAGGCAGCTGAAGCCAAGGCTGCCGCCGACGCAGAGGCGCAAGCCGCTGCCGATGCCCAGGCAGCAGCTGACGCACAGGCAGCCGCCGATGCTCAGGCTGCAGCCGACGCGCAGGCAGCCGCCGACGCACAGGCCGCTGAAGCCAAAGCTGCCGCAGAGGCTGCCGCCGCTGCTGCTGCTCAAGCCCCCGTTGAGGCTCCTGCCGCTCCTGCCGAGCCTGCCGCTCCCGTTGAGGTCGCCCCTGCCCCCGCGCCGGAGCAGGTCGCGCCGGCACCAGTGCCTGTGCCCGAGGCACCCGCAGCGCAGACCGATATCGCGCCGGCCCTGCAGGAACAGGTCAATCTCTATAATGACGCCGTCGCCGAACTGCTCTCCGGTGGCGATGCCGCCGCTGCACGGGCCAAGATGGACGCCGCCCAGCAGGAGATTACCAATCTCTGCGCCGCTATCGGCCAGAACGACATCAATGCCTGCCTGGCCACCTATGGCCTGAGCCTGCCCACCGTACCGAGCCTGCCCGAACCGGCTGCGCCCGTCGCGCCGCCCGCTGCTGAACCCGTAGCGCCCCCGCCGGCCGATCAGCCTGTGGTAGATGCCCCGGCTGAAGTGGTGGTGGATGCCCCGGCTGAAGCCATTGAAGAGCTGCCGCCCGGCATCACCGCAGACCAGGTTGCACCAGTACTCGACAGTGCCAAGGATGCTGAAGTGGCCGCCCCAGGCGCCGCCGAGCAGCCTGCGCAGCCGGTCGACACCACGCCCCTGGCCCCGCCCCCGGTTGACGACCAGTCCGCCCAGGCCCAGTCCATTCAGGACCTCAAGGCCGAGCCGATGATCTCGGTGGTGGAAGAACAGGGCACGGCCATCACCCCAGCTGAACTGGTGATCCAGCAGCAGGAAGCGCCCCAGCAACTGCCGCAGAATGTCACGATCATCAACCAGACCGTGGTCAACAACAATGTCGTCAACAATAGCACGACGAACAACGTCACCAACAATACGACCAACAACACCCAGAACAACACGGTCGACAATTCGGTCACCAATGTCGACGTGAACGTGCAGCAGAACAACGTCAATGTGCAGCAAAATAATGTGCAGGCGCTGACCACGGGCGAAGCGATCACCCAGGTCATCATGCAGGTTGGCACGCAGTTGATCGTCAACTCGATCGGTCAGGATACCGACCGGTTCTACAATCCGCAGCAGGACGAGATCTTCTACGAAAATCTGAGCAATGGCCGGGTGCGTGAAACCATCAGCCGCCCGGATGGCAGCCAGATCGTGACCGTCCGCAATCGCAACGGCGATATCCTGCGCCGTTCGCGTATCGACCCGGCAGGCCGTGAATATGTGCTGGCCTATTTCGACGACCGCTACGACAACGACCTGAACACTTGGCGTGACCCGGGCCAAGACCTGCCGCCGCTACGCCTGAATATCCCGGTTCGGGATTACGTTCTCGACGCCAAATTCGCCGACGAGAACGAAGTGGAAGTCTTCTTCGCCCAGCCGCCGGTTGAGCAGGTTGCCCGCCTCTATTCGATCGACGAGGTGAAGCGTTCGTCCCGTGTCCGCGACAGCGTGCGCAAGCTCGAAGTCGGCGGCCTGACCTTCGATACTGCCGCAGCCACCATCGGCCGCGACCAGGTCGGAGCGCTGTCCAGCGTCGCCAACGCCATGCTGGCCCTGCTGGCCAACAACCCCGGTGAAACCTTCCTCATCGAAGGCCACACCGATGCTGTGGGCTCGGAAATCTCCAATCTGGGCCTGTCGGACCTACGCGCCGCCACCGTGGCGCGCATCCTGAGCGACTTCTATGGCGTGCCGCCGGAAAACCTGGCGACCCAGGGCTATGGCGAACGCTACCTCAAGATCCGCACCGAAGCGGCAGAACGCGAAAACCGTCGCGTCACCATCCGCCGCATCACGCCGCTGATCACCGTCGCCAGCAACTGACGCCGGCAGACCAACTCAACGATGAAAGGCCGGGCCCAGCGCCCGGCCTTTTGCTGTCCAGCGACCAAAAAGACAGAAAAAACCTTGGTTTTTAGCCGCTGTTTTGCCCCAACGCAGGCGAAAACTGCGCTCTAATTCCTTGAACAGTCAGCAAAAATCGGCCAGCGACCCATGGCGCATGTCGTGATCACGTAATTGGGAACGAAAACAAAAAGCCCGCGTTTCTTTGTCATACGGTGAAACAAAGGAGCGAAATCATGGCTATCCCTGAACGCGATCCCGTTTATACGAATGATACCAACCGGACTGTGTACACCCGCGAAAGCAATGGCACGGGCTGGTTTGTTGGCATCATCGTCGTCCTGGCCTTGCTGGCCATTGGATATCTGGTTTTCTCGGCCAACTCTGGCCCGTCGACCCCGGCGACCGGCACTCCGGCGATTGAATCGCCCGCCAGCCCTACCCCGGCCCCGATGACTGAAACCCCGGCGGTCCCTGACGCCGCCCCGATGACCCAGGCTCCGGCGATTGATGCTGCCCCGGCAACGCCGGCCCCCGCCGTTGAAGCGCCTCCGGCCACGACGCCCGCCCCGGCCGCTGAGCCTGCTGCGGAACCTGCCGTACCCGCCGTCTAACCACGACGGTTACATCTCCCGGGGCGCATCAGCCCTCCCTCTGATGCCGTCCTGAAAGAGACCCCGGTCGCCCCACCGGGGTCTTACTTTTGTCTACTGTTCCGCCTTGCGCCGGCCTCACGGCATCCCCATTTGCGGACAACAAAGCAGGGAACCTCCATGTTCAATATCGACCAGATCGTCAAAGCCCTCCAGAACGACCCCAATGCCAAGCGCACCGCTATGACCGGCGCTGCCGGATTGGCGGCCGGCATGCTGCTCAGCGGTGGCGGCTTGGGCAAGCTGGCCGGCAATGCCGCCAAGCTCGGCGCTGTCGCCGCCGTGGGTGGCCTCGCCTATAGTGCCTGGCAGAACTATCAGCGCACCCAGCAGGGCGCTCCAGCTACCGACCACGGGCAGGATGCCTTCATTCCCGCCGCCGGCGACGCGCGTGGCCAGGAAGAGCTGGGCAAGACCCTGGTGCGCGCCATGATTGCCGCCGCCAAGGCCGATGGCCGCATCGACGCCGACGAAAAGGAAGCCATCTTCGGCAAGCTGGAAACCATGAGCCTCTCCCCCGAGGAAAAGGCCTGGGTATTCGACGAACTCTCCACCCCGCTCGACATCAACGCCGTGGTCGCCCGCGCCGATACGCCTGAACACGCCACCGAAATTTACGCAGCGTCCCTGGTGGCCATCACTGCCGATACCGCCTCGGAGCGGGCCTATCTCGATGCGCTGGCCAGCAAGCTCAAGCTCGCCCCCGCTCTGGTCGCCGAAATCCACAAGGCTGCCGGCGAAAAAGCCCCCGAGCCGGCGCCGGCGCCCGTTTCGCCATTCGCCTATACCCCATCGGGCAGCAACGTCTGATTGCTACCAACCGCGCGTCCCCGGACGCGCGGTTACACCGGTGTGCGTTCTTGATTGCGCCGCATCGGCAAGCCATCTGTGGCCCAACCAGGAGTCACCCCGATGGAACTCGGACTATATTCGTTTGCCGAAAACACCCCGGATGCGCTGAACGGCAATGCGCTGCAAAGCCCCGCCGAACGGCTCAAGGACCTGCTCGAAGAAATCGAGCTGGCCGATCAGCTCGGCCTCAGCTTCTTCGGCCTGGGTGAGCATCACCGCCCCGATTACGTCGCCTCCGCGCCGGTGACCATTCTGGCCGCCGCCGCCGCGCGCACCAAATCCATTCGCCTGTCGACCGCCGTCACCGTGCTGAGTTCGGAAGATCCGATCCGCGTCTGGCAGCAATTCGCCACGCTCGACCTGCTCAGCAATGGCCGCGCCGAAATCATGGCCGGTCGCGGCTCCTTCATCGAGAGCTTCCCGCTCTTCGGCTACGATCTTGAGGACTACGACACCCTTTTCGAGGAAAAGCTCGAAATGCTGCTCAAGATCCGCGAGGGCGGCAAGGTCGCCTGGCCGGGCAGCGCCAACACCAAGCCCATTCCCGGCATCGAGATCTATCCCCAGCCGGTGCAGCACCCCCTGCCGGTCTGGATCGCCGTCGGCGGCACCCCCAATTCAGTGGCCCGTGCGGCCTATTACGGCCTGCCGCTGATGATCGCCATCATTGGCGGCCAGCCCAAGCAGTTCGCGCCGCTGGTGCAGTTTTATCGGGATACGCTAGAGAAAGTGGGCCGGCCGCTCACCACGCCAGTCGGCATCAGCTCGCACGGCTTCATCGCCGCCGACAGCCAGGACGCCCGCGACATCGCCTACCCGGCCCACAGCGCTGCCATGGACCGTATCGGCAAGGAACGCGGCTGGTCGCCGACCAACCGCGCCCAATTCGACGCCGGGGCCACCCCGCAGGGTGCCTATTTCATGGGGTCGCCGCAGGAAATCATCGACAAGATCCTGATGCAGCACGAATGGTTCAAACACGATCGCTTTGGCCTGCAGCTCAGCGTCGGCACACTGCCGCACGCCAAGGTGATGCAGGCGATTGAACTCTACGGCACCGTGGTCAAGCCGGCAGTCGACAAGGCGCTGGCCGGCTAGACCTGTGCGGCCTATTTGCCCGAGCGATGGATCGACTTGATCTGCAACGGCGGCAGGCCGGACTTTTCCGAAATGGCGCGGTCCTGGTCCATGATGGCGGTGCGGGCCGGCTCGTCGCCGTCAAGACCACCCAGCAGGCTGGCATCCACCTTGCGGTTGGAACGCTGGCTGCCGTCTTCATAGATGATGTCGAACATCACGAATTCACTGCGGGCGGTTGGCTTTCTGGCCATGGGTCTTACTCCTAAATGCGACAATACGGCCTCGCAGGACCCTTATTGGGGCCGCGAGCGCCGGTAATGTCAAAAAAATGGGTTGGTCGCGGCTAGCGGAAGATCGCTTCGCCCTGCTCATCAATGATCTGCCGTCCCTTGGCGATGGCCAGGACATGCAGGTCGTCGCGTGAACTCATGCGGTCGGCGCGGACGAAGCGATAGGTCTTCAGCTCGCCGCCGATGTCCTTTTCAATGATCCCGGCCAGCTGTAGCTCGCTGCCGACTTTCATCTCGATCGCCTTGATGAGAAAGCCCTTGTAGCTTTCTTCGCCGAACACCTTGTCGCCGGCCGGCTCCTGGCTCGATGCTCCACCACCGAACAGGTTCTTCCAAAACGACATGGTTCGTCTCCTCTTTCGTCGCGGTTAGCGCCTGCGGCGGACCGGTAGCGGCAATTGCAATACGCCGCGTTTTTCCATTTCCTCGCGCAGCCAATCCGGCGAGACATCAAAGTGGTTCGGCCAGGTCGGCACGCCATTTTTCAGTTCGACCGTGCCAAAGAAGCGCCGGTCCCGCAATGGTTCCGTTCCCTCACCCCGCTCCCCGATCATCGGCGCGGCATCGAATGTGCCGGACGAACCATCGGAAAACGTCACCACCAGCTTGAACGGGACGATGGCCCGGATGCTGGTGAGTTTGAGGCGGGCGGGGACTGCCGTCATCGTCTGAACATTCCCCGGGATATCCCGTATTCGTGAGCCGCCCCAGATATGGAGATCCCCGCTTTCGCGGGGATGGCCCGGTTTAAAGACCTAGTTGTCGAGGAAGCTGCGCAGCTTGCGGCTGCGGCTCGGGTGCTTGAGCTTGCGCAGCGCCTTGGCCTCGATCTGACGAATACGCTCGCGGGTCACCGAGAACTGCTGACCCACCTCTTCGAGCGTATGGTCGGTGTTCATTCCGATGCCGAAGCGCATGCGCAGCACACGTTCCTCGCGCGGCGTCAGCGACGCCAGCACGCGGGTGGTGGTCTCGCGCAGGTTGGACTGGATCGCCGCATCGATCGGCTGGATCGCATTCACGTCCTGAATGAAATCGCCCAGGTTGGAGTCTTCCTCGTCGCCGATCGGCGTTTCGAGCGAGATCGGCTCCTTGGCGATCTTGAGCACCTTGCGCACCTTGTCCAAAGGCATCTGCAGCTTTTCGCTGAGTTCCTCGGGGGTCGGCTCGCGGCCGATTTCGTGCAGCATCTGGCGCGACGTACGAACGATCTTGTTGATCGTCTCGATCATATGCACCGGAATACGAATGGTGCGCGCCTGGTCAGCGATCGAGCGGGTGATCGCCTGACGAATCCACCAGGTGGCGTAGGTCGAGAACTTGTAGCCGCGGCGATATTCGAACTTATCCACGGCCTTCATCAGGCCGATATTGCCTTCCTGGATCAGATCGAGGAACTGCAAGCCACGGTTGGTATATTTCTTGGCGATGGAAATCACGAGACGCAGATTGGCCTCGACCATTTCCTTCTTGGCGATCGCAGCTTCGCGCTCGCCCTTCTGCACCTTGTGCACGATGCGGCGATATTCGCCGATATTGAGGCCGGCTTCAGTCGCCAGCGTCGCCACGTCACCACGGATCTCACGGATGGTATCGACTTCGCGCTTGGCGAATTCCGCCCAGCCCTTGCCGTCAAAGCTGGCAAGGCCAGCTTCCCAAGCCGGGTTCACTTCCTGGCCATAGTAGCTTTCAAGGAACTTCTCGCGCTTGACGCCATAGCTCTCGGCCAGACGCAGCAGGCGCCCTTCCAGCTTCACCAGACGCTTGTTGATGTCGTAAAGCTGCTCGACGAGATTTTCGATACGACCGTTATTGAGCGACAGCGACTTGACGTCGGCAATCACTTCGCCACGGAACGCGTCGATCTTCTTGCGGTCGGCATCGGACACCGAGGCAGTACGATCCTCGGCGTGCTTGTCCTGCAGCTCGCGCATCTTGCCATAGGCTTCGGCGATGCGATCAAAGGTTTCCACGACCTGCGGCTTGAGCTCGGCTTCCATCGCCGACAGCGACAGCGCGTTTTCGAACTCGTCATCGTCATCATCGGGGGCCGGGTCCTGGGGAGCCTGCGGCTCCTCGGGCACGTATTCGTCCTCGCCCGCGGCACTCTTGGGCGCGGCCGTCTTGGGCTTTTCAGCGACTGCGTCCGGCTTGGGCGCGGCGTTGAGGTTCACCAGTTCCGGGTTCGGCGCCGCCTGCTTGGCGTCGGGACCAGCATAGGTGGCTTCGAGATCGATAATGTCGCGCAGCAGGATTTCGCCTGCCGCCAGCTGGTCGCGCCAGATGATGATGGCCTGGAAGGTCAGCGGGCTTTCGCATAGCCCTTCGATCATGGTCTCGCGACCGGCCTCGATGCGCTTGGCGATGGCGATTTCGCCTTCGCGGCTCAGCAGCTCGACCGAACCCATTTCGCGCAGATACATGCGCACCGGGTCATCGGTGCGGTCAGCGCCGGCCTTGGTATTGGAGGTGGTGGAAACGGCAGTGCCGGTGGCCGGAGCGACCTCCTGGCCCTGATCTTCCTCGTCCTTCTCGACTTCGGTCTCTTCGACCTCGTCTTCGTCGACGACGTTGATGCCCATATCCGAGAACATGGACATGAAATCTTCGATCTGCTCGGACGACACTTCGTCCGACGGCATGACCGCGTTCAGCTCTTCATAAGTCACGTAGCCGCGCTTCTTGGCGACCTTGATGAGCTTCTTTACAGCGGCATCGGAAAGGTCGAGCAGCGGGGAATCATTCGTCGCCTCGGGGGCGCCGGCTTCCGGCTTCTCGGTTTCCTTAGTCGTCTTGGGTGCTGCCTTCGTGGCCATCTGGTACTCCGTCGGTACCCGTGCGCTCGGGTCCGGGTAAGGCTTTAAGTGGTGACACCTCAAGGCAAGGTAAAGGTTTGGTCACTCAGACGTTAACGCCTGAAAATGCGACCAGGTTCGCCCCAGGATTGCTGCACATCTCGCCACATGCAAAATCGCGCGTACTCGCTAATTTTTAGAGCTGCCCCTAAAAACTGCGTGTCGCGCGTCCCGATAACGAACCAAATCCTTCGATCAATGCCTCTGTGCCATCGACAGTGGTAATCTGGTTCTTGATGTCTCGCAGCCTTTCAAAGGTTTCTTCGCTCGGGTCTTCGCCCAGCGCCGCTTCGGCTGCCTTGAGTTCCCTATTTAGCTGAACTTTCTTGTTATGCAAGGCCAAGGCGTGACTCAATCCGGTCTCAGCATCGACCAGAGCGATCTCTGAGGCCATCTGCCACACGCCCTGGCGGGTCAGCACGTCGCTCATTTTGTCCAGCGTTGGGCCGTGGCCACGCACGCCAAGCGCCGCTTTGAGGTCGTCGGACGAGATATCGTGATGGCGCACGGCGAGACTCAAAATTTCGGTCATCACTTTTTGCGCAATCACCGTGTCGAAATCGATCGCCGCCAGCACCTCGAACTTGTCTTCCACCAGCGCCGGATGATTGACCAGCGTCAGAATGATGGTTGCTTCGCGCGGCGTCGCCTCGGCCACCGAGCCTGGTTTGAGCAGGCGCGAATTGCGCAGCGTGTCGGAAACCACCAGCCGCGGCGTGCCCCGAGCCGGGTAGCCATAGGCGCCGCTCTGCCCATAGCGCTGCTGACCGCCACGCGGTTCGAAGCGGTTCTGCCGCACCGGCGCAAAGAAGGCGCGCAGTTTCTCATCGAACGCCTGCGCGTAGTGAAACCGCACCGAGCTATCCTGAATGGTGTTGGAACGCTCGCGCAGCCGATGCTGCAAGGCCGCCCGGGCCTCGGGAGTTTCCGGTACCAGCCCGCCGGTTTCCATGCTCCAGATCACGTCCGACAAGCTGCGGGCCCGGTCGATAACATCGGCGAAAGCGCCCCGCCCCTGCGCCTTGATCAGATCGTCGGGGTCCTGCCCCTCGGGAAGAGTGGCGATTCGTACGGTAAAACCGGGCTTGAGATGCGGCACGACGATATCAGCCGTCCGCTCGGCGGCCTTGAGACCGGCCTTATCGCCGTCGAAACACAACACCGGATCGGGCGACATGCGCCACAACAGTTGCAGATGCTCTTCGGTTAGAGCGGTGCCTAACGGTGCGACTGTGCCCTCAAAGCCAGCGGCTACTGCTGCGATAACGTCGAGATAGCCTTCCACCACGATGACAGTGCTGCCGTCGCGCGCCGCTTGCCTTGCGGTCTGACCGTTATACAGCGTCTGCCGCTTGTGAAAGAGCTCGGTCTCGGGCGAGTTGAGATATTTGGCCGGCACGTCAGCCGACATGGCGCGCCCACCAAAAGCGATGACCCGCCCGCGAAAATCGGTGATCGGGAACATCACGCGATTGCGGAACCGGTCATAGGTCAGGGCATCTCCATCGCGGCTGGCGACCAGCCCGGTATCGATCATGTCCTGTGCCGAGACGCCGTTCTGCGCCAGATGCTCCTTGAGGCCATTGCGGCTCTCCGGGGCAAAGCCGATGCGGAACCGTGTCTGGCTTTGCGAGGAAACCCCGCGCTCCAGCAGATAACCCCGCGCCCGCGCCCCGATATTGTGCTGCAGCGCCGCCTCGAAATATTTCGTCGCCAGCTCCATGACGTCGATCAGGCTCTTGCGCTCCGCCTCGCGCTTTTCCTGTCGTTCGTCGCGGGCCGGCATCGGCACGCCGGCCATGCTCGCAAGCTTTTCCACCGCCTCGGGAAAGCTCATCCCGGCCTTTTCGATCAGGAACTTGAAGTGGTCTCCCGACACCCCGCAACCGAAGCAGTGATAGATGCCACGCCGGTCATCGGCGTGGAAGCTGGGGCTTTTTTCGCCATGGAACGGGCAGCAGGCCCACATATCGCCCTTGGCCGGCTGGCTCTTGCGCTTGTCCCACAGCACATGCTCGCCCACCACCTGCGTGATTGGCAGGCGTTGACGGATTTCGTCGAGGAACTGGTCGGAAAAGCGCATGCTAGGTACCTAGGCATTCAGCGGCCCCAAGTCACCCCACGCCCGCACTTATCCCTGTTGTTCACAGCCTCACGCCGCCTTGCTGCGCTGATAGAGCCGCCACGCCCAGCCGAACAGGCCAAAGGCAAAGATCACCAGCAGCACACCGCCGAAGATCACCGCCGTGGCGCTGGCAATCAGCGGAAAGAACAGGAACACTAGGCCAAGCAGGATGTAAGAGACACCGGACAGCACCACCGGCCAGATGCGGGCATAATGCTCGCGCTCGCGGACGATCACCACGATCTGCATGATGCCCACGACCAGCGCCGCGATACCGACCAGGCTGGCCATGAAGGTGACGGTGAAGATGGTCGCCAGCAGCGGGCTGATCAGGATCAGGATACCCAGCATCAGCGACAGAGCGTTGCCGACGACGTCAAACCAGTAATTGCCGCTTTTGCCGCCACCAAAGGTCAGGCTCCACAGCCCCAGAACCCCGTCGATGGCCAGCAGAATACCACCGGCCAGCACCATCACGGTGAGTGCTTCGCCCGGCCAGATGATGGCGTAAAGACCCGCCAGCAACATCAATACGCCCCGCAGCGCCGTCGCCAGCGCAAACCGCTTCTTCGTCTCAGCCGAAACCGCCATTATTGCCTCCATTATGCGGACTCGCCGCGCTACCCCGCGAGAAGTGTAGCGCAGTTGGCGGCGAGGCCAAAGCCACTGCCAATGGAGATTATCTAAAGCGGCGACGGCATATTGTTGATTGCAGCCAGTGCCTGTCCGTGGTTTGAGGCTGCTTTAATTGAAGGCCCGCCTCTGGCGGATTGATCATGTCGCTTCCCCTCATCGCCCTGTTTCTTGCCGCCTTCGCGTTCGGCACCGCTGAATTCGTCATCGCCGGCGTGTTGCCCGATGTGGCCACCGGACTGGGCGTGACCATCCCGATCGCTGGCTATCTGGTTACGGGTTATGCCATCGGCATCGCTATTGGCGGGCCGCTGCTGGCGGTGGCGACCAAGAAGATGTCACGCAAGACGCTGATCCTGCTGCTCGCGGGCAGCTTCACCATCGGTCAGGCGCTGTGCGCCCTGGCGCCCAATTTCGAACTGCTGATGCTGGCGCGCGTTCTGGTTTCGGTGGTCCACGGCACCTATTTCGGCATCGCCGCCATCGTCGCAGTCAATCTGGTGCCGGCCGACCGGCGCGGCTTTGCCGTGGCGCTGATCCTGTCGGGTCTTACCGTCTCCAATATTCTCGGTGTCCCTGCCGGCACGGCGATCGGCACTGCGCTGGGCTGGCGCGCCACCTTCTGGGCCGTCGGAGCGCTCGGCCTCATCGCCACGCTTGGCATTGCGCTGTTCCTGCCCGCCCGCACCGGCGAAGCCAGCACCAGCGGCAGCCTCCTGCGCGAGTTCAAGGCGCTGGGCCGTCAACAGATCGTCACCTCGCTGGCCATCGTCGTCCTGGTGATGATCGGCCAGTATAGCCTCTTCACCTATATTGCGCCGCTGCTGCTTGAGGTGACCGGGCTGTCGGTTGGCATCCTGCCGTGGATTTTGCTGCTTTATGGCATTGGCTCGACCATCGGCGTGTTCATCGGCGGGCGACTGGCGGACTGGAAGCTGATGCCCTCCCTGATCGTCATCCTGTGCCTGCAGGCGCTGGCCTTTGTCCTGCTCTATGTCGTCAGCCCCGATCCGCTGCTCATGGCCGTCGCCGTGGTGCTCTGGGGCGGGGTCAATTTCGCCTTCGGCTCGCCGGTGCAGTCGCGCGTACTGGCCTGGGCCAGCGATGCCCCCAATCTGGCCTCGGCACTGATCCCGACCGGCTTCAATATCGGCATTGCCATCGGCGCCGTGCTGGGCGCCAGCCTGCTCGAAGCCGGCTTTGGCTATCGCAACCTGCCGCTGATCGGCGCCGTGGCGCTCTGTGTGGCTGCAGCGATCGCCGTCACCTCCCTGATATGGGAGAATCGCCAGGGATTGCTGCCGCCAGCCCCGGTTGCTAACACGGCGGAATAACACTGCGCTAAGACTCTGCTCACCACAACGCACGTCATCAGGGCGTGATCGGGTCAGGCTTTGCTAAAGCTCCCCCAAGAGATGATTCCGCAAATCTGCGGGACAGCTCCGTGCGGATGCGATGATGCTTTTAGACCAGATCTCACTGCTGACAGCGATCGGCTTTTCCAGCACGGCGCTGACGATGACGCTGCTGGTCAGCTGGATCGGGGCGCGTGGCGACACCTATTTGCTCAGCTGGGCCGTCGGCATGGGCCTGGTCGTGCTCGGCGTCGTGCTGTTCAGCGTCCCCGGCGCGCCCTATGATTCAATGCTGCAGCTTGGCGCCTTTGTGCTGCTGGTCAGCGGCTTTACCGCGATTTACGTGGGTGCGCATCAGTTCCATCTCGGCACGGTCTCCCTGCCGACAGCGTTTGGGGTCTGGGGCAGCTTCACCGGCGCCATCGCCCTGGCTTTCGCCCTGGGCTATTCCGGCGTTGGCACCAGCCTCGCCAATTTCGGCATTGCCGTTTTGACCCTGATGGCGAGCCGGCATTACTGGGCCGGACGCGCGGAGGCCCCCTTGCCGCTGATCGCCAATGCGGCGCTCTACTTCGTGGTGGCGGTCTCCTTCGCCTTGTGCGGCGTCGTGCTTTTGCTCGATGGGGATTTCGTGCTGACCGCCCTGCCGCAGAATTGGGCGGAGGACTTCAACGCCATTGCCGCCATTATCGGGCTGACCGGATTCGGCGCCCTGTCGGTGACCCTCAACCAGTTCCGCGTTGCCCGCCATCATCGCCGTCAGGCCATGACCGACCAACTGACCGGCATGCTCAATCGGCGAGCCTTGTTCGATTCCCTATCCGGCAAGACGGTGGAACCGGGCGTCGCCATCATCATGATCGACCTCGACCACTTCAAAGCCATCAATGATCGGCTTGGCCACGCCATCGGCGATCAGGTGCTGGAGCTCTTCGCGCGCATCGTTGAGGCCAACATCGGCCCCGACGATATCGCTGCGCGGCTGGGCGGCGAAGAATTCTGCATCGTGTTCGGACGGATATCATCCCGCTCGGCCGCCATCGTGGCCGAACAGATCCGCGACAGCTTCGAGCGCAGCGCCGTCCCCTCGCCAACAGGACCGGTGCAGGCCACCGTCAGTGCCGGCATCGCCATCAGTGGCGACGAAGGCGAGAAGTTCGAGCAGTTGCTCGGTCGTGCCGACAGCGCCCTCTACAAAGCCAAGCGCGCCGGCCGCAACCGTGTCCATGCCGTTCGGCTGGTAGCGTAAACCTCTAGCCCGCCAGCGCCGCGCGCACCTTGCCACTGGCCTTGCCGAAATCGATTCGGCCGGGATAGTCGATTTTGAGCTGGGCGATCACCTTGCCCATATCCTTGGCGCCATCGGCACCACTGCTGACAATGGCTGCCTTGATGGCCGCATCGACTTCCTCTTCCGTCAGCCCCTTGGGCAGGAACTCATTGAGGATGTCGATTTCCTCCTTTTCCACTGTCGCCAGGTCAGCACGGCCGGCCTGCGCATAGATGGCAAAGCTCTCCTCGCGCTGCTTGACCATCTTCTGGATAATGGTCAGGATTTCCTCATTGGTCGCCGGCCCGCGATCCTCGGTGCGGATGGCGATATCCTTGTCCTGAATCGCTGCCGTGATGGCCCGCAGCGTTGCCGTACGGCGCTGATCCCGGGCCTTGAGCGCGGTCTTGAGGCCCTCAGTGAACTGTTCGCGCATGGGTTCTGGTCCTCTTGCTATGCATTTTGATGGCCCCATATAGGCATAAATAGGCGGTCGCGCCACTTGCGCTGCCGCGTTCAGGCTTCTAATACGAGGCCTCAATCGACATTGCCAAACCCTTGGAGGCCCACCGTGACCGGCTGGCAGCAATCCCCCGCGACCGCACTTCTGATCCTTGCAGACGGAACGCGACTGGAAGGCCGCGGCATCGGCGCCATTGGCCATGCCGCTGGCGAGGTATGCTTCAACACCGCCATGACCGGTTATCAGGAAGTGCTGACCGATCCGTCCTATGCGGGCCAGATCATCACCTTCACCTTCCCCCATATCGGCAATGTCGGCACCAATGACGAGGACATCGAGACGGTCAATATGGCTGCTCTGTCCGGCGTCCGCGGCGTCGTGCTCAAGGCCGACATCACCAATCCGTCGAACTACCGCGCCACCGAAAAGCTCGATGCCTGGCTCAAGAAGCGTAACATCATCGGCATCACCGGCATCGACACGCGCGCCCTGACCGCCCTGATCCGCGAACACGGCATGCCCAATGGCGTCATCGCCCACGCGCCGGACGGGTATTTCGATGAGCCCTCGATCATGGGGGAGCTCAAGGCTTTCCCGGGCCTGGTCGGGCTCGACCTCGCCAAGGAAGTCACCACGGCGCAGACCTATCACTGGGACCAGACCGGCTGGGAATGGGACAAGGGCTACGGCACGCTCGAAAAGCCCGATTTCCACGTCGTCGCCATCGACTTCGGCGCCAAGCGCAACATCCTGCGCTGCCTCGCCGATCAGGGCGCTCGGGTAACGGTGCTGCCGGCCACGGCGACCGCCGCCGACGTGCTGGCGCATAATCCCGATGGCGTGTTCCTGTCCAACGGCCCCGGCGATCCGGAAGCGACCGGCAAATATGCCGTGCCCGCGATCAAGACGCTGATCGAAACCGGCAAGCCGATCTTCGGCATCTGCCTCGGTCACCAATTGCTCGGCCTGGCGCTCGGCGCCACCACGTCCAAGATGCATCAGGGCCATCACGGCGCCAACCATCCGGTCAAGGATTTGACCACCGGCAAGGTGGAAATCACCTCGATGAACCATGGCTTTGCCGTCAACAAGGACAGCCTGCCGGCCGGCGTCACCGAGACCCATATCTCGCTGTTCGACGGCTCCAATGCGGGTCTGTCGGTCGATGGCAAGCCGATCTTCTCCGTGCAGTACCATCCCGAGGCCAATCCCGGCCCCGGCGACAGCCACTATCTGTTCACGCGCTTCCTCAACTATGTCCGCGCCCAGAAGGGCATGGAGCAGCGCCCGGAATATGTAGCGCCTGCGGCGTAAGCGGCTAGCCGCCCGGACTTCGTCTGCTAGGACCTCCCCACCCACGATGTCACCCGGCCTTGAGCCGGGGGCCATCCCCCGATCGTGCCGGTAGATCCATCTCAGGATGGGTCCCGGCTCAAGGCCGGGATGACACCGCGTTTTTGGTGGGTGCAGTGATATTCGGCGTTCTCCCCCTCAACGATCAATCTTACTCGCCCCAGCAACCCCGGGGACAAGTCGCCGCTAGATCGGCTCGCCGATTTTCTCGGTGCGGCAGCTGCCGGCGGCGGGGATGGCGTAGCCGAGGTCGAAGCCGTGTTTGCGGAAGGCGGCGCTGGGTGGGGTCAGCGCACGTGGGATGACGGCGCGTGACGGCATAATGGTGACGTCGTGGCCGGTGGCCACCGAATCGACCGCTCGCACGATGGCCGGATCATCGAACAACATTTCCAGACCCGCCCATTTGGTCCAGGCGCCACCATAGCAGGCGGCGCGGGCGCCGAGTTGTTGTTCGAGGATGCTCCGCTGGGCCGGCTCAAGTCCGTCCAGTTCGTCATAGGCATCGAGCGCCGCCAGCACGTGATGGCCGTAGGCCAGCCCGATCAGATAGCCCTCAGCCTTGTGGCCCTGCTCGGGAAAGGCGGCGACCAGTTCGGCATAGCGCGCCATATCGACATAGATCGTGCTGTCTTCCGGGCAATATAAAGTGCCGATATCCGAGCCAGCCAGACCGCAGCCCAGCGCGCTGCTATCGGCCACCTGGGTCAGCGTCACCGCCGGGTAATAGACGGCGGCGCTGCGGAAGGCGCGTTCCCAAAAGCCATTGGCCTCGCGCCCCACCGCATCGACCAGATCGGCAGGCTGGCCCTCGCCCGTCGCAATGGCGTCGAGCGCGGTCAGCGTGGTGTGCGGCAGCGGCTGGGCCACCTGTCCGGTGAGCACCGTCACCGGATTGATGCCGAAGATCATGACAACCACCACGCCAAGCGCGATGGCGCCGGAAAAACCGAAGCGCCGCACATGCGGCATCATGCTCTCAGGAATGCCCAACACTGCCTATTCCGTCGGTTGTATCGTTACACGTTGCCCGTGAACGTATCACAATCGCCGGGATTGCCAGAAGTATAACCGCGCTCGAACCAGGTTTTCCGCTGGGCCGAGGTGCCGTGATTGAAGGTCTTGGGCACGGCAAAGCCCTGCATGCGTTTTTGCAGCGTGTCGTCGCCGATCTGCTCGGCGGCGTTGAGGGCTTCCTCGATATCGCCATTGTCGAGCAAATCTTCCTGGCCGGCATAATTGGCCCAGACGCCAGCATAGCAATCGGCCTGCAATTCGACCCGTACCGAATAGGCATTGGCCTGTTCCGCGCTCATCGAGGCGCGGCGCTGGTTGAACTCGGGCAGCACGCCGGTGATGTTCTGGATGTGGTGGCCCACTTCATGCGCCAGCACATAGGCCTGGGCGAAATCGCCCGGCGCGCCGAACTGCTCGCGCAGCTGATCGTAGAAGCTCAGATCGATGTAAACCTTCTGGTCGCCGGGACAGTAAAACGGTCCGGTGCTCGAATCGGCCGCGCCGCAAGCGGTGTTCACCGCATTGGTGAACAGCACCACGGTCGGCTCGGGATAGTTTTGCCCGCCCGAGGCCTGGAACACTTCGGTCCACAAATCCTCGGTTTCCTTGATCACCACGCCGACAAAGTCGCGCAATTCGGCCTCATCGCCCGTGGTGGGCGCCCGGCTGGATGAACTGGCCGAGGATGGGGCGGAGCTGCTTGAGCCGCCGGTCAGAATGTCGATCGGATTGGTGCCGGTGACCATCCAGACCAGACCCAGCACCACGACGATGCCGATCAGGCTGCCAATGCCGCCGCGCGATCCGCCGCCCGTGGGAATGCGGATGCCGCCGCTACGGCCAAACGGGCTCCCGCCCATGCCGCCCAGCCCGCCGCCGCCCTGGCCGCGTCGATCTTCGATGTTGGAACTCTGCTCGCGCCCGCGCCATTTCATGATGGTAGTCTCCGAATTGTCCCCAGCGTAACAACAAGCCATGCCGATGCAATCGGTTCCGTTAGGCAGGCCTGTGCGCCGCACGGCCATCAGACCTGCGGGTAATTGCGGAGCGTGCATGCGGCGAGACTTGCCTCATGTAATTTTTAATAAGCGAAGCAAGCCTCGCCGCGATGCGATGGGTTTTTCTCGGAAGGCAGACCGCAACCCGTCAGCATGCCACCGTAGTGTCATGCCCGAACGGTCCATCCGCGCAGCCCGGGACCGGCGCGAACCCTGGTCCCCCCAATCCGCCATCCACGAGCCGGCTCGCGCAGCTCCGCCTGACGTGGATAGGTGGGGAGAGGGTGCCACGGGAATTGGGGGCGGGGATAAGTTTTGGTTTTCTGAATCGCTGACCGCGCAGTCGACACCCTCCCCCTTGCGGGGAGGGATCAAGGGTGGGGGTGGTTTGGCCACGATCATCGGGGCTCACGCACCCCCACCCGGCTCGATCACAGACTTAGCAAGGGCTAAGTCCTATCTCGCTCTCCCTCCCCGCAAGGGAGAGGGTGAAACCGGTGGGTGGGGCGAGATGGGAGAGGGCTAAGCCGACGACGTGCCTCCGTTCGCGATGCCACCCCCTCCACTCCCAAATCGCACCGTCATAAATTGACCGCCCGGTCAAAACTTCATAGCGTCGGGGTCGCCGTCGTCATCCCAGCGTCACCTGCTGGCGGCATGAGCTGATGCGCTCGGGTAGCGAGCGCCAGCCGTCGGGCCGAACAGGCCCTTACGCCCGGGAGCCTGCGCCCCCGGCTTCGTTCATCGACATGAACATCTCAGGGAGACACTCAATGAATTTCCTGCCCAAAATATCTCGACGGACTTTCCTCGCCGGCTCGGCGAGCGTGGGAGCGATGGCCGCCATGCACCCGTTTGCGGCGCTGGCCCAGGCCAATCAGGCGCATCTGCGCATCATGGAAACCACCGATTTGCACGTCGCGGTTTTCCCCTATGACTATTATGCCGACGCCCCCAACGACACGATGGGTCTGGCGCGCACCGCCTCGATCATTGAATCGATCCGTGCCGAAGCCGGCAATTCCATGCTGGTCGATAATGGCGACATCATCCAGGGCAACCCGATGGGCGACTATATCGCCTATGAAAAGGGCCTCGATGGCAATGTCCATCCGATCATCGCCGCGATGAATACGCTGGGCTATGAAGCCGCCACGCTGGGCAATCACGAATTCAACTACGGCCTGGAATATCTCGACAAGGCGCTGTCGGGCGCGACCTTCCCGTTCGTGTCGGCCAATCTGGTCAAGGGCGATCTCGCCGCCGATCCGCTGAGCGACACCACCTATATCAAGCCCTACCTGATCATTGAGAAGGAACTCACCGACGGTTCGGGCGCGACCAAGACCATCAAGATCGGGCTGATCGGCTTCCTGCCGCCGCAGATCATGACCTGGGATTCGACCCATTTGGTGGGCAAGGTCAACACCCGCGATATCGTCGAGACGGCCAAGGCCTATGTGCCCAAAATGCTGGAGGAAGGCGCCGAGCTCATCGTCGCGCTGTCGCATTCCGGCATTACCGCCGACCAGACCACCGGCGCGGAAAACGCCTCACTGCAACTGGCCGCTGTAGACGGCATTGACGTGGTGTTCACCGGGCACCAGCATCTGGTGTTCCCCGGCCCCGATTATGAAGGCGTCGAAGGCGCCGACATCACCGCCGGTACGCTGAGCGGCAAGCCTGCCGTGATGGCCGGTTTCTGGGGCAGCCATATGGGCCTGATCGACCTGCTGCTGGAGCAGGACGCCGACGGCAAATGGACCATCGTCTCGCACACCTCCGAAGCCCGCCCGATTTCCGAGCGCGTCGACGGCAAGGTCGGCGCCCTGGTGGAAAACGACGCCGAAGTCACCGCTGCGGCGCAGGCCGAGCATGACGAAACGCTGGACTATATCCGCCGCGCCGTGGGCGAAACCTCGGCGGCGCTGCACTCCTATTTCGCTCTCGTCGCCGATGACCCATCGGTGCAGATCGTCAGCCAGGCGCAGACCTGGTACATCGCCCAGATGATGAAGGGCACCGAATGGGAAAGCCTGCCGATCCTGTCGGCGGCAGCCCCATTCAAGGCTGGCGGTCGCGGCGGCCCGGATTACTATACCGACGTGCCGGTGGGTCCGGTGGCCATCAAGAATGTGGCTGACCTCTATCTCTACCCCAACACCATCCAGGCCGTGGTTGCCAATGGCGCCGAGGTCAAGAACTGGCTGGAGCGTTCGGCCGGGATTTTTAACCAGGTAGAAAAGGGCGCCAGCGACGCGCCGCTGATCAACCTCGATTTCCCGTCGTATAATTTCGACGTCATCGACGGGGTGACCTACAAGATCGACCTGACCCAGCCGTCGAAATATGCCAGCGATGGCAAATCGGTGACCAACCCCGACGCCAACCGTATCGTTGATCTGATGTATGACGGCAAGCCGATCGATCCGGCGGCCAAATTCGTCATCGCCACCAATAATTACCGCGCCGGTGGCGGCGGATCGTTTCCGGGCACCGGGGCCGATCACATCATCTTCAAGGGTCCCGATACCAACCGCGACCTGATCGTGCGCTTCATCGTCGAAAACGGCACCATCAACCCGAGCGCCGACAGCAATTGGTCGCTGGCGCCGATCGGGGACACCACCGTGCTGTTCGCCACCGGGCCCAAGGCGGCCGAGCATGTGGCCGATGTGACGGCGGTCAAAATCGAGGCGACCGGGGAGAGTGATGCGGATGGCTTCGGCCTGTACCGCATCGCGCTCTGAGCCAAAACAGTGGCAATGTGGCGGGGGAGTCGGTACGGCTCCCCCGCTGCTTTTTTGATAAAGGATGGCGCCGATGCGCTGGATACTGGCCGCCGCCCTGATGCTGCTGTCGGCGCTGCCGGCCAGTGCCGAAGTGCCCCTGAGCGGTAATTTTACCGCCAGCGCGGCCTGCCCGGCTTTTCAATCGATCAACCGCCAGACCAATCCGGGCAATGTGCAGACCAAGCCCGGGACCAGCTACACGCTGCTCGCCGGCAACCGGGCCAAGCCGAGCCATTTGTGGATCGTTGTGCCGGGAGCGAGCCCGGAGCGGCGCTGGGTGGCGGTTGAATGTGGGCAGCGCAGCGGTCAGCCAACGGTGGCGAGCAAGCCGGCTTATCGCGGCACGCAATATGTGCTGGCGGTGAACTGGCAGCCGGCGTTCTGCGAAACCAGCCCACGCCAGCCGGAATGCCGGGCGCAACGGGCAAACAGTTTTGAAGCGACCAATTTCACCCTGCATGGGTTGTGGCCGCAGCCACGCGACCGGGCTTACTGCGACGTGCCGGCCTCGGAGCGCTGGGCCAGCGAGGATGGCGACTGGCGCGACCTGCCGCGTTTGCCGCTCAGCCTACAGCTGCAGCGCGAGCTGGATAAAGTGATGCCCGGCACCTTGTCCGGGCTGGACCGGCATGAATGGACCAAGCACGGCTCCTGCTATGGCACGCCGGCGGAGGAATACTACGCCGACTCGCTGGCGCTGATGACGGCGCTCAATCGCTCCGCAGTGGCGGAGCTGTTTGCCGACAATATCGGCCGCAAGATCACGCTGCGGCAGGTGCGAGAGGCGTTTGACGCGGCGTTCGGGCCGGGCGCGGGCGAGCGGGTGCAGATGGATTGCGCGACCGATGGTAATCGCACCATCATCACCGAGCTGACCATCGCGCTGACGGGGGAGATCAGCGGGCCGGAGGATATGGCGGGGTTGATGGCAGCGGCGAGCCCGCTGGGCGGCGGGTGCAATTCCGGCATGGTCGATGCGGTGGGGCTGCGCTGACTGTGCCGAAATCTTAACGCTGCCAGTTCACCCGAGGGAAACACCCCCGGCCTAGGCTGGGCCGGTTCTTCCGCCGGAGCGTGCCATGACTGTCCCTGCCCTCGCCATTACCCAGTTGAGCAAGAGTTTTGACCGGCCGGTGGTCACGGCGCTCGATCTGACCATCCGGGCCGGCGAGTTCTATGCGCTGCTCGGGCCCAATGGCGCGGGCAAGACGACGATTTTGCGTATGGTGGCGGGGCTGTTGCAGCCCGACGCGGGGGAGATTTCAATCTTCGGCATCGATGCGCGGCGCGACCCTATCGCGGCCAAGCGCGTGGTGGCCTGGGTGTCGGACGAGCCGATGGTCTATGACCGGCTGACGCCGCTGGAATATCTCGAATTCGTCGCCGGGCTCTGGCAGATCGATGCGCGCACCGCCGAGGCCAAGGCCAGTGAGCTGATCGACTGGCTGGGCCTGCGGCCCCATGCCAACGAGCTGTGCGGCGGCTTTTCCAAGGGCATGCTGCAAAAAGTGGCGCTGGCCGGGGCGCTGGTGCATGACCCGCGCCTGATCATTCTCGATGAACCGCTGACCGGGCTTGATGCCGGCTCGGCGCGGCAGGTCAAGGACGTGCTGCTGGGCAAGGTGCGCGACGGCGTCACCGTGATCATGACCACCCATATTCTCGAAGTCGCCGAACGCATGGCTGAGCGCATCGGCGTCATCAGCCAGGGCCGGCTCATTGCCGAGGGGACGCTGGCCGAATTGCGCACCCGCATCGGCCGCGAGTCGAGCCTTGAAGATATCTTCCTCGATCTGGTGGCGCAGGGCGCCGCAGCGGCATGATGTTCGCCCCGGCCTCGCTGCCCTGGTTTGCCCGCCACGAGCTGAACCTGGCCTGGCGCGAATTCGTCGCCATGATGACCGGCGGCCGCAAGGCGCGCGGCATCGGGCTGTCGATCTTTCTCGGCCTGGTGGTGGTGCTGCTAAATCTGATGGCTTTTGGGCTCGTCGCCCCCTGGGTGCGGGACGGCATCGTGCCGGACAAGGCCACGCTGGTGCTGCTCAGCGGCAGCGGCATGCTGTTCTGGACGGTGATGTTGTCGCAGGCCCTAGAATCGGTGACGCGGGTCTACTACACCCGCTCCGACCTCGATCTGATCCTGTCCTCCCCGGCCTCGTCGCGGCGGCTATTTGCGGTGCGCACCAGCGCGGTCGCGCTATCGACCATCGCCCTGACGGGGCTGCTGGTCAGTCCGCTGATCAATATGCTGGCAATTCTCGATGGCCCGAAATGGCTCGCCGCTTACGGCGTGGTGGCAGCGCTCGGAGCAATGTCGACGGCTATCGCCGTGGCGATCACCATCGCCCTGTTTCGCTCTGTCGGACCCAAGCAGACGCGGCTGATTGCGCAGATCGTCGCCGGCATTGTCGGCGCCGGTTTCGTCATCGGCATTCAGGCCGCGGCGATCCTCTATTACGGCAATATGTCCCCCTTCGCGCTGTTCCAGTCGGCCGATATCGTCGCCGCCGCGCCCGCTCTCGACAGCCTGTTATGGCTACCGGCGCGGGCGGCGATGGGGGAGCCGGTGGCGTTGACGATCATGCTGGCCATTGGTCTCGGTGCGCTGGCCGTCACCATTGCCGGCACGGCGTCAAGCTATGGTCATCACGCCATTTCGGCCGCCGGGTTCAATCATGTCCGCAGCCAGCGCCGGCCCTCGGCCCGCCGGTTCCGCGCCGCGTCGCAGCGGCAGGTGTTGCGGCTCAAGGAATGGCGGCTGCTGCAACGCGACCCGTGGCTGCTGTCGCAGACGCTGATGCAGATCCTCTATCTGGTGCCGCCGGCGCTGCTGCTGTGGATGAATTTCGGCGACAATGCCGGGGCCTTTGTCGTGGTGGTGCCAGTGCTGGTGATGGCCGCGGGGCAATTGGCCGGCGGCCTCGCCTGGCTCGCCATTTCCGGCGAGGACGCCCATGATCTGGTGGTGACGGCGCCGGTCTCGCCGCGCAATGTGCTGATTGCCAAGATCGAGGCCGTGCTGACGGTGATTGCCGTGGTGCTGGCCCCGCTCTTGCTGCTGATGGCGCTGTCGTCGTGGCAAATGGCGCTGATTACGGCGCTCTGTGTCGCTCTCTCGGCGGGGTCGGCGACGGCGATCCAGCTGTGGTTCCGTGTTGTCGCCAAGCGCTCGATGTTCCGCCGCCGGCAGGTCGCGTCGCGCGCCGCCACCCTGTGCGAGGCCTTCGCCTCGATCATGTGGGCCGGCACCGGGGCATTGCTGGCCGGCGGCTCCTGGCTGGCGCTGGCGCCGGCCATTGTCGCGCTGCTGGTGGTCGGCCTGGCCCGGCTGATCAGCCCGCGCCGCTAACCGCTACCAGAGGCTGTTATTGGTCGCCGGGTCGCTGCCGGTCTTGCCATTGGGACGGTCGAGGTCAGCGATGCGGGCCATATCGTCGGCGTCGAGGGCAAAGTCGAACACATCCAGATTGGCCTTGATGCGGTCGGCATGCACCGATTTTGGAATGACGATCAGCCCCTGCTGCAAATGCCAGCGGATGACAGCCTGAGCCGGCGCCTTGCCGTGCTTTGCAGCGATCTCGACAATCACCTTATTGTCGAGCAAGCCGCTGCCGCTGCCGAGCGGGCTGTAGCTTTCGATGGCGATATTGTAGCGGGCATGCAGGTCGCGCACGTCGCGCTGCTGGAACTGGGGATGCAGTTCGATCTGGTTGACTGCCGGCGTCACGCCGCTGTCGGCGATGATGCGCTCCAGATGCTCCGGCAGGAAATTTGACACACCAATGGAGCGGACATGCCCGTCGCTCTGCAATTGCACAAAGGCCTTCCAGGTCTCGCAATAGCGATCATGCGCCGGCACCGGCCAGTGGATGAGGAACATGTCGAGATAGTCGAGTTCCATCCGCTCCAGCGTTTCCATCATGGATTTGATGGTCGAGTCATAACCCTGATGGCTGGTGCGGAGTTTCGAGGTGATGAACAGCTCCTCGCGCCCCAGCCCGCTCTCGGCGATGGCTTTGCCGACGCCCGCCTCATTGCCATAGCCTTGCGCCGTATCGATCGAGCGATAGCCGGCTTCGATGGCGGTGCGCACGGCCACGGTCACCTCGTCATTGGCCACCTGCCAGACGCCAAAGCCCAGCTGGGGGATGATCTTGCCATCATTGAGGGTGACGCCCGGAATATTGACCATCTCGATCTCCTGATTGGTGAGCCGTGCGGGGCAGGCCGACGATGTGCACGGTAACATGACTTGACCACAGCGGGTCGGTCTTGCTTTGCTAACGTCTGGCGGCGCGGCCTTGTTCCGCCGCCGGCCAATCCCATTCGCCCCGGAGGCGAGCATGGCTGATACCAACACCAAATATCGTACCGACACTGTGCTGAAGCCGGCCCGGCCGCCGCTGCACAAGGTCATCCTGTTCAATGACGACTTCACCCCGCGCGACTTCGTGGTGCGGTTGCTGAAGGCGGAGTTCCGCGTGCCCGAGGCGCAGGCCATCATGCTCACCGCCCACACCAAGGGCGCCTGCGTGGTGGCGGTGTTCACCCGCGAAATCGCCGAGGAAAAAGCCACGCGGGCCACCGACTTCGCCCACCAGCATGGCTATCCCCTGCTGTTCAGCACCGAGCCTGAAGAATAGAATCAGGCGGTGCTGAAGCCAGGTCTAACGGTCCTTCGCCTCCCTTCCCCTTGAGGGGAGGGATCGAGGGTGGGGGTCGTTCAGCAGCCCACAATGCCACCCCCTCCCCGGCCCTCCCCTCAAGGGGGAGGGAGGGCAAGAGCCGATATTTCATGCCATCAATGAAACGCCTTAAGCCGTGCCAAACCGCAGCTTCGATTTCTCGCGCGCCTTGGCGGCGACCTCTTCGCGGTCGCGCGGCGGGGCATTGGTGTCGAGCGTGGTCAGCAGGCGGCGCAGGACGGTTTCGATGTCCTCCACCGCCGCGTAAAACGCCGGCTCATTGGCCTTGGAAGGCGCGTTGTAGCCGGAAATCTTGCGCACGAACTGCAGCGCCGCGTCATGCATCTCGTTGCGCGTGGCGGGCGGTTCAAAATTGAACAATGGCTTGATGTTACGGCACATGGCTCTGCTCCTTGGGGCTGGCCGGCAGAATACACTCGCCGGGGCTCCACCGCCAGATTTCAGGCCCGTGCCGAATCTGCTGAACAATGGACCACCACAACCGACGCAAACGCATGGCAGAAGCGTTTGGCTGGGGGTTTCCTTTCGCAATTATCTCCGTTAGACAGCCCACCTAACCACCATGTCTGAACCTACCACCGCCGCGCAGCGCTCAGTTGCCGTGCGGTTTGCTGCGAGACAGGTGCTGTCCGGGCGATTCTTCCTGTCGCCCTCTGTCTAAAACAGTTGAGCGAGCCCCATGCCAAAACGTACCGACATTAAATCGATCCTCATCATCGGTGCGGGTCCGATCATCATCGGGCAGGCATGCGAGTTCGATTACTCGGGCACCCAGGCCTGCAAGGCGCTCAAGGAAGAGGGCTACCGCATCATCCTGGTCAACTCCAATCCGGCGACGATCATGACCGATCCGGATCTGGCTGACGCCACCTATATGGAGCCGATCACCCCCGAAGTGGTCGCCAAGATCATCGAGAAAGAGCGCCCCGACGCGCTGCTGCCAACCATGGGCGGCCAGACCGCGCTGAACTGCGCGCTCAGCCTGCGCAAGATGGGCATTCTCGAGAAGTACAATGTCGAGATGATTGGCGCGACGGCGGAAGCCATCGACAAGGCCGAAGACCGCGAGCTGTTCCGCGACGCCATGAAGAAGATCGGGCTGGAAACGCCCCGCTCCATGCTGGCGCACAACACCATCGAAGCGCTGCAGGCGCTCGAAGTGATCGGCCTGCCCTGCATCATTCGCCCCAGCTTTACCCTGGGCGGCACCGGCGGCGGCATTGCCTATAACCGAGAGGAATATCTCGCCATCGTCGAGAGCGGCGTCGACGCCTCTCCCACCGGCGAAGTGCTGGTCGAGGAAAGCGTGCTCGGCTGGAAAGAGTATGAGATGGAGGTTGTCCGCGACAAGAACGACAACTGCATCATCATCTGCTCGATCGAAAACATCGACCCGATGGGCGTCCATACCGGCGACTCCATTACTGTCGCGCCGGCGCTGACGCTGACCGACAAGGAATACCAGATCATGCGCGACGCCAGCTTGGCTGTGCTGCGCGAAATCGGCGTCGAAACCGGCGGCTCCAACGTGCAGTTCGCGGTCAATCCGGCTGACGGCCGCATGATCGTCATCGAGATGAACCCGCGCGTGTCGCGCTCCTCGGCGCTTGCCTCCAAGGCCACCGGCTTCCCTATCGCCAAGGTCGCCGCGCGGCTGGCGGTCGGCTATACGCTGGACGAATTGGACAACGACATCACCGGCGGCATGACCCCGGCGAGCTTCGAGCCGTCCATCGACTATGTCGTCACCAAGATTCCGCGTTTCGCCTTCGAGAAGTTCCCCGGCGCCGACAACCGCCTGGGCACGGCGATGAAGTCGGTCGGCGAAGCCATGGCCATTGGCCGGACCTTCCAGGAATCGCTGCAGAAGGCGCTGCGCTCGCTCGAAACCGGGCTGACCGGCCTCAACGAGATCGGCATTCCCGGCCTCGGCGAAGGCGAAGACAAGAATGCCATCAAGGCCGCGCTCGGCACGCCGACGCCCGACCGCCTGCTGCATGTGGCTGAAGCCATGCGCCTGGGCATGAGCCTCGAAGACATTCACGACGCCTGCAAGATCGACCCGTGGTTCCTTGAGCAGATGAAGGGGATCGTCGACACCGAAGCCAAGGTCAAGCAGTTCGGCCTGCCGCAGGACGCGACCAATCTGCGCTCGCTCAAGGCCATGGGCTTCTCCGATGCCCGCCTGGCCCAGCTCGCCAATGTGAAGGCCGTCGATGTGCGCAAGCTGCGCCATTCGCTGGCCGTACGCCCTGCCTATAAGCGCATCGACACCTCGGCTGCCGAGTTCGCCTCACCCACCGCCTATATGTATTCGACCTATGAAGTGCCGTTCAACGGCAAGGTGGACGACGAATCCCGGCCGACTGACCGCAAGAAGGTGGTCATTCTCGGCGGTGGTCCGAACCGTATCGGCCAGGGCATCGAGTTCGACTATTGCTGCTGCCATGCCGCTTTCGCGCTCAGCGAAGCCGGCTATGAAACCATCATGGTCAACTGCAACCCCGAAACCGTGTCGACCGACTACGACACCTCGGATCGCCTGTATTTCGAGCCGTTGACCGAAGAGGACGTGCTGGAAATCCTGCTGACCGAACAGCAGAACGGCACGCTGCATGGCGTGATCGTGCAGTTTGGCGGCCAGACGCCGCTGAACCTGGCCGAAGCCGTGCGCAAGGCTGGCATTCCGATCCTGGGCACGCAGCCCGAGAATATCGATCTGGCCGAAGACCGCGATTTGTTCAGCAAGCTGCTCAACAAGCTGGAACTGACCCAGCCCAAGAACGGCATCGCCTATAGCCTGGAGCAGGCGCGTCTGGTTGCCGAGCGGTTGGGCTATCCGCTGGTGATCCGCCCGTCCTATGTGCTGGGTGGCCGCGCCATGGCGATCGTGCACTCGGCCAATGAATTCGAGCGCTATGTGCAGGATACGCTGACCGGGCTGGTGCCGCCCGATATCCTGCAGCGCTATCCCAACGACAAGACCGGCCAGATCAACTCGGTGCTGTCCGATAACCCGCTGCTGTTTGATGCCTATCTCTCGGGCGCCACGGAAATCGACGTCGACGCGCTTTGCGACGGCGACACGGTGTTCGTCGCCGGCATCATGGAGCATATCGAGGAAGCCGGCATTCACTCCGGCGACTCGGCCTGTTCGCTGCCGCCGCAGAATCTGAGCCCGGAAATCATCGCCGAACTGAAGCGGCAGACGGCCGAACTGGCCTTCGCGCTGAAGGTCGGCGGGCTGATGAACGTGCAATATGCGCTCAAGGACGGCATCATCTACCTGCTCGAAGTCAATCCGCGCGCCAGCCGCACGGTGCCCTTCGTCGCCAAGGTAATCGGCGAACCCATCGCCAAGATCGCCAGCCGCATCATGGCGGGCGAAAGCCTTGCCAGCTTCAATCTGGTGGAAAAGAGCTTCAAGCACATCGCCGTCAAGGAAGCCGTGTTCCCGTTCAACCGCTTCGCCGGCGTTGATACGGTGCTGGGGCCGGAAATGAAGTCGACTGGCGAAGTCATCGGGCTCGACACCGATTTCGCCATGGCCTTTGCCAAGTCGCAGATGGGCGCCGGCTACAAGGTGCCGCAGTCCGGCACGGCCTTCATCTCGGTCCGCGATGAGGACAAGCAGTATATCGTCGATATGGCGCGCCATCTGGTCGAGGGCGGTTTCACCATCCTGGCCACCGGCGGCACCCAGCGCTATCTGGTCGAGAACGGCATTGCCGCCGTCAAGATCAACAAGGTGCTCGAAGGCCGGCCGCATATCGTCGACTCCATGAAGAATGGCGGCGTGCAGCTGGTGATCAACACCACCGACGGCATGAAATCGATCAGCGACAGCCGCGACATCCGCCGCACTGCCCTGCTCGCCAAGATCCCCTATTACACCACCATCGACGGCGCCCTCGCCGCGGTGGAAGGGATCGTGGCGCTGCAGAATGGCAGCCTGCAGGTTCGCCCGCTGCAGAGCTATTTCG
Source organism: Devosia sp. A449 (assembly GCF_054489375.1). Classification (NCBI taxonomy): domain Bacteria; kingdom Pseudomonadati; phylum Pseudomonadota; class Alphaproteobacteria; order Hyphomicrobiales; family Devosiaceae; genus Devosia; species Devosia sp. A449. The sequence goes on along the minus strand of NZ_JBTMWU010000003.1, from coordinate 602,337 downwards.
AAAAAGCCTAACCGCATTCTGCTACCGGCGCGCCACCGCGCCGGTAGCCTTGACCCAACACCGGTCCGTCAGCCAAATATGGCTCTCCACCGCCGGTGAATTGGATGCGCAAAGCCAAACCCACAAATCTGCCCGCCCCGTTCCTCCGCAGCCTCTGGTTGCGCGACGACGCCATCGGTGCCGAACCGCAATATCCGTTCAACCTGCCCTTCCTGCAGGACCCGGCGTTTGAGCTGGCCTTCAACACGCCCGTCACCATCATCGTGGGCGAAAACGGCTCCGGAAAATCCACCCTGATCGAAGCCATCGCCGCGCTTAGCGGCTATGACGAAGCCGGTGGCGGCAAGGGCTATATGCCGCTCGACCATTCGCGCGCCATCGACAAAAGTGGCGCGGCCTTGTCCGACGCCCTGCGCGCTGCATGGTTGCCCAAGCTCACCAATGGCTGGTTCTTCAAGGCGGAATCCTTCTTCTCGGTCGCCCGCTATCTCGACACCGCCGCGCTCGACGCCGGCGAAGCGCCGCCCGACTTTCTCTCCTGGAGCCATGGCGAAGGCTTCGTGCGGTTCTTCGAGGAACGCATGGCACGCCAGGGCATCTATTTCATGGACGAACCCGAGAGCGCCCTCTCGCCCAAGCGCCAGCTTGAGCTGCTGCGCATCCTCAACAGGGTGCAGCAAACCGCGCGTTCACAGGTCATCATGGCGACCCACTCGCCCATCCTGATGGCCGTGCCTGGCGCGCGGCTGCTCGAAATCACCCGGGGCGGCATCAGCGAAACCCACTACCGCCAGACCCAGCACTTCAAGCTCTACCAGGACTTCACCGCCGATCCCGAAGACTTCATCGCCACCGCGCTGCGCGATGAGGACTGATCTGGCCGCGGGTTGACACCACGCTCTGCGCTCTTATGTTCTGCCCCATGATGATCGAAGCAACCAAGCACCCAGTGCACCTGATCGCCTGACGGCGTTCAGCGGAGCACCTCCGACAAGCGGCAACCCGCTTGATCATGACCGCCTCCGGCGGCCATGCGGATTTTGGTATCACTACGCCTGCCCCACCCTTTGCTGTTTGCTCTCGCACATGAGGGCCAAGCTGTCGGCAGGTCGATCTCAGAGACAATCATGACCAATTATTTCGAGAGCCCGTTCAAGGGCATTCCGCTTGACCAGCAGGTCACCCACCCCAGTATCGCCGTCGGCGCCTATAGCTATTATTCGGGTTATTATCATGGCCACAGCTTCGATGACTGCGCCCGCTTTCTGCTGCCCGATGCGGGTGCCGACAGACTGATCATCGGCAGCTTCTGTTCCATCGGCAGCGGCGCCGCCTTCATCATGGCCGGCAACCAGGGCCACCGGAACGACTGGATCAGCACCTTTCCCTTCGCTTTCGTGCCCGAAGCGCCGGAATTCGCCAACGCGCGCAATGGCTTCCTGCCGGCTGGCGACACGGTGATCGGCAATGATGTGTGGATCGGCAGCGAGGCCATCATCATGCCGGGCGTAACCGTGGGCCATGGCGCGGTGATCGGCACGCGGGCGCTGGTGACCAAGGATGTGGCGCCTTACACCATTGTCGGCGGCAACCCGGCCAAGCCGATCCGCCAGCGCTTCACCGACGAGCATGTCGCCATGCTGCTGGAACTGGCGTGGTGGGACTGGCCCAAGGAGCGTCTGGCAGCCGCCATGCCGCTGCTCTGCGATGCCGATATTCCGGCGCTATACCGTTTCTGGCAACAGGGCTGACGGTTCGGCTGGCGCGGCGGTTGACAGCCGCGCCAGCCGGCGCATATTTTGGCGCACCATGATGATGATCCAGTCTCACAAGTTCGCAGTGTTCCTCGGCGCCTGATGGCGCCCGTACAGGGCATTTGCTGAGCGGCACTGCCGCTCGACCCGGCCGCGACGCGCGGCCTCGCGAACTCATGGATTTTTAAAATGCCTGGCACTTTGCCCGCTTTTGACCAAGCGCAGATCAATGCTTTCATCACCGACGGCTTCGTCCGGATCGACAATGCCTTCCCCCGCGAACTAGCCGACCAGGGGTGCGCCATTCTCTGGGCCGCCACCGGCTGCAATCCGGATGATCCGTCTACCTGGACCCTGCCGGTGATCCGGCTCGGCAATTTCACGCAGAAGCCGTTCCGAGACGCCGCCAATACGCCCAGACTGCACGCGGCCTATGACCAGTTGGTCGGCCCCGGCCGCTGGGTGCCACAAGGTGGGCTCGGCAGTTTCCCGGTGCGGTTTCCGTCGCCGGTCAACGCGGGAGACGCCGGCTGGCACATCGATGTCAGTTTCGGCCACGAGAACCCGGACTTCATGTCGTGGCGCGCCAATGTCACCTCGAAGGGACGGGCTCTACTGATGCTGTTCCTGTTCTCCGATGTCGGCGAAGACGACGCGCCGACGCGCATCAGGGTCGGCTCGCATTTGCCGATTGCCCGGCAGCTGGCCCCGGCCGGCGAGGCGGGTCTCACTCTGGGGGAGCTGGCGGCAGACGGTTTTGCCGGCACCACCCACTGCCCGGAACTGCTGGCCACCGGCGACGCCGGGACAGTCTATCTCTGCCATCCATTCCTGGTGCATGCGGCACAGGCGCATCACGGCACACGGGTCAAATTCATGGCCCAGCCGCCGCTGCTGCCAGCGGCACCGTTGAGCATTGACGGCCCCGCGCCAGTGGAGCGGGCGATCCGCCTGGCGCTCGACCAAGCCTGAACACGGTGGGCGGGGTCATGCTCCGCCCGCTCAATTCACGCGGCTTCGGCTGCGAAGAACGCTGCCACTTCGGTCAATGCGCCATCGACCGCCTCATCATCGATGTCGAGATGGGTGACCCAGCGCTGCTGGCCATAGCGGCCGGTGATGCCGACGCCCCTGCCCTGCAGAAAATTCGTGAAGCGGTCGCCGATGGCGGCGTCGACGGAAACGAAGATGATATTGGTATCGGGCTGAGTGACGGTAAGCGCCGGGAAGGCAGCGAGGCCCGCGGCCAGTGTTTTCGCCCGGCGGTGATCGTCGGCCAGCCGCTCGATATTGTGGTCCAGCGCATAGAGTCCGGCAGCTGCCAGAATGCCCGATTGGCGCAAGCCGCCGCCCAGCATCTTGCGATGGCGGCGGGCGGTGTCGATCAGATCCTGCCGGCCGATCAGCACCGAGCCAACCGGCGCGCCCAAGCCTTTGGACAGGCAAATGGACACGCTGTCGAACGGGGTGGTGAAGCTTCTGATGTCGCTGCGCAGCGCCGCCACGGCGTTGAAGGCTCGGGCGCCATCGAGATGGAGGCCCAGCCCATGCCGCTGCGCGATCTCGGCCACCTGCGCCATATAGGCGATGGGCAGCACCTTGCCGCCAAGGGTGTTTTCCAGCGCAATGACCCGCGTGGTGGCGAAGTGGCTGTCGCCGGCTTTGATCGCGCCTTCGATCTCACCCAGATCCATGGTGCCATCGGGCAGATGGGCGATGGGCTGCGGCTGAATCGAGCCCAAAACGGCCGCCCCGCCAGCCTCGTATTTGTAGCAATGGGCATTCTGCCCGGCGATGAATTCATCCCCGCGACCGCAATGGCTCATCAGCGCCAACAGGTTCGACATCGTGCCCGAACTGACGAACAGCGCCGCTTCCTTGCCCAGCAGCGCCGCCATGCGCTGCTCCAGCCGGTTGACGGTGGGATCGTCGCCAAACACGTCATCGCCCACCTCGGCTGCGGCCATCGCCGCGCGCATGGCGGCCGAGGGCCGGGTGATGGTATCGGAGCGGAAATCATAGCGGATAGTGTTCATGGAATCGAACCTAGCAAGCGCCGCGCGCCGACACCATCGGGTCAGGCGGCGACGCCGTCGTCATCCACCGGCAACACTTCATTGGCAGCGACCAGCGCCAGTGGCGGCTTGCGCGCAATTACCAGCATGCCCCGAATTGGCGCGCCGCGATCCTGTCGCAAGGTCGCCAGCTCAAAGCGCAGCACTTCAAGCCCGGCATCGACCAGCGCCTGTTGTGCAGCATTGGCGCCATGGGCGTAACGCAGCGACGGACGGAGGAACACCGCCTCCTCGCCGTCATGCGCCTCCAGCGAAAACGCCAGCAAGCCCCCCGGCTGCATCGCCGGCACCACGGCGGCCAGCACCGGCGGCAGCGCGCCGCAATAAATGAACACATCGGCGGCGGTGACCAGATCATTGGCGGCGAGATGATCGGCAAGGAAGCTGACCAACTCGGCCTTTTCCAGCCGATCGTAAATGCCCTTGCGCGCGGTTTCGGCGATCATGGCGGCGCTGAGATCAATGCCTTCGAGCAGGCTCACCTTGTGGCGCAACCGCGCGCCCATCAGCCCGGTGCCGCAGCCCAGATCGAGAGCGTGGGCGAAGCTGGCAATGCCCAGCCGCACCATTTCCTCGATCAACAGATCATCGAGCCGTTCGGGCACCTGATAGCCCAGCCGGTCCATCAGCGCAGTTTCGAACTGGGGGGCATATTGGTCGAACAAGGCCTCGACATAGCTGACGGCCGTACCGTCACCAGCGCGACCGGCGCCATGCGCCGCCAGTTTGAGCACGGCCCCGAAGGTCCCCTCATCGTCCAGCGCTTCGAGGTGACGCCAGGCCGAAATGGCGCCCGAAACGTCGCCGGCCTTTTCGGCATAAAGACCCAGCAGGTGCCAGCCTGCGGCCCAGTCCGGCACGATCTCCAGGGCCTGCCCCATCAGATCGGCGGCCGCGGCAGGATCGCCCCCATCGGCCAGCATTTTTGCGTAGGCGGCACGGCGATCGGCGATGACGTCACCGGAAGACTGAAAAGCCTTGCTCAAGATGAAGTGATCTCTGGGAGCACGAGCCCAATCGCCCGGCGCGCGGCGGTTTGACGTAATTTTGCGTCGAAATCAAGCGGAATGCACACCGCGACAAGCGGAAGTGCGACGATAGTGCCGGTTTGCAACGGCGTGATTTTCGCTATGGTAGAGCAGTCCGGTTCGCTGCCTCGGCATCGTATCGCGACAGGACGCCCCCGGTTCGAGATCACTTCATTGACCTCGTCTGCCGGTCGTGCGCCAGCGCCAGGCCGCTACGGTCTGACGCAAACACTTGACGGTGCTCTGTTTCACCCTGGCAGGAAGTTGCTTCCCGCCGGGCGATTTGTTGTGTGTAAACAGATATTGAACACCGCTTTTTTTCAGGCTACGCTCGCCCAATCGAATATTGCGGCCGACCGATCTGATCATGCGAATTCCATTTCGCGCCTGCTGACGTCACTTTCCGATATTTCGATATCACTCAAGTCTTGGGCCAATAGTGGCCCGGACCGGCTACCAGCAGCGACTGCACGAGGGAACGCGCATCATGGCAACTGGCACTGTAAAGTGGTTCAACGGCCAAAAAGGCTACGGCTTTATTCAGCCCGACGAAGGCGGAGCGGACGTGTTCGTCCACATCTCCGCCGTTCAGCGCTCGGGCCTGAATGGTCTCGATGAAGGTCAGAAGATCAACTACGAGATCGTCAAGGACAAGCGGACCGGCAAGTCAGCCGCCGACAATTTGACCGCCGCCTGAACCACGCGGCAAGGCAAGACTACCGAGGGCGCGTCCAGGGAGGGACGCGCCCTTTGCTTTTCACCGGCCGCCCAGCTTGTGACGGACGTCAGAGGGGCCTAACAATGGGTAGCGCCCTCGCAGTGGGCTGGCGAACCAAAGGCACGGCTTTTGAATGCGATCATCAAATCGCAGCTAGCAGATCGACGCGCCCAAGGCGCGCTCATCCGCGCCAAAACGCTAATCGAGGGCCACGACGTCGATTCCGCGACGCACATCTATGCCGATTTGCTGCAAACCGATCTGACTCCAATGCTGCGCGGCGAAGTCCAGACCAATCTGGCGGCCGCGCTCTGCCTGCTGGCCCAGCAGCATCTCGAGTCGGCGGCGGCACTCGGCCAGCTCGAACAGGCCCGCGACCTGCTGCTGGCCGCGCTACAGCATCGCCGATTGGCCAATGCGCCCCAGGACTGGGTGGCCACCCGCGCCAATCTGGGCCTGGTGCATCTGGCCCGCTACCAGGCCACCGGCAATGAAAGCGATATTCTCTTCGCCCATCTGGCGCTGGACGGTATCGAGCCGGCGCTGCGCCAGACCGACGATCCCGATCTGCTGAACTGGATCATGGCGATCCGCGAGCATCTGGTTGATCTGCAAGACCGCCGCAAGCCCCGGCGACGTTAGCGCCGCGTGCTAACCGCGCCCGAGTTCTTCGCTGCGCTTGCGGGCGGCGTCGACGGTGCGGTGGATCAGCTCGGTCAGGCCGTTTTCGCCCATCAGCACGGCAAGGCCGGCGGCGGTGGTGCCATTGGGCGAGGTCACGTTCTGCCGCAGCACGGCGGGTGGGGCAGTATCGGCTTCGAGCAAAGCGGCGGAACCGATGACGGTCTGGCGCGCCAATTGCTCGGCAACCGCGTCTGACAGGCCTTGGCGCCTGCCGGCTTCGGCCAGTGCCTCGACCAGATGGAACACATAGGCCGGGCCGGACCCCGAAACCGCCGTGACCGCATCAAGCTGGGCTTCGTCCTCGAACCAGACCACCGGACCGGCAGCCTGCAGCAGCGCTTCGGCCACTGCGCGGCCTTCGGCGGTGACCTCGGGGCCGGCAACGGCGCCAGTGATGCCCTTGCCGATTTGTGCTGGCGTATTGGGCATGGTGCGGACCACGCGGCCCATATCGAGGCCACGCGACAATCGGGCAATGTCGATGCCGGCTGCAATGGAAATAGCCAGGGTTTGCGGGCCGATGACCGGGGCCAGCGTGGCCAGGACCGTGTCGATAATCTGCGGCTTGACCGCCAGCACCAGCACATAGGGCTGCAGGCCCACCGCATCGGCGCTGATGGTCAGGCCATAGTCTTCGGCCAGCTCCAGCGCCGGCGCGCCCGGATTGGGATCAACCAGCAGGAGATTGCTTGGTGGCAGGCCGGCATCGAGCCAGCCGCGCGCCAGCGCCAGCCCCATCTTGCCGGCACCCACCAGCATGACCGGACCGATATTGCGCAAGGCGGGGCTCATGCCTCGCCGACCGTTTCAAACATGACATGGCTCAGCGCGTCGGCGGCGGTCTTGCCGGCCCAGACGACAAACTGGAACGCCTGATAATACAGATCGCAGCTATCGGTGGCCGAGCGCAGCAGCGCCTCGCATTGCTGGGGCGACACATCGGCGCCACCGGTCAGCAGGTGCGAATTGCGGAACAGCACCACGCCTTCCTTGTTCCAGATATCGAAGTGACCAATCCACAGCTGCTCATTGATGAGCGAAATCAACTGCTTGATCTCGTTGCGCCGACCTTCGGGCACCTTGAGATCGAAAGCGCAGGCGATGTGCAGGCTTTCGAGATCTTCCATCCAGTTGAACGAGACGTGGTAATCCGACCAGCCGCCCCGGACCGAAATTGAGATTTCGTCGGCATCCTGCCGCTCGAAATTCCAGTCATTGATCGAGGCAATATGCTCGATAATGTCCACGGGATGGACATTGCGATCGGGCTCAACTTGCAGAAGTGACATCGACGGTTCCGTCCGTTAACCGGCTGATTTGGGTACTCAGGGAACTGGCCGCACGCACGATGAGCTTACGAATCGTCCTGATGAAATGACCCTACACCGCGATCCTGATTCAGGGGACGCAACGCAGGCCATGGACGGCAATCTCTTGTGGATGACGATGCGCGGCCCAGAGTTAACAGACGATTAACGCCGACTTCACGTTCACAGCCTATCTGTATCAGAATAGACCTATCGCGGCCTGCAACCCGTTGACCGGGCCAGATTCAACGCGAAAAGCTGCCAGCAATGCAAAGGCAGCGGCCGACGCAAACCGTCGGCCCGTGCCATCACCGCAAGGCTGCTGCAGCAGAGCTTTAGTTGGCCTTGGGCGCCTTGCCCTTCAGACCGGCCAGTTCCTTGCGCAGCGCGTCGATTTCTTCGCCCTGTACTTGCACCAGCTCGCGCAAAGCGTCGAAATCCTCGCGCTTGACCAGATCCATATCGGCGACGAAGCGCTGGGCCTGGGACTTGACCACGGTTTCGACCTCGCGGCGCACCCCATCGGCAACGCCGGCGGCTTCATTCATCATTCGGCCCAGATCATCGAAGATCCTGCTATTCTGGCTCATCGCATTCCCAATCGGTTCGGCCTCTCACAGCCATATTTAGGCGATGCCCCCCGACTTGACCAGAGACAGCGAAGCGGCAATTGTCCGCCCGATTGCCGCAGGAGCCGCATTTGCCTTTCCCCAACATCGATCCGATCGCCTTTGCCATCGGACCTTTCGCCGTCCGCTGGTATGCGCTGGGCTATCTGTTCGGGGTCGGCCTCGGCGCCGGCTACGGCTATCTGCTGCTGGCCAATAAGCGGCTCTGGCACAAGGGCGAACCGCCCTTCAAGGCCGAGGACATCTGGGACTTCGCCTTCTGGACCATGCTGGCCATCGTGCTGGGTGGGCGCATCGGCTATGTGCTGTTTTACAACCTGCCCTATTACGCCGCCAACCCCGCCGAGATCATCAATACGCTGGATGGCGGCATGAGCTATCACGGCGGCATGCTGGGGCTGATGCTGGCGGTGATCCTGTTCACTTGGCGCAAGGGCAACGGCAATTGGCTGAGCGGGCTCGACCTGATCGCCTCGGTATCGACCATCGGCATTTTCCTGGTGCGCATCGCCAATTTCATCAATGGGGAGCTCTATGGCGCGCCGACCAATCTGCCCTGGGCGGTGATCTTTCCCACCGATCCCGAGCAATTGCCGCGCCACCCCAGCCAGCTCTATGAAGCGGCGCTCGAAGGGCTGCTGCTGTTCCTCGTCATTCGAATATTCACCCATGTGTTCTACGCACTGCGCCGGCCCGGCATGGTCGCCGGGATTTTCGGCATCGGCTATGGCCTGTCGCGCATCGTGGTCGAATTCGTGCGCCTGCCCGACGCCCAGCTCGGCTATCTCTATGGCGGCTGGCTGACCATGGGCATGGTGCTCTCCATTCCGCTGGTGCTGGCGGGACTTGGGCTGGTGGTGTGGGCCGGAACGCGGAAGCAAAATGCGCTGCGGGCCTGACCCGTCACAGCGTGGATGGACAAACAAACATGACTGACTCCCCCACCCTGCCCGAGCTGATCGATATGCAGATCCGCACCAGCGGACCGATGTCGATTGCCAGCTATATGGGGCTGTGCCTGACCCACCCGTCCAAGGGCTATTACAAGACAGCCGACCCGCTGGGGGCGCGCGGCGATTTCGTCACCGCGCCTGAAATCAGCCAGATGTTCGGCGAGTTGATCGGGTTTTACTGCGTCAGCCTGTGGCAGCAGATGGGCAGCCCAAAGGCGTTTACGCTGCTGGAGCTGGGACCCGGGCGCGGCACGCTGATGGCCGACATCTTGCGCGTCGCCTGCCGGGCCGAAGGGTTTCGCGACGGGCTCGACCTGCGCCTGTTCGAGACCAATCCGGCGCTGATCGCCGAGCAGAATGCGCGGCTGGAACCCTATGCCCCGCAATGGATCAACGCCTTTGAAAAAGTCGGCGATGGCCCGCTGCTGGTGATCGCCAACGAGTTTTTCGACGCTCTGCCGATCCGACAGTTTGTCCGCATGGACGATGGCTGGCACGAGCGCATGGTGGGGCTGACCGAGGGCAAGCGCAGCTTTGGGCTGAGCCCGACACCAATCCCCGTATCGGCCATGCCCGCAGCGGTGGCCGACGCCGAGATCAACAGCGTCTTCGAGGTTGGCCTCGCCAATGGCGAGGTGATGAAGCGGCTGGCCAGCACCGTCTCAACGCAGGGCGGCGCCATTCTTGCCGTCGATTATGGCTATGGCCGCACCCAGACCGGCGAGACGCTGCAGGGCGTGCGCCAGCACAAATATGCCGACGTGCTGGAAGCGCCGGGCGAAACCGATTTGTCGGTCCATGTCGATTTCGAGGCCCTTGGCACGCTGGCGGCGCAGGCTGGGTTGGCGGTGCAGCCTTTGGCCACGCAGGGCGAATGGCTGACCCGGCTGGGCATTGTCGAACGCGCCGCCGCGCTGAGCGCCGCCAATCCCAAGCTGGCCGCCGATATCGGCGCGGCCAAGACGCGGCTGATTGCGCCCGATCAGATGGGCAAGCTGTTCAAAGTATTCTGCGCCGCCAGCCCCGGGCTGGCCCCACCGGGATTTGCCGCATGAGTGTGCATTACGAACAGAGCGCCCTGCTGGGCGACCTGCCTACGGTGCGGCACGGCTTTTTCGGGCGGCGCGGCGGCAGCTCGCTGGGTGAATTCGCCGAGAACAACATGTCGATTGCCATCGGCGACACCCCGCGTCTCGTCGACATCAACCGCACCGGCGCTGCCGAAGGGCTGGGCTTTCGCCGCAACCAGCTATTCCTGCTCAAGCAGACCCATTCCAACCTCGTGCATTGCCTCACCGCCCACCCGATAGGCGACGAGCCCATCGAAGCCGACGCCATGGTGACCAGGCAGCCATTGCTGGCGCTGGGCATTCTCACCGCCGACTGCACGCCGATTCTGCTGGCAGATCGGGCCGCCGGCGTGGTCGGCGCGGCGCATGCCGGATGGCGTGGCGCCGTCGATGGCATCGTCGGCAATACCGTCGCCGCCATGGTGGCGCTGGGCGCCAGAACGGCCAACATCGTCGCCGCCATCGGCCCGACCATCAGTGGCGAAAATTACGAAGTCGGCCCGCAATTCATGGACGACTTCGTCAAGCTGCGGCCCGATGGCTGGCGGCATTTTTCGACGCATAATGGTGGACGGGCGCATTTCGACCTGCCCGGCTTTGTCGAAGCCGAACTGCGCGTGGCGGGGGTCGAAACCCTCGAACGCGTCGGCGGCTGCACCTATGGCCACCCGGACCGCTACTTCTCGCATCGTCACGCCACCCATCAGGGCGGCAAGACCGGCCGGCAGATCGCAATTATCGGGCTGGGGTGATCGCCACGACGGAGCCGATGCTTCCGTAGCTCGGGAATGGGCTTTCGCTCGCCGTTTACCCATTTTCGTCCATCAGCCATTTGTCGCGTTGCACCGGGGGGAACGACTCGCTAAAGCTGCCCGCGAAACTGGAGGATTCCCGAAGGCCGGGGATCGGTTGAGACAGGATCGCACTCATGAAGCTGGTGACCGGCAACTCCAATCGTGCTCTCGCCGAGGCTGTTGCCAGCTATCTCGAACTTCCCCTCACCGATTGTACGGTCAAGCGCTTCGCCGACAAGGAAGTCTATGTCGAAGTGCATGAGAATGTGCGCGGCGAGGATGTGTTCATCCTGCAATCGACCAGCTTTCCCGCCAATGACAATCTGATGGAACTGCTGATCCTGACCGACGCGCTGCGCCGTTCGTCAGCCCGCCGCATCACCGCCGTGGTGCCCTATTTCGGCTATGCCCGTCAGGACCGCAAATCGGCCCCGCGTACGCCGATCTCAGCCAAGCTGGTGTCCAATCTGATCACCGAGGCCGGCGCCAATCGCGTGCTGACGCTCGACCTGCATGCCAGCCAGATCCAGGGCTTTTTCGATATCCCCACCGATAACCTCACCGCTGCCCCGGTGATGGTGCGCGACATTCAGGACAATTATGACGTCAAGAACGTCATGATCGTTTCGCCCGACGTCGGCGGCGTGGTGCGTGCCCGCAACGTGGCCGGCCGCATCGGCGCCAACCTCGCCATCGTCGACAAGCGCCGCCCGCGCGCCGGCGTGTCCGAGGTGATGAACATCATCGGCGACGTCTCGGGCCAGACCTGCATCCTGATCGACGACATCGTCGATAGTGGCGGCACGCTGGTCAACGCCGCCGAAGCCCTGCTCAAGGCCGGTGCCAAGGCCGTGTCGGCCTATATCACCCATGGCGTGCTGTCCGAGGGCGCCTCCGAGCGCATCGCCGCCAGCAAGCTCAAGGAACTGGTGATCACCGATTCCATCGAGATCACCGACGCCCAGCGCGCCGCCGGCAATATTCGCCGCATGTCCATCGCCCCGCTGATCGGCGAAGCCATCGCCCGCACCGCCAGCGAACAGAGCGTGTCGAGCCTGTTCGACTAGGGTTCCCACCGCCGGCGTCTGCCGGTGCTTTTTTTGTGATGCCAGTCGAAATCGCCGCCTCTCGCGCGACATTGCCTTGAAGGGCTATGCTGCCCGCCAGAGGAGATGCGCCATGAAATATCTGCTGATGCTCTATGCCGACGAGAAGGCCGGCACCGCAATCCCGCCCGAACAGATGGCCGGTTTCATGGGCCAGATGGCGGCCTATCAGGCCACGCTGGAAAAAGCTGGTGCTTTTGTTGCTACCGCAGCCCTCCAGACCACCGACGCCGCCCGCACCATCTCCAACGCCAAGGGCGACCTCAAGGTGCATGACGGCCCCTATGCGGAAACGCGTGAGCAATTCGGCGGCTATTTCATCATCGAAGCGCCTGACATGAACGAGGCGATCCGGTTGGCGGCCCTGTGCCCGGCAGCGGGCTGGGGCCAGATCGAAATCCGGCCTTATCACCCCGGTTACGCGCCGGGCTGAAGAATTTTAATCGGTCGAGTCGAAAGCCGGGCCCCTGCCCCGACATGGTCATATCGGAGCATGATGCCCGACCAGAAAAGGAATTCTGCAATGCGCTACATGATGGTCATCCACCACGACGACGCGGCCCTGGGAAATGCCCCCCAGCAGCAGCTCTGGGCTGAATATGCGGCCTTCAACGAAGCACTGACCAAAGCTGGCGCCGGCTTCAGCAGCGGCGAACGCTTGCAACCGGCCAAGGCCGGCACCGTGGTGCGCATGGGCGGCGGCAAGACCGAAGTGCTCGACGGCCCCTTCGCCGACACCAAAGAGCAGTTCGCCGGCTATTATTTCATCGACGTGCCCGATCTCGATACCGCCGTCGAATGGGCCGCGCGCTGCCCCAGTGCCAAATATGGCGCCATCGAAATCCGGCCGATGGCCTGATGGATGCGGCGACGCGCCAGGCCGCCGAGCGGGCTGCCCGTGACAGCTATGGCCGACTCGTCGCCTTTCTCGCCGCCCGCACCCGCGACGTGGCGGGAGCCGAAGATGCGCTGGCGGAGGCCTTTGCCAGCGCGCTCACATCCTGGCCGGCCGATGGCGTGCCGGACAATCCCGATGCGTGGTTGCTGACCGTCGCGCGAAGGCGCCAGACCGACATGGCGCGGCGTCGGCAGACCCGGATGGCGGGGGAGGTGCATCTGCAGCTCATGACCGAGGAACTGGCCGACGCGGCCGCAAATCGTGACGTCATCCCCGACCGCCGGCTGGCACTGATGTTCGCCTGCGCCCATCCCGCCATCGAGCGCGGCATGCGGGCGCCGCTGATCCTGCAGACCATTTTGGGGCTGACGGCCGGTGATATCGCCGCCGCCTTCCTGCTGCCGCCGGCCACCATGGGCCAGCGTCTGGTGCGCGCCAAAGCCCGCATCAAGGAGGCCGGAATTGCTTTCGCCATCCCGGAGCGCGAACAGCTGCCGGGGCGGCTCGATGCGGTTCTGGAGGCCATCTATGCCGCCTATGCCAAGGGCTGGACCGAAATCGGCGACAGCAATGCCGAGCGGCTGGCCGACGAAGCCATCTGGCTGGGCCGGCTGATCGTCTCGCTGCTACCCGAGGAGCCTGAGGCCAAGGGGCTATTGGCGCTGATGCTCTACGCCGAAGCCCGCCGCGCGGCGCGGCGCGACTCGCAAGGGGACTATGTGCCGCTCGAGGCCCAGGATGTGGCGTTGTGGGACGAACCGCAGCTCGTGGAGGCCGAAACATTGCTACATGACGCCAATCAAGCCGGCCCCAGCGGGCGCTATCAGGTAGAAGCCGCTATCCAGTCGGCGCATGTGGCGCGACGGATCACCGGCCGGGACAACTGGGCCGCCGTAGTAGCGCTATATGATGTGCTGCTGGCGCTGACGCCATCGCCGGTAGTGCTGCTCAACCGCGCGGCGGCGCTGACCGAAACCGCTGGCCCCGACGCCGCTTTGGCCAGTCTCGATAGTATCGCCGATGACCCGCGCATGGCCAACTACCAGCCCTATTGGGCGGCACGCGGCCATCTGGCGGCCCGCGCCGGCCGCAAGCAGGACGCGCTTGAAGCGCTGACGCTCGCCATCGGGCTTTCGACTGACGAGGCCGTGCGCCATTATCTCATAACCCAGCGCGCTGCACTGCGCGACGGCTAGGCTTTTTTCGCGCATTAATTCGGCAGCAACGTCTTGAAGAAATCTTGCAAGTTTCTTGCTCGCGACCCGGCTTTCCGCTATAGCCCGCGCCATGAAGTGCTCGTCACCCCTGGAGGACGGGCGCGTATGCTGTTGTAGTGACGCATACACCAACCCAGAATGGATTTTTCCATGGCTGCGACCACAACTAAAGTGCTCAGTGCACAGGCGCGCGAAGGAGTGGGCAAGGGGGCCGCTCGTGAGCTGCGTCGTCAGGGACTCGTTCCTGCTGTTATCTACGGTGACAAGAAAGCCCCCGTCACCATCGCCATCGCCTACAAGGATGCGCACAAGCACATCTATGCTGGCGGCTTCAAGTCCCACATCATCGAGCTCGATGTTGATGGCACCAAGCACCGCGTGATTCCGCGCGACTACCAGCTTGATCCGGTCAAGGATTTCCCGCTGCATGTGGACTTCCTCCGCGTCAGCAAGAACACCAAGCTCACCGTTCAGGTGCATGTGGAGTTCATCAATGAAGAAGCTAGCCCCGGCCTCAAGCGCGGCGGTACGCTGAACATTGTGCACCACACGCTCGGCCTGATCGTCGGCGCCGACAACATCCCCGAGAAGGTGACGGTCGATCTGACCGGTGTCGACATCGGTGACAGCGTCCACGTCTCGGTCATCACGCTGCCGGCCGGTGCGGTCGTTGGCGGCCATGAAGACGACGCGACCATTGCCACCATCGTGGCACCGTCGGCGCTCAAGTCGGCTGGCGAAGACGCCCCCGTCGTTGAAGAAGCCCCCAAGGCCGAGTAATTCTCGCTTTGGTTCTGCTATAAGTTCGAGGCGGCCTTCGGGTCGCCTCTTGCGTTTCTGGAGTTTGGCATGAAGCTGCTTGTCGGCCTGGGCAATCCGGGCAGCCAATATGCGGGCAACCGCCACAATATCGGCTTCATGGCGCTCGACGCCATCGCCCGCGCCCATGGCATCACCCAATTCCGCAGCAAGCATGGCGGACAACTGGCTGAAGGCAGCATTGGCGGCGAGAAGGTGATTCTGCTCAAGCCGCAGACCTTCATGAACCGCTCGGGCGACAGCGTGCAGCAGGTGGCGCAGTTCTATAAAATCGCGCCCGCCGACATCATCGTGCTCTATGACGAACTCGACCTCGCCGCCGGTAAGGTGCGGGTCAAGATCGGTGGCGGCAATGGTGGCCATAACGGGCTGCGCTCGATCGATCCGCAGATCGGGGTCGGTTACAAACGCGTACGCATCGGCATCGGCCATCCGGGCAAGGAATTCGTCACCAACCACGTGCTGGGCGATTTCGCCAAGGCCGACCAGGCATGGGTCGAACCGCTGCTCGACGCCATGGCCAAGCATGTCGACCTGCTGCTCAAGGGCGACGACAGTGGCTACATGAACAAGCTGGCGCTGGTGCTGCAACCAAGCGCCGCTGACCAGCCGGCGCCCAAGGGGCAGAGCCACATCCGACAGGCACGGCCGGCCAAGCCAGCCGCGAAGCTGCCGGAGAGTGGGCCGATGGCGGCGATGTTGAAGAAGCTGCTGGGCGGGGACTAAGGGGGCCCGGGGCGTCGCCCCACACTCCATGTCACCCCGGCCTTGAGCCGGGGCCCATCTCGAGATCTCAGGATGGATCCCGGCTCAAGGCCGGGATGACACCAAGATTCCTAAGCCGCCGTCACGCGCCACACGGCATCACCCACATCGTCCACGGCCAGCAGCGCGCCGTCCTTGGCGACGGCAACGCCCACCGGGCGGCCATGCGAGGTCTTTTCGCCGGCGGCCAGGAACCCGGTCAGCAGATCGCGCGGCGCGCCCTGCGGCTTGCCATCAACGAAGGGTACCAGGATCACCTTGTAGCCGCTGAGCTTGCTGCGGTTCCACGAGCCATGCTGGCCGATGACCATGCCGGCCGGCATGCCCGCCAGCGTACCTTCGGGCAGCCAGCACAGGCCGAGCGAAGCTGTGTGCCCGCCCAGCGCGTAGTCCGGCGTCAGGGCGCTGGCGACCAGCGCCTGATCCTGCGGCACACGATCATCGACCGTCTTCCCCCAATAGCAGAACGGCCAGCCGTAAAAGCCGCCATCCTTGACCGAGGTCAGGTAATCCGGCGGAGTTTCGTCGCCCAGCCCGTCGCGCTCATTGACCACGGTCCACAGCGAGCCATTGGTTGGCTCCCAGGCCATGCCGACCGGATTGCGCAAGCCACCGGCAAAGATGCGATGGGTTTCGGTCCTGAGGTCGAGTTCGAAAATGCAGGCGCGGCCTTTTTCGGCCTCCATGCCTTCATCGGCGATATTGCTCAACGAGCCGACAGCCACATAGAGCTTGGAGCCATCCGCATTGGCAATGATATTGCGCGTCCAGTGGCCGCCCGGCTTCATGTCCATCAGCTTGCGGCCCGGCGCGGTGATCTTGGTCTGGCCGGTTTCATAGGGAAACGCCACCACGCTATCGGTGTTGCCGATGTAAAGCGTGTCGCCAACCAGTGCCATGCCGAAGGGCTGGCTGAGATTGCTGAGAAACACCTCGCGCAGCTCGGGCACGCCATCGCCATCGGCGTCGCGCAGCAGGGTGATCTGATTGGCGCTTGGCCGCGTCGCACCGGCCCGGCGCATGACGCGGTTCATGGCATAATCGCGGAAGCCGCGCACCGTGCCGGGCAGCGAGGCCGACTCGGCCACCAGCACGTCGCCATTGGGCAGCACATAGGCCCAGCGGGGATGCTTGAGCCCCGAGGCAAAGGCGGTGACCTTGAGACCGGATGCCACATCCGGCTTTTCGCCCTGCTTCCAGCCCATGGCGGTCGGCATTTTCAGCATGGGCATGGCGCCCTGCGGCTTGGCATCGGGAATATTGGGGTTGGACCCCATCGCCGGCTTGAACGAGCCCATATGACGGCCGCGATAGTAAAACCAGAGGCCCCCCGCGATGACAGCGACGAGTACGACAAGTGAAATCAATATATCCACAGCAGGCTTCCTCCGGCATTCTTGAATGGCAGCTTTGATAAGCGGTCGCGCGGCACACGGCAAGACGCCCATGCCCTGCTGTGCATTGACTTCTCGCCCTATCCGAACGATGTCAGGGCCAACAATTTCCGGAGCTTCCCCATGGGTTTCAAGATGGGCATCGTCGGCCTGCCCAATGTCGGCAAGTCGACCCTGTTCAATGCGCTGACGCGCACTGCCGCCGCCGCCGCCGCCAATTTCCCGTTCTGCACCATCGAGCCCAATGTGGGCGACGTGCCGGTGCCCGATGAACGCCTGCAAAAGCTGGCCGAGATCGGCAAATCGATCAACGTGCTGCCGGCACGGATGAGCTTTGTCGATATCGCTGGCCTGGTGAAGGGCGCGTCCAAGGGCGAAGGGCTGGGCAACCAGTTTTTGGCCAATATTCGCGAATGCGACGCCATCGCCTATGTGCTGCGCTGCTTTGAAGACGGCAACATCATCCATGTCGCCAACAAGGTCGATCCGCTGGCCGACGCCGAAGTGGTCGAGACCGAGCTGATGCTCGCCGATCTCGAAAGCCTCGAGAAGCGCCGCATCGGCGTGGAAAAGAAGGCCAAGGGCAACGACAAGGACGCCAAGGTCACGCTCGAGCTGATCGACCGGTCGCTGGTGCTGCTGCGCGAGGGCAAGTCGGCCCGCTTCGTCGAGCGCTCCGCCGAGGAAGAAAAAGCCTTCCAGGAACTGCAGCTGCTGACCTCCAAGCCCGTGCTTTACGTTTGCAATGTCGATGAAGGCGCGGCTGAAAACGGCAATGCCATGAGCGAAGCCGTCGCCGCCTATGCCCACGCCAATGGCGCTGGCGTCGTCGTCATCTCCGCCGAGATCGAAAGCCAGCTGGCCCAGCTTCCCGACGCCGAGCAGGCCGAATATCTCGAATCGTTGGGCCTGCACGAAGCCGGCCTCAACCGGCTGATCCGCGAAGCCTATGACCTTTTGGGCCTGCAGACCTACTTCACCGTCGGCCCCAAGGAAACCCGCGCCTGGACCATCCATAAGGGCGACAAGGCCCCGGCTGCTGCCGGTGTGATCCACTCCGATTTCGAGCGCGGCTTCATCCGCGCCCAGACCATCGGCTTTGAGGATTACGTGGCGCTGGGCGGCGAAACCGCCGCCAAGGAAGCCGGCAAGGCTCGCGACGAAGGCAAGGAATACGTCGTCAAGGACGGCGACGTGATGCTGTTCAAGTTTAATACTTGAGGTCTACGCCCGAATGGCTGAGCCAAGCACTCGATCCTCCCTTCTCCCCTCGTGGGAGAAGGTGCCCGAAGGGCGGATGAGGGCTCTACCTATGATCAAAGCATGGGATGACCCAGGACCCCTCACCCTGACCTTCCGCTGAACGCGTCAGGTCTGTCCCTCTCCCACAAGGGGAGAGGGACAGACCTGACGCTCTCCCACAAGGGGAGAGGGGACGTCTGTGGCGGTCACCCCTCGATCCTATCCTTGCGCATCTGGCTCGGTGTCATGCCGTAGGCTTTGCGGAAATGTTCGTAGAACTGGGTCTGGCTCGCAAAGCCGGCCTGGAAAGCGACATTGGCGATGGACAGACTGCCGTCGAATAGCAGCGAGCGGGCGCGGATCAGGCGCATGCGGATGACGAATTGCTGCATCGAGATATGCATCACCCGGCTGAACAGCGTGGTGGCATAATTGGGATGGAGGCCCACCACGCCGGCAATGGCCTCGGCGCTGAGCGGGTCGGTGATATTTTCGACGATGTGGCGCACCATGCGCACCACATAGCGGACCGGCGAGCCGGTGCGGGTGCGAGGCGCCGCGCGCTCGAGCCAGGCGGGCAGCAGCGTATCCCAGCCGGTGATCGCCGCCCGGCGGAACATGGTGCCGATCTCGGCGCGGACGATGTCGCTGCGCCTTGCATGGCCGCTGCGATAATCCTGATGCCAGCGGTCGAGGGTTTCCAGCCCGATGCACTCGGCGGTGAGCTGGATGACGCCGCCGCCCATCAGGGTTTCGGTGAGCCGGCCGAGTTGCGGCATTTCGAGGAACGCATCCATCGGCAGATAGATGTTGAGCTGGCGGCCGCTCATGGCCTCCGCGCTGAGACCCACGGTCTGGTGTGGAATGCCGGCCCAGAAGGCAACCAGCCGGCTCGCGCCCACGCTCACTGCGCCGCCATCGAAGACATAATCCATGCTGCCCTGGCTCAGCCAGTTGAACTCGATATGGCCGTGGCTATGCGGCGCCGGCATGAGCTGGGGCGTGAAGGAGCGAATGCCAAAACGGCCGAATGCCTTGCCGGAGGCGTAGAAAACACGATCCGGGCGCGGCGTCGGCCGGGGCGCGCGGCGGGTGGGTACGGCCTCGACCATGACAGGCACTGTTCTTAGAAAACCGGAAGAAGTGCCTACTATTCCGCATTGTTTCGTGAGGCGCAAGCGCTAGGGTTTGCTCCAGTTCTGCGCCGGCTGCTCGCCGTGCTTTGGAGGATATCGCGGTGGCCAATCCCAAAATCACCTTTATCGGCGCCGGCTCGTCGGTGTTCATGAAAAACATCGTTGGCGACGTGCTGCAGCGCCCGGCTTTGGCTGGCGCCACCATCCGCCTGATGGACATCAATCCGACGCGGCTGGAAGAAAGCGCCATCATCGCCAACAAGCTGATCGCCACGCTGGGCGTGCCGGCGACGGTGGAGACCTATGCCAATCAGCTTCAGGCACTGGACGGCACCAATTTCGTCGTCGTCTGCTTCCAGATCGGCGGCTATGAGCCGTCCACGGTGGTCGATTTCGAGGTGCCGAAACAATACAAGCTGCGCCAGACCATCGCCGATACGCTGGGCGTCGGCGGCATCATGCGGGGGCTGCGCACTGTGCCGCATCTGTGGAGCATTTGCGAGGACATGCTGGCGGTCGCGCCCGACGCCATCATGCTGCAATATGTGAACCCGATGGCCATCAACACCTGGGCCATCGCCGAGAAATACCCGACCATCAAGCAGGTGGGGCTGTGCCACTCGGTGCAGGGCACGGCGATGGAGCTGGCCCATAATCTGGATATTCCCTATGCGGATATCCGCTATCGCTCGGCCGGCATCAACCACATGGCGTTCTATCTCAAATTCGAGCATCGCCAGCCCGATGGCAGCTATCGCGACCTCTATCCCGACCTCGTGCGCGCCTATCGCGAGGGCCGCGCCCCCAAGCCGGGCTGGAACCCCCGCTGCCCCAACAAGGTGCGCTATGAGATGCTGACGCGGCTGGGCTATTTCGTCACCGAAAGCAGCGAGCATTTTGCCGAATACACTCCCTATTTCATCAAGGAGGGGCGTGAGGATCTGATCGAGAAATTCGGCATTCCGCTCGACGAATATCCCAAGCGCTGCGTCGAGCAGATTGCCGGCTGGAAGAAGACCTCGGAAGACTACCGCAAGGCCGACCGCATCACGGTCAAGCCGTCCAAGGAATATGCCAGCTCGATCATCAACTCGGTGTGGACCGACGAGCCCTCGGTGATCTATGGCAATCTGCGCAATAATGGCGTCATCACCAGCCTGCCGGATGCCGCCGCGGTGGAGGTGCCGTGCCTGGTCGATGCCAATGGCATCCAGCCCACCTATATCGGCGATTTGCCGCCCCAGCTCACCGGGTTGATCCGTACCAATATCAATGTGCAGGAGCTGACGGTGCGGGCGCTGATCGAGGAAAACCGCGAGCATATCTACCACGCCGCGATGCTCGACCCGCACACCGCGGCCGAGCTGGATCTGGAGCAAATCTGGAGCCTTGTGGACGACCTGACGGCCGCTCATGGCGACTGGTTGCCCGAATGGGCGCGTGGCCCAGGGCGATCACGTTTGGCGGGTGATTAACACCTCATTAACCATACGGGAACATCCTGAGGGCGTTCCGGGTTCAATCTCTGGGGGCTCCAGAAAGAGAACACCATGTATGATTTCGAGCCCGATCCTCGCGCTACTGAGGCACTGGTTGGACTACCAGTTGCCGATGTGGAACGGGATCTTATTCTGGCAACGCTGCGGCAGACAGAAGGCAACCGCACCCACGCTGCACTGGTTCTGGGCATCTCGATTCGAACCATGCGCAACAAACTTCGGGACTATGCCGATCAAGGCGTAGACATTCCCCCCAGCGCGTCACCGGACGCATGATAAAGGCCCGCCACCCGGCGGGCTTTTTCCTTCTCGGACGCCCCGGGCTTGCCTTGCGCGGCCAAAGCGGGCACATAACTGCTTGACGTATAGGGCAAGCAAATGACCAACCCAATCACCCAAGATCGGCGTCATTTCGAGGATCTGCAGATCGGCGAAGTGATCGACCTGGGCCATATCACCGTGAGCAAGGCGATGATTACCGACTTTGCCCGCGAATTCGACCCCTTCCCGTTCCACCTTGATGAAGCGGCCGCCAAGGCGAGCCTGCTCGGTGGCCTGGCCTCCAGCGGCTGGCAGACCGGCGGGCTGAGCCTGCGCATGCTGGTCGACAGCTTTCTGTCCAAGGTCGCCTCGGCGGGCGGGCTCGGCTTTTCCAATCTCAAATGGAAGAATCCGGTGATGGTTGGCGACACCATTGGCGGCACGGTGACCATTGCCGAGTTGCGCCGCTCCAGCACCCATCCGCAATGGGGCATTATGAGCCTCGATTTCGACGTGCGGAACCAGAAGGACCAGAAGGTGCTGACCATGCGCCTGTCCAATCTGATCGATACGCGCCAGCCGGGAGCCACTGCATGACCCGCTGGTTTGAGGATATCGTCATCGACGAAGTGTTTCCGCTCGGTAGCCACACCTTTGAGCAGGACGAAATCATCGCCTTTGCCACCCAATATGATCCACAATATTTCCATATCGACCCCGCAGCCGCCATGCATAGTCACTTCGGCGGGCTGATCGCCAGCGGCTGGCACACGGTGAGCGTAGGCCATCGCAAGATGGTCGATACGCTGTTTGCCGAGGAAGACCGGCTGCGCGCCCAGGGCAAGGAGCCCGGCGTCTCGGGCCCCTCCCCCGGCGTCAACGAGATGGTGTTCAAGGTGCCGGTGCGCCCCGGCGACACGGTAAGCTATGAGCTGGTGGTGACCGACAAGCGGGCATCCAACTCGATTCCCAGCTGGGGGCTGCTGTTCAACCGGCTGACGGCGCTCAACCAGCGCGGCGAGCTGGTCTATCGTGCCGAACTGGTCGGCTTTTCCAAACGGCGCGACTACGTCATGCCGCTCAAGCTGAAACTGTTGCAGGCGCTCACCAGAGTGCCGCTGATCGGGCCAATGCTGAAGCAGGGCTCTTGAAAGCGGACGGACGGCCCGGCACTGTCAGCCGCATGCTCCGAATCGCCCTCATCACTGCCCTCGCCCTCGTCTCCACCGCCCCCGCCTTTGCCCAGAGTTTTACGGGCAATTGGGCGTGTCGTGACGCCACCACCGCCAAGGCGGGGATCCTCACCATCTATGGCGAGGTCTATGGCTTTGCCTCGACCACCATCAGTGATGGCAGCTCGGGCACCGGCACCATCACCGGCTATCAGGACGGCGTCGCCTTCAACGATGGCGGGCTCAAATCCGGCCGCAATATCCAGGCCGGCCGGGTCATCCCAGATCCGACCTATGGCACGGCCATTCAGCTGGAGACGGCCGAGGCAATCGTGATGCTGTGCACGCCGCGCAGCTGAGCGTGAGCGATTGCTCTCCACTCTCGTGGCACAATCCCAGCATCTAAACGCGGTGTCATCCCGGCCTTGAGCCGGGACCCATCCTGAGATGTGACGACCGGCGGGATCGGGGGATGGGCCCCGGCTCAAGGTCGGGGTGACACCGTGGGTGGGGCGATATCCTGGGGCGTCGCACGCCGGCGCTGAGTTGTGCATTCAGCCACTCCCCACCCCCCCATCGCCAACAAAAAAGCGACATTCCGTCGCCCGGGGGTTGATATTTTCGCGCGATAGGGCATTTTCACGGTGCAGCGCCGGGCCCCTCTGGCGAGGGCCACCCATGCCCTCGTGATGTCGGAACTGCTCCAACTTATGGAGAAAGGTCCGGCGATGGAATCGCTTCTTGCCGCCCTAACGGGCGATTTTCTGGGTACTCCCGTCTATTTCTGGGTCGCGTTCATCGCGATCGTTGTCGCGCTCCTGGTCTTCGACCTCGGCATCCTGCACAAGGATGAACATGAGATCGGAGCGCGGGAAAGCCTGACGCTTTATGGCTTTTACGTCGCTATTGCCGTCGCCTTTGGCGGCTGGGTGTGGTGGCAGCGCGGCAGTGAAGCCGGGCTCGAATTCTTCACCGGCTATCTGATCGAGCAATCGCTGGCGATGGACAATATGTTCGTCATTGCCAGTATCTTCGGCTTCCTCGCTATCCCCCGCCTCTATCAGCACCGCGTGCTGTTCTGGGGCATTCTGGGCGTCATCGCCTTCCGCGCCATCCTGATCGGGCTGGGCGCCGCGCTGGTGCATCAGTTCAGCTGGATCCTGTTTGGCTTCGGCGCCTTCCTGGTGTTCACCGGTCTGCGCATGTTCAAGCAGCACGAGACAGAAGCAGACATTGAGCACAATCCGGTGTTCCGCTTCCTCACCAGCCGCTTCCGCGTCACCAAGGAACTGCATGGCCGCAATTTCACGGTCAAGCAGGCTGATCCCAAGACCGGCAAGCTGGTCACCTGGCTGACGCCGCTGGCGGTGGCGCTGGTGATGGTGGAAACCGTCGACCTGATCTTTGCCGTGGATTCGGTGCCGGCCGTCTTCGCGGTGACGCAGGACACCTTCATCGTTTACACTTCCAACATCTTCGCCATTCTGGGCCTGCGCGCGCTGTATTTCGCCCTGGCGGCGGCAATGAACCGTTTCCGCTATCTGCAGACCTCGCTGGCGATCATTCTGGTGCTGGTGGGCATCAAGATCTTCCTCGTGCCGATGGGCGTGCATATCGACACGCTACTGAGCCTCATCGTGACGCTGTCGATCCTGGCCGGGGGCGTATTGTTCTCGCTGTGGAAGACCCGCAACGAGCCGGTCGAAGCAGAAGAGCCGATCGCGCAGGAGGAGAAGCGAGCCTCCTGACGCGCGACAAAAATGGGCCGGCGGTTGACGCCGGCCCATGGCTTTTCTATCCTCTGGACGTTTCCAGAATGAGGTTGCGAACCGAAATGATCTGAAATCTTGCCCCGAACGCCCCAAGAATCCGCCGTTCCGCGCCTGCGCGTGACCGCCCGATTCTGGATGCCGTTCCGTGCGAGATCAGCTTCAGGTTCACCCAGCCGCTAGCGGCTACACGACCGATCATCTCCCCCTGACGGCATCGCCGGCGTCTTTTCAAACCCCGCTTCATCGCGCGGCGCCTGCTGGGCGTTGCGCAGATTTTCAGACCCCGCCGTTGCGTTGAAAGCGCCGGACGGGGATGGAGAAAGGCTTGTCTATGCCCAAAAACATGTTCCAACGCCCGCAACAGGTCGCCCCCTCTCGCAATGTGCCGCGCCATGGCGCGCCGCTGCCAGTGGGCAGGCTGGAGGCCCGCAAGCTGGCCCAGCCCAAGCCGGAGACAACCTTGTCGCTGCCGGCGCTGGAAGCCCTGCTGAAAGCGCCCCGGCGCTAAGCCACAGCCCGGCGCTCCGGCGCCGGGCCACCTTTGCGCCAGTCTTGCCGCATTTCCCGGCTAATCGGGGCAGGACTGACACGAAGGAGACGACCATGGGCAGGATCCACGAGATCGTATTCGACTGCGACAAGCCCGCCAAACTCGCCCAGTTCTGGGCCGGCCTGCTCGATGGCTATCAGGTGCGCCCCTATGACGAGGCCGAGATCGCCCGACTGGCCGCGCTCGGCCTGACGCCGGAAACCGATCCGACCGTGCTGGTCGATGGCCCCGGCCCGGCCTTGTGCTTCCAGAATGTCGATGGCCGCCGCTACGACAACAATCGGGTGCATTTCGACATCGAAGTCGGTGATCGCGCCGGCGAGGTCGAACGGCTCAAGACCGCGGGCGCCGAAACCGTGCGGGTGCTGCCCACCTATACGGTAATGCGCGACCCCGAGGGCAACCAGTTCTGCCTGGTCGACCAGCGCGAGGCGATGGCGGCGTGAGGCTGCTGACAGGTTCTGGCGGCCCACCCCGCTAGGGTCGCGGCCTATCCAGCAAGGAGCTTTGCCATGACGCTTGTCGCCACCTGCCATTGCGGCGCGACCAAAATCGAGCTGCCGCATCTGCCGATCGCCGCCAAGGAGTGCAATTGCAGCTTCTGCGCCCGCACCGGGGCGATCTGGGGCTATTACGCACCGGGCGAGCTGAAGCTGCTATCGCAGCAGGACGACAAGACCTATTCGGCCAGCGGCATGAACCAGCATCATTTCTGCAGCAATTGCGGCATGCAGACCTGGGGCGAGTCACCCGACTGGGCCTCGATGTATAACAATGACGGCACACCCAAGGACGGCGACCCCAACGCCATGCCGACCGCCCGCACCTATGCGGTCAATCTGCGGCTGATCGACGATTTCGATTGGAGCCAGGTCGTGGTGGAAAAAATCGACGGCCGCAACAGCTGGTAGGTGCTGAGGAGGGGCCTCTCAGTGCCCCTCAAACGCCATCAGCGCCTTGACCTCGACACCCTCGGCCGCCAGCTTGGCCGCGCCGCCCAGCGCCGGCAGGTCGATGACGAAGGCCGCCTGGGCCACCGTGGCCCCGGTGCGGCGCAGCAGGCCAACGGCGGCGATGGCGGTACCGCCAGTGGCGATCAGATCATCGACCAGCAGCACGGTGTCATTGCTGTCCAGCACATCGGCATGGATCTCGATGGTGTCGACGCCATATTCCAGCGCGTAGTTCTGCCCGATGGTCTCGCCGGGTAGCTTGCCCTTCTTGCGGATCGGAATGAAGCCTGCCCCCAACGCGATGGCAACGCCCGCGCCGAAGATGAAGCCGCGCGCTTCGATGCCGGCGACATGGGTGATGCCCTGGCCGCGATATTGGGCGGCCATGCGCTCAATGCTTTCCTTGAAGCCCTCAGGATGCTCGATCAGCGTAGTGATGTCGCGAAACAGGATGCCCTTCTTGGGGTAGTCCGGAATCGTGCGCACGAGGGCCTTGAGGTCGAGCGACATGGCAAACCTGTATGAATTTGGAACGGAAGAAAGCGCTCAGCGCAGGCGGCGGCCGACGAGATGGCGGGCCAGCACCCCCGCATTATAGGCCGCCGAGCGGGTGACATTGATCGCAGTTTCGCGGGCTTTTGGATTGGACGCCACGGCGTTGATGCCGGCGCGCACTGCCGGATGCCGGCTCATGGTGATGGCGGCCCCGACGACAGTCACAGCAATACGAATGGCGGACATGTCGGCTCCCTCACGCAGTGATTTGCGCGCAAAGAATATTGCGGGCTGCGCGCCGCTTGGCAAGGGCCTCGACGCCTCGTGACCACAAACAGAAAGGGCCCCACCCGGGGCCCTTTCCAATTTTCTCAATCGCGGGCAGCGATCAGTGCTCGATGCCCTTCCAGATGCGACGCTTGGTGGCGTACATCAGGCCGGCAAAGACCAGCAGGAACAGCAGCACCTTGAAGCCGGTTTCCTTGCGCGACACCAGACCGGGCTCAGCCATCCACATCATGAAGGCCGACACGTCGGTGGAATACTGCTCCAGCGTCTCGGGAACGGCGGTTTCGCCTTCGCCAACGGCATAGGCGACCTGCCCATCCGACAGCGGCGGGGACATGCCGATGGCGTGGCCGGGGAAGTAGTCGTTGTAATACTTGCCGTCAGCCAGCTCGAAGTCGGCGGGCGCGGTTGCCGGCACGTCGTCATGGTAGCCGTTGAGCAGCGCGTGGATATAATCCGGGCCGCCTTCCGAATAGCCGGTGAAATAGTTGAACACCCAGAACGGGAAGGCATCGGTCACGCCGCGGGCCTTGGCCAGCACCGAGAAGTCGGGCGGGAACGAACCGCCCATGGCATCGCGTGCTTCCTGTTCGCTGGCGAATGGCGACGGCCAGCGATCAGCCGGCACTGCCGGGCGAACGCCGCCTTCAACCGTGGCATCGGCCACTTCATATTCGGCCGCCAGCGCCTTGATCTGGGCGTCGGAGAAGTGGGGACCACCCGCCTCGGCCAGATTGCGGAACGCGATCAGGCGTGCGCCGTGACAGCTGGCACAGACTTCGCGGAACACCTGGAAGCCGCGCTGCAGCTGGTTCTGGTCGTAAGTGCCGAAAATACCGGCAAAGCTCCAGCTCTGCTTTTCGATATGGGCGCCGCCTTCAGCTGCCTGCGGGGCCGCGCCAAAGGCGAGGCCGGCAACCAGGGCCAGAGTGGCCAGGATAGTTTTGGTCTTGAACATGGTTCCTGCCCCTTCCATCACGCGTTCGCTTTGCCGAGGACGCTCTCGGAGATGCTGGTCGGCAACGGCCGGGGCTTCTCGATGCGACCAAGGACCGGCAGGACGACAAGGAAGTGTGCGAAGTAATAGAAAGTGCAGATCTTGGCCAGGATGACGTAGATGCCTTCCGCCGGTGCGGCACCAAGATAGGTGAGCGCGACGAAATTGACCACGAACAGCCAGTAGAACCACTTGAACATCGGGCGGAAGTTACCCGAGCGGGTCTTGGCCGTATCCAGCCAGGGTAGGAAGAACAGGATGACGATCGAGCCGCCGAAGAAAATCACGCCACCGAGCTTGGAGTCGATGAACAGGATGTTGAAGTCGATGGCACGCAGGATGGCGTAGAATGGCAGGAAGTACCATTCAGGCACGATATGGGCCGGCGTCACCTGCGGGTTGAACTCGATGTAGTTGTCCGGGTGACCCAGAATGTCGGGCGCAAAGAATGCGAACCAGGCAAACGGGATCAGGAACAGCGCCATGCCGAAGGCGTCCTTCATCGTGTAGTACGGATGGAAGGGCAAGGTATCGCGCTTGGTGTCCTTGACGTCGACGCCGATCGGGTTGTTGTTGCCCGGCACATGCAGCGCCCAGATATGCAGCGCCACGACGGCGGCAATCACGAACGGCAGCAGGTAGTGCAGCGAGAAGAAGCGGTTCAGCGTCGGGTTGCCCACCGAGAAACCGCCGCGCAGCAGCTCGAGCAGCGGCGTGCCGATGACCGGGATTGCCGCGAAGATATTGGTGATCACGGTAGCAGCCCAGCCAGACATCTGGCCCCAGGGCAGCACGTAGCCCATGAAGGCAGTCGCCATCATCAGCACAAAGATCAGCACGCCGAGGATCCACAGGATCTCGCGCGGTGCCTTATAGGAGCCGAAATACATGCCACGGAAGATGTGGATGTAAACGGCAGCAAAGAACATGGAAGCGCCCACGGCGTGGAACGCCTGGATCATGCGGCCACCATTGACGTCACGGCGGATATGCTCGACCGAGTCGAACGCCATGGCGACGTTGGGCGTGTAATGCATGGCCAGGATGACGCCGGTGACGATCTGGATACCCAGGCACATCACCAGGATCGCGCCGAAGGTCCACCAATAATTGAGGTTCTTCGGCGTCGGGAAATCCATCAGGTGCTCTTTGGAGAACCGGATGATCGGCAGGCGTTCATCGAGCCACTTCTCGATGCCCGTACCGGGCGTATAAGTCGAATGTTCTGACATCGGGCGAGCCCCCACTAACCGATCTGGACCAGCGTATCGCTGAGGAATTCATAAGGCGGCAGCACCAGGTTCTTCGGTGCAGGGCCTTTGCGGATACGGCCGGCGCTATCGTAGTGCGAGCCATGGCAGGGGCAGAACCAGCCGTCGAATTCGCCGGCATCGCCCACCGGAACGCAACCGAGATGGGTGCAGTTGGCGATCATGATCAGCCACTGTTCGTGGCCGGGCTTGGTGCGCTGCTCGTCGGTCTCGGGATCCTTGAGATCGGCCATTGGCACTGCAATGGCTTCGTCGATCTCGGCCTGGGTGCGGTGCCGCACAAAGACCGGCAGGCCGCGCCACATGATAGTGACCGACTGCCCTTCGGGAATCCCCGAAATATCGAAGTCGATGCTGGCCAGCGCCAGTGTCGAAGCGTCGGGATTCATCTGGTTGATCAGCGGCCAGACGGTCGCTGCGGCGCCGACTGCGGCCACCGACCCGGTTGCGACAAAGATGAAATCCCGCCGTGTCGTTGAATGTTGATCTTGCGTGGCCAAGGTCCGTATCCCCGTACAATCACATCAGACGCGGCCGGCAGCGGCAAACCATTCCGCGCATACGCAGAATCGGCTGCCGGCGCCCTCAATCGGCCCGTCAGTTGCGGTTCTTTTTGCACTGTCCCATGCGCTTGTCCAGTGATCCGCGTGGTGACATCAGGCAAGTGCGACACTATACCCGAACCGACCCAGGCCCAGCGCCGGCCCCTGCCCCTTTAAATTCCGGTGGAAACGCCCATGCCGGTCGATCTGGCCCTCTACCAACCCGACATCGCCAACAATACCGGCACGCTGATCCGGCTGGGGGCCTGCCTGGGGATAACCATCCACCTCATCCACCCCACCGGCTTCCCGTTTTCCGCCAAGGCCTTGGCCCGGGCTGGCCTCGACTATCTCGACCATGCGGCGGTGCATGAGCATGCCAGCTGGACCCAGTTTGACGCCTGGCGGCGCGCCGAAGGGCGACGGCTGGTGCTGCTGACCACCAAGACCGAAACCTCAGCCTATGCGGTGGATTACGGCGCTGATGACATTTTGATGGTGGGGCGCGAAAGTGCCGGCGTGCCCGACGCGGTGGCCGAGGCCTGCGACCTGCTGGTGCGCATTCCCATGCGACCCGGTTTGCGCTCGATCAATGTGGCGCTGGCGGCAACCCTTATCCTGGGGGAAGCCAAAAGACAGACCGACGGCTTTACACAACTCATCTGACAGGCCATTGCACCATTATGACACTGCCACACGATATTGAGGCCAAGCAGGCCACCGCCCAGCACTGGTTCCGCGCCTTGCGCGACCAGATTGTTGCCGCCTTCGAAACCATCGAGGCCGAAGTAGCCGGCCCCAACGCCCATTTGCCGGCCGGTAAATTCGACATCGCCCCCTGGGACCGCCCCGCCGGCGGCGGCGGCGAGATGGGCATGCTATATGGCCGGGTGTTTGAAAAAGCCGGCGTGCATATCTCCACCGTGCATGGCGAGTTCTCGGAGGAATTTGCCAAGCAGATGCCCGGCACCGAGGCCGGCGCCAAATTCTGGAGCTCGGGGATTTCCCTGATCGTCCACCCCTGGAACCCCCATGTTCCAGCGGTGCATATGAACACGCGGATGATCGTCACCGGCAAGCAGTGGTTTGGCGGCGGCGCCGATCTGACCCCGGTGCTGGATCGCCGCCGCACCCAGGACGATCCCGATACCGTCGATTTCCACGCCGCCATGCGCGCGGCCTGCGATAGCCATGCGGGCGTCGACTACGACCGCTACAAGAAGTGGTGCGACGATTATTTCTTCCTACCGCACCGCAATGAGCATCGCGGCGTCGGCGGCATTTTCTACGACCAGCATAATTCGGGCGATTGGGATGCCGATTTCGACTTCACCCAGTCGGTGGGTGGCGCCTTTCTCGATATCTATCCCCAGCTGGTGCGCCGCAATTTCGAGACGGCCTGGACCGACGCTGACCGGCAGGAACAGCTGGTACGCCGCGGCCGCTATGTCGAATTCAACCTGCTCTATGATCGCGGCACCACCTTCGGGCTGAAGACCGGCGGCAATATCAACGCCATCCTGTCATCCCTGCCCCCCGAAGTTCGCTGGCCCTGAGATGCAACCTTTCCGGGCGCCGCGCGTTTTGCGCAGCAAACCGGAAGGATGACCATCATGAAGCGATTTGATTCCGGCTCACTGATTCCCGGCGCCACGTGGCATGCCGAGGCTGATAGTGAAGCCGAAGTGGTGCGCCGCGCGGTGGAAAGCCTGCGGCGCTATCACGGCGAGACCGAGGTGCGCCCCGAAATGATCGAGCGCATCAAGGAGCGGATTGTGGAGGTCGGCGGCTAGCGGCGCGCCTGCGCCAGCAGCTCCACTTTCCCCAGCGCAAAGCCGCTATCGATCCAGACCCGCTCCAGCCGCGCCAGCTCGCGGCCCAGCGCCGGACCGGGCGGGATACCGAAATCCGTCAGATCATACCCCGACAATGGGAATGGCGGCACCACGATGGCCGCCAAAGTGCGCGCGGCTTCGGCCAGGCGGGCCGGCCCCCATTTGCCCAGCGCGGCCGCCGCAGCAAGACCTTCGACCGCCGCCTCGCCATGCCGATAGGCCGCCTCGCCGATTCGATCCTCTTCCAGCAAGGCCGCCGCCTTGATGATGGCACGGGCTGTATTGAGCTGCTCGTTCGAGAGCCGCCACGCAGACTGCGCGGCATCGAGATCATCGCCGGCAATCAGGGCCAGCCGGGTCTCGGGCGATTGCCCTCCCAACTGCTCATAGGCCGCCAGCGCCAGCAGCGCCGGTTCAGCCAGCGATATCAGGCCGATTTCGACCATCTGCGTCAGGGTGCGGGTGATTTTGGGCAGGCCCAACATGCGCATGATTTCGCCGCCAACGCGTTCGCGCGACAAATGGCCGAGGTCATCGACCGCCGCCGCGCAGGCCACGAGCCCGGCCGCGTCGAAGTTTTCCGCGCCATGGCTGGCTGAGAGGCGAAAGAAGCGATAGACGCGCAGCCCGTCCTCGGCGATGCGCTGCGCCGGCGCGCCGATGAAACGGACCACCCCATTGCGCGCGTCCTCGACCCCACCCAGCGGGTCATACAGCGTGCCATCGGCGGCGCAGTAGAGCGCATTGAGAGTGAAATCGCGGCGGCCGGCGTCTTCCACCCAGTCGGTGCCGAAGGCGACCACCGCGTGGCGGCCATCAGTTTCGACATCGCGGCGCAGGGTCGTCACCTCGGCCAGCGTCTCGCCCAGCTTGAGCGTCACCGTGCCGTGGTCGATGCCGGTGGGATAGTAGGCGATACCGGCAGCCTTGGCCCGGGCGATCACCTCGTCGGGCAGCAATTCGGTCGCCATATCGATATCGCCGCTATGGGCACGGCCCATGATGGTGTCGCGCACCACCCCGCCCACGGCGCGGGTACGGCGGCTGGCGCCATCCAGCGCGGCAAAGATCGCCTGCGTCTCGGGACGGAGCCGCCACTCGGCGGAGACCAGCGCGTCACTCACGACGCGGCCTCTTTCATCGCCAGATCGCGGAAACGGCGCGTCAGATTGGCGGTAATGCCCCAGATGCGGTGACCGTCATGGTCGATTTTCCAGGTGCGGTGTTCCTTGCCGTTCCGCTCGACGCGGAATTCGCCATAGGCCTCGGGGGTGAGAATTCGCTGCAGCGGCACTTCGAACACCGAATGCACCTCGCCCGGATTGGGCACGAATGGCCTGCTCGGCCGTACCGTCGCTACCACCGGGGTGATGAGATAATTGGTGCCGGTGTAATAAGTCGGCATGAAGCCAATAACCCGGACATCCGCCTGCAGCATGCCGACCTCTTCGAAGGCCTCGCGCAGCGCCGCAGCCGCCACGTCCGCATCGCTGGCATCGACCTTGCCGCCGGGAAAAGCCACCTGCCCCGAATGGGCCCGCAAATCCGGCGAGCGCTCGGTATAGAGCACAGTATGGCCCTCGGGCCGCCGAATCAGCGCGATCAGCACGGCTGCCGGCGTGGGCGGCCGGGTGTACGGGGTTTCCGGCGCCCAGTCAGGCACCAGCGTATGCGCCGGCGGCAGCGGCGGCGGCATGGTCAGCAGGCGCGTGGCCAGACGGTCAATAATGGCGTCATCGGACGACAAGGGGACACCGGAAAACGTTTCGGAAACCGGAGCTTAGGCCAGTGTACCGCCAAGGGTCCACCGCGTTTTGCGCAGCTCTGCCCGTCACTCAGCCCTGATGCCAGGCGGCAATCGGGCCCGACAGCGTGGTCGCTAGGCCCTTGTCCTCGGCAAACACCAGCACGCGCGTCGGGTCGACCGGGCCGGGGAACTCGATATTGCCCAGCGTCGTCGGCTCCCAGCCCAGCGGGCAATAATAATCGCGGTCGCCCACCAACATGACGAACTGGCCATCGCCCCGCGCCAAAGCGCGCTTGGTGACTTCGCGGGCCAGCAGCTTGCCGGCGCCGAGCTTGCGGAAATTGGGGTGGGTGGCGAGCGGCCCGAGCATCCAGCCATTGATGCCGCCAATGCTGATCGGGGTCATCCACACCGAGCCGCAGGCCGTGCCGTCGACTTCAGCGACAAGGCTCAGGCTCTTGTCGATGGGGAACCGCTCGCGAATGCGGAACGCCGTGCGCGCGAACCGGCCGGGACCGAAGGCGGTTGCCTGCAAATCCTCGATGAATTCATCATCAGCGTGGGTGGCGGGGCGAACCTGGAGCGCAACGGCGGTCAGAGCGGAGACAGCAGCGGGCGCAGCCGAGGGCGCAGAAACAAGGGTCATGACGATGATCCAGAATGGGAGATGCGTAGGAACCCGGTGCTTGAAAAGCACCGCTCGAGTGACCGCTTACGGTCGTCGGGTCGCCAGCAAAACCTTCACCATCCTGGGCGCCTCCACGCCTGAAATTCGCATTAGCACCATGGGGGCCTCGCGTAAAATGAAAATCATGGATCGCGCGCCAAATTGCAAGGGGCATCAACCAGCTGTGGCCCAAATGCACAACGGATCGTTGCACGAATGCAGCCTTATCGCTCGCCCCGCCGGTTACTATGTGTCAGGCAGCAACAAACGACGATGGGATATGATCCCGACAACGCGTCGACAACATGACGGAAAGGGTTCGATCTTGGGACAATTGATCGACGGAAACTGGTCCACCCAGTGGTACGACACCAAAAAGAGCGGTGGCAAATTCGAACGTAGTCAGGCGGGCTTCCGCAATTGGGTGACCGCTGATGGCAGCCCCGGCCCCTCCGGCGTCGGCGGCTTCAAGGCCGAAGCCGGCCGCTATCACCTCTATGTATCGCTCGCCTGCCCCTGGGCGCATCGCACGCTGATCTTCCGCAAGCTCAAGAATCTCGAGGGCCTGATCTCGGTATCGACCGTCTCGCCCAAAATGCCCGACGAAACCGGCTGGAGCTTTGACACCGCCAGCGGCTCGACCGGCGATACGCTGCTCGGCAAGGATCTGCTGTGGCAGGTCTATACGCAGGCCGTGCCCGACTATACCGGTCGCGTCACCGTGCCGGTGCTGTGGGACAAGCAGACCAACACCATCGTCTCCAATGAGAGCTCGGAAATCATCCGCATGTTCAACTCGGCCTTCGACGAGTTGACCGGCAACACCGATGACTACTATCCCGAAGCGCTGCGCAGCGTGATCGATCCGATCAATGCCCGCGTCTATGACGACATCAACAATGGCGTCTACAAGGCCGGCTTCGCCACCACGCAAGCCGCCTATGACGAGGCCGTGGCCACGCTATTCGAGGCGCTCGACTGGGTGGAAGCAAAGCTGGGTGAAACCGCCTACCTCACCGGCGACAGCATCACCGAAGCCGATTGGCGGCTGTTCACTACGCTGGTGCGGTTCGACGCGGTCTATGTCGGCCACTTCAAATGCAATTTGAAGCGCATCGCCGACTACGCCAATATTTCGCATTATCTCAAGGCGCTCTACGAAGTGCCCGGGATCAAGGAAACCCTCGATCTCGAGCATATCCGCACGCACTACTATTGGAGCCACATCACCATCAACCCGACCCGGATCGTCCCGGTTGGGCCGGAGTTGCCGTTCCTGAAATAGGCTATTCGCAGGCTGTGGGCAGTTCGAGGCGATAGCTCGTCTTGCCCACGCCGGCCGGCGGCTCTGGCACCAGATAGACCGTCAGGTCGCATTCCTGGGTCCGGATCATCCATTCGGCAGCGCCATCGGCGCGGGTACCCGAATTGGTGATCTGCCCGATCGGCGCTTGCCGCACCGCGTCGGCCACGTCGCTACTGCCCAGGATCATGGCGATCTGCTCGGCGCTGTCATAATAGCCCGACAGCGCGGCGAAGGCCGAAGTCGGCGTCAGCAGCAGCAGGGCGGCGAGGATGTATTTCATGCAGACTCTCCACAGGGGACACTTGGGCGGGCCCGCGAAACGCTAACCTGCAGAAGGGCGCGCGTCTGAGCAGCGCCCTTCTGGGAAGCAATAGTCGGAGGCGGCTAGGCCCAACGCGTCGGCGGCTACTTCTTGGTGCCGGCGCCCGAGGTTGTCGCGGCAAACCCCTTGAGTGTGGGCACCGAAGCGTTGGTTTTCGGCTTTTCCTGCTTGGGCTTTTTAGCTTGGCCCTTGCTGTTCTTGGCCATGTGGGCCTCCTTGTTCGGCGCGGTCATCGCCCGAACCCCCACAATTGCACGAATTGGTTGCATTCGGCAGACAATCCCCTCAGCGCCAGATCCTGGGCTAATAACCCCACACCTCGCGGCGCGGCACCTTGTCAAAATACTCGTCGATCCGCTGCGAGGTGGCCGGCGTCACCTTTTCCGGCAAAGCATGGCGGTCGAACCAGCCCACCTCGGCAATCTCGTGATCGGCCTTGCGCTCGAACACCTTCTCGAACTTCGTCGCCACATAGAAAGCGACATGGTCGCGGTCGGTCACCGGGCTGGAATTGTGGTAGATGCCGAATAGCTGCATCGGGCCGATCACGCGAAAGCCGGTTTCTTCCAGCGTTTCGCGGGCCCCCGCATGCTCAAAAGTCTCCCCC
This sequence comes from Devosia sp. A449, assembly GCF_054489375.1. Taxonomy (NCBI): domain Bacteria; kingdom Pseudomonadati; phylum Pseudomonadota; class Alphaproteobacteria; order Hyphomicrobiales; family Devosiaceae; genus Devosia; species Devosia sp. A449. The sequence goes on along the minus strand of NZ_JBTMWU010000003.1, from coordinate 566,464 downwards.
GGGCTGACGCCACCGCCGGGAAACTGCCAACCGGGCACATAGGTGTGCCGGATCAGCAGCACCTTGTCGCCATCGACCACCATCACCCGGCTCCCCAAAGTCATGCGGTGCCACAGACCCTTGAGGGTCAGGAACACCTTGGCGCGCCAGCACTGGAAGCCATTCATCTGCATTGAAACACTCCTTGGTGCGCCATCGATAGCAGAGACTTGATCGCGACAAAATTGACCACAGAGCCGATTGACCGTTTTCTTGCCGGCCCCCTTCTGGCATTACGCCCCCAATGATCACCCTGGCCCACATCTCCGATATCCACCTGTCGCCCATGCCGACCGTCGGCTGGCGCGATCTGCTCGGCAAACGCCTCACCGGCTATCTGAACTGGAAGCTGCGCCGGCACGGCGAGCTGAACAGCGAAACGCTGACCACGCTGGTCGCCCATATGCAGGCGCAGAATGCCGACTTCACGGCGGTGACCGGCGATCTGGTCAATCTGGCGCTGCGCTATGAAATGGACCGCGCCGGGGAATGGCTGCAGGCGCTCGGCGCCTCCGACAAGATCGCCGTCTGCCCCGGCAACCACGACGCCTATGTGTCGGGGGCCCTCGAATCCGCCCAGCATGCCTGGGGCGATTATATGCGCGGGGAAACCCTCGACGACGCCGCCTTTCCCTTTGTGCGCCGCATCGGCGAACTGGCGGTCATCTCCTGCTCCAGCGCCGTACCGACCCGCCCGTTCCTCGCCATCGGGCGCTTCGATGAAGCCCAGGCCGACCGGCTGGGCCGCATTCTCAAAATCATGGGCGAAGCGGATTATTTCCGCACCATACTGATCCACCATCCACCCAATGCCGAATTGCAGCACCCCTCATTCGGGCTCAAGGGCCACAAGCTGTTCCGGCAGGTCATTGCCGAGCATGGCGCCGAACTGATCCTGCATGGGCACACCCACCGCTCCTCGATCCACTCGATTCCGGGCAAGGACCGCGAAGTGCCGGTGGTCGGCGTTGCCGCCGCCAGCGCCGCCCAGGGCGGCACGCTGGACGATCCCGCACGCTACAATCTGTTCCGCATCGAACGCACTGGCGATGGCGGCTGGACCTGCACCATGCGCGAATATGGCTTCCAGCGTCTGGGCAGCGAGATTGTCATGCGGCTGCAGATGCGGATCTGCTGAGGGCGGCCAGCCGCCTCAATACTGTCCATCCCGTCCACCCGGACGGCACCTAAAAACTCGATGTCATCCCGGCCTTGAGCCGGGATCCATCTCGAGATCTCAGGATGGGCCCCGGCTCAAGGCCGGGGTGACATCGTGGGTGGGGCAATACCGCAAGACGCGCCAATCACCGCCCAGCAGTTTTCTCCCGCGTGCGGTTGTGCAGCGCTTCGACTTCCGGCGTTAGCGCCTCCCCGAAATCACCCATTTCGTAAAACGGGCGGATTTCGAGTTCGCTATAGCCGGGCATCGGATTGGGGCAACGCTTGGCCCAGGCGACGGCCTCGTCCATGTCGCGCACCTCCCAGATCCAATAGCCGGCCACCAATTCCTTGGTTTCGGTAAACGGGCCGTCGATGACGATGCGCTTGGCGCCGTCAAAGCCAATGCGCTTGCCCTGACTGGAGGGGCGCAGCCCGTCGCCGGCCAGCATGATGCCGGCATCGACCAGTTCCTCGTTGAATTTGCCCATGGATTCGAGCATCTCGGTCGTCGGCAACACACCGACTTCGCTGTCCTCGCTCGCCTTGACCAATACCATGACACGCATCTTGATCTCTCCTTGTTGCGGGGCCGCTTGCCCCTTACCCTCCCGACGAGCGAACTGGCCTCAATTCGACACAACAAACTGCCCCACTCCCGCCACGGCCGCAAATCACCTATATGATCAGTCAACCCGCGAGTGCCCCCTGCCTTGACCGAACAATTTCTCATCGAGCGCCCCCAATTCGATCCGGCGACGGGCATAGCCCGCTTCGGCTACGGTTTGGACGGCCTGCATTTTGTTGAAACGCTGAACCTGCCGGCCGGCGCCGATCTGGCTGCTGCCGACAGTCTGGGGTTTCGCAAGCTGCTTGATCTGACCGCCATCGTGCTCGGCGTCAGCTATTTCAAACTCAAGGCGCCCTTCGTCATCGCCGCCCCGGACATTCCGCTGAGCGAGGCTGAACGGGCCTTTGCCATCGACGTCTACGAAAACGGGCTCGGCGAATTCTACGCCCGCAACAATCTGCTGCGCTTCGGCAAGCTGTCCATTGCAGCACCGGACGATACCGCGACTTTGCCCGCCGTGCCCCTGCCCAACCGTACGCTGCTGCCGATTGGCGGCGGCAAGGATTCGCTGGTCAGCGTCGATCTGCTCAGCCACACCGGGGTGGATTTCACCCCCTTTGCGGTCAATCCCAAAGGGCCGATCCTGACCTCGGTCGCCACCATCGGCATCGAGCCGGTCTATGTCACCCGCACCCTCGACGCCGAGATGATCCGGCTGGGCCAAGAGCCGGGCTATTACAACGGCCACGTGCCCTCGACGGCGATCAACTCGATGATCGCCGCGCTCTGCGCCCTGCTCTATGGCTACAACCAGATCGTGCTCAGCAATGAGCGCTCGGCCAGCGAGGGCAATGTCGAATTCGATGGCCGCGAGACCAATCACCAATATTCCAAATCGCTGGGTTTCGAGCTGCTGATCGCCGCCATTCTGAGCGACGCCACCGGCGGATCGCTGAAGTATTTCAGCCTGTTGCGGCCCTATTCCGAGGCCCGCATCGCCTCGCTCTTCACCCACGAAACCAAGTTCGACCACGTGTTTTCGAGCTGCAACCGCAATTTTCGGTTGGCCGGGCATGACGGGCATCTGTGGTGCGGCGACTGTCCGAAATGCCATTTCGTCTTCCTGATTTTTGCGCCCTTCATGGCCAAGGATCGCTTGCTGTCGATCTTCGGCAAGGACCTGCTCGACAACCCCGCCAATGAAGGCTCGTTCCGCGAACTGGCCGGGCTGGCCGGGCAAAAACCCTGGGAATGTGTCGGCGAAATCCTCGAAGCGGCCGCCTGTCTTTATACCCTGACCCGCCATGCGGATTGGCACGAAGCGGCGGTGGTGCGGGCGGTCAAGGCGGATTTGTTCGCCCAGTATGGCGAGCCCAAACTGCAGCTGGCGATGGCCGAATGCCTGACCGACAGCCATGATCACCATATTCCGCCGGCACTGGCCGCACGGGTGGCCGCCTATGCGGTTTGAAGAACCGGTTCTGCTCTATGGCGCCGGCCGCGAGGCGGTGTCGACGCGGGCTTTTCTCAAGGCGCGGCAGCCAGAGCTAAAGGTGTTCGTCACCGTCGATAGCGGCAGCGCCGATATCGATGAGACTGAGGCGATTGCCCCAGAAGACTTGCCCGCCGCCATCACGGCGCATCGCTTTGGTTTGATTGTCAAAAGTCCCGGTGTGTCGCGCTATAAGCCGGTCTTCGCGCTTGCACGCGATGCCGGTATTCCGGTGACCTCCAACCTCAATCTGTGGAGCAGCGCCTATCAGGATGGGCGCCAGGTCATCGCCATCACCGGCACCAAGGGCAAATCGACCACCGCCACTTTGGTGCATCTGATGCTGACGCAATCGGGCATTGATGCCGGGCTGGCCGGCAATGTCGGGCTGGCGCCGCTCGATATCGCTGATCGCTATCCAATTGTAATATTTGAGCTTTCCAGCTACCAGACCGCCGACATGATTTTGCAGCCCGATCTCGCGGCGCTGACCAATCTGTTCCCCGAGCATGTCGATTGGCACGGCAATGTGGAGCGTTATTTCCACGACAAGCTGCATCTGATCGACCGCGAGGGCGGCTTTCCGGTGGCGCTGGGCGCAGCGGCCAAGAACAATGCGCTGGTGGCTCAGGCGCTGCGCGACCCAAGCCGACTGGTCCGCGCGCTGACCGATGACGAACGCGCCACTATCGACAAAGCTGCAGCCAGATCACGCCTTAAAGGCTTGCATAACCTCGATAATTGCCACCTCGCCGCCGAAATCGCATTGGCGGCGGGCGGTACGCTGGAGGGGATTTTGCGCGGCATCGCCGCCTTCATGCCGCTGCCGCACCGGCTGGAGGAGCATCCCATTGGCGGCGTGCTGTTTGTCGATGACTCAATCTCCACCACTCCCGAGGCGACCAAGGCAGCTTTGGCGGCGTATCGGGGGCAGCGGTTGGCACTGATTGCGGGTGGGCATGAGCGGCAGCAGGATTATGCTGAACTGGCAAATCTGCTGACGGGCTATGGGGTTACCACGCTGGCCTGCCTGCCGGTGACCGGTGACCGGCTGGCCGAGGCGACCCGTGCGGTTGCGCCGCAAATTGCGGTGCTGGAAGCGCCGGATCTCGAAACGGCGATGCGGGCTTTGCATGGCCAGCGGCAGAATTTTGATGCGGTGATCCTCTCGCCGGGGGCGCCGTCTTATAATCAATTCAAGAATTTCGAGGAGCGCGGGGCGCGTTTCATTGCCCTGGCGCAGGATATTTTCGGCTGACAGGCCAATAGGATAGCTCATGAACGGCGCCATCTATCTGCTCATCGCCATTGTCGGCGAGGTGATTGCCACCTCGTTCCTGCGCGCCTCGGCCGGCTTCACCCAATTGGTCCCGTCGATCGTGGTGGTCGTCGGTTATAGCGTGACGTTTTACTTCTTTTCGCTGGCGCTGCAGACCATTCCGGTGGGTATTGGCTACGCCATCTGGTCGGGTGTCGGCATCGTCTTGGTCTCGATCATCGCCTATTTCGTCTATGGCCAGACGCTGGACCTGCCGGCGCTGATCGGCATCGGATTGATCCTCGCCGGGGTGCTCGTGATCAATTTATTCTCGCAAGCATCGGCCCATTAGCTGGCAGTTTTCTGCCAGCATGCTGGTGGTTTGCTGTCAGCATGCTGGCGGTTTTCTTGCTAAAACGTCTCGGTCAGCGCCGCCTGGGGGACACCGGCCGCGAGCAGCGCCTCGCGGATCGCTTCGATCAGGACATTATCGCCGATGCGTTCGCGCAAACGCGGCAGCACGCCCCTGGCGCGGAAGCTCGCTACATCCAATACCTGCGGCAGGTAGCGATTGACCACGGCGCTGTCGCCAGCGCCCTGCCCGGCCATGATGGCCAGCACCGGCCCCAATTCGCGATCGGCGAGAGCGTAGAGTTCGGCCCGTTCGATGGCGCTGGCGAAATCGCCATCGCGCAAGGCCAGCAGCGTCGGTACGCCTTGGTACCAGGGCGGCGGGCTGGGCGACTGTTCGGCGGCGTCGCGCGCCATGGCTTCGGCCTCGCTGAGATTGCCCTCGAACGCCAGCAGCCGCGCATAGGCGGCCAGCGCGTCGGCATTGGCTGGATTGAGTTGCACCGATGAACTGAAATCGACGCGAGCCCGGATGCGGTCATGTTGCGCGTCATGCAGCCGGCCCTGCTGCTCCCAGACGAAAGCGCTGATCGGATTGAGCCCGATGGCCTGCTCGAGGCTGATGGTGGCCAATTGCAGCCGTTCGGCCGGCGACGCGTCGGCGGACGGGTGTTCGGCCAGCAGGCTGGCCGAGGCGGCCAGCGCCATGGCGTTCTGTCGGTCATCCTCCGGCAACGCGGCGAAACAGGCGCTGGCCCGCTCGGCCTCCGCCGCCCCGCCGGTTTCGCGGTATAGATCGAACAGCATACGACACAGATAAAGATTGAGCCGGCCATCGGGGAGGACGCCAGCGGTCAGCCACTGCCGCGCCCGGACATGCAACGGCCCGCGCGGACTGCCCAGCACCAGGCTCAGCGATTTCGAAACCCTGTCGAGCACGCCGGGCGCGGCGGCCTCGGTGGCGGGCACGGCCAGCGTGTGGCTCCACACCACCGTGCTGGTCACGCTGTCGGTGAGAATGGCGCTATATTGCACGACGTCGCCTTCGGGGCGGACAATGCCGGTCAGCACGTAATCGCTGGTCGGCAGGCCGGCGACCACGATATTGCCGCCACCCCCGCCACCACCGCCATAGCGCACCCCGAGATCGCCGAACTGTTCGAGGTCGGTCACCAATTCGATGGCCAGCCCCGCCACCGGTGGCGCGACGCTGGCCGCGCCGGCCAGATTTTGAAACTCGACAATGGTAATGCTGGGTCGCTGCAGCATCTCGGCCAGCGACTGGGCTTCCAGCCGCGGCCCCCAGGCAGAAAGCGCATAGGCGGCCAGCGCCACCAGCAGCGCTATCCCCGCCAGCACAAACCAGGTTGGCGGCAGCCGACGCCCCCGGGCCGGCCGCGTGCGCGCCACAGCCGGTGGCGGGCTCGCTGGTGGCGGCGCGACGCCACCCCGGCCGGCGACGAATTCGGGAATATAGCGCCCGACCGGCAACTGGATGCGGACGAGTTCACCCATGCCAGAGCCGAGATAATAATCATCGAGCAGACTGCGCAGACGCCGCGCCTGCACGCGCACGATCGGGTCGGCCTGCGGATCGAAATCAACGGCGCGGCCAAACACATCCACCGCAATGGAATAGGCCTTGATGGCCTGTTCATCACCATCCAGCGTGCGGCGCACGATATAGTCGAGAAACCGGCCAAGCTGCGGCGAGCGTGAAATCTCTGGCCACGCGAGCAGCCGCTCAAGAGCAGTCAGGATCGCTTCGCGTTGCGGCGCAGGATCGGACAACCACGCCTCCCGGTTAGGCATTCATAGTGACTCGTTACATGTAAAACGCAAGCGCGTGTTACACCGGCGTAACCTGATTTTGCCTTTTCCACCGCTTCACGGTGCAGCATACGCGGGCTGTCGACGTTATCACGCCGCATAGTTTCCGGTTGGCTAGGCCCCGACCGAAACGCTTTGACCACCTAGTTTCGAATGCTAACGCCCGCCGCCCGCCGCGGTGCCGGCGAATATTTGCTTAAACGACATTGCTCCGGGGCGTCCGGCGCAACGAGGTGCGTATTGAACGATTATGTGGAAAACCTGCCCTTCGTGGCACTTGTGGATGATGACCGGCATTCGGCGCAGCTGCTGACGCGCATGCTGCTCGGCCAGGGCTCGCCCGCTATCGCATGGTACGGCGACGGCCATGATGGCGCCACCATGCTCCGCACGGTGCTGGGCAATCCGGCCGCCAACTGGCCCAGCCTGCTGATCGTCGATCTCAAGGCGCATAGCAGCGCTACGCTCGAATTCATCGCTGCCATCCAGCCACTGGCCCGCCAGAAGGGCGTGCCGGTCGTGGTGATGGCACCACCGCTCGGGCCACGGGCCCGCGACGCCCTGCATGACAGCGGCGCCGCAGCGGTGTTCTGCCGCCATGCCGATCTCGACGCCTATCGGCGCGAAGCGGCTGGCATTGTCAGTTTCTGGGCGCAAAGTCAGCGCCTTGATGCGGTTGGCATGTAGCTCCTGCGTCCACAGGTTGCATGCCTCGGCCGGGTGGGTGCTGCAGAACGGTTTTCGAACCGCTCCTGCATTCCCAAGTACCCCTCCGGCCACTCACACCTTCCCGGCCCGCTTGCACCGCGACCGGGAAGGGCGCCCGCCCCGCTCCAAGGGGCGTTGGCGCGAGGGCGCGGTCGCGACACCTCCTGGTCGCGTCCGCACGGGGGGAGAAGCAAATCGGCAGCGCGCTCGTCCCTCGGCGCTGCTGCCCCAATCTATTGCTTCTCCCCGCGGCCTCGCTCAGTGCCGGGATGCTTGTCATCATGTCCGCGAATGAATTTGTGGGCCACCACCCGCAAGGCCGCCAGCACGGTCACGGCCAGCAGCGCCACGCCAAAGGCGACGAGATAATAGCCCAGCGCCGTTGCCAGCCCCACCGCCCCGGCCAGCCACATGCCGGCGCCGGTGGTCAGCCCCTGCACATTGCTGCCGCTCTTGAAGATGGCGCCAGCGCCGAGAAAGGCGATGCCCGCCGTGACCGCCTCGACGGCGCGGATCGGGTCGGCCCGCAAGCCACCGCTATCGGGCTCGATGGTGTGGAAAATCTCGAAGGCCAGGATGGTGAACAGCGCCGCTGCCACCGACACCAGAATATGGGTGCGCAGCCCGGCCTCGGCCGTGTGCCATTCCCGTTCGAAGCCGATCATCGCCCCCAGCACCGCCGCAATCAGCAGGCGGATGGCGATGATGTGCTGGGGCAGATAGGTCTGGACGAAGCCGAATTCGTTGCCGACATCCATGATGGGGTCCGGAGTTTGTGACGCTGTGGGCACAACCCCGTGGGGTTGGGTTTGTTCCAATGGGGGGTGCGTGCTTGCATCGGTGTATCGGTTCCTTCGCCTCCCTCCCCCTTGAGGGGAGGGATTGAGGGAGGGGGTCGTGCAGTTTGCCACAAGGCGACCCCCTCCCCGGCCCTCCCCTCAAGGGGGAGGGAGGGAAAGAGCTGATAGCTTCATGCCGCCAGAGGAGAAATCTCAGGATGGGTCCCGGCTCAAGGCCGGGATGACATCGGGGGTGGGGGGAACGGCGGGGGTTAGCCCGGATTTACACTGTCTTGAGCCAGCCGCCGTCGACGAAATAGGTTGAGCCGGTGGAATAGCTGGCTTTGTCCGAACACATGAAGACGAAGAAATTCGCCAGCTCCTCCGGCGTGGCGAAGCGCTTCATGCCGCCGGCTTCGTCGGCGACGGCTTGCAGATGGGCTTTCCAACCGGCTTCGCCGGCAATTTCCTTGGCGGTCTTGATCCAGTCGCCGGTGAGGATCAGGCCGGGATTGATGGTGTTGACGCGAATATTGTCGCCCACCACCTCATTGGCCAGCGTCTTGGAAAACATCATCAGCGCCGCTTTGGTGGTGTTGTAGATCGGCTCGTACCACAGCGGCTGCACGGCGCAGATCGAGGCATTGTGCAGGATCACCCCGCCGCCCCGCGTCTTCATGGCCGGCATCAGGCCGCGCGCCAGCCGCACCGCGGCCATCACATGCAGATCCCAGTAATATTGCCATTTGGCGTCGTCGGCTTCGGCGATGGTTTCGTTCGACCCGGTACCGGCATTGTTGATGAGAATATCGCCCCCGCCAAAGGCCTTGTGCGTGCCGGCAATGACGGCGTCGCAGCCGGCGGCGGTGGCGATGTCAGCGGCAATGGCGGTGGCGATGATGCCGAATTTGTCGGCCACCTGCGCCGCTGCATCGTCACCGCGCTCCTGGTTGCGGCCAACCAGCACGAGGTTGGCGCCCTCGGCGGCCAGTCCCTCGGCTATCGCCAGGCCGATCCCGGTGGTGCCGCCGGTGATGACGGCGATTTTGTCGCGCAAGTTCAAGTCCATGCTTGGCTCCTTGGATTGAAGGCCCCCTCATCCGCCCTTCGGGCACCTTCTCCCACGAGGGGAGAAGGTGATGGAGCCGAGAGTGCCTCTTACTTGGCCACCCGGATTTGCAGCTTTACGTCGGTGGGCCTTGCTTCCACGGCGCGGTCGAAGGCCAGAACCGCGTCTTCGAAGGCAAAGGTCTCGGAGATCAGCGGCTTGAGGTCGACCTTGCCCGAGGCGATCAGGGCGATGGCGCGGTCATATTGGTGGGCATAGCGGAAGACATTTTCGATGCGCAGTTCCTTGACCGAGGCGCCAGCGATATCGACGGCCACCGGCTCGACCGGCAGGCCGACCACGACGATGGCGCCGCCGGGGCGCGGCAGCTCCATGATGGTTTTCCAGGCGTGCGGCGAGCCGGAGCATTCAAACACCACATCGGCGCCCCACCCCTCGGTGAGCCGGGCCACTTCGGCAACGATGTTGTTGTCGCGAATATTGACCGGGATGATGCCCTGATATTGCGCGGCGATATCGAGCTTGGGCTGGGCCAGATCGGCGACGATCACCCTGGCGCAGCCGCCGGCCAAGGCCGCCAGCGCCACCATGGTGCCGATTGGTCCTGCCCCCAGCACCACGGCCGTATCGCCGGGCATGATGCGGGCCTTGCTGGCCGCCTGCATGCCCACGGCGAAGGGTTCGACCATGGCGCCTTCGGCAAAGCTCACATTGTCGGGCAGCTTGAAGGTGTAGTTGGCCGGATGCACCACTTCGGGCGTGAGCACGCCATGGATCGGCGGCGTGGCCCAGAAGCTTACCGCCGGATCGACATTATACATGCCGAGCCGGCTGGCCCGCGAATTGGGGTCGGGAATGCCCGGCTCCATGCAGACCCGGTCGCCGATTTTGAGATGGGTCACCCCGGCGCCGATTTCGGTGACCGTGCCGGCGGCTTCATGGCCCAGCACCATCGGCGCGTTGACCACGAAGGGGCCGATTTTGCCATGGGTGTAATAATGCACGTCCGAACCGCAGACGCCCACAGTGTGGATAGCGATCTTGACCATGCCCGGTCCGACCTCGAGCGGCAGCTCGATATCGCGCAGGGCCAGCTCGTGCTGGCGTTCGAGAACAAGGGCGCGGACTTTGGTCATGGAACATCCTCTTGAGGCCTGAAGCACTGGGCAGCCGCCCAGCTATTGGGCAAGTGTAACCCAGCCAATCAGCGCAGCAAGGCAGGATTCAGGCTTTTCCGGCCCGGCTGCGGGCGCTGTTTGTCGGCCTTCCCGGCGAATTAGCCCAAAGCTTGGTAACCAGTCCGCAATTTTACGCATTGTATGGTCGCTGACGTATGGTTCCAACCGGTCCGCTGATGCAGCCAAAGACCTCGACACGCGAACGCTGGCAGTTCTCTGCAGCAGTTCTGTTGCCCGTCATTCTCGCGTTGGTCATTACGGCTTCGGCGGTGCTCGGCTTTGTCTTGTGGTCGACCGCCAATATCGACCAGCGCGCGCTCGAGCGGCAAAGCGCCATGTTCGAGCAGCTTATCGAGGCCCGCCGCGCCCGTATCGAACATGAGCTGGAAAGCGTGGCCTATCGCGACACCGCGGTGGTCAATACCAGGCTGATGTTCAACTATAACTGGGTCGACGAAAATCTGGGCCGGTGGATGTATGATTTCTTCGAGCATAACCGGTCGGTGGTGCTCGATGCGACGGCGCAGCCGCTTTACCTGATGCAGGATGGCGTCGCCGTCGATCTCGCCGGCTACCACCAGATTGCCAGCCCGATCCAGGCGCTGGTCAACCAGCTGCGCGCCCGTCCCCCCGCCAGGGTGGCGCCCGGCGCTGTTCCGGCACCGCAATCGCTGTCCGATTTTGCCGTGGTGGAAGGCATTCCCGCCATTGTCAGCGTGATGACCATCATGTCCAACACCGGCGCGGTAGTGCAGGAGCCCGGCACCGAGCCATTGCTTGCGGTGGTGCAATTTCTCGATGCGGAGGCCGCCGCCCAGTTCAGCCGCGAATATCTGTTCGAGAACGGCGCGTTCAGCCTGGTCCGCAGCAGCGGCGCCGATCGCGCCACCCACCCCATTCTCAACTCGGGCGGGCGCTTCATTGCCTTTTTCGAATGGGACCACGACCGCCCCGGCCTGATGCTGCTACGCCAGACCGGCCCGGCGCTGGTCGCCGCCTTCATTGTCGGCTCTATCCTGGTGTTTCTGCTGCTGCAGCAATTGCGCCGCTCCGCCGCTGCGCTGACGGCGGGACGCCAGCATGCCGAATATCAGGCGGCGCATGACCGGCTGACCGGCCTGCCCAACCGCATGAGCTTTGACCTGCATCTCGCCCGGGTGCTGACCGACCAGCAGGACGGCAGCGCCCATTGCGCCTTGCTGATGCTGGATCTCGACCGCTTCAAGCAGGTCAATGACACGCTGGGCCATCAGGCCGGTGATGAGCTGATCTGCGCCGTCGGGCAGCGCATCCGCAATATTGTCGGCCAGGAGATGATGCTGGCCCGGCTCGGCGGCGATGAATTCGCGATCCTGACCACCACCCATGACGCCCCCCAGGACGTGGCGGCCCTGGCCAGCCGCATCATCGAGGCGGTGGGCCAGCCGTTTGAGCTCAACCATTTCAAGGCCCATGTCGGCGCCAGTATCGGCATCGTCCACAAGGCCGGCACCGCCGAGCCGCGCGAACTGGTGCGCAAGGCCGATATCGCGCTCTACGAGGCCAAGGCCAGCGGGCGCAATCGCGCCGTGGTCTATGAGGAGCATATGAACGAGCTGCTGCAGCTGCAGCACACCATCGAGGGCGAGCTGCGGCTGGCGCTGCAGCGCAATGACCAGCTCTGGGTGGCGTTCCAGCCGCTGATCGACCAGACCAGCCGCAAGGTGATCGGCGCCGAGGCGCTGGCGCGCTGGAACCACCCCAAATTCGGGCAGATTTCACCGGCCCGGTTTATTCCGGTGGCCGAGAATACCGGGCTGATCGAAGCGCTGGGCGAGGCGGTGTTGCGCAGCGCCTGCGAGCTGGGCGCCACGGCCCCCGGCCGCACTATCGCCGTCAACATCTCGCCGACCCAATTGCGCAATCCCGATTTTTCCATGCTGGTGTTCGACATTCTGCACCAGACCGGGATGCGGCCGGTGGATCTGGAGCTGGAAATCACCGAGTCGATCCTGCTCGATGACGAGCATGTTTCGGCCGGCAATCTGCGCACCTTCCGCGCGGCGGGGATCCATATCGCGCTGGATGATTTCGGCACCGGCTATTCCTCGCTGAGCTATCTCAAGCGCTATCCGGTCGACCGCATCAAGATTGACCGCTCCTTTGTCTGCCAGCTCGCCGAGGGGCATGTCTCGGTGCCGATCACCCAGGCGATCGTCACCCTGGCCCATGCCATGGATATCGAGGTGACTGCCGAAGGGGTGGAGACCGAGGATCAGGCCGATATTCTCGGCCAGCTCGGCTGCAATATCCTGCAGGGCTTCCTGTTCTCGGGCGGCGTTCCCGCCGGCGCGATCCAGACCATTTTCGCCGACACCGCCAACAGCCCCGAGCGCCGCCGCCGCACCAAGGCGGCGTGAGCCCTTAGCTCGGGTTGGACTGGGTCAGCGTATAGATCAGATAGATGATGGCGAAGAGCACGACGATGCCGAGCGTCGACAGCACCAGCACGCGCAAATTCATCCGGCGCGCATTGCCCTGACGGACATCGGTCGTGCTCCTGTGCGGATCATAGGTTTTCATGACGCGTTCCTTTGCAATGTCAGGGCCAACGTGCGCCACGCCATCGCGGTTCCCTGCCGCCTCTTGACGCGGCGCGGCGGCCAGCCGAGTCTCGGTCATGACCAAACCTCAGGACCGCTCGATGACCCTTACTGCCGCGACCCTCACAAGCATGATCATGGCCGGACAGGGCAAGGAAAAGGCCGATCTGGTCATCACCAATGTGCAATTGCTCGACGTGATCACCGGGGCGGTGACCACCACCGATATCGCCATTGTCGGCGACCGGATTGTCGGCACCCATGCGCGTTACGAGGGCAAGACGGTGATCGATGGCAAGGGGCGCTTCGCCGTGCCCGGCTTTATCGATACGCATCTGCATATTGAATCGTCCTTGGTGACGCCGTTCGAGTTCGACCGCTGCGTGCTGCCGCATGGCGTGACCACGGTAATCTGCGATCCGCATGAAATCGCCAATGTGCTGGGCGCCGAGGGGATCAAATATTTCCTCGATTGCGCCGAGCAGACGGTGATGGATGTGCGGGTGAACCTGTCGTCCTGTGTGCCGGCGACGGGGTTTGAAACCTCGGGCGCGGCGCTGGAAATCGAGGATTTGCAGCCGTTCCGCAGCCATCCCAAGGTGATCGGGCTGGCGGAAATGATGAATTTCCCCGGCGTGCTGCATGCTGATCCAGGCATTATCGCCAAGCTGGTGGCGTTTCAGGATGGCCATATCGATGGCCACGCGCCGTTGCTGAGTGGCACCGCGCTCAATGGCTATCTCGCCGCCGCCATCCGCACCGACCATGAAGCCACCAGCGCCGCTGAAGCCCGCGAAAAGCTGAGCAAGGGCATGGCCATTCTCATTCGCGAAGGCTCGGTGTCAAAAGACCTCAAGGCGCTGGCCGAAGTGCTGGACGAAAACACCTCCAGCTTCGTCGCGCTGTGTACCGATGACCGCAATCCGCTCGATATCGCCGAGGAAGGGCACTTGGATAGCTCCATTCGCCGGCTGATCGCCATGGGGCGGCCGCTGCATCACGTCTATCGCGCCGCCAGCCACTCGGCCGCGCGGATTTTCGGGCTGCGCGACCGCGGGCTGGTGGCCCCCGGCTGGCGCGCCGATATTGCGCTGCTCGATAGTCTGGAAGATTGCCGCGTCAGCGATGTCATCACTGGCGGGCGGCTGGTGGGGCCGGAGCTGTTTGCGGCGCGGCAGCCGGTCGCCACGGTGGGCCTCGACTCGATGAAGGCCAACAAGGTGACGGCGGATGACTTCATCGTCGCGCCGCGCGCCGACCAGAACCAGACCCCGGTGATCGGCGTCAAACCCGGCTTGATCCTGACCTTCCGCGACAGCGCCACCCTGCCGGTGGGCGACAAGGGCACCATGCCCGATCTCGAGGCCGATGTGCTCAAGGTCGCGGTGATCGAGCGGCACGGCAAGAATGGCAATATCGGGCGCGGCTTCGTGCGCGGCTTTGGCCTCAAACGTGGCGCCATCGCTTCTTCGGTGGGCCATGACAGCCACAATATCACGGTGATCGGCGCCACCGACGAAGACATGGCGGTGGCGGTAAACCGGCTGATCGAGCTGCGTGGCGGCTTTGTCGTGTCCGATGGCGGCAGGGTGACGGCCGAACTGGCGCTGCCGATTGCGGGGCTGATGAGCCCCAAGCCGTTCGAGGAGGTGACGCATGATCTGCATGCGCTGCGTGACGCCGCCTATGCGCTGGATTGCGTGTTGCCGGAGCCGTTTTTGCAGGTGGCGTTTCTGGCCTTGCCGGTGATCCCGCATCTCAAGATGACCGATCGCGGGCTGTTCGACGTGGACAAGTTCGACTTCGTGGAGTGAGCCAGAAATGGGCATCGGCAGTCTGATCCTCGCCCGACTATATGGACTGCCGCCGCGCCTATCCGGCGCCAACCGCCGGCGCGACATCGCCTTGCCGATGGATGACGGCGTGACGCTGATGACCGATGTGTATTCGCCGAAAGCACCGGGGCCGCATCCGACGATATTGATGCGGCTGCCCTATGGGCGGCAGGGTTTTGGCACGGTGGCCGAATGCTATGCCGAGCGTGGCTTTCATGTGGTGCTGCAAGCCTGCCGGGGCACCGAAAAATCCGGCGGCGAGTTCGATCCGCTGGTCAATGAGCGCGGCGATGGGCTGGCCACTTTGCGCTGGATCGCGGCGCAGGATTGGTATGACGGGCGGCTTGGGCTCTCGGGGCCGTCTTATCTCGGCTATGCGCAATGGGCGATTTGCGACGCCCTGCCGGCGGTGTCGGCAATGGCGACCAAGGTCACCAGCGCCGAATTTCGCTCGGTGGTGTTTCCCGCTGGGGCCTTCCATCTCGGGCTGTGGCTGAGCTGGGTGCAGGTGATCGAGGGCCTGCGCGGCAACCCATTGCAGATGACCGGCAGCATGTTTTCCGGCGGGGTGGAAAAACGCACCGCCCGCGCCGCCATGACGCTGCCGTTGCAACATGCCGACAATGTTGCGGTGGGCCATGACGTCAAATTCTGGCAGCACTGGTTCGACGTCGCCATCGGCAATGACGCCTTCTGGCGGGAACTCGACCATCGCCACCGGCTGGGGCCACATACTCCGCCCAACCACTTCATTTCCGGCTGGCATGATTTCATGCTCGACCAGCTACTGCGCGATTATCAGAGCCTGGTGTCGTTTGGGCACCAGCCCTATCTGACGGTGGGGCCATGGACCCATATCGCCAATGATCTGCAAGCCGAGAGCATGCGCGAAACCCTGCATTGGATGCGGGCCAAGCTGCTGGGCGACCCGTCCGGGCTGCGGGAGAAGCCGGTGCGGCTTCATATTTCGGGGCTGGATGAATGGCGCGAGTTTGACGCCTATCCGCCGGCGCCGCCGGTGATGCAGAGCTGGGGCATTGGCGCGGGTGGGCGGCTGAGGCGGGAGGGGTTTTCGGAGGGCAGCGACCGCTATCGCTATGACCCAGCCGATCCGACGCCCAATATCGGGGGCAATATGTTTGCCTTTACCGGGGCTGGGCCGGTCGACAATGCGCCGCGCGAAAGCCGGGCGGATGTGCTGCTCTATTCATCGGAGCCGCTGGCGGAAAACCTCATCATTCTGGGGCAGACGCAGGTGAGTTTGCGGGCAAGAGCCAGTATCAAACACGCCGATTTTTTCCTGCGGCTGTGTGATGTGGGGACCGATGGGGTGTCGATCAATATTTGCGACGGGCTGATCCGGGTGACGCCGGAGACGCCGGTGGAGGCGGATGGGTGCTGGCGACTGGAATTTGTGCTGCATGCGGCGTCGCATTGTTTTCTCGCCGGGCATCGGCTGCGGCTGCAAGTGTCGTCCGGGGCACATCCGCGCTATGCGCGGAATTTGGGGACGGATGAGCCGGTGGGCACCGGGACCAGCATGGTGGCCAATGAGGTGGAGGTTTTTTACGGGGGGACGGGCGTGAACTTGGCGACGTATGCCGAGGCGTCCCTCTCCCCTTGAGGGAGAGGGATAGAAAATCTGCGTCCAGCGGATTTTCGAGGGTGAGGGGTACTGCGCTAGCCCATGCCCAAAGGCCAACACAAGAGACCCCTCATCCGCCCTTCGGGCACCTTCTCCCTCAAGGGGAGAAGGGAAGAATTACTTGCTGTCGCGCGCCTTCACCTTGCGGCGGGCGGCGTGCAGCAGTGGCTCGGTGTAGCCGCTGGGCTGGTCGGCGCCGTGCAGGGCCAGATCGAGGGCGGCCTGGAAGGCGACGGACTGGAAGTTTTCGGCCATAGGGCGGTAGAGCGGATCGCCTTCGTTCTGGGTGTCGACCACGGCGGCCATGCGTTCGAAAGTGGCGGTGACCTCGTCGCGGCTGACGAGGCCATGACGCAGCCAGTTGGCGACGGCCTGCGAGGAAATGCGGCAGGTGGCGCGGTCTTCCATCAACCCGACATCGTTGATGTCGGGCACCTTGGAACAGCCGACGCCCTGCTGCACCCAGCGCACCACATAGCCGAGAATGCCCTGGGCGTTGTTTTCCAGCTCGCGGGTGATCTCGTCGCGGCTGAGCGCGAAGGGCGCCTGCACCGGCATGGAGAATAGCTCGCTGAGCGGCGGCACGGCCTGATTGTGGCGGCGCTGCTGGGCTTCGAACACGTCGATCTGGTGGTAATGCAGTGCATGCAGCGTGGCAGCGGTGGGCGACGGCACCCAGGCGGTGTTGGCGCCGGCATTGGGGTGGCCGGACTTGGCTTCCATCATCGCCGCCATATCGTCGGGACGGGCCCACATGCCCTTGCCGATCTGCGCCTTGCCGGACAGGCCGCAAGCCAGCCCGATCAGCACGTTGCGATCTTCATACGAGGCCAGCCAGCGCTCGGACTTGATCTCGTCCTTGCGCAGCACTGGGCCGGCTTCCATCGAGGTATGGATTTCGTCGCCGGTGCGGTCGAGGAAGCCGGTATTGATGAAGAAGACGCGGGCGCGGGCTTCGTAAATCGCAGCCTTGAGGTTGGCCGAGGTGCGGCGCTCCTCATCCATGATGCCGATCTTGACGGTGTTGGGGGCCAACCCCAGCATGGCTTCCACCGAGGCGAAAATAGCGCAGGCGAAGGCGACTTCTTCGGGGCCGTGCATCTTGGGCTTGACGATATAGACCGCGCCGGTGGTGCTGTTGACCTTGTCCTGCATGGCGCAGAGCACGGTGACGGCGGCGTCCATCAGGCCTTCGCCGATCGGCTTGCCGTTGAACAGCACAGCATCAGTCGTCATCAGATGGCCGACATTGCGCACCAGCAGCAGGCTGCGGCCCTTGAGGGTCAGCGGCGCGCCATTGATGTCCTTATAGGTCCGGTCGGCATTGAGCTTGCGGGTGACCGAACGGCCGCCCTTGTCAAAAGTGTCTTCCAGCGTGCCATTCATCAGGCCGAGCCAGTTGCGATAGACGCCGACCTTGTCTTCGGCATCGACGGCGGCGACGGAATCTTCGCAGTCCTGAATGGTGGTCAGGGCGGCTTCAACGATGATGTCGCTCAGGCCCGCCTTGTGCGAACCACCAATGACGCTGCCGGGCTCGATGACGAGGATGACATGGATGCCATGATGGACCAGCACCAGCTCGCCCTTGGCCTCGGTGCCGCCATAGCCAACAAAGGCGGCCGGATCGCGCAGGCCGGTACGGCCCGCCGTGGTATCCACCTCAAGGCGGCGCGTCTCGCCATCCTTGACCACGTGGTAGCCGGTGACGTCGCGGTGGCTGCCGGCGGCGAGCGGGAAGGTTTCGTCGAGGAAGCTGGCGGCCTTGTCGACCACGGCGGCGCCACGGGCGGCGTTATAACCCTTGCCCGGCGCCAGATCGCCATCGCGAGCGATGACATCGGTGCCGTAAAGCGCGTCATAGAGGCTGCCCCAGCGCGCATTGGCGGCGTTGAGGGCGTAGCGGGCATTAGAGACCGGGACGACCAGCTGCGGACCGCAGAGCGTGGTGATTTCGGGATCGAGGCCGGTGGTCTCGATGGAGAAATCGGCCGGCTCGGGAACGAGATAGCCGATATCCTTGAGGAAGAACTCATAGCCCTGCGGGTTATTGCCGACCGGGCCATATTTGCGGTGCCAGTCGTCGATCTTGCCCTGGATGTCGTCGCGCTTGGCGAGCAGACGCGCATTGGTCGGCGCGTGCTCGGCCACCAAGGCGGCAAAGCCGGTCCAGAACTGGTCTGCCGTTACCGACAGCCCGGCGAGCGCTTCTTTCTCAACAAAATCGACCAGCAGGGGATGAACCGAAAGGTCGGATTTCGTCAGATAGGCGCTCATTTTTGTTCCTTTTCAATTCTGGTCCGAACGCAATGTGGCCCCTCGCCCGCCGAGCGGGAGGTGCCGGATCACATTCGCAGCGGAGGCAGGGCCAACAGCAAAACTGGGGGCAGCCTAGGCCAAGCGCAAGTCGGTCACAACCCGCCCAAAGTCGACTTCACCCTTGCGCCAGCCACATAGACTTCAGCGATCGAACGATCGTCACCCAACGTCTGTAGCAGGAACAGTTCTTCAGCCAGGCCCGTCACAGTTGCGTGGCGCAAGGCCATGGCTGGGGTGGCGGCGGCGTCGAGCACCACCAGGTCGGCGGCATTGCCCGGCGCGATGGCGCCGATGGTGCCCTCGAGTGAGAGGGCGCGGGCATTGCCCAGGGTCGCCATGTAGAAGGAGGCGAAGGGGTTGAGGCGCTGGCCGCGCAATTGCAGCACCTTGTAGCCCTCATCCAGCGTGCGCAGCATGGAATAGCTGGTGCCGCCGCCGATATCGGTGGCGATGCCGATGCGCACCCCGGCCTGGCGCAACCGCTCGCGGTCGAACAGGCCGGAACCGAGAAACAGGTTGGAGGTGGGGCAGAACACCGCGACCGCACCGGTTTCGGCCAGCACTTTGGTTTCGCGGTGATTGAGATGGATGGAGTGCCCGAGCAGGGTCTTGCGGCCGAGCAGGCCGTAATCCTCATAGATGCCGGTGTAATCCGGCGAGTCCGGATAGAGCTCCATCGAATAGGTGATTTCGTCGGCGTTTTCGCTGAGATGGGTCTGCACGTAGCAATAGGGATGCTCGGCGACCAGCGCGCGCGAGGCGTCGAGCTGTTCCGGGGTGGAGGTGATGGCGAAGCGCGGCGAGATGGCGTAGAGGCCCCTGCCCCTGCCATGCCAGCGTTCGATCAGCATTTTGGTGTCGTCGTAACCGGACTGGGCAGTGTCGCAGAGCGCTTCGGGCGCGTTGCGATCCATCATCACCTTGCCGCCGATCATCAGCATGTTGCGCTTTTCCGCCTCGGCGAAATAGGCATCGACCGATTGCGGGGCGCTGGAGCAATAGGCGGCGGCGGTGGTGGTGCCGTGGCGGATCAGCTCATCATAAAACGCGGTGGCGATGGCGGCGGCATGGCCCTGCTCGCTGAATTTCTGTTCGGCGATGAAGGTGTAGGTATTGAGCCATTCCAGCAGCGAGCCGGCATAGGAGGCGATGATCTGGCTCTGCACATAATGCAGATGGGTATCGATGAAGCCGGGCAGGATCAGATGCGGGCGGTGGTCGATCACTTCGGCCGACGCATCAGGGACGAAGTCCCCGACGGCGATGATCTTGCCGTCTTCGATGGTGATGGCACCGTCTTCGAGATAGCGGTAGCTGGCCGCATCATCGATCGCCTGCGGCTCGCTGATAAAGCTCAGCACCCGGCCGCGCAGAATGGTCCGGCTCATTGTCCCGATCCTTCGCGGAACCACTCGACCAGCAAAGTGCGCTCGGCAGTGGTCATCTCGCTGACATTGCCCGGCGGCATGGCATGGGCGTAGCCGGCCTGCATGACGATATCGCGGGCATGATTGGCGATGGCGATGTCATTGTCGAGAATGACGTTTTTGGGAGCCTCATAGAGACCCTCCCATGCGGGCTCGGCAGTGTGGCACATGGCGCAGCGAGTCTGCACGGTCAGGCTGGCCTGGGCAAAATTGCTTGCACTGAGAAAGGGTTCGGCCGCACGCGACGCCACCTCCTCTCCAGCCGAGCCGGCCAGTTTGGGGCCGGAGGACAGCCAGGCGATGACGATGAACAGGATGACCGCGACCGCCCAGGTCCAGTGCGGATTGCCCTTGCGGGCGTGGCGGGTGTTGAAATAGTGCCGGATCACCACGCCGACGAGGAAGATCAGCGAGGCGATGATCCAGTTCCACTGCGTCGCGAAAGCCAGCGGATAGTGGCTCGACAGCATGAAGAAAATGACCGGCAGCGTCAGGTAGTTGTTATGCAGGCTGCGCTGCTTGGCGATCTTGCCATATTTGGCGTCGGGCACCCGGCCGGCCTTCAGATCGCCGACGACGATCTTCTGGTTGGGGATGATGATCATGATCACATTGGCCGCCATGATGGTGGCGGTGAAGGCCCCCATATGCAGCATCGCGGCGCGGCCGGTGAACAGCTGGGTATAGCCCCAGCTCATCGCCACCAGAATGGCGAACAGCACCAGCATCAGCCCGGTGGTGGACTGACCGATGGGCGATTTGCACAGCGTGTCATACAGCACCCAGCCGAGCACGATGGAGCCCATCGACAGCCCGATGGCCTGCCACTGGGGAATATCGAGCACGTTGCGGTCGATGAGATAGAGATCGGCGCCGACATAATAGATCAGCGCCATCAGCATGAAGCCGGAAATCCAGGTCCAGTAGCTTTCCCATTTGAACCAGGTCAGGTGCTCGGGCAGGAACTCGGGCGCCACCAGATATTTCTGGATGTGATAAAACCCGCCGCCATGCACCTGCCACTCTTCGCCATGCGCCAGTGGCGGCAGACTGGGCGTCTTGCGCAGGCCAAGGTCGAGCGCGATGAAATAGAACGACGAACCGATCCAGGCGATAGCGGTGATGACATGCAGCCAGCGCACGGCAAACATCGCCCATTCGTAGAAGATCGCATAATCGGGCATCGCTCAGTTCCTTTCTTCCCCTCGCACGCAAAGAGGCCTGTGGCATAATTCAGCATTGGCTTGATGAGACATGACCACCCACGATGTCACCCCGGCCCTGAGCCGGGGCCCATCTCGAGATCACGCCGGTGAAACCATCTCAGGATGGGTCCCGGCTCAAGGCCGGGATGACATCGAGTTTTTGGATGCCGAAAAGATGCAGAGGCGGGCCTTGGCCCGCCTCTGACAATAATTGACGCTACGCTTAGGCGTTGACGCCTTCGACGTACCAGTCCATCGCCCACAGGCCGGCGTCATCGACGACGGCGCCAGCGGGGACGCGCTCGGCGCCGGTGTTGTCAACGATCGGGCCGGTGAACGGGTTGATCGAGCCATCAGCAATGCCGTTCTTGACCGCATCGGCAGCCGCAACGACGTCGGCGGGGATCTTCTCGTTATAGGGCCCAATCACCACTTCGCCGCCGGCAATGCCCGGCCAGCTGTCGCCGGAGACCCAGGTACCGGCAACCACGTCATTGACGACCTGGATGTAATGCGGTGCCCAGACGTCGATGATGGCGCTGAGGTGTGACTTGGGCGCAAAGGCGCTCATGTCGGCGCCCTGGCCGAAGCCACCCACAATGCCACGCTCTTCGGCAACCTGCAGGGCCGCCGGACCGTCGGTGTGCTGGACGATGATGTCAGCACCCTGATCGATCAGCGCACGGGCCGCGTCAGCTTCCTTGGCCGGATCGTGCCAGCTCGAGAGCATGACGACATTGACCTTGATCTCCGGGTTGATCTTGCGAGCCGCCAGGGTGAAGGCATTGATGCCCATCACCACTTCGGGGATCGGGAACGAACCGATATAACCGATGGTGTTGGTCTTGGAGAGGTGACCTGCCAGCGTGCCCATGACGGCGCGGCCTTCATGGAAGCGGGCGTTGTAGGTCGCCACGTTGTCGGCGCGCTGATAGCCGGTGGCGTGCTCGAAGATCACGTCGGGGAATTCGCGGGCGACCTTGATCACATAGTCGCCGAAGCCGAAGCTGGTGGCGAAAATGATCTTGTTGCCCTGCTGGGCCAGTTCACGCAGCACGCGTTCGCAGTCCGGGCCTTCCGGCACGCTTTCCACGAAGGTGATTTCGATCTTGTCGCCGAATTCGGCCTCCAGCGCCTTGGCGCCGGTCCAGTGACCGAAGGTCCAGCCATTGTCGTCCTTGGGACCGACATTGACGAAGCCGATCTTGAGCGGGCCGTCCTGGCCGAGAGCGACACCGCCGAGCAGCGGCAGAGCCAGGCTGGCGCCGCCGATCTTGAGCACGGAACGACGAGTGAAGATTGCCATGCGTAGTTTCTCCTTCTGACGTCTTCTAGTTGGTTGGTAGAAAGGGTTTGCCGAGACAAGCCGGGGCCGCCGAATGACCCGAACGGCGCAGCGAAATCAACACCAGAACAGCGATTGTCGCCAGATAAGGCAGCGCCGCCCAGAATTCGGAGGGAATGCCGCCGGTGCTGCCCGAGGCCTTGGTGTACAGCTCGATGGTCATCACCAGCCCGAACAGATACGCCCCGCCCAGCAGGCGGAATGGCCGCCAGGCGGCGAACACCACCAGCGCCAGCGCGATCCAGCCGCGCCCCGCCGTCAGCTTTTCCGCCCATTGCGGGGTGAGCAGCAGCGGAAAGCAGCTGCCGCCAATGCCGGCCATCGCGCCACCAAAGGCCACGGCGGCGTAGCGCACGCCAATCACCGAATAGCCGATGGAATGGGCCGACAGATCATTCTCGCCGACGGCGCGCAGGATCAGCCCGGCGCGGGTCTTTTTGAGGAACCACCAGACGGCGAACACCAAAAACAGCGACAAATACACCAGCGGACTATGGCCGAAGACCAGACGCCAGAACGGGTGGGTTGCCAGCTCGGTTGGAAACACCGAGCGGAAAATCTCGATGGGCCGGCCGGTATAGGCCTGGCCGAACAGCGCCGAAAAGCCGGTGCCGAAAATGGTCAGCGCCAGCCCGGTCGCCACCTGATTGGCCGACAGCGACAAAGTGAGAAAGGCAAAGATCATCGAGGCGGCGGCACTGGCGGCAGCGGCCAGCAGAATGCCCAGCCACGGATTGCCGGTGGTATAGGTGACGGCAAAAGCGACGACCGCGCCGATCAGCATCATGCCTTCGACGCCCAGATTGAGCACGCCGCTTTTTTCCACCACCAGCTCGCCCAGAGCGGCGATCAGGATCGGAGTCGAGGCGCCGACCAGCGTGATGATGATGGGAACGAGCAGATCCATATTCATGGTGTGACCTCCACGGCGCGTTTGCCCACCACACGCACCCGGTAGCGGACCAGCAAGTCACTCGCCAACAGGAAGAACAGCATCATCGACTGGAAAATGCCCACGGCTGCCGCCGGCAGCTGAATGGTGGTCTGCGCCACCTCGCCGCCCACCACGACAATCGCCATGGCCAGCCCGGCAAAGATGATGCCGATGGGATGCAGCCGCCCGAGAAAGGCAACGATGATGGCGGTGAAGCCGTAATTGGTCGGGAAGGACGGCACCATGCGCCCGAACGGCCCGGCCGCTTCGAGCACGCCGGCCAGCCCCGCCAATGCGCCACTGGTCAGCAGCGCCAGCCAGATGGTGCGATTGACCGAAAAGCCGCCATAGCGCGCCGCATTGGGCGCGGCGCCCACCACTTTGACCTGATAGCCGAACACCGACCGGCTCATGACGAACCAGGCGATGATCGCCACCACCACCGCAATCGGAACGCCCAGATGCACGATGGTGCGCGGAATGATATGCGGCAGCAGCTGATCGGCGGTGAACATGCGGGTCTGCGGGAAGCCGAAGCCCATCGGGTCTTTCCACGGCCCGATCACCAGATAATTGAGCAGCTGGATCGCCACATAGGTGAGCATCAGGCTGGTGAGAATTTCATTGACCTGCAGCCGCGTGCGCAACAGCGCCGGCAACAGCGCCCAGCTCATGCCGCCAATCATGCCGGCGCCGATCATCAGCGGCAAAATCCACGGCCCGGAGAAGTCGCGCGTCAGCAGCGCGACGCCGGTACCGGCCAGCCCGCCCAGAATATACTGCCCCTCGGCGCCGATATTCCACACATTGGCGCGATAGCCGATGGCCAGGCCGACCGCGATGATGATCAGCGGCGCGGACTTGACCGCCAGATCCTGCCATTTCAGCGGATTGAGAATGGGGGTGACGAAAATCTCGCGCACGGCGCGAATGCCGTCATAGCCGATCATCGAAAAAATGATGGCGCCGACCAGGGCCGTGGCCAGCACGGCTCCAATCGGGGTCAGATAGAGCATGGCCCTGCTGGGCTCAGCCCGTTTCTCAAGCCGGAACTGCATCGCTCACCTCTTCTGCCCCGTGAACGCCGCCCATCAGCAGCCCGATTTCTTCCACTGTACATTCGCCGGTCGGCCGGGCTGGGCTGAGCCGACCCATATTGATCACCGCCAGCGTATCGCTCAGCACCCGCAACTCGTCGAGGTCCTGGCTGATAACGACAATGGCCGAGCCCGCCGCCGCCAGATCGACCAGCGCCTGATGGATCGCCGCTGCCGCGCCGGCATCGACGCCCCAGGTCGGCTGGCTGACCACCAGCACGCTGGGCTTTTGCAGGATTTCGCGGCCCATGATGTATTTCTGCAGATTCCCGCCCGACAGCGAGCCAGCGGTCGAGCCCGGGCCCAGCGCCTTGACGGCGAAATCGGCGATCACCTTGCCGGTATAGCTATTGGCAGCGCCGGAATTGATCAGGCCCATCACCACCATGCCGAGCCGGTTGCGCGCCGTCAGCACCGAATTATCGGCGAGGGTAAAATCGCCCACTGCGGCGTGGCCATTGCGCTCTTCGGGCACGGCACAGAGGCCGCGCTTGCGGCGGCCGGTGGTGTCGAGCAGGCCGAGTGCATGCCCGTCAATGCTCAGCGCATCCTTGTGGCCGCCAGCGACTTCGCCGCTGAGCGCGTCGAGCAGCGCATTCTGGCCATTGCCGGCGACGCCGGCGATGCCGAAGATTTCCCCGGCCCGCACGGAAAAGCTCACATCATTGACCGGCACATCGAAATGGCCGCTTTTGGGGGTCGACAGATGCGACACCACCAGCTTGGGCCCGCCCATCACCCGGCCTTCGGCGCGCACGATGTCCTTGAGGCCCTTGCCGATCATTTTCTCGGCCATCGAGCGGCTGGTTTCCACCTTCGGATCGCAGGTGTCGACCAGCTTGCCGCCGCGCAAAATGGTGGCGGTGTCGCACAAGGCTTTGATTTCATAGAGCTTGTGGGAAATGTAGAGAATCGAACAGCCCTGCGCCGCCAATTGACTCAGCACGGTGAACAATTGCTCGACTTCCTGCGGCGTGAGCACCGAAGTCGGCTCATCCATGATCAGCAGCTTGGGATCAAGCAGCAACGCCCGGACGATTTCGATGCGCTGGCGCTCGCCCACCGACAGGGTGGCGACGGTGCGATGCGGATCGAGCAGCAACCCGTATTTGCGCATCACCTCGCGGATGCGCGCCTCCAGTTCCCGCGACGGAATCTTGGCGTCCATGCCCAGCGCGATGTTTTCCAGCACGGTGAGCGCCTCGAACAGGCTGAAATGCTGGAACACCATGCCGATGCCCAGCTTGCGGGCGGCCTTGGGGTTGGTCATCACCACGGGCTGGCCATCCCAGCGGATTTCACCGCTATCGGGCTGCATGATGCCGTAGATCATTTTGACCAAAGTGGATTTGCCGGCGCCGTTTTCGCCCAGCAGCGCGTGGATCTCGCCCGGTCTGACGGCAAAGGAGACGTCGTCATTGGCGAGCACGCCGGGGAAGCTTTTGGTAATACCGGTCAATTCGAGCCGAAAGGGCATACTAGCGTCCAATCACCGTCCCCAGTTGGTTGGAGGCACGTGCCCGCACGCTGTCGGCTTCCCGGTGCCCAATGTGAACCATAATCTCAGCGGCTGCCAGTACCGCAATGACTTCGGGCCTCTTATCCCCAAGGCCCTGCTGGCCGATGGGTAAAATGAGGCGGCTGAGAGCTTTGGCGTCGCCCCCTTCGGTTTTGAACCAGCTGGCGAACCTGGCGCGTTTGGTCCGGCTGCCGACCATGCCGACATAAGGACTGTCGGTGCGGGCCAACGCCTCTTGGGCGATGAGAAAATCTAGCGCATGGTCATGGGTGACGATGACGTAGCTGCTGCCGACGGGGGCGGAGCGCACCACGGCCTCGGGCATGGCGACGGCGTGGCCGGCAATTTCGGGCGGCAGCAGCGCAAGTTCCTCGCGCCGCGTGTCGATGACGTCCAATTGCACCGGCAGCTGCGCCAGCATGCGCGCCAGCGCCCGCCCGACATGGCCAGCACCGAAGACGAATACATGCGGCAGCGCGGAATCCTCGGCGATCACCTGCTCCGCCAGCATTTCGCGGCGTTCGGCGTCGACATAATGCAGGCTGACATCGACGCGGCCGCCGCAGCATTGGCCGATTTCGGGGCCGAGCGGCACATCCATCACCTCGGTGGCGCGACCGGAAATGATCAGCCTGCGGGCATGTTCGATAACCATATATTCCAGCGCGCCGCCACCAATGGTGCCGAACAGGGTGGTGGGGCCGACCAGCATGAAGGTGCCCTGGGCGCGCGGGCTGGAACCACGCACGGAGGTCAGTTCGCAAACGATAGCGTCAGGCGTCGCAGCAAAAAAGCGGGCGAGGTCGGCGCTGCGGGAGGTCATGGAGGCGTTCCACCGCCCGAGATTGCTACACGCAGCGTGCTCATCCCCGTGCCTCACGCTTCAATCGCTCGCAGCCCATCAGCACGCGTTCGGGGGTGACCGGCGTATCGAGGCGGGGGGCGATGGTGTAATCGGCGACGCTGGCCACGGCCATCGACAGTGCTTCCACCACGCACATCGCCAGCATCAGCGGCGGCTCGCCCACGGCCTTGGAGCGACCGATGGTCGGCTCCTTGTTGACCGACCATTCGGCCAGCTTGACGTTGAAGATCGGCGGCACGTCGGAGGCGAGCGGGATTTTGTAGGTCGACGGCGCCTTGGTACGCAGCTGGCCCTTGGCGTCCCACACCAGCTCTTCGGTTGTGAGCCACCCCATGCCCTGGATAAAGCCGCCTTCGATCTGGCCGATATCGATGGCCGGATTAAGCGAGCGGCCCACGTCGTGCAGGATATCGACGCGATCGACGGTATATTCGCCGGTCAGCGTGTCGATGGTGACTTCGCTGGCGGCAGCGCCATAGGCGAAATAATAGAAGGGATGGCCGCGCCCGGTGGCGCGATCCCAATGGATTTTCGGGGTTTCGTAGAAGCCGGCGGCAGAGAGCTGCACCCGGTTGAGATAGGCCGAGGCCACCAGTTCGGCGAAGGGCTCGAATTTGGCGCCGGCCTGCACCCCGCCCTGCACCCAGCTGACATCGGCTTCGCTGACGTCATGCAGCTTGGCCGCATGCTTGACCAGCCGCTCCTTGATCTGTCTTGCGCCATCCCAGGCGGCCATGCCGTTGAGATCGGAGCCCGAGGAGGCGGCAGTGGCCGAGGTGTTGGGCACCTTGCCGGTAGTGGTCGCCATGATCTTGACGCTGTCGAGCCCGACGCCAAAGGCATCGGCCACCACCTGCGCCACCTTGATATGCAGCCCCTGCCCCATCTCGGTGCCGCCATGGCTGAGATGAATGGAGCCATCCTTATAGACATGCACCAGCGCGCCGGCCTGATTGTACCAAGTGGCGGTGAAGGAGATGCCGAATTTGACCGGGGTCAGCGCGATGCCCTTTTTGAGGACCGGGCTGCCTGCGTTATAGCTCAGGACCGCGGCGCGACGGGCCTGATAATCGGACGAGGTTTCCAGCTCATCGACAATGCGGTGGACGATATTGTCTTCCACCGTCTGGTGGTAGGGCGTCACATTGTCGGTGTCGGTGCCGTAGAAATTGGCCTTGCGAATGTCGAGCGGGTCCTTGCCCAGCGCATAGGCGATGTCTTCGATCCAGCGCTCGGCCGCCAGCATGCCCTGCGGGCCGCCAAAGCCACGAAACGCAGTGTTGGAGACGGTGTTGGTGTAAAGCGGCTCGCTGCGCACCCGCACCGCCGGATACCAATAGGCATTGTCGGCATGGAACAGCGCGCGGTCGGTGACCGGGCCGGACAGGTCCGCATTAACGCCGGCGCGCGCGCCATAAACGGCGTCGACGGCGTGGATCTTGCCGCTATCGTCATAGCCGACATCGTAATCGACCACGAAATCGTGGCGCTTGCCGGTGGCGGTCATGTCGTCGTCGCGGTCGGGACGAATCTTGCAGGCGCGATTCCATTTCTTGGCAGCCAAGGCGGCGACCACGGCGAACAGATTGCCCTGGCTTTCCTTGCCACCGAAACCACCGCCCATGCGGCGGATATTGACCGTAACCGCGTGGTGGCGAATGCCGAGCACGGCGGCGACCATCAACTGCACTTCGCTGGGATGCTGGGTCGAGGAATAAAGGGTGACATCCTCATCCTCGCCCGGCACGGCCATGGAAATCTGGCCTTCGAGATAGAAATGGTCCTGACCGCCGATTTCGATGGAGCCCTTGACCCGGCGCGGCGCGCCAGCCAGCCCGGCAGCAACGTCGCCGCGCTCTAGCTTCAGCGGGTCGGTGACCAGCTTGCCGCCCGCTGCCTGCGCTGCGCGCACGTCGAGGGCAAAGGGCAATTCCTTATATTCGACCTTGACCAGATGAGCCGCGCGCCGCGCCTGATCGCGGGTTTCGGCGACCACCGCAAACAGCGGCTGGCCCCAGAAATGCACCTTGTCGACCGGAAACACCGGCTCGTCATGCTTATGACTGGAGCTGATCTCGTTTTCGCCGGGAATATCGTCGGCGGTGAGCACGCCGATGACGCCGGGCGCGGCTTTCACCGCGCTGTAGTCGATGGAGACGATCTCGGCATGGGCGCTGGTGGAGAGCGCCAGATAGGCATGCATGGTGCCAGCCGGCTCGATGATGTCGTCGATATATTCGGCAGTGCCGGTGGCATGCTTGGGGCCGCTATCGTGGCGGCTGGAGCTGTGCAGCGGCGTCACCGGAATCGCGATTTCGAGCTTGTTCATCACGCCACCTCCCGCTTGAGCCGCTGGCCCTGGCCAGTGGTTTCGAGGAAAAACCGCTTGAGCAGGTTTTGGCCGCTCAGCAGGCGATACTCGGCGCTGGCGCGCATGTCCGAGATCGGCTGATAGTCCTCAGCGAATAACGGGGTGACCGCCTCGATGGTTTCCAGAGTCCACGGCTTGCCGACCAAAGCCGCCTCGACCGCCTTGGCCCGTTTGGGCGTGGCGGCCATGCCGCCAAAGGCGATGCGCGCCATGCCGACCACGCCAACATCGTTGACGAAGACGCGGAATGCCCCGCACAGCGCCGAAATATCTTCCTCGCGACGCTTGGAAATCTTGTAGACGGCGAATTTCTCGCCCGCGGGCAGCAGCGGCAGCGTGACGCTTTCAACGAACTCGCCCGGCTGGCGATCCTGCTTGCCATAGGCGATGAAGTAATCTTCGAGCTTGATCTCGCGGCGATGGCTCCCCTTGCGCAAATGCAGCTTGGCGCCGAGCGCGATGAAGGGCGGCGGCGTATCGCCGATCGGCGAGCCATTGGCGATATTGCCGCCGATGGTGCCCATATTGCGGATTTGCTCACCGGCAATGCGGTTCCACAATTCGCTCATCTCGGGGAAAGCCGCGGCAATGACCGGCAGCGCCTCGGAATAGCTCACCCCGGCATAAAACCGGATTTCGCTGGCATTCTCGGCGATGCGCTTCAATTCCTGCAGGTGATTGATGAAAATCACCGGGCCGATGGCGCGCATGAATTTGGTGACCCACAGCCCGACATCGGTCGAGCCGTTGACGATGGTAGCGGTCGGGTTGGCTTCGTAGATGGCGGCGAAATCATCGAGATTGGCCGGCACGATAATGCGGTCGGCATCGTCGCCCAACTCGACCCGCGACCCGTCATGGATCGCCTTGATCTTGCCCTTGAGCGCAATGCGCTCGGCCAGCAGCGGATCGCCCTGCGGCTGGCCATAGCTGGAGATCGCCTGCGCCGCGCGGATGATCGGCGCATAGCCGGTGCAACGGCAGAGATTGCCCTGTAGCGCGTGTTCGATGGCGCTCTGGCTCGGGTCTGGATTGCGCATCCACAGCCCATAAAGGCTCATGACGAAGCCGGGCGTACAGAAGCCGCATTGGCTGCCATGGAAATCGGCAATCGCCTGCTGCACCGGGTGCAACTGGCCATCCTTGCCGCGCAGATGCTCGATGGTGACCACGTGGCTACCATGCAGGCTACCAACGAAGCGGATGCAGGCGGTGACCGAGTCATAAATGATATCGTCGTCATGCAGGCGCCCGACCAGCACGGTGCAGGCCCCGCAATCGCCCTCGGCGCAGCCTTCCTTGGAGCCGCGCAAACGGCGCTCCAGCCGCAGCCAATCGAGCAAAGTGGTATCCGGCTTCACATCAGTAAGGCTGACTTCCTCGTCATTGAGGATGAAGCGGATCACATGGGATATTTCAGTCATGTCCTAACTCCCCCGATAGGTGGAATAGGCAAACGGGCTTACCAGCAACGGCACATGATAATGCCTGTCTTCCGAGATGGTGAAGCGAACTGGCACCACATCAAGAAATGG
This sequence comes from Devosia sp. A449, assembly GCF_054489375.1. Lineage (NCBI taxonomy): Bacteria > Pseudomonadati > Pseudomonadota > Alphaproteobacteria > Hyphomicrobiales > Devosiaceae > Devosia > Devosia sp. A449. The sequence goes on along the minus strand of NZ_JBTMWU010000003.1, from coordinate 535,352 downwards.
TGTTTCCAGTTCAACGCCCAGCCGCTCGAAATATTGCCCCACATGGAAATGGATTTCAAACTCGCCATGCTGGAACTGCTCGCCATCCAGCAGCGGCTGATCCACCCGACCATCTTCATTGGTATAGCTGTCGGTGATGTGATGGGTGTGGTCCCCATGCACATAAAGCAATTCAATCCGCATGCCCCGCGCCGGCTTGCCGTGCGTCGTATCCAGTACATGCGTGGTGAGGCGTCCACTTCCCGCCATGAATTGCTCCCTTTCGTCTTCCCCTGAGCATGAGACTATCGCATCGGCACCGTTGCGCAATGCTCATTTTTTACCAACTGGTCCATTTTTGTGCATCTTGTTCCGCACCAGCAGACACGTAATATCGCACTACCACCAATCGAGGCAGATCAATGCGCTATCCCCGCGACATGCACGGCTACGGCCCTACGCCACCACACGCCAATTGGCCCGGGGGCGCCCATGTGGCGGTGCAATTCGTGCTGAATTACGAGGAAGGCGGGGAAAATTGCGTGTTGCATGGCGATGCCGCCTCGGAAGCCTTTCTCGCCGACGTGGTGGGGGCCACGCCTTGGCCGGGGCTGCGCCATTGGAATATCGAATCGATGTATGAATATGGCGCGCGCGCCGGCTTCTGGCGGCTGCACAAGCTGTTCACCGAAGCCGATTTGCCGCTCACCATTTATGGCGTCGCCACCGCCTTGATGCGCGCCCCGGCCCAGCTTGCCGCCATGCAGGACGCCGGCTGGGAAATCGCCAGCCACGGCTATAAATGGGTCGAGCACAAGGACATGCCGGCCGAGCAGGAGCGGGAACAGATCGCCGAAGCGGTGCGGCTGCACACCATCGCCACCGGCGAACGTCCGCGCGGCTGGTACACCGGGCGCTGCTCGCTCAACACCGTCGATCTTGTGTCCGAAGAAGGCGGCTTTGCCTATGTCTCGGACACCTATGACGACGACTTGCCCTATTGGCGCGTGCATCAGAACCGCCCGCAGCTGATCATCCCCTATACGCTGAGCGCCAACGACATGCGCTTCGTCACCGCCTCGGGCTTTGCCAATGGCGAGGAATATTTCCAGTTCCTCAAGGACAGTTTTGACTGCCTCTATGCCGAGGGCGAGGCCGGATCGCCCAAGATGATGTCGATCGGGCTGCATTGTCGGCTGGTCGGCCAGCCGGGCCGCTATCAGGGGCTGAAGAAATTCATCGACTACATCAAGAGCTTCGACAAGGTCTGGGTGCCGACGCGGCTGGCCATCGCCGAGCATTGGGCGCGCGAGCATCCCTATGTCGCGCCGGAGGTGGTGCCGTCCCAGCTCGACCAGACGGATTTTGTCGCTCGCTATGGCTCGATCTTCGAGCACTCGCCCTGGATCGCCGAACGCGCCTGGGCGGGGGAATTGGGGCCAGCCAATGATACGGCGGTGGGCCTGCAATTTGCACTGCGCACCCAGTTCCGGCTGGCGACGCCTGAAGAACGCCTCGCCGTGCTGCGTGCCCACCCCGATCTCGCCGGCAAACTCGCCGCCGCCAAGCGCCTGACCGAAGCCTCCACCGCCGAACAGGCCTCGGCCGGGCTCGATGCGCTGACCGATGCCGAGCGCGAGCGCTTCACCATCCTCAACGCCGCCTATGTCGATAAATTCGGTTTCCCCTTCATCATCGCCGTGCGCGACAACACCAAGGCCAGCATTCTCGTGGCCTTCGAGACGCGCATCGACAATGATGCGGCGACGGAGTTTGCCACGGCGTGCCGGCAAGTGGAGCGGATCGCGATGCTAAGGCTGGAGGGGTTGCTGGGGTAGCGGACCCTACCCGTTCAGCTCATCGGGGGCGATGTGGCTGGCGGGTTCGTCCTGCAGCAAGTTGAGCACCAGCGCCAGTAGGCTGAGCCACGGCAAATGATGCTGCAGCCAGGAATGGGGCACGACGCCGAGTTGGGCAGGATGCTGGTTCATTCCCTCAGCATCCGCCCAATGTTTGAAGATTTGGTAACCCTAACGGGCGGTTAGGCATGCTGGGCGTGCCACGCCCTACTTATAAAACCCCTCGCGCAGATTGATGCTGTGCTCGAGATAGACCTTGAGCGCGCACAGCATGCCGGTCCAGCCCTGGCAATTGCCGAAGGCCGCCTTGAGGCCCGGCTCGCCTTCGCGCCAGCCTTTTTCGGTGATCGACACCAGCGTGCGGCCATCCTCGAGCGCCTCGAAACTCATGATCACGTCGGTATCGTAATCCGGCCCGCCATCGGGCGCCGCCTGCCAGTGCAGCACGATTTCCTTATTGGCCACGACGCGCTCGACGCGCACCGGAAAAGCGCCGGGGAAATCGGCAAAATCCCAGGTCACCACTGCTCCGGTTTCCAGCCGGCCCACCGCGCCGCCGGTGGTGAAATAGCCGGACAGCTTGGCCGGGTCAGCCACGGCCTCGAACACTTCGTGCACCGGCTTGGCGATGCGCCCGCTCACTGTGAAATCATATGCCATGGGACACTCCTTGCTTGACCGAAGTCAACATATGTTATAAAAACATAACATGTCAATCGAAGACGAAAATGATCTGATTTTCAAGGCCTTGGGCCACCGCACCCGGCGGCAGATCTGCGACGTGCTGAAAAGCGAGCCCCACACCACCGGCCAGCTCTGCGAGCTGCTGCCCGAGCTGGACCGCTGCACGGTGATGCAGCATTTGCGGGTGCTGGAAGAGGCTGGGCTGGTGATTGCCGAGCGCCGTGGCCGCGAGCGCTGGAACCATCTCGACGCCCTGCCGATCCAGGCCATTCATGAGCGCTGGATCGGCCCTTATGCCGCCTATGCCAGCAGCATGCTGAACCGCCTCAAGCGCGAGCTGGAAGTCCCCGCTGACGCCTGACTTGCCGCGCGCCTGCCAAGGGTTTATCGCCAGATAAACGGAGGCTCGCTTATGTTCACGCTCTATGTCGCCAACAAGAATTATTCGTCCTGGTCGCTGCGCCCCTGGGTGCTGCTGCGGGAATTGGGGATTGGCTTCACCGAGCAGTTGCGCCCGTTCAATGACGGCCCGGCACTGGCCTTTGGTGACGTCTCGCCCAGCGGCCGCTTCCCGTGCCTGGTCGATGGCGACATCGTGGTCTGGGATTCCCTCGCCATCGCCGAATATGTCGCCGAGAGCCATCCCCAGGTTTGGCCCGCCGACAAGGCGGCACGCGCCTTTGCCCGCTCGGCCGCAGCCGAAATGCATTCCAGCTTTGGCCAGTTGCGCGACATCTGCAGCATGAATATCGGCATACGTGTTGAGTTGACCGAGATCTCCCCGGGCCTTGCCGCCGACATTGCCCGGCTCGATGCGCTGTGGTGCGACGGGCTGAGCCGTTTCGGCGGTCCCTTCCTCGCCGGCAACAAATTCACCGCCGTTGACGCCTTCTACACCGCCGTCGCCTTCCGCGTGCAGACCTATGGCCTACAATTGAGCGCCCCGGCGGCCGCCTATGCACAGCGCCTGCTCGAACTGCCCTCGATGCGCGACTGGTACGCCGCGTCACTGAGCGAAACCTGGCGCAAGGCAGTCTATGAAGACGCAGCCCTTGCCGTCGGCCGCATCGTCGCCGATGATCGCCACACTGCCTAAGGTCGCGCCACCGCCGCGCCAGCTACAGGAATACTGATGTCCACCACGACCTACGCCACCCCGCCCGGTGGCATGCCCACGCAGGCCGCTTTGCACACCGGCCGCGCCGTGTTCACCGAGGCCTATGCCCTCATTCCTCATGGCGTGATGCGCGATATCGTCACCAGCCACCTGCCCCATTGGGAGCAGGCCCGGCTCTGGGTTATCGCACGCCCGCTCTCGGGTTTTGCCGAGACGTTTTCGCAATATATCGTCGAAGTGCTGCCCGGTGGCGGCAGCGCCCAGCCCGAGCCCAATACCGAAGCTGAGGGCATAATCTTCGTGGTCGAGGGCGAACTCAGCCTCACCATCGAAGGCGCGGCGCACCAACTGACCGAGGGCGGCTATGCCTTCCTGCCGCCCGGCTGCAACTGGACCCTGTTCAACCGCAGCGCCGCCCCGGCCCGTTTCCATTGGGTGCGCAAGCGCTATGAGCGCGTCACCGGCATCGATATGCCCACCGCCTTCGTCGCCAATGAACAGGCCGAGCCGATCCGCTGGATGGTCGACACCAAGGAACGCTGGGGCACCACGCGCTTTGTCGAACCCACCGATCTGCGCCACGACATGCATGTCAATATCGTCACGCTCGAACCCGGCGCGGTCATTCCCTTCGAGGAAACCCACGTCATGGAGCACGGGCTTTACGTGCTCGAAGGCAAGGCGGTCTATCGGCTCAATCGCGATTGGGTCGAAGTGGAAGCCGGCGATTTCATGTGGCTGCGCGCCTTCTGCCCGCAGGCTTGCTACGCAGGCCCGAGCCGCTTCCGCTATCTGCTCTACAAGGACGTCAACCGCCACGCCAAGTTGCCGTTCTAGCCATGAGCAACACCATCATCCATGTCGAGAAGCTGACCGCCGAGGCCTTTGCTCCCTTCGGGCAGGTCATCGAGACCGAGGGCGCGCAGCATTATCCGATCAATAACGGCATGACCGAGCGCTATCACGATCTGGCGCGGGTCGAGCTGGGCGGGGTGCATCCCCGCCCGCTGATCTCGGTGTTTCGCGGCCAGCCCTACAGCCTGCCGCTGGCGCTCAAGCTGGTCGAGCGCCACCCGCTGGGCAGCCAGGCGTTTTATCCGCTGGCCGCCGCATCCTGGCTGGTTGTCGTCGCTGAAGACGAGAGCGGCCGGCCGGTGCGGCTGCGGGCTTTCCTGCCCGAGCCGGGCCAGGGGGTGAACATCGCCATGAACACCTGGCATGGCGTCCTCACCCCGCTCGACGAGCCTGCCGATTTCCTGGTGGTGGACCGCGGCGGCGATGGCATCAACCTCGAAGAGCATCATTTTGACATGCCGTGGACTATTGTCCGAGCTGATTGATTCACCCCAAGCTGCACCTCCCCTCGAAACCGTCGCACTGCTGCGCTAGTTTGTCGGGGACGCGACAAGGAGATCACCATGTTTTTCAAAACAGCGGTCCGCGCTGCCATTGCCTTGATCGCCTTGCTGATGCTCGCCCTCCCCGGCTTCGCCAATGACCTCACCTTTACCGGCGATGTCAGCTATCGCGAGCGTATCGCCCTGCCGCCGGATGCAAGGCTGACCATCATGCTGGTGGCCCTGCCCGCCGGCACGCCGATTGTCGGGGCCGAAGGCGCCATTGCCGGTTCGGTGCCGCTGCAGTTCACCCTCAACGTGCGCAGTACGGTGATCAAGCCGGGCGGCGATTATGGCCTGCTCGCTGAAATCAGCAGTGCCGGGCGCACCCTGTTCCGCAATGCCGAGCCGGTCCCGGTCGATGCTGCCGCGCCAATGCCGGTGCGGATCGTCGTCACCGCCGTCCCCGCCTCGCCCCATGAAGCCCCGGAGGCCGCCTTGCCCCCCGTCGAACCACCCAATCCCCTGCTCGATATGGTCTGGACGGTCACCAGCATTGGCGGCGATCCGGTGCTGGGCGGCAGCAAGCTCACCTTCTCCGTCGCCGCCGATCTGCGGGCCGGTGGCAATGGCGGCTGCAACAATTACTTCACTGAAGCCAGTTTTGAGACTGACTCGCCGCTTGCCTTCGGTCCTATTGCCGGCACCCGCATGGCTTGCGAACCGACGGTCATGGCGCAGGAGGCCCGCTTCTTTGCCGCGCTCGGCGCCACCGCCGGCTACCTGCTGGAGGGCGACACGCTCAAGCTGGTCGATGCCGCCGGCGTACCGCTGCTCGGACTGATCCGCGCACCCTGAGCCTTCCCATTCGGACCATCCATGGCTAGGCTTGGGCCTCTCTTATCTGGGGCCGACATGGATACCGCCGATCTCATCTCCCGCCTGCTCGACGTCATCGAACACGAAATCGCGCCGGTCACGCGCAGTGGCGTGGCCCGCGGCAACAAGCTGTTCGGCGCCGCCATCCTGCGCAAATCCGATCTGTCGGTGGTGGTTGCCGAAACCAATAATGAAATCGAGAACCCGCTCTGGCATGGCGAAATGCACGCCATCAAGCGCTTTTTCGAAATCCCCGCCGACCAGCGCCCCGATCCGAAAGACTGCATCTTCGTCGCCACCCACGAGCCCTGCTCGCTCTGCCTGTCGGGCATCACCTGGTCGGGTTTCGACAATTTCTATTATCTGTTCAGCCATCAGGACAGCGCCGACAGCTTTGCCATTCCCTACGACATCCAGATTCTGAAGGGCGTCTATGCCGTTCCCGACCCGGATCGCAGCGAAGCCAGCCCGGATCGCCCGCTCTACAATCGCAGCAATGCCTATTGGACCAGCCACAACATCGCCCAGATGATTGCCGGGCTCGACCGCGGCCACAAGGAATTGCTGCTGGCGCGCTTCGATGACCTCAACGGCCTCTATGCTGATCTCTCGGCCATCTACCAGGCCGACAAGGGCAACAAGGGCATCCCGCTGGCCTAGCCTCGGGCTTGACCTGAGGGCCCGCCCCCAATCGCAAACGCCCTCGGGTCAGGCCCGAGGGTGACGATCTGGGGGAGTGGAATTTCCGTGACTGAGTAAATCAGTCCTGCACCAGCACCGGCACGATCTCACTGCGCGGCACTTCGGCAAACGAAGCGGCAAAGGTGAGAAAGCTCAGGGCAATGGCAAACAGCGCGGTGAGAAGCAGCTGGGACATTCGGAATGATCCGGACATGGATGAAGCTGTCTCTCGTATAAAATCGCGGGGTTGAACGGCGCAGCAATGCCGCGTTTAGCTGCCATTCACAATCACGACTGCCGCATGCCTGCCATGCGAGCGAACCAAACCCCCGCCCCGCGCGTTCTTCCTCCAGAGATTTTCCGTGGAAGGGCCGAGCGATGTCGCAGATTGATGCAATTCCCCCGCAAGCCGTGCCCCAATTGGCCATTTTCACCGATTTCGACGGGACCCTGGTCGAGCTGGCCGAAACCCCTGACAGTATCGAGGTCCCGGCCTCGCTGGCGCCGCAGCTGGAGCGCGCGGCGCGCGAACTGGACAGCGCCTTCGCCGTGCTGACCGGGCGCGAAATCGCCGATATCGACAAATATCTGGCGCCGCTGCATCTGCCGATTGCCGGCGCGCATGGCACCCAGCGCCGTCGTGCCGATGGCTTCATTGAGGCCGTCGATCCGGCCAGCGCTTTGGCCGCCGAAGAAATCGCCCATATGCTGGCGCCACTCCTCGAATCTCACCCGACGCTGCTGCTGGAAACCAAGGAGGGCGCGGTCGCCCTGCATTTCCGGCAAGCGCCCGAACTCGAAACCACCGTGCGCATCGCCATGGAAGAGGCCATCCACAGCGTCACCGATTTCACCCTGGTGCCCGGCAAGATGGTGCTTGAGGCAAGATCGCGCGGCGTCAGCAAGGGTCAGGCGCTACGCGCCTTCATGCGCGAAGCACCGTTTCTCGGCCGCACCCCGATCTTTATCGGCGACGACACCAGCGACGAAGACGCCTTCATTGCTGCGCAGGAACTGGGTGGCGTCGGCATCAAGCTGGGCGAAGGCCAGACGGCGGCCCGCATGCGCATTGCCAATGTGGCTTCGGTGCATGCCCTGATCCAGGGGCTTGGCGACATCGCCGCGCGCGACCGCGAAGCCGGCCTGCTCCATGACGCCGGCCTGCCCCATTAAGACAAGACCGCCGAGGGGCGCCACATGAGCCGATTGATCGTTGTTTCAAACCGCACCCCGGGCAAGGGGCCGGCGGCGGGCGGCCTTGCTGTCGCCTTGCGCAAGACACTGTCCGAACGCGCGGGCTTCTGGTTCGGCTGGTCCGGCAAGCTGGTCGACACGCCTGGTGATGCTGCACGCTTCGAGGATATCGACGGCCTGTCGGTGGCGCAGATCGATCTCAACCGCGCCGACCACGACGCCTATTATGCCGGATTTTCCAACTCGATCCTGTGGCCCAGCTTCCACCTGCGGCTCGATCTCGCCACCATCGAGGGGCATTGGTATGAGGGCTATCGCCGCGTCAACCAGCAGTTCGCCCGCGCCCTGCTGCCCCTGCTGAAGCCCGACGATGTGATCTGGGTGCATGATTACCACCTGATCCCGCTCGCCAGCGAATTACGCCGGCTCGGCGCCCGCAATCGCATCGGCTTTTACCTGCATATCCCGTTTCCGTCTCCCGATGCGCTCTACGCCATTCCGCACAATCAGGAACTGATGCGCGACCTCTCGCGATACGATCTGGTCGGCCTGCAGGCCAATCGGGACGTCGCCGCCTTCACCGAATTCGCCGAGCATCAATCGCCGTCGAGCCTGTCTGGCAGCCCACTCAGATCGGTGGATTTCAGCCGCACCGAGATCGCCGCTTTCCCCATCGGCTCCGATCCGGATGCTTTCGCGCGCCTCTCCGTCAGCGCCGCCGCGACCAAGATGGTCAAGCGCATGGAGCGCGCGCTTTACGGTCAAAAACTGATCCTGGGCGTCGACCGGCTCGACTATTCCAAAGGCTTGCCGCAGCGTGTGGAAGCCTATGAAAAGCTTCTCACGCGCGAGGCGCGGTTTCGCCGTCAGGTCCATCTGCTGCAGGTGGCGCCGCCCTCACGCGACACGATCAAGGAATATCAGGATACCAGCGACACGCTCGATGCGATCTGCGGCCGGGTGATGGGACGTTTCGCCGAGCCTGACTGGCAGCCCCTGACCTATGTCAAGCGCGCCTATGGCCAGCCCAGCCTCGCCGGTCTCTACCGGCTATCTCGCGTGGCTCTGGTGACGCCACTGCGCGATGGGATGAACCTGGTGGCCCATGAATTCATCGGCTCGCAAAACCCCGAAGACCCCGGTGTGCTGGTGCTATCCCGCTTTGCCGGCGCTGCCGAAATCTTCGAGGACGCTATCCAGGTCAATCCGTTCGATACCGATGAGACCGCCGAGGCTCTGCGCATGGCGCTGGACATGCCGCTCGACGAACGCCGTGCCCGCTGGACCACCCTGATGGCCGCCGCCCGCAAGCACAATGTGGACGACTGGTCGATCAGCTTTCTCGAACGCCTCGCCCCCGCCTCCACTGCCAAGGATGGCACCGCGCGCGATATCCTGTATCTCGCGTCGGTGGCCTGATCCCCTTCTGTGCTAGTTGCTGGTCACCCACGGCGTTCCCGACGCGGCCAATAGCGCGACGAACAGGGCATTGAGCGGGGTGGCGATGCCGTGTTTCTGGCCCAGCCGCACGATGACGCCATTGCGCGTATCCAGCTCCAGCGGTCGGCCGGCCAGCCGGTCGGCATACATTGAGTTGCTGGCGCCTTCCCGCGCCTTGCGCGCGCCGTCCACCACCGCCTCGATCACCGCTGGATCGATCACCGCGCCCTCGGCCCGCGCCACGGCGGCGCATTCCTCGACCAGGCCCCGCACCATGGTCTCGATCTCGGGTGACCATACCGGCCCGGTCGAGCGCATGGTCAGCGTCGTCACCGCCCCGGCGCAGTTGAGGCATAATTTGCCCCAGGCCCGCGAGGTCCAGTCCGGCACGGTCGACACATCGATCTTGCTGCCGGCGAACAGCGCCACGAAATCATCCCCGTCGGCGCCCTCGGGCACCACGATCCAGCCGAGCTTCAGTTGCACCATATGGCCGGGTCCCGGCCGCAGCGCCGGAATATCCACTATCGCCGGCACGATGGCACGCCCCGGCAGGAGTTCGGCAAAGCGCGCCACATGCTCGACGCCATTCTGCAGCACCGCCACGCGTGTGCCTGTACCGACCAGCCGGTCGAGCCACTTCGCGGTGGAAGCCACATCATAGGCCTTGGTGACCACCAGCACCCAATCCACCGGCTGCGCCAGGCTGGGATCGGTGATGACCTCCGGCGTTGCTGTCAGCACCCCCACCGGCGTCTCGACGCGCAGCGAGGCGAAGGGCGTGCGGGCGCAGACGGTGATGTCGTGGTCGGGGTTTTGCGCCAGCCAGGCGGCAAAGGTGCCGCCCAAGGCGCCCGGCCCGATAATCGCGATGGATGCCATATCGTGTCCCCCCAACGAAAAAGGGCGGCCACCGGGCCGCCCTTTGCAGTCTATTGCTCTTGCTTAGGCCACGCGACCGCGCGAGCGATCGGCATTGGAACGGCCATTGGTCTTGAGCGAATCTTTCTGCGCCTTGCCCCAGCGCTGCTTCTTCTCGCCGGCAGGCTTGGCGCCAGCTGGCTTGGCCGCGATCGGCTTGCCGGTTTCCATGTCGCGACGCACACCACGCGCGGGCTGGGTGCCCTCGGGACGGGTGCGCGGGGTATCGGACGGCTGGTGATGCGGCTGGCTCTTGTTGTTGCCCTCTTTGCTGAATTCAGCAAAGGGACGACGCTCGGCCGGCGAGCGGCGATCCGCCTGCGGCTGGCGCGGGTTCTTGGCCGTGCGCGGGCCCGGCTGACGACCACCGGATGGCTTCTTGTAAGCCGAGCGGGGCGCTTCCACCACGCCGGTGTCATTGGCCAGATGCAGGTCGCCGGTATAGGGCAAGGTGCGACGGATCAGGCGTTCCACGTCGCGCAGCTTGCCGCGCTCGGTGCCATCGCACAGAGTGATGGCGAAACCCGAAGCGCCGTTACGACCGGTGCGGCCGATGCGGTGAACATAGTTCTCCGGATCATCGGGCAGCTCGTAATTGACCACATGGGTGATGCCGGGCACGTCAATGCCGCGCGCTGCGATATCGGTGGCGACCAGGATGCGGACATTGCCGCTGGAGAAGCCCTTGAGGGCCGCCTGGCGGGCATTCTGGCTCTTATTGCCATGGATGGCGGCAGCCTTGTGGCCGTCGATTTCCAGATTCTTGGCGACGCGGTCGGCGCCATGCTTGGTGCGCGCGAAAATGATCACGCGATCCATCTTCTCTTCGTCGCTGGTCAGCAGCTCGTTGAGCACGCCGCGCTTGGCCTTGGCGCCGGAGAGAATGACGCGCTGGTCGATCTTGACCACGGTGGAACCGGCAACCGACGCATCGACGCGCACCGGATCCTGCAGCAGGGTCTTGGCGAGATCGGCGACTTCGGGGGCCATGGTGGCCGAGAACATCATGGTGTGGCGCTTGATGCCGATAGCCTTGACCACGGCACGCACCGGGGCAATGAAGCCCATGTCGAGCATCCGGTCGGCTTCGTCGAGCACCAGCCAACGGGTTTCGTTGAGCTTGATCTTGCCGTCGTCCATCAAATCCTTGAGGCGACCCGGAGTGGCGACAACGATGTCGACGCCGCGCTCGAGGCGCTTGACCTGATGGTAGCGCGATACGCCGCCCAGCAGCAGCACGGTATCCAGCTTCATCTTGGAGCCGGCATATTTGCGGATGCTCTCGTCGATCTGCACCGCCAGTTCACGCGTCGGCACCAGAATGAGGGCGCGCGTGGTCAGCGGCCGCGGACGGCCGGTCAGGGTCAGCAGGCCAGCCAGGATCGGCAGGCCGAAAGCGGCGGTCTTGCCCGAACCGGTCTGGGCAATGCCCATCACGTCCTTGCCTTCCAGCAGCTTGGGGATGGCCAGGGATTGAATTTTGGTGGGCTCGGTGAAGCCGTGGGCCGTCAGGCTGTCGGTCAGAACGGCGGGCAGGCCGAGGGAAATAAAGTCGTTCAACTGAACAAATCTTTCTGCGCCGATGCGGCGCTGCGAGCGCGCAGGACAATCCAGCGCACATATCGCCAGACGCAAAGCGTCGGCGGGTCAACAGATGCAATCGGGCGATAAATTTGGGATATCGCGCGGGTGCTGGCTCGAACCCGGACAAAAGAGTTTCCGGGCTGACTTCGCCGCTCACCGCAGGGGATAAGAAGAGAAGTCCGTCGCTATGAATGGGTGCGGGCATACAAGCCCGGCTGCGACGATGCTGGTCATATGGAGCAAACCTGCCGAAATGGCAAGGAGAATCGGGTTCGTGCCGCGCATGGCGGGGTTGTCCTGACCGCTCGGTCGAGCCTCAAATCCCGCCATACCAGTCGTAGCCATTGTCTTCCCAATAGCCGCCCTTGCCCTGACCGAAGGGGGACAGATCATCGACCAGCTCGATGGTGTGCAGATATTTCGGCTGCTTGTAGCCCAGCGCCCGTTCGATGCGCAGGCGGATCGGCGCGCCATTGGCCACCGGCAGCACCTGATCGTTCAGCCCATAGCTGAGGATGGTTTGCGGGTGGTAGGCGTCGATCAGGTCGCTGCTCTCATAGTAGAGAATATCGCCGCTCAGCGTGCGCTGGATATTGTCGAAGCAGTGATAGACGCAGAAGCGCGCCTCCGGCTTCACCCCCGCCTCATCCAACAGCGGGCCAAGCGCCGTGCCGGTCCATTTGGCAATACAGCTCCAACCCTCGACGCAATCATGCCGGGTAATCTGGCTGCGCGCCGGCATGTTGCGCAGCTGATCGAGCGAAAAGCTCACTTCGCGCTCCACCATGCCCTTGATGGTCAGCTTGTAACTGGCGAAGTCCTGCATCTGCAGGAACAGATATTCCGGCGTGCTGGGCGCTACCGAGCCATTCGGTTTCATGCCCTGGCGGATTTCGCTGGCGGCGTATTCGCGCGCCAGCGTCTGCTCGCCGATCAACGCCCGCTGCGCCTTGTAGGTCAGCACATTGGCCTGCTCGAGCATCTGGCGCACGCTGTTGTCGCGCTGTCCGAGGAAATCGAACTGATCGCAACCGGCCAGCGCCAGCCCCGACCCGGCCAGCACGGAACTGCGCAGGAAATTGCGGCGCGTGATCAACCCGCTCATGGTCTGTCTCCCTTGCCATCCGGCGTGCCGGGGCTGGTGCGATACCAGCCGGTCAGCATCGAGCGCAGCTCGTTGAGCGGCCCGGCCGCCAGCACCATGATCAGGTGAATGATGAAAAATGCCACCAGCAGCAGCATGACGGTGAAATGGATGGTCCGCGCCGTCTGCCGCCCGCCGAACAGATCGAGCATGAATGGCGCGGCGCTATTGAGCCCCGGGCTCATGGTCAGGCCGGTGGCGATGATCAGCGGGAACAGGATGAAGAACACGGTGAAATAGCTGAGTTTCTGCAGCGGCCCATAGCTGCGCCGATGCTTGAAGCGCAGCCGCGCATGGTCGGCCACATCGCCCGGCAGGCCCTTGAGGTCAGCCGGCATCGGCACGATGTCGCGCCGCATATGCCCATTGATGAAGCTGGCGAGAAACCACACGAACAGGGTGGCGACCAACACCCAGCCGAAGAAGAAATGCACCACCCGTCCGGTGCCCAGATCGCGATAGGACGGGATCGTCACCGCGCCCGGAAAAGCGGTGAACACCGGCCGCTCGGCGCTGCCGCTCATCCCCAATACGCCGGTGGTATCAAACGAGCGCCCGAAAACAGTCGTCCGCCCGCGCGGGCCTTCGGGGGTATTGATCGCATCGATCTGCAGAATGGCGTTGTTGAACTCGAAGCCCGATTGCTGGCCGATATAGAGCGCCGGATGGGCATTGAAAATCTGCAGCCCGGTCAGCAGCAGGAAGAACAGGCACAGCGCCCACACCCAATGGGTCACCCGCGTCCAGATCGACTGGCGATAGATCAGCGGGCCTTTGCTGGTCGGCAATGCAACAGGTTGCCCGCTCTGCGAAATCACACTCATGCGCCCCTCCGGCATCTACTCCATCAGATACGGTCCGGCGTGGCGACAAGTTTCCAATCAAGACTTGGAGAGAGGCAACCCCGCGCGGGGTCAGGGTTGCGAAAACCCTATTCCTCCCGAGCGGCCCAGTTCATGCCGCGGCGCATGATCGTCGCCATCTCGCGGTTTTCGAATTCCTTGGCCTGATGGCCCAGCGTCGAATGGAACACCCTGCCCTTGCCGTGGTGGCGCTTCCACACCACCGGCATTTTCACGCCTTCGATCCAGGGCGCGTGTTCGCCGCTGAAGGTGGTCGTCGCCAGCACCTTATTGGAGGGGTCGACATGCATGTAATATTGCTCGGAGGTGTAGGGGAACGCCTTGATCCCCGCCATCACCGGATCGAGCGGATCGGCCACGTCGACTGTGTAGTCGATAATGTTGCCGGGATGGGCCACCCACTGGCCGCCCACCATGAATTGATAATCCACCGAATCGCGGAAAGCGTCGCTCATGCCGCCGTGATGGCCGGCCAGCCCCACCCCGTTCTGCACGGCCTTGGTGAGGTTCTCTACCTCTTCCTTGGCAATCTTGCTCATGGTGAAGATGGGAATGATCAGGGACAGGTCGTGAATGGCCGGATCAGCGAAAGCACTGGTTTCCGTGGCCATACGCACCGAAAATCCATCCTCATGCAGCCATCGGCGATAGATGGCGGCGCATTCCTCAGGGTCGTGCCCGGACCAGCCGCCATAGACGATCAATGCACTCTTCATGCTGCTATTCCCCGCAAATCAACGGCGCGGAGAATACCCGACTGGTTCAGTATTGAAACCCCAGCATCACGCAGCGCTGGATTCCAGCCGCGTCACGAAGTGCAGTTTGCGCTCAAACAGCCAGTTGAGCGGCGCGCCATAAAGGCCCAATTCGTCGCGCCAATTGCTTTTGGTGAGCTGCGCCGCCCTGAAGGCCGCGTCCCATTGGGCGCTATCGAGATAGTTGTAGGGCAGCCGCACATCATGGCCGCGATTGCCCACCCAATCCATCAGCCGCAGCGTCGGGCCGGCCAGCAGCCCCTCGCGCAGATGATCCTTGACCACCACACCCACAGCCGCAACGCGCGCCGCTTCGGCAAGCACCGCCGCCGGGTCGTCGGTGTGATGCAGCACGTCGACAATGGTCACATAGTCAAAACTGCCAGTGGCGAAGGGCAGCGTCGCCCCGTCATAAACCGTGACCGGAATATGGCTGTGCTTGCGCTCCATGACATCGACGCCCTCGACCGCCAGATCGGGGCGCAGCCTCATCAGGCCGAGCGCCACCTGCCCATCGCCGCAGCCCAGATCGAGCACCCGCCCGCCGGTCGGTATCGCGGCGGCCAGCGCCTGCGCCAGCACCTGGACACGGCGGCCGAAAATAACCTTGTCATGCACCTGATTGAGCAAATTCTTGGCACTATTGGCGATCATGCCAGAGCTTCCTCCAGCCGGGGCTGCGCAAACGCCCAGCGGCGCAACACCACATAATTGACGCTAACGGTCATCCCCACCACCAGGGTTGCGGCCACTATGGTGGGCAGTCCCAACAGCTCGTGGAAAATAAACGCAAACAGCGCGGTCAGCACCAGGGCCATGGCCTGCACCGCAACATAGCGCGGCAGCGCCTGCCGGTGGGACGCCTGCGTACTGAACGAAAACCGCCGGTGCAGCAGATAGACCGGCACCACGAACCCGCCATAGCAGAGCGTATTGACCACCCAATTGGGCAGGCCGCTATCGAGCCAGATCAGCAGCGTCGACAGCAGCACGAAGGCGATGGCGCTGGTCGCGCCGATGGCGAGAAACGCCACCGGGTCACTGGCGCCCGGCGGGTCCGGTCGCCGGCGGGGCATTTCGCGCATCAGGCTTTGCAGAGCAGCGCTCATGGCCGGTGGTCATCCTTATCGTCAGCTGGGCGGGATTTGCCAGATAGCCTAGCGCACCCGCCTTTCCCGCTGGTTTACTCACCGCGCCTCGCCGCATTGTTTTGCGCCATGGTCAACAGTTGTTGAACCCCCATCACAGCATGGTGCGCATGAGCATTGGAGATGTGTGGAGGAAATTGACCAAAAGGTCCACTTTTCACCGTCATCAAAGACTGGTTAACTCATGTTTCGCCGTGGCCGGGATGACAGGTCTATTGGGCAAACGCCAATTGGGGGACACCCACCGGCTGCGGGGACTGGACTGCCGTCAAGCAATCAAAGGATACAGGGATGAAAAGACTACTTCTCGGCGCTACGGCGCTCACCCTCTGCGCTGGTTTTTCCACCGCAGCCCAAGCTGACTTCACGCTCAACATCCTGCACATCAACGACTTCCATTCCCGCTTCGATCCCATCACCAGCTCGGATTCCAACTGCGATATCGAGACTGACGCCAAGGGCGAATGCTTTGGCGGCATTGCCCGCCTCAAGACCATCATCGACGATACCCGCACCAAGCATGCCGACGGCAATTCGCTGCTGCTCTCGGCCGGCGACAATTTCCAGGGCTCGCTCTATTACACCACCTATAAATCCAAGGTGGTCTCGGACTTCTTCAACCAGATGGGCTTTGACGTGGTCGCCACCGGCAACCACGAATTCGACGACGGTCCCGAAGAATTCATGAAGTTCATCGACACCGCCGAATTCCCCATCATCGGCGGCAATTTCGACGTCACCCGCGACCCCAACCTCGCCGGCAAGATCAAGGGCTCCATCGTTGTCGAGGTCGGCGGCGAAAAGATCGGCATCATCGGCGCCACCACCGAAGACACCCCCGACATTGCCGCGCCGGGCGACAATGTCGAATTCACCGATGTCATCCAGTATGTCCGCGGCGCCTCCGAAGCGCTCGATGCGGCAGGCGTCAACAAGATCATCCTGCTCAGCCATATCGGCTACACCATCGACATGCAGGTGGCCGCTGCGCTGCCACTGGTCGACGTGATCGTTGGTGGCCACAGCCACACCCTGCTGTCCAACACCGCAGAAGGTGCGGCCGGCCCCTACCCCACCATGGTGAAAAACCCCGATGGGGTAGAAGTGCCGGTGGTCCAGGCCAATCAATATGGCAAATATCTCGGCGATATCGCCATCACCTGGGATGACAATGGCGTTGTCACCAAGGCCGAAGGCGAACCCTATCTGATCGACGCCTCGGTCAAGGCCGACGAGGCCTTCAAGACCGAACTGGCGACGCTGCTCGGGCCAATCGAAGAGATGACCAGCACCGTCATCGGCACTGCCACCGACAAGCTCGAAGGCTCGCGCGAAATCTGCCGCGCCATGGAATGCTCGATGGGCAATCTGCTCGCCGACGCCATTCTTGATCGCGTGGCGTCTCAGGGGGCCAGCATCGCCTTCCAGAATGGCGGCGGCATCCGCGCCTCCATCGATGCCGGCGAAGTCACTGTCGGCGACGTGCTGACCGTGCTGCCCTTCTCCAATACCCTGGCCACCGTGCAGATCAGCGGTGCCGATGTCATCGAAGCGCTCGAAAACGGCGTCAGCGATGTCGAGAACGGCGCCGGGCGCTTCGCCCAGGTCGCGGGCCTGAAATACAGCTTCAACCTGGCCGAACCGGCCGGTAGCCGCGTCAGCGACGTGCTGGTCAAGGGCGAAGGCGACAGCTGGGTGCCGATTGACGAAGACGCCACCTACACCATCGTCACCAACAACTATGTGCGTGGCGGCGGTGACGGTTATGGCACCTTTGCTGAAGGCGCCGCGCCCTACGACTTCGGCCCGCCGCTGGAAGAAGTGGTGGCTGACTACATCGCCAAGCAGGGTGGCACCTACACCGCCTATACCGATGGCCGCATCACCGAGATCAAGTAATTCTTGGTTGTTGACCAGACAAAAAGAAGGGCGCCCCGCGGGGCGCCCTTTGAATTTGGTTCTTGCTGTGGATCAGGCGCGCTTGGCGACCATGCCCCAAACCACCAGGATAATCACCGCGCCGACAATGGCACCGATGAAGCCTGCGCCTTCGCCGGCCTGATACCAGCCAATGGCCTGTCCCAGCCAGCTGGCCAGAACGGCGCCAACGATACCCAGCACTGCCGTCAGGATGAAGCCGCTCGGGCCCCGGTCACCGGGAACCAGAAAGCGGGCAACCAGCCCGGCTACGAAACCAATGATGATAGTCCAGATAATACCCATTCGACGCTCCATCCGTTAGGACTTGATCAATTCCTGGCGGATGGTTTGGTTGCGTCTGCACTATAAAAATCGGCAATACTGTCGTTTGGCTCTGATCAGGCCCGGCGCACCAACTGGTTCCAGGCCAGCAGGATGATGATCGCCCCGACAATGGCGCCGATGAAATTGGCCCCGTCAGTTGGCCCGTACCAGCCGATGGCCTGCCCCAGCCACGTCGCCAGCACCGAGCCGACAATGCCCAGCACCGTGGTCAAAATGAAGCCGCCCGGCTTCTTGTCGCCGGGGGTCAGCCACTTGGCGATCACGCCCGCCACAAACCCCACAATGACAGCCCAGATGATACCCATAAGAACGCTCCCGAATTGCACAGTCCGATAAATTGGCGATATCGGCGCCGGTTACAAGGGCGGATGATTACATGGCCGCCCAACAAAAAAGGGCCCGCGTCGCCGCGAGCCCTCATGGTTTTCTTCCCGATCCTCAGACCCGGTGTTCGGTCCGGTCGCGATCGGTCACCGTCGCCAGATCCAGCACCTTCTGGATATTGGTGGCATGGCGGAAGCTCGGCTCGCTGTTCTGGCCGGCCCGCACCGCGTCGACGAAGCGCATGTAGTTGGTCGGAACGGCATCGACCTCGACCTCGGTCCAGGTGCCAGTTTCGATATCAGGCCCCAGGCAGGTAACGAGCTTGGACCAATCATGGCGGTGCTGCACTTCCACCGACCCCAGTTCGCCATAGACGCGCAGGCGCAATTCGTTGAAATGCCCGGTGGCCCAGCGCGTGGCGTGGATCACCCCCAGCGCCCCGTTTTCCAGCTGCGCCGTCATGGCAAAGCTGTCATTGGCGTCGAGGTCATATTCCCCGATCCGGTTATTCTCGGCCTTCTCGAAGGTTTCCAGCCGGCAGAACACACGCGAGAAATCGCTGCCCGCGCCATAGGTGGCAAAGTCGAGAATATGCACGCCGATATCGCCGAGCACGCCGTTGGAGCCGTGCTTCTTGCTCAGGCGCCACAGCCACTGGCTCTCGGTGCGCCAATCGCCCCAGGCCTTGCTGACCAGCCAGCTCTGCAGATAGCTCGCCTCGAAATGCTTGACCTTGCCGATGGCGCCCGACTGAACGATTTCGCGCATTTTCTGCAGCTGGCTGACATTGCGATAGGTCAGATTGACCATGTTGATCAGCCCGCTGGCCTCGGCCAGTTCGGTCATTTCCATGGCCTTGGCGTGGTCGGTCGCCAGCGGCTTTTCACAGAACACATGCTTGCCGGCCCGCAGCGCCGCCATGGTGGTCGGATGGTGCACGCTATCGGGCGTTACGTTGGCGATGGCGTCGAACTCGCCCCAGGCCAAAGCCGCATCGAGCGAGCCGAAGCCGCGCTCGATATTATGGGTGGCGCAAAACGCCTCCACCCGCGCCGGATCGACGTCGACGCCGCCGGCCAGGGTTACCCCCTCGATGGCGGCAAAATGCTTGGCATGCTGATTGGCCATGCCGCCGGTTCCCAGAATGAGGATCCGCATATTCTTTAATCCCTAAGCGGCGTCCTTGACGGCCCGCATTGTTACAACGCTCTCGGTGACCCTGTGGGTGTGGCGGCCGATGCTACCGGAAGCCTTCCTCGCGCCCGTGATGCAGCTTGGGGCCGCGCTCGACGAGCGGTTCGATAGACTCATCCACCGGGGTATTGGGCGCATCGAGCAGCTGCGGGAACTGGTTGGAATTATAGGCCCAGTTGACCGCATTGCGCAGCACCAGCCCGACCGTATCATCGTGATAGGTCGGATAGGTTTCGTGGCCGGGGCGGAAGTAGAAAATATTGCCGGCGCCACGGCGATAGGTCAGGCCCGAGCGGAACACTTCGCCGCCCTGGAACCAGCTCACGAACACCGTTTCCAGCGGCTCGGGCACCGAGAAGGGCTCGCCATACATCTCTTCCATTTCCAGCTCGAAATAAGCCGGCAGGCCCTTGGCGATGGGATGGCCCGGATTGGTCACCCAGAGCCGCTCGCGCTCACCGGCTTCGCGCCAGTGCAACGCGCAGGGCGAACCCATCAAGCGCTTGAAAATCTTGGAGAAGTGTCCCGAATGCAGCACGATCAGGCCCATGCCTTCCCAGACCCGCTTGGCGATGCGCTCGACGATCTCGTCGGCGACGTCACCATGCGCGGCGTGGCCCCACCAGATCAGCACATCGGTATTGGCCAGCGCCTCGACGGTGCAGCCGTGCTCGGGCTCCTGCAGCGTCGTGGTCTTGGTCACGATATTGCTGTCGCTGGCCAGCAGCGAGGCGATCTGGTTGTGCATGCCGGTGGGATAATTATCGGCAACGATCTTGTTCTTCTGCTCGTGAACATTTTCGCCCCAGATCAGGGTACGGATAGGCATGAATAGGCTCCTGCATTGACTGGCTCGGTGGGGAGGCACCGGCCATTCGTGGTTGTTTGCTTGGTTGATCGCGGTGACGGCAACAAGGCCGTCAGCGCAAATGTGATCGCCTCACAGGATCGGCTTGCCGGCCCCGTCAAAGCGGTGGATCTTTTCGGCCATCGGCGCGATATGCACCACATCGCCGCTCTTGTAGTTGTTGACGCCCTCGAGGCGCACCACCACTGGCTCCTCGGTGCCCATCTCCAGATAGACATAGGAATCGGCGCCCAGATTTTCGGTATGGATCACCGTGCCGTTCCAGGTGCCATTATCCGGCACGATGGTCAGGTGTTCGCCGCGAATGCCCACCGTATGCGCGCCAAATGGCTTGGCCTTGTCGCCGGCGATGAAGTTCATCTTGGGCGAGCCGATAAAGCCGGCCACGAACACCGAATTGGGGCTTTCATAGAGCTCCATCGGCGTGCCCACCTGCTCCACCAAGCCATCGCGCAGCACGCAGATGCGGTCGGCCAGGGTCATGGCTTCGACCTGATCATGGGTCACATAGATCATCGTTACATGGTCCATGCTCTCATGCAGCTTGGCGATCTCGATACGGGTGGCCACGCGCAAGGCGGCGTCGAGGTTGGAGAGCGGCTCGTCGAACAGGAACACCTTTGGATCGCGGGTGATGGCGCGGCCGATGGCGACGCGCTGGCGCTGCCCGCCCGAGAGCTGCTTGGGCAGGCGGCCGAGATAGTCGCCGATCTGCAGCATGTCGGCGGCCTTTTCCACGCGCTGGCGGATTTCTTCCTTGTCGTGACCCTTTTCCAGAGTCAGCCCGAAGGCCATGTTTTCGTAAACCGTCATATGCGGATAAAGCGCATAGGACTGGAACACCATGGCGATGCCGCGCTTGGACGGCGCCAGGGCATTAACCACCTTGCCGTCAAACAGCATCTCGCCCGAGGTGATATCCTCCAGCCCCGAGATCAGCCGCAGCAGGGTGGACTTGCCGCAGCCCGAGGGCCCGACAAACACCATGAACTCGCCCTTGCGGACCTCTAGGTCCACCCCCTTGATGACTTCGACGGCGCCGAAAGACTTGCGAATGTTGCGAAGCTCGATGCTTGCCATTGTTTTGCTCCTTAACCCTTCACGCCGCCGGCCGTCAGGCCACTGACAATCTTGCGCTGGAAGATCAGCACCAGCACCACCAGCGGCACGGTCACGATCACCGAAGCCGCCATGATATTGCCCCACGGAATTTCATATTGCGTGCTGCCCGAAAGCAGCGCGATGGCCACCGGCACGGTGCGGGTGTCGTTATTGGCGGTAAAGGTCAACGCGAACAGGAATTCATTCCACGCGCCGATAAACGCCAGCAGGCCAGTGGTCACCAGCGCCGGCCACATCAGCGGCATGAACACGCGGGTGATGATGACCCAGGGCGTCGCGCCGTCGACAATCGCCGCTTCCTCGATTTCCACCGGCAGGTCACGCATGAAGGTGGTCAGCACCCACACGGTGAATGGCAGGGTGAAGATGGTGTAGGAGAAAATTAGCGCCCAGGGCGTGTTGTAGATGCCGAGGAACCGGATCACCTCGAACAGCCCGGCCAGCACCGCCATTTGCGGGAACATCGACACGCCCAGAATGGTCATCAGCAGCAGCCCGCGCCCACGGAACCGCACGCGGCTGAGCGCAAAGGCTGCCGTGACTGCCAGGAACAGGGCCAGGATGACCGTCACCGAGGCGACAAAGATCGAGTTCAGCAGATTGCGCGGGAAGCTGCCCGTGCCCAGCACCTTGTAGTAATTATCGAGGCTGAACGAGGTCGGCCAATAATTGATGCGGAACAGGTCGGTGCCCGATTTGAAGCTGGTCAGGATGGCGTAGTAGAACGGGAATACGCTCACCACGACGATGACCACCACCAGCGCATAGAACAGCACCGTTTTGGTGAGTTTCCAGAGATCGAATGTCGCGCCCATCAGCGGTCTCCCCCATCAAAGCGGACTTGGCCCAGCCAGATATAAAGGATAGTCAGCAGGGCGATGATCAGGAACAGCAGCGTCGACATGGCCGAGCCATAGGCGAATTTGTCGAAGTCGAACAAATTTTCCCGCGCCAGCACGCTCATGGTCTTGGTCGCCGCGCTATTGGGCGTCAGCACATAGATCAGGTCGAAAATGCGCAGTGCATCGAGCAGGCGGAAAATGATCGCCACCATCAGCGCCGGCCGCGCCAGCGGCAGGGTGATGCGGAAGAACTGCTTGATCGGATGCACGCCGTCGATTTCGGCGGCCTCATAGATGTCCTTGGGGATCATCTGCAGGCCGGCCAGGATCAGCAGCGCCATGAAGGGGGTGGTCTTCCAGATATCGACCACCAGCACAGCGGTCATCGCCGTATCGGCCTGCGCGGTCCAGGCCACTTTCTGGCTCAGCAGGCCCAGCCGCATGCCCAGATCGTTGAGAATGCCGAACTGGTCGTTCAGCATCCAGGCCCACATCTTGGCCGACACCACGGTGGGAATGGCCCAGGGAATAAGAATGGCGGCGCGCACGAGGCCGCGCCCCCGGAATTCGGCATTGAGCACCAGCGCCACGATCATGCCCAGCACGGCCTCGAAGGACACTGACACGAAGGCAAAGCGCAGCGTGTTCCAGACGGCATTCCACCAGGCCGGATCGGCGAGCAGGCCGCGATAGCGGACCGTGCCGCTCTCCAGCGTCTGCCAGCGCAGATAATTGCCCAAGCCATACCACTCCGCGGCGTCCAGATTGCTCAGCGAGGCATCGGTGAAGGAGAAATAGATCGACCGCAGCAACGGCCATCCGGCCACCACGGCCAGGGCCAGCAACATCGGGATCAGGAACCAGCGCGCGGCGCGAGCCCGCTGCAGCATCAGTTCCGATTTGATCTTGGGGCCGGTTATCGCCGCCGGCCGGGCCAGAATATCGGTCGTCATCAGGTCCTCCTCCTGGGTTCAGTCTGTTGGGCGCAAGGCGGGCGGCAGGAAAATCTGCCGTCCGCCTTGCTTGGCTTCGCTGGGGAGGACTTACCAGGCGTCGCCCTTGAGTTCGGTCAGGTCGGCTTCGAGGCCTTCAAGGTTCTCGGCGGCCGTACCATTGCCCGACAGCGTGGAGTGGACCGCGCTCCAGAACAGCGAGGAGACCTCGTTGTACTTCACCTTGGTCGGTGCGGACGGACGCGGCACGGCGTTCTGGAAGATCGGCTTCCAGGCCGGGATGATCGGCTGGGCTGCGGCGACATCGGCGTCGTCATACAGCGCTTCGATCGTCGGCAGGTTGGACTGCATGATCGCGCGGTTCTTCTGCACATCGGCCGAGCTCAGATAGAGCGCCAGAGCGATGGCGGCTTCCGGATCAGGCGAGTACTTGGACACAGCGACGTTCCAGCCACCAAGCGTTGCGGCCGAGCGGGCTTCCGGGCCTTCACCGGCGGGCAGCGGCGCGACGTCGAACTTGCCGGCAATCGGGGAATCCGCGCCATTGCCGAGCGAATAGGCATAGGGCCAGTTGCGGTGGAACACCGAATTGCCCAGCTGCCACACGCCGCGGCTTTCTTCTTCCATATAGGCGAGGTTGCCTTCCGGCGAGATAGTGCCGATCCAGCTGGCAGCCATTTCGATGGCAGCAGCGGCCTGCGGGTTGTTGATCGAGATCGAGCCATCGGCTTCGACGATCTGCCCGCCGCCATAGGATTTGACCCATTCCAGCGCGTCGCAGGTCAGGCCTTCATAGGCGTTGCCCTGGAACACGAAGCCCCACATTTCGGGGTTACCGTCAGCGCGTTCGCCATCCATGATTTCCTGCGCCGTGGCGGTCATTTCCGCCCAGGTGGTCGGCACTGGCTTGCTGTACTTCTCCAGCAGATCCTTGCGGTAGAACAGCGCCGGAGCGTCGGTAAAGGCCGGCAGTGCGACGAGTTTTCCGTCCACGGTCTGCGACTCGATGATCGAGGGGAAGTGCTGACCCACCACGTCCTTGGCCGCATCGGTCAGGTCGAGGAACTGGTCGGCGAGCTGCGGCGCCCAGATCACGTCGGTCTGGTACACGTCGATATCGGTGTTGCCGGCGGCGAGCCACAGCTTGTACTGGCCGAACTGGTCCGAGGTCGAGGATGGCATCGGCACCACGGTCACCTTGTGACCGGTGTCAGCCTCGAACTTGTCGAGCTGGCCGCGCAGAAATTCCAGACCATTGCCCGTGTCGCCCGACACGATCGACAGTTCCGCTGCCTGGACCGAACCAGCAATCAGCGTCACGCTCGTCAGCAGGCCGATGAGCAACTTGTTGATTTTCATTAGATATCCTCCCGAATGAACCAACGATCAGGGAGACACGCCAGTTCGGCCCTGCGCGAATGCGCCGGCCTCGAACAGGTTTCTCCTCCCAAAAGCACCTGGCTCAGCGGCTGTTCCGCTTGCCTTTCCAAAGCGCTTTGAATGAAAAAGAACCAGAGTGCAGAATTTCTGTCAAGCGCCTCGTATCCGCAATTTTAACGAAACCTCGCCACATCTATAAATTCATGTGCGATTACAGAGGCTTATAAACCGCCATATCTGGACTTCGTAAACATTGGCGCCATTTTTCTTGAGGTACGCACCTCAAGAAAACCCCCTCAAATTCCGCTCTTGCAAGAAAATTTGAAATCGCTTTGAATGATCGACGAAGGAGGAGGCAGGAACCGCTGTTCAAGGCGTCCTGTGTGCCCTATGGGCTTGGCGTGACCGGGTTAGGCGAGTCTTGCACGCCCCCCATTTGCGTTGATCATGCCACGCTTGGGGCCAGTTTGCAGCCATGAGACTGAAAGATCTGGCCAACCATCTCGGCCTGTCGCAAACCACTGTCAGTCGCGCGCTCAATGGCTATCCCGAAGTCAATGAGGCGACCCGCCTGCGCGTGGCCGAAACGGCGGAGCGGCTGGGCTATCGCCCCAATGCCAGCGCCCTGCGCCTGGCCACCGGCCGCTCCGGTGCGGTGGGTCTGGTGCTGCGCGGCGCTGATGAGCTGGGGCCGCATATGAGCGAATTTCTCGCCGGCATGGGGGGCCGCATGGCCGCCGAGGAAGTCGATATTCTGGTGACGACGGTGGGCTCCTATCAGGAAGAGATGGCGGCCTATCGCCGGATTGCCGCCAGCCAGAAGGTCGACGCCATGGTGCTGCATTCGCCCACTTTGCGCGACGAGCGGGCCGAGCTGCTGATGGACCTGAAAATCCCCTTCGTGCTGCATGGCCGCACCAGTATCGGCAAGCCGGTGGCCTGGCTCGATATCGACAATACCGGCGCCGTCGAACGGGCGACCGGCCATCTGCTTGACCTGGGCCATCGCCGCATTGCCCTGCTCAACGGCGTCAAGGGCCGCACCTTTGCCGACCACCGCGAAATCGGTTATCTCGCGGCATTGTCGGCGCGTGGCGTGCCGTTTGACCCGGCGTTGATGGGCAACTCGGCCTTTACCGACGAAGTGGCATTCCGCCTGGCCCAGGCCATGTTGGAGCTGCGCCCCCGCCCCACCGCCTTCCTCGCCGGCTCGATGATGACGGCCTTGGGCGTGTTCCGCGCCATCCGCCAGGCCGGCTTGGTGCTGGGCAAGGACGTGTCGATGATCGCCCATGACGACGTGTTTTCCTACCTCAACGCCGACAATATGTACCCGTCAATGTCGACCACCCGCTCCTCGATCCGCCAGGCCGGCACCCGCATTGCCGAGCTGATCCTGCAACTGCTCGCCGGCAAGCCCGCCGCAGATATCCACGAATTATGGCCGGTCGAACTGGTGCTGCGCGAAAGCTCGGGACCCGCCCCAAGCTAGGCAGCATGCCGCAAGAAAGCGGGTGGTTTTCTGGTGGTTTTCTTGCAGCATGCTGGTGGTTTTCTGCTGCTTTTCTTGGCTCAGCCGACCCGCAACAGATGATTGTCGAACTGAAAGCCGAATTTCTGCTTTTCCCGCGCCGCGCCGGCGAGGCCGATCATCGTGCCGTCGCCACTGGTGGCGACGAAGCCGGCGGTGTCGGCGGCGAGGCCGCAGCCATTGCGCAGCGTCTCAACCAAAATCGGTCGCCGGCCCTCGGCGTCGATGGCGACCAGCAGATCCCCCTCCGGCGAGGACACCGCCACGGTCGCGCCATCGGCCGAGACGGCGACCGAGCCGACATAGTTGCGCAGGTCGGATAGGGTGCCGGGCGGCAGTTCGATCAGTTCAATTTCGCCATCCAGCGTGGCATAGCCGATCAGTTGCGGACGGTCGGCCGGCGCGCCTTTGTATTGGCAGCCGAACCAGACGCGACTGCGCGCATCGATGGCCATGTGGCGGATGGAGAGTTGGTGCAACCCGGCGTCGAGGCGCAACTGACCGACCAGTTTTCCGTCACGCCGGTCGATGAACACCACGGACGGGTCCATGGATTCGATATTCAGCTCGGCGCGGCCATAATCGGGATGGGTCTCGATGCCGCCATTGGCGACGACGAAGGTGACGCCGTCCGGCAGCAGCAGCATTTCATGCGGTCCGGTGCCATAGGTGGGGAATTCGCCGATGCGGCGGTAAGTGTCGGTGGCGTCATAAATGCCGATCACGCCCTGCGCCGCCTCGAAATCGCTCTCGGTGGCGTAGAGCAGTGTTCCATCGGGCGAAAACACGCCATGGCCGAAAAAGTGTCGGCCCTCGATGCTGGTCAGCGTCACCGGCGCTTCCCTGCCCGCCGGATCGAACACCAAAGCAAAAGTGCCCGGCTGCCGGGCGAATACCACACCGCGCCCGGCTTCCCGGCTGATGGTGATGTCATGGCCCCGGTCGGGCAGTGCGATGGTGCTGATCACACTGCCCTGCTCGCCGAGCAACACCGCGCCATAGCCGCCCGTGGCGGTCTGCACCGCGCTGGCGAACACCAATTCGCTCCGTTCCAGCGCCAGCGCCTGCCGCGGCAACAGGCTGGCGGCAAATCCCGCGCCGGCTGCCTTGAGGAATGCCCGGCGCTGCCACATCTCAGTCGCCATCCAGCGAAGAGAAGCCGACGCTGAGCCCCAAAGCCGCCGACAATTGCTCGCCGATCATGCTTTGCAGCGAACTGGTGACGATCACCAGATAGGCCAGTGCCTGCGCCTGTTTCGGATCGGCCACCGCCTGCTCGACCGGCAGGGTGATCAGGCTGATGGCGCGGCTGGCATTGCGGAATTCAAACTCGATGCTGTTGGCCAGCCCCTGCCCTTGCGGGTCCACCGCCAGAGCCACGCCCGACACCGTGAACAGGTCGTGCAGCGAGCGCAGATTGGCGCGCAGCATCGGCACGGTCAGCCCGGAGCGCCAGAACAGCGCCTGTTTCGGCTTGGCCGCAACGCCATCGCGGGCGATGAAGGGGTTGATGCGCGTATCGCGCACCGCTTCGAGCTCATGCGACAGCAGGCCGACCAGTTCCTCGGTCGCCTCGGCGGGAGTGCGGTAATCCACATTGTCGGCGCTGGGCCGCAGCAGATGGCGGGCCACGCCATCGGGCCGATACCAGGCCGTGGCCAATTCGCGCCCCAACTGAGCGACATTTTCGGCAATGGCCAGGCCAAACCGGCAGCGATAGGCCCCGTCGCTATCCTCCAGCGTCGCCGCGTCGGTGCCAAACAGCAGATATTCCAGCGCCCCCAACCCCTGCAACGCCACGCTTTTCTGGCGCAGGCTGGCGGGGTCGGTCGCCGTTTCGTCCGGCTCGGCCAACAGGGCCTGCACCTGCTTCAAGGCAATGCCGCGCCGGTCGGGCCAGAACAGCAGCCGCTCGGCCCGGTTTTCCTCGAGCAGCGGCCCCAGTCGGAACAGTTCGATCCGGCCATAGGCCAAAGCCGTCTCGCGAAACTGGCCGGTGGCGATGCTCAGCGCCTCGGCCGATGGCGCGGCACAGAGCAGGTCCAGCGAACGGACCAGCCCGCTGGCCTCGCGGGCGAAGCCGATGACATTGGGCCGAATGACGCCATCAATGGCGCCCTGCATGACCGGGTCGGGCACTGCTGCGTCCTGCGCCACAGCGGGGAGGCACAGGCAGGCAAAAATCAAGGCAAGGACAAGACGCATCACAGCGATTCCAGGAAGGCGACGAGATCGTCGCGCGTGGCCTGAGACATTTGCGCGAAGGCATCGCGCGCTGCCTGCGCCTCGCCGCCATGCCACAGAATGGCTTCGACGAGATCGCGGGCGCGGCCATCATGCAGGAAAAAATTGTGGCCCGATACCGTCTTAGTGAGCCCGATGCCCCAGAGCGGCGGCGTGCGCCATTCATAGCCATCGGCCTCGGCTTCCGGGCGGTGATCGGCCAGCCCTTCGCCCATGTCGTGCAGCAGAAAATCGGCATAGGGCCAGATCAGCTGGAAGCGCAAAGCCGGATTTTCGGCATCGCGGCTGGTGACGAATTTGGGCGTGTGACAGCTGGCGCAGCCGGCGCCATAAAACGCCGCCTTGCCGGCCAGAACTTTTGCGTCGGCCACGTCGCGCCGCTCGGGCACGCCCAGGGTCTGGGAATAGAAGGTCACCAGATCGAGCACCGGATCGGGCGCTTCCGAGACGCCCAGCCGCGCCTGTTCGCCGGTGGGCATAGCGAGGCATTCGCGCTGGTTTTGGGTGCAATCGCCATGCGGCGTATTCACCAGCGGGGTCGACATGCCGATATCGCCGGCGAAGGCCGATGCCGACTGGCTGCGCACGCTGGCCGCGCCGGCCTTCCAGCCAAAACGCCCCAGCGTCCGTTCGCCGGTTTCGGGAGCGATGACCCAATTGGCCCGGCCGGAAATGCCGTCGCCATCGGCATCGTCCGGGTCGGCCAGCGCCAGAATGTCCTCGGGCGGAATTTGCTCGACCAGCCCCAGCCCGATCATCGGCGGGGCGATACGCGGCGACAGCATCACGCCATCGGCCAGCGGGCCGTAATTGAGGTCGGCAATGCTGTAGCTGGGGGCGCGCAGCGTCACGATGGTCCCGTCGCCTAATGTTACCGGCCGGTCGGCGTAGTCGATCACCATGCGGCCTTCGGCCTTGAGGCCGGGCACGGCGAAATCCCCCAACTGGGTGCCATAGGTCGGGTCGCCCGTTCCATCGGCCACCGACAGGCGCAGGAACATCGAGACATTTTCGGCCTGCCCCTCAAATGGGGGATGGCCGCGCCCGTCCTTGAGGTGGCAGCTCTGGCAGCCGCGCGCGTTGAACAGCGGCCCCAGCCCGTCGGATGCCTGGGTGGAACTGGGCGAGCTAACCCAGATTTTGCGGAACAACGCGTTGCCGAGCTTGAACTGCTCTTCCTGCTCGAAACTCAGATTATCGAGGAAGTGGGAAAAGGCATCGGCATTGACGGCCTTGGTGGTGGTGCCCTTGCCGGCGGGTTTGCTTTCGAAATTTTCGGGGGCGGAGAAGTCGGTGGTGGGGGCGGTGACGGCTTGGACGCGGGTGAGGTCGGCTGGGGTGAGATCACCGCGCACGGCCCCGTCCTGCGCGAACGCCAGGCCGGAGGCCAGCAGAGCGATCAGGGCTAGGGTGAGCGGGGTTTTCATGATGGGATTCCAGCTTGGGCGGGGATTACCCCCACCCTACCCTCCCCGCAAGGGGGAGGGTGACATCCAGTTCGTTGCTCGTTTTTGCCACACCCACCGGCTTCACCCTCCCCCTTGCGGGGAGGGCCAGGGAGGGGGTGTTCCTCCACACGCGCCAAGCTTCGCCTATTCGAACACCGCGTCCGGGTTGCTCAGCGAGTCGCTGTCTTCGATGGTGACGGCGTCCTGCAACTCCAGCAGCGCCACGGCGCGTTCGATGCCGCGGGTCTGGGCGATCAGCCCGTCAATCGCCGCCTGCACCACGGCGTTGCCCTCGGCATTGCCCTCGCCGATCTGCTGATCATAGGCTTCGCCGCCTTCGGCGCGGGCCACCATGACCTCCATCTTGGCGATGGTGTCGTCGAGCAGCGCCTTGATCTCGCCGTCGAGCGCCGCGTCCTTGGCGGCGATCACTGCCGATAGCGACGGGCCTTCGACCATACTGCCGTCAACGCGGACATAGTGGCCGAGATAGACATTGCGCACGCCAATCGCGTCGTTGAGGTGAGAGGCGTGGGTGTTGTCGGAGAAGCAGTCATGCTCTTCCTCGGGATCATGCAGCAGCAGGCCCAGCTTCATCCGCTCGCCGGCCACTTCGCCGAACGACAGCGAGCCCATGCCGGTGAGAATGGCCGAGATGCCCAGCTCGGGCAGTGCCGCGCGGGCGGCGCCGTCGGCGGTCCAATTGCCCACCATTTCCTCGAGATCGCTGACCAGCAGGCTCGAGGCCGCCTTGAGATAGGCAGCGCGGCGATCGGCATGTTCGGCGGTGGAATAATCGGTGAAGGCGCGCGCCCCGGCGCCCGGGCCGGTGCCGTTCAAATCCTGGCCCCAGAGCAGGAATTCGATGGCGTGATAGCCGGTGGCGACATTGGATTCGACGCCGGCGGCTTCCTGCAGACTGTCCTGCAACAGCGCCGGAGTGATGGTGGACGCGTCCAGTTCGACGCCGTCGATGATGATCTTGGGATTGGCGATGACATTGGCGACATAGAGCCCGTTGCTGTCGCTCTCGCTGCCATAGCTGGCATCGACATAGTCGATCAGCCCTTCATCCAGCGGCCAGGCATTCACCCGGCCTTCCCACTCATCGACAATCGGATTGCCGAAACGGAAGGCCTCGGTCTGCTGATAGGGCACGCGGGCGGCGATCCAGGCGGTTTTGGCGGCGGCCAGCGTGGCCTCGCTCGGCGTGGCGATCAGCGCATCAATCGCCGCATCCAGCGCCTTTGCCGTGGCCAGCGCATCCTCGTAACCGGCCAGCGCGATATCGGCATAGCTGGTCAGCACATCGGCCTCGGCCGGAACCTGCGCATAGGCGGCAATCGGAGCGACCGACAGGGTCAGGGCAAAGGCAAAATTGCGCAGCAGGCGCGGAACCGAGATCATGGGCGTCTCTCCAGTGGTTTTGCAAAGCGGAGTACGCCTGTCATCTTAAAAACGCAATTGGAATTCAATAGTTTAGAAGATGTCTAAAGTAGAGAGGAGGAGGTTGCTTGGGGCTTTCTGGTTCGCACTTGGTGCCAGTTCAAAACGCGGGGTCATCCCGGCCTTGAGCCGGGACCCATCTTGAGATGGCTCTACCGGGCATGATCGGGGGATGGGCCCCGGCTCGAGGCCGGGGTGACACGGTGGGTGGGGTGACGCGTGATGCAAATTCTCCGAATTTTGACCGTCTGGACGAAACTGTCACAAACGGGCACTGTCACATTGCAACTGGGGAGGCTGCATCGATGCGGAGGATCGCGCACAAACCGTTGAGCTGACGGATGTTCGGTCCGTTGCGGACCACCGTCTTCCCGGCGTCATCGCGCTGTCATCCCACCGTTCTACTGCCCTCCCAGTTCGCCGCGACACCTGTCTCGGGCGCCGTCGAACGCATCACAGGGAGACTGAACATGTCCATCAAGAAAACTCTCGGCGCCTCGGTGTCGATGCTTGCCGTGCTTGCCGTTGCTGCCCCGGTTTTTGCCCAGAGTGATCTGGCGGCGCTCTATGACGCCGCCAAGGCCGAAGGCGAATTGACCGTGATCGCCCTGCCCCATTCCTGGTGCGGCTATGGCGGCGTCATCGACAGCTTCAAGGCCAAATATCCCGGCATCACCATCAACGAACTGAACCCCGACGCCGGCTCCGCCGACGAGCTGGAAGCCATCCGCGCCAATAAGGACAATAAGGGTCCCCAGGCGCCGGACGTGCTCGATGTCGGTCTCGCCTTCGGCCCGCAGGCCAAGGATGAGGGCCTGTTGCAGGCCTATAAGGTCTCCACCTGGGACGAAATCCCGGCCGACGCCAAGGATGCCGATGGCTTCTGGTATGGCGACTATTATGGCGTGCTGGCCTTCGGCATCAACAAGGACGTCATCACCGGCGACAATCCAGCCGATTGGGCCGATCTGCTGAAGGACGAGTTCGCCAATTCGGTTGCTCTGGCCGGCGATCCGCGCACCGCCAACAACGCCATCCTGTCGGTTTACGCCGCGGGTCTGTCGACCGGCGCCGATGACGCCACAGCCGCCCAGGCTGGCCTCGACTACTTCAAGGCGCTGAACGACAAGGGCAATTTCGTGCCGGTCGACGCCGAAGCCGCCCCGATTGCGCAGGGCACCACGCCCATCGCCATCAACTGGGACTACAATCTGCTGGCCGTCCGCGACAGCCTCAACGGCAACCCGCCGATTGATATCGTCGTGCCGTCGACCGGCGTCGTCGCCGGCGTCTATGTGCAGGCCATCTCGGCCTATGCGCCCCACCCCAATGCGGCCAAGCTCTGGATGGAATATCTCTATTCCGACGAAGGCCAGCTCGGCTGGCTGGCCGGCTATTGCCACCCGATCCGCTTCAACGCCATGACCGATGCTGGCGTGATCCCGGCTGAGCTGATGGAAAAGCTCCCCGCCGCCGATAACTACGCCAAGGCGGTGTTCCCCACCATCGAGCAGCAGAACGCCAACAAGGCCACCATCACCAGCGGCTGGGACACCACCGTCGGCGCCAGCGTGCAGTAAGGGCTAAAGCCCCTCATTGCCCGGCTCGTCCGGGCAATCCAGGCGATGCCAGGATGGACCACCGGGACAAGCCCGGTGGTGACGAAGGATGTGGGATTGGGGGCAGGGGCGGCGATATCGCGGCTCTCGCCCCCTCCTAGCCTCCCCCTTCGAGGGGGAGGTACAGCGCGGTGGGGTGGGTGGTATCCAGCTAACCCGAAAACGCCCCGGAGAACGCCATGGCAATTGCACCATCAACCCGTATCCTCATCCGCTGGGACTGGCTCGCCATTGCGCCGTTTGTCGTCTTTGCGGTGATGTTTCTGTTTCTGCCGACGCTGTCGCTGGTGGGGGCGGCGTTTACCGACCGGGCGGGCAATTTTACGTTCGACAATATCATTGGCCTCGGGGCCGATCAGATCGTGGCGGCCTATTGGATTTCGATCCGCATTTCCGGGGCCTCGGCCATTCTGGGCTCGATCATTGGCCTCGCCATCACCTTGGCCATCATTCGCGGGCGGCTGCCATCGGGGTTGCGCTCGGCGGTGATGACGTTTTCCGGCGTCGCCTCCAATTTCGCCGGCGTGCCGCTGGCTTTTGCCTTTATCGCCACGCTGGGCCGGCTGGGGCTGGTGACCATCGTGTTCAAAACCGTGTTCGGCTTTGATCTCTATCGCGCCGGGTTCAACCTGCTCAGCTTCTGGGGGCTGACGCTGACCTATCTCTATTTCCAGATTCCGCTGATGATCCTGATCATCGCCCCGGCGGTGGACGGGCTGAAGAAAGAGTGGAACGAGGCGGCGCAGATGCTGGGCGCCAGCCAGTGGCAGTTCTGGCGCTATATCGGCATGCCGATCCTATGGCCGAGTTTTCTCGGCACGCTGAGCCTGCTGTTTGCCAATGCCTTTGGCGCCATCGCCACCGCCTGGGCGTTGACCGGCTCCAACCTCAATATCGTGACCGTGCTGCTCTACAATCAGATCCGCGGCGACGCGCTGCAAAATCCCGGGCTGGGAGCGGCGCTGGCGCTGGGCATGATCGTCGTCACCTCGGTGGCCAATGTCATCTATCTGGTGATCGCCAACCGCGCCGAGAGGTGGATGAAATGAAGTCCAACCGCTTCTGGTCCTGGCTGGTGTTCGGGCTTGGCGCCGCCTATTTCATCATCCCGCTGATCGCCACCTTCGAGTTTTCGCTGCGCATGCGTCGCGGCGAATACAGCTTTGACGCCTATGCCTCGGTGTTCGCCGATCCGCGCTTTCACGCCACTTTTGGCTATTCGGTGGTGATCGGGCTGGTGACCATCGTGGTCGGCGTTTTGGTCATCGTCCCCGCCGTCTATTACGTGCGGCTGCGCATGCCGTGGCTGCGGCCTTTCGTGGAATTCGTCACCCTGCTGCCGCTGGTGATCCCGGCGCTGATCCTGGTCTATGGCTATATCCGCCTCTACAATTCCAGCTCGATCATCCCCTTTACCGGCAGCGCCATCGGCACCGATATCCTGCTGACCGGGGCCTATGTGACGCTGGCGCTGCCCTATATGTATCGCGCCGTCGATACCGGCATGCGCACCATCGATATCGGCACGCTGACCGAAGCGGCGCAGATCATGGGGGCCAATCAAATCCAAATCATCTGGCAGATCATCCTGCCCAATATTGTGGTGGCGATTCTCTCCGGGGCGTTCCTGACCTTCGCCATCGTCATCGGCGAATTCACCATTGCCAGCCTGCTCAACCGCCCGGCCTTTGGCCCCTATCTCGTCGGCATCGGCACCAACCGTGCCTATGAGCCGGCGGCACTGGCCATTATTTCCTTCATTATCACCTGGGGTGCCATGGGCATGATCAACGTGCTCGGCCGCTTCGCCCCCCGCACTTCTGCCCGGACGGATTGACCCATGGCCGCTTTTCTCGACGTCCAGAACCTCAGCAAGGCCTTCGGCCAGACCACCGTGGTCAAAGGTGTCAGCTTTGCCTTCAACAAGGGCGAGTTCATCTCCCTGCTCGGCCCCTCGGGCTGCGGCAAGACCACCATCCTGCGCATGATCGCCGGCTTTGAAAGCGTCACCGCCGGCACCATCCAGGTCGAAGGGCAGGACATCACCCATCTCAAGCCCAACCAGCGCCAGCTCGGCATGGTGTTTCAGGCCTATGCGCTGTTTCCCAACCTCAATGTCGGCGACAATATCGGCTTTGGCCTCAAAATCGCCGGCATGCCCACCGAGGAGCGTCGCGCCCGCGTCGATGAAATGCTCAAGCTGATCGGCCTGCCCGGCTATGAAAAGCGCTTTCCCTATGAGCTGAGCGGCGGCCAGCAGCAGCGTGTGGCGCTGGCCCGCGCCATCGCCCCGCGCCCGCGCATGCTGCTGCTCGATGAACCGCTCTCGGCACTCGACGCCAAAATCCGCGTCTCGCTGCGCGAGGAAATCCGCGCCATCCAGCTCGAGCTGGGCATCACCACTTTGTTCGTCACCCATGATCAGGAAGAGGCGCTGTCGATCTCGGACCGCGTGGTGGTGATGAATGAAGGCCATATCGAACAGCTCGGCGCACCGCATGAAATCTACAACCGCCCCGCCACCAGCTTCGTCGCCGGCTTTGTCGGGCAGCTCAACAATATCGCGGTGACAGTGCTCGATCCCTTGGCCAAGACCGTGTCGATCGACGGCCAGACCGTCACCGTGCAGCATTTGCCCGCCGGCGCGACCGCCAATGCCGGCACGGTGCTGACCTTGCGGCCCGAAGTGGTCACCCTGGGCGCGCGCGACGACCATGACATCACCCTTAGCGGCAGTATCGCCGATGTGACTTTTCTCGGCTCGGTCATCCGCCTGCGCGTGGCTCTGGGCCGCAATATCATCAGCCTCGACACCTTCAACGACCAGCGCACGGCGCCGCCGATGCGGGGCGAAACGGTCACCATCAGCCTCGCCAGCAAGGACCTGTTGATGCTAAACGACTAGCCATGGAAAACCCTTTCGTCACCACTGAATGGCTTGCCGCCCATCTCCACGATCCAGATGTGATCGTGCTTGATGGCAGCTGGCATATGCCCAATGCCGCCCGCAACGCCCAGGCCGAATATCTTGCCGGGCATATTCCCGGCGCGGTGTTCTTCGACATTGATGGCGTCGCCGATACCAGCACCGACCTGCCGCATATGCTGCCGGCGCCGGCTGACTTTGCCCACATGGTCGGCGCGCTCGGCATTGCCGACACCATGACCATCGTCATCTATGACGAGCTGGGGCTATTCTCGGCACCGCGCGTATGGTGGACGTTCAAGGCCATGGGCGCAGCCGACGTGCGCATTCTGGCTGGCGGTGGCCCGCAATGGCGCGCCGAGCGCCGCGCCACCGAAACCGGCCTCGTCACCCAGCCGCCGCAGGTTTTTCACACCAGCTTTGACGCCAACCGCGTCGCGGCATTCGAGACGGTGCGCGACCGCAGCATCGATCAGGCCGCCCAGATTGCCGACGCCCGCCCGGCCCCGCGCTTTCACGGCGAAGTCGCCGAGCCGCGCGCCGGCCTGCGCGGCGGCCATATTCCCAATAGCCGCAACGTGCCGGTGAATTTGCTGACCGAGAATGGCCAGATGAAGCCGCCGGCTGAACTGGCGCAATTGTTTACCGACCGGGGCCTGGAACTGGACCGGCCGATCATCACCTCGTGTGGCTCGGGCATTACCGCGTCGACGCTGGCGCTGGCGCTGCAATTGGCGGGGGCGAGGGATGTGGCGCTGTATGATGGGTCGTGGGCCGAATGGGGCGCGCGGGATGATGCTGAGGTTGAGGTTTAGGGGGCTGAGCTTACGGCTCTTGCGCTCCCCTCCCCCTTGAGGGGAGGGGCCGGGGGTGGGGGTCGTTCAGTAGCCCACAAAGCCACCCCCTCCCCAGCCCTCCCCTCAAGGGGGAGGGGGCGATGATGGCTGCTTCCGTGGCACATGAAACGCTCAAGGCCGGTATGACACCGCATTTTTTGATGAAATTCGGGATACAAAAAAGCTGCCGAGGTTTCCCCCGGCGGCTTTTGCATTTCCGGCCCGAAACTCAGGCGCGGTTTTTGTTGTAGAGGTCGAAGAACACGGCGGCGAGTAGCACCACGCCCTTGATCATCTGCTGCCAATCGATGTTGACGCCCATGATCGACATGCCGTTATTCATCACGCCCATGATGAAGGCGCCGATCACTGCGCCGGCCACCGCGCCGACACCGCCCAGCGCCGAGGCGCCGCCGATGAACACCGCGGCGATGACGTCGAGTTCGAGCCCCTGCCCGGCTTTCGGCGTCGCCGAATTGAGGCGGGCGGCATAGATCATGCCGGCCAAGGCGGCCAGTGCGCCCATGATGGCGAAGACATAAAAGGTCATCCGCTCGGTCTTGATGCCCGACAGAGCGGCGGCCTTGAGATTGCCGCCCAGGGCGTAGATGCGGCGACCAAAGGTCATGCGCTTGGTGACGAAGACGAACAGCGCGATCAGCACCGCCATCACCACCAGAACGTTGGGCAGGCCGCGATAGGAAGCGAGCATGTAGCAGAAGAACAGCACCAGCGCCGAGATCACCAGATTCTTGGCGACGAACAGGCCGAAGGGCTCGCTCTCATAGCCGCGCGCCTTGCGGCGGGCCCGGCCGCGAATGGCCATCAGCACCATGGTGACGATGCCGACCAAAGCGATGACCAGCGTCGTGGTGTGCAGCACCAGCGGCTGTACGCCTTCGCTGGCGGCGACCAGCGTGGTCGGCCCGATCAGGTCGGGGATGAAACCGGCCGACAGCAGCTGGAATTCGGCGGGGAACGGACCGACCGACTTGCCGGCCAGAATGGCCAGCGACAGGCCCTTGAAGATCAGCATGCCGGCCAGCGTCACGATGAAGGACGGGATGCGATGATAGGCGATCAGATAGCCCTGCGCCGCGCCGATGGCCGCGCCGACCACGAGACAGATGGCGCCGGCGACAATCGGATTGGCGAGAAAGGCCAACTCGGGCGGGAATTTCCAGCCCACCATCAGCATCGCCGCCAAGGCGCCGACAAAGCCACTGACCGAGCCGACCGACAGGTCGATATGGCCGGCGACGATGACCAGCAGCATGCCCAGCGCCATCACGATGATATAGCTGTTCTGCAGGATGATGTTGGTCAGGTTGACCGGCTTGAACAGCACGCCGGCGGTGAAATACTGGAAGAACAGCATGATCAGGATCAGGGCCAGCAGCAGGCCGTAATCGCGCATATTGGTCTTGAGGGCGCCCCAGACGGTAAGTTCCTGGGATGTGACCTGTTCGCCGGTCGCAACAATGCCCGGCTGGGCGGTTTCGGTGGTCATGATGCCTTCCCTTCGGCGCGCACGATGGAGCGCATGATTTTTTCCTGGCTGGCTTCGCTGGTCGGCATTTCGCCCACGATGCGGCCTTCGTTCATTACATAGAGGCGGTCGGTGATGCCGAGCAGTTCCGGCATCTCCGAAGAGATCACCAGGATGGCTTTGCCCTGCGCCGCCAGATTATTGATGATGGTGTAGATTTCATATTTGGCACCGACATCGATGCCGCGTGTCGGCTCGTCGAGGATCAGCACATCCGGATTGGCGAACAGCCACTTGCTGAGCACCACTTTCTGCTGATTGCCGCCGCTGAGATTGCCGGTGACCTGATAGACGCTCGAGGAGCGGATATTGGTCTTCTGGCGATACTCATTGGCGACGTCCATCTCATGCAGGTCGTCGATGACACCCACATTGGAGATGCCGCGCAGATTGGCGATGGTGGTGTTGTGCTTGATATGGTCGATCAGGTTGAGGCCGTAGGTCTTGCGGTCCTCGGTGGCATAGGCCAGGCCGTGGGCCACGGCCCGTTCCACCGTCGAGGTGTCGATCTTTTTGCCGTGCAGATAGACCTCGCCGGAAATGCGCTGGCCATAGGATTTGCCGAACACGCTCATGGCAAATTCGGTGCGGCCCGAGCCCATCAGCCCGGCAATGCCGACGACTTCGCCCTTGCGGATATTGACGTCGATATTGCGGATCACCTGCCGGTCGCGGTGCAACTGGTGATAGACGCTCCAGTTTTTAACCTCGAACACCACTTCGCCGATCTGCGGCGTGCGGGCCGGGTAGCGATCGTCAAGCGAACGCCCCACCATCAGGGTGATGATGCGGTCTTCGCTGATATCCTGCTTGTCGAGGGTCTCGATGCTGCGCCCGTCGCGGATCACGGTGATGCGGTCGGCGACCTTGGAGACTTCGTTCAGCTTGTGGCTGATCAGAATGGAAGTGATGCCCTGCTTGCGGAACTCCACCAGCAGTTCGAGCAGCGCCGCGCTGTCCTTCTCGGAGAGGCTGGCGGTTGGCTCGTCGAGAATGAGGAGCTTGACCTCCTTGCTGAGCGCCTTGGCGATTTCCACCAATTGCTGCTTGCCGACGCCGATATTGGTCACCAGCGTATCGGGGTCTTCGCTCAGACCCACCATACCCAGCAGCTTGCGCGCGCCGTCACGGGTTTCATCCCAGTCGATCACGCCGCCCTTGGCCTGCTCATTGCCGAGAAAGATATTCTCGGCAATCGACAGCAACGGCACCAGCGCCAGCTCCTGATGGATGATGACGATGCCCTTGTGCTCGCTATCGCGGATGGATTTGAACTGCTGTTCCTCACCCTTGTAGATGATCTGGCCGTCATAGGTGCCGGAGGGATAAACCCCGCTCAGCACCTTCATCAGGGTGGATTTTCCCGCGCCGTTTTCACCCACGATGGCGTGGATTTCGGCTTCCCTGATGCTGAGATTGACATCCGACAGCGCCTTCACGCCGGGGAAGGTCTTGGTGATGCTGCGCATCTCCAGAATGGTGTTGCTCATTCGTCGCCTTCTCGTATCCACGCGGGCGTCGCATCATAGCGCCTCGTCCCGGTGACAGGAAAGGGCTCCGCGTTACCGCGAAGCCCCGTGTTTCTGGCAAGCCGAGGCTTACTGGATGTCTTCGGCCTTGAGGTAACCCGAGTCGATGACGAGCGCCTGGTAGTTGGTGGCGTCGACTTCATAGGGGGTCAGCAGGATCGACGGCACGATCTTGACACCATTGTCATAGGTCGTGGTGTCGAGGCCTTCAGGCGTGCCGCCCGAAACCAGCGTGTCGACCAGACCAGCAGTGGTCTTGGCCAGTTCGCGGGTGTCCTTGTAAACGGTCGAGTACTGCTCGCCGGCGACGATGGCCTTCACCGAAGGCGCCTCGGCGTCCTGACCGGTGACGATCGGCCAAGCCTGATCGGCTGCGCCATAACCAACGCCGCGGAGCGACGAGATGATGCCGCGCGACAGGCCATCATAGGGAGCCAGCACGCCATCGACGCGCGAACCGTCCGAGTAGTTAGCCGACAGGATGTTGTCCATGCGGGCCTGAGCCACAGCACCGTCCCAACGCAGCGTACCGACCGTGTCCATGCCCTGCTGGCCGGACTTGATCACCACGTCGCCCGAGTCGATCAGCGGCTGGATCACGCTCATCGCGCCGTCATAGAAGAAGAACGCGTTGTTATCGTCCGGCGAGCCGCCAAACAGCTCAACGTTCCATGGCTTGGTCTCGGGGAAGCGTTCCTTGAGGCCCTTCACCAGCGAATTGGCCTGCAGCACACCGACCTGGAAGTTGTCGAAGGTGGTGTAGAGGTCAACATTGGCGGTTTCGCGGATCAGGCGGTCATAAGCGACAACCTTGATGCCGGCGTCAGCGGCCTGCTGCAGCACGGCCGACAGCGTGGTGCCGTCGATCGAACCGATGACCAGAGCCTTGACGCCCTTGGTGACCATGTTTTCGATCTGGGCGAGCTGGTTCGGGATATCGTCTTCCGCGAACTGCAGATCGACCGAATAGCCCATGCCTTCCAGCGCCGACTTCAGCTCATTGCCGTCCGAGATCCAGCGCAGCGAGGACTGCGTCGGCATGGCAATGCCGATGGCGCCCTTGTCCTGAGCATAGGCTGCAGTGGAAGCGGTCAGCGCCATGGCGCCAACGGCCAGCACAGTGGCAAGCGTCTTGATAATCTTCACGTCTCGACTCCCTTTTGTATTTTCGAGGTCAGAAGTTTTTGGATGGTCGTCAGGGGAGATACCTTGGCGCAGAGCATGCGCCGCGTCGGACTATAGATCGCGCGCGATCCTCAACCCCATGCGGACAATTAAAATACCGTACGAGCACCCCAAGGTGAGCGGCCAGTCTGTCGTGCATGAAGTCCTCCTGCATGGCGGCTGTTGCCGCCCAGGACCCTCCCAAGCCCACGGGCCGGAACCTAGGATAATCAGATACCCTTGTAAAGTCGCTTTCCCACACGGGTTGAATTTTTTCGATTGTCGAATATTAACGATATTGCATGTTTCACGGCAGTTGCAGACAAAGCCCTCTCCCGCTAAATTGACTCTGTCGAACAAGACACCAGCCCCAAACGGATCGCCAAGCGATAGGGGTATGGCGAAGGTATCAGATACCTTGGAGGAATCGTGACGACTTCGGATGGGGCAATTCCCCCCGGCCAGCCTACCGCCGCCAACAGTGTGGCCGACGCTTTGGCGCGCGTTATTCTCGGCGAGATGGCGCCCGGCACCAGCCTGCCCAGCGAGGCCGACCTGGCCAGCCAATATGATGTCAGCCGGCTGACCATCCGCGAGGCGGTGAAGTTGCTGGAGGGGCGCGGCCTGCTCGCCATTGCCCGTGGCCGCAAGGCCGTGGTGCGCGAACCCGA
The DNA here is from genome assembly GCF_054489375.1 of Devosia sp. A449. Taxonomy (NCBI): domain Bacteria; kingdom Pseudomonadati; phylum Pseudomonadota; class Alphaproteobacteria; order Hyphomicrobiales; family Devosiaceae; genus Devosia; species Devosia sp. A449. Next base: position 493,856 of record NZ_JBTMWU010000003.1, on the reverse strand, counting down.
CGGCGCCGCCTTCGCTGACTTTCTAACCTCGGTGATCCGCTATGATTCCAAGGGGCTGTTCGACCTGATCGAAGTGCGCCAGTCGCTGGAGGTGCAGTCAGCGACGCTGGCGGCCAAGCGCGCCACCCGCGCCGGCATCGCCGCTATCGAAACCGGCCTGCAAGGCATGCGCGACACGGTCGGCGTGCAGGGCGAGCCGATGACGCATGACATGGAAATGGCGTTTCACACCCACGACGTCGGCTTCCACGAGGCGATGGCGCTGGCCAGCGGCAACCGCGTGCTGGGCTTTTTGTTCGAAGCCATGGCGCAACCGCTGCGCGAAGGCTTTTTCATCAGTCGCCGCGGCCGCGAGCAGCGAGGCCACACCCTGCATGACACCATCGAGGCGCATCAGCGCATTCTCGACTGCATCAAGCAAGGCAATGGCCGGGCCGCCGGCGAGGCCATGCGCTTCCATCTCAAGGACACCGAACGCGACATCCGCGCCGCCCTGACCCAGCTCTCCCGTCGCCCCGGCGCACGCAGCTGACACATAAACGTCTTGCAGCCCGGCGCCGCATGGCCGAATAATCCGCCCGAATTTGGCGGGACGGCTTAATGGCGCAGCGCATGGACACCTCGAGCAATCGCCTGGATGACGCGGCACGCGCCGGCTGGCTGTACTATGTCGCCGGCAATACCCAGGAAGAAATTGCCAGCAAGCTGGGGATTTCGCGCCAGTCGGCGCAGCGCCTGGTGTCGCTCTCGGTCAGCGAGGGGCTGATCAAGGTGCGGCTCGATCACCCGATCGGTCGCTGCATGGATCTGGCCGCCCGGCTCAAAAGCCGTTTCGCGCTGGAGCTGGTGGAAGTGGTGCCGTCCGATCCGAGCAGCGAATCCACCACGATCGGCGTTGCCGAAGCCACCGCCGCCGAGATCGAGCGCTGGCTCAAGCGCGCTGACCCCATCGTCATGGCCATCGGCACCGGCCGCACGCTCAAAGCCGCTGTCGAGCAATTGATGCCGATGGATTGCCCGCACCACAAAGTGGTCTCGCTCACCGGCAATATCGCCCCCGATGGCTCGGCCGCCTATTACAACGTCATCTTCAACGTCGCCGATACGGTGAAGGCCCGCAGCTTTCCCATGCCGCTGCCGGTGATCGCCTCCTCGGCCCGCGAACGCGAGCTGCTGCATGCCCAGCCGATGATTCGCGAAACCCTGGCGCTGGCCGCCAAGGCCGATGTGACCTTTGTCGGCATCGGCGATATCGGCCCCGAGGCGCCGCTCTATGTCGATGGCTTCATCACCGACGCCGAACTCAAGGCCCTGCAAAAGGCTGGTGCCATTGGCGAAATCTGCGGCTGGAGCTTTGACGCCGAGGGCAAGCTGATCGAGGGACTGACCAATGAGCGCGTCGCCTCGGCCCCGATGCCGTCGCGTGAACACTCGCTGGTCGTGGCAATCGCCATGGGCAAGCGAAAATTGCCCGGCATCAAGGCCACGCTTAATCGCCGTCTGGTCAATGGTTTGATCACTGACGAACGCACCGCCCAAGGCCTACTCGACCTCTCTTAATCCACTGAAATCGCTAGAATATCGCGCTTTTCCGGGCCTGTGCTGCTGCACATGCGCCAGTCACCCGGCGCATAGCCCGCTTGACTCTGCCGCATATGTTGTGAGTATTTGCCCATTGCCGGAACAATTGCTCGTTTCGGTTTCTGGGAGGAAAATAATGAAACTGACACCCATTCTCGTGGGCGCGTTCACCCTTGCGCTGGCGGCCTCCGCCTCGGCGCAGACGCTCACCATCGCCACCGTCAACAATGACGACATGATCCGCATGCAGGCCCTGTCGCCCGCTTTCACCGAGGCGACCGGCATCGAACTCAACTGGGTCGTGCTTGAGGAAAACACCCTGCGCCAGAACGTCACCACCGACATCGCCACCAATGGCGGGCAATATGACGTGATGACCATCGGCACCTACGAAGCCCCGATCTGGGCCAAGCAGAACTGGCTGGTGCCGCTCGACGGCCTGAGCGCCGACGCCGATTATGACGTCGACGATCTGCTGCCCGCCATCCGCGATGGCCTCAGCGTCGACGGCAAGCTCTATGCCGCGCCCTTCTATGGCGAAAGCTCGATGGTGATGTATCGCAAGGACCTGATGGAAAAGGCCGGGCTGACCATGCCCGACGCCCCGACCTGGGAATTCATCGGCGAGGCCGCCCGCGCCATGACCGACCGCGCCAATGACATCAACGGCATCTGCCTGCGCGGCAAGGCCGGCTGGGGCGAGAACATGGCCTTCCTCACCGCCATGTCCAACTCCTTCGGCGCGCGCTGGTTCGACGAGAGCTGGGTGCCCCAGTTCAACACGCCCGAGTGGAAGAACACACTCGACACCTATCTGTCGCTGATGGCCGATGCCGGCCCGGCTGGCGCGTCGTCCAACGGCTTCAACGAAAACCTGACTTTGTTCCAGCAGGGCAAATGCGGCATGTGGATCGACGCCACCGTCGCCGCCGGCGCCCTGGTCGGCCCTGACTCTACCGTCGCCGACCAGGTCGGCTTCGCTCTGGCCCCGGATAACGGCCTGGGCAAGCGCGGCAACTGGCTCTGGGCCTGGTCGCTGGCCATCCCGGCCAGTTCGCAGAATGCCGCAGCCGCCGAACAGTTCATCAAATGGGCCACTGACAAAGAGTATCTGGCCACTGTCGCCGCCAAGGATGGCTGGGCCAGCGTGCCCCCGGGCACCCGCACCTCGCTCTATGAGAACCCCGAATATCAGGCCGCCGCACCCTTCGCCAAGATGACGCTGGACTCGATCAATTCGGCCAATCCGAGCGAGCCCACGGTTCAGCCGGTGCCTTATGTCGGCGTGCAATTCGTCGCCATTCCCGAGTTCGCCGGTATCGCCACCAATGTCGGCCAGCTGTTCTCGGCGGCGCTGGCCGGCCAGATGTCGGCTGACGACGCGCTGGCTCAGGCGCAGGATGCCGCCACCCGCGACATGACCCGCGCCGGCTACATCAAGTAGTCTTCTCCCTGAAGACGACGACCCGCCCGGTCAAAGGTCCCCTCTGGAGACCGGGCGGTTTTTAGACGAAGCACGCGGACTGGGCCCTGATCGCCTCTCCCCTGAGGGGAGAGGTCGGCGCGCAGCGCCGGGCGAGGGGTTCAGAGCTGGATGCGACCGCCGTGGGTCAGCACAAGCTCTGAACCCCTCACCCTAGCCCTCTCCCCTCAGGGGCGAGGGGACGACAGACCCACGCTCGGTTTCAATGACGGATCATCTTCATGGCCACCGCACAGACCCGTACCCTCTCCCGCATCATGATGGCGCCGGCCGTTATCGTGCTGCTGATCTGGATGATCGTGCCGCTGGTGATGACCCTGTGGTTCAGCTTCCAGAATTACAGCCTGATCAACCCGATGATGACCGGCTTTGCCGGCTGGGCGAATTATCTCTACGTCATCGGCGATCCCAGCTTCACCCAGACCCTGGTCAATACGCTGATCCTGGTCGGCGGCGTGCTGGCGATCACCGTTATCGGCGGTATCTTTCTCGCCATGCTGCTCGACCAGCCGATCTGGGGTCAGGGCATCCTGCGCATCATCGTCATCTCGCCCTTCTTCGTCATGCCGCCGGTGGCAGCGCTGATCTGGAAAAACGGCTTCATGCATCCCGGCTACGGCATGCTGGGGCATGTGTGGAAATTCTTCGGCCTGCAGCCGGTCGACTGGTTCAACCAGTATCCGCTGTTCTCGGTCATCGTCATCGTCGCCTGGCAATGGCTGCCCTTTGCGACGCTGATACTGCTGACCGCCTTGCAGTCGCTCTCCGAGGAGCAGCGCGAGGCCGCCGAGATGGATGGCGCCAACGCCATCAACCGCTTCTACTATATTATCCTGCCGCATATGGCCCGCTCGATCACCATTGTGATCCTGATCCAGACCATTTTCTTGCTCGGTATTTTCGCAGAAATCCGCGTCACCACCGGCGGCGGTCCCGGCTATGCCTCGACCAATCTGACCTTCCTGGTGTTCCGCACCGGCATCCTCAGTAACGACATCGGCGCCGGCTCGGCCGGTGGTGTCGTCGCCGTCATCATCGCCAACATCGTCGCTATCTTCCTGATGCGCGCGGTGGGCAAGAACCTCGACGCGTAGGAGCGAAAGATGGCCCGTAACGTCCCCGTTCAGACCCGCATCGGCTTTACCCTGCTCGCCTGGGGCATCGCCCTGCTGCTGTTCTCGCCAATCCTGTGGGTGGTGCTGACCGCCTTCAAGACCGAGGCCGAGGCCATCGCCAGCACGCCGACCTTCCTGCCGGAAAATTTCACGCTGGAAAATTTCGCCGCGGTGCAGGATCGCTCGGACTATATCAAGCACGCCACCAATTCGATCCTGGTGTCGGTCGGCTCGACCCTGTTGGGGCTGATCATCGGCATTCCCGCCGCCTGGGCCATGGCCTTTGCGCCGACCAAGCGCACCAAGGACGTGCTGATGTGGATGCTGTCCACCAAGATGATGCCGGCGGTGGGCGTGCTGATCCCGATCTATCTGATCTTCCGCGATCTGCGCCTGCTCGACACCGTGCATGGCCTGACCATCATCATGACGCTGATCAACCTGCCGATCATCATCTGGATGCTCTACACTTATTTCAAGGAAATCCCGGTCGATATCCTGGAAGCCGCACGCATGGATGGGGCCGAATTGTGGAATGAAATCGTCCACGTCCTCGTCCCCATGGCCGTCCCCGGCATCGCCTCGACGCTGCTGCTCAACGTCATCCTGGCCTGGAACGAAGCCTTCTGGACCATCACCCTGACCTCGGGCCGCGCCGGCACGCTGACCGCGTTTATCTCGTCATTCTCGTCTCCACAGGGCCTGTTCCTCGCCAAGCTGTCGGCGGCCTCGCTGCTCGCCATCGCGCCGATCCTGCTCATGGGCTGGTTCAGCCAGAAACAACTCGTCCGCGGCCTCACCTTCGGCGCTGTGAAATAAGGACTGCAACCAATGGGTTCGATCTCCCTCAAAAACGTCAACAAGTCCTTCGGCGAAATCCAGGTGATCCCGGACATCTCGCTCGAGATCAAGGATGGCGAATTCGTAGTGTTCGTCGGGCCGTCCGGCTGCGGCAAGTCCACTTTGCTGCGGCTGATCGCCGGGCTGGAAGACACCACCAGCGGCACCATATTGCTCGATGGCGAGGACATGACCAAGGCACCGCCGGCCCGCAGGGGCCTGGCCATGGTGTTCCAGTCCTATGCGCTTTATCCGCATATGAGCGTGCGCGACAACATCGCTTTCCCGCTCAAAATGGCGAAAGTGCCCAAGGAGATCATCGCGCAAAAGGTCGACTATGCCGCCCGCACGCTCAATCTCTCCTCCTATCTCGACCGCCGTCCGCGCGCCCTGTCCGGCGGCCAGCGCCAGCGCGTTGCCATTGGCCGCGCCATCGTGCGCGAACCCAAGGCGTTTCTGTTCGACGAGCCGCTGAGCAATCTCGACGCTGCTTTACGCGTCAATATGCGGCTCGAAATTACCGAGCTGCACCAGCAGCTCAAGACCACCATGGTCTATGTGACTCATGATCAGGTGGAAGCCATGACCATGGCTGACCGCATCGTGGTGCTCAATGCCGGTAAGGTGGAGCAGTTCGGCTCCCCGCTCGATCTCTATAAAAAGCCCGCCAACCGCTTCGTCGCCGGCTTCATCGGCAGCCCGCGCATGAATTTTGTCGATGGCCCCGAAGCGGCCCGGCACAATGCCCATTCCATCGGCGTGCGCCCCGAGCATTTCAAGCTCGCCACTACCGCCACGCGCGGCGCCTGGAAGGGCAAGGTCGGCGTCGCCGAACAGCTCGGCAGCGACACTTTCCTCCACGTCCACGTCGAGGGCCTCGGCCTGATGACCATCCGCACCGATGGCGACCAGACCTTCAACCATGGCGACGACGTCTATCTGACGCCCGACCCCTCCCGCATCTACCGCTTCGACGCCGACGGACTGGGACTCTAATCCGGGCCGCCGGACCAAGGACTAAACATCATGACCACCAAGCTTTCGGCTCAGGCCCTCCCCTCCCTGAGCACGGCCAGCATCCCTGCCTATCAGCGGAGCGACCTCACGGCGGGGATCGTGCATTTCGGCGTGGGTAATTTCCACCGCGCCCATCAGGCCGTCTATCTCGATGATCTGTTCGCCACCGGCGCCGACCATGACTGGGCACTGATTGGCGCCGGGGTGCGCGACGCCGACGAAGCGATGCGGCAGAAGCTCAAGGCGCAGGATTGGCTGACCACCGTGGTCGAACAGGAAGCCGATACCAGCAGCGCCCGCGTCACCGGCGCGATGATCGATTATCTGCAGCCCGGCGCGACCGAGGCCATCATCGCCACGCTGGCCGATCCCGCCATTCGCATCGTCTCGCTGACCATCACCGAGGGCGGCTATTATATCGACCCGGCCAGCCAGAAATTTGATCCGACCCATACCGATATCGCCTATGACGCGGCCCATGCTGACGCGCCGCGCACGGCGTTTGGGCTGATCCTCGCCGGCCTCATCCGCCGCCGCGACGCTGGCATCCAGCCCTTCACGGTGATGAGCTGTGACAATATTCCGGGCAATGGCCACGTCACCGAAAACGCCGTGGTCGGGCTGGCGCAATTGATCGATCCGATGCTGGCGCAGTGGGTCAAGGCCAATGTCGCCTTCCCCAATGGCATGGTGGATCGCATTACCCCGGCCACCTCGGACCGGGAGAAGACCCTGCTCGCCGAGCAGTTCGGCATTGACGACAACTGGCCGGTGTTCTGCGAGAGCTTCAAGCAATGGGTGCTGGAGGACAATTTCCCTGCCGGCCGTCCGGCGCTGGAAAGGGTCGGCGTGCAGTTCGTCGCCGATGTCGCGCCCTATGAACACATGAAAATCCGTATCCTTAATGGCGGCCACGCCACCATCGCCTATCCGGCCGGGCTGCTGGATATCCATTTCGTGCATGAGGCGATGCAGCATCCGCTGGTGGCGGCGTTCCTCGCCAAGGTGGAGCGCGACGAAATCATCCCGGTGGTGCCGCCGGTGCCCGATACCGATCTCAACGAGTATTTTGCGCTGTGTCAGCGGCGTTTTGCCAATCCGAAAATTGGCGACACCATTCGCCGGCTGGCGCTGGATGGCTCCAATCGGCAGCCCAAATTCATTATTCCCTCGGCTTTGGACCGGGTGACGGCCGGCGAGTCGGTGACCGGGCTGGCTTTGGTGTCGGCGCTGTGGTGCCGCTATTGCTATGGCACGACGGATAGCGGTGCGGTGATCGAGGCCAATGATCCGAGCTGGGCGCGGCTGACCACGCAGGCGAAATTGGCGAAAGACGATCCCAAGGCGTGGCTGGCGATGGGGGATATTTATGGGGCGCTGGCTGGGGAGCCGGCGTTTGTCGCGGCGTTCAGCCATGCGCTGGAGACGTTGTGGGCCATTGGCACCAAGGCGACGCTGGAGCGGTATTTGGCTGACGGGCTTTAATGCCCTGATGTCTCAGTCGACACCCTCCCCCTTGCGGGGAGGGATCAAGGGTGGGGGGGGCGGCTAGCCCGGATATCGGGGCTCCCGTCACCCCCTCCTAGCCTCCCCCTTCAAGGGGGAGGTACAGTCCGGTGGACGTCAAACACCCGCGATGTCACCGCGTTTTTGAGGGCCGCACGGGCTAAGCCCCAGCCATCGTCCTTTATCTGCCCCCGTAGCCAATTCACTCCCCGTCAGCTACCGTCGCCCCAAATCGATTAAAGGGCGCCATAGCGTGACGCAAAGCCTCCTGGTGGCAGTGGATGTGGGGACAGGGAGCGCCCGGGCCGGCGTGCTCACTGCGCATGGCGGCTTGCTCGCCCGCGCCGAGCATCCCATCGACATGAACCGCACCGACGCCAATCATGCCGAGCATGACAGCGAGCAAATCTGGCTCGCGGTCTGCACCGCTGTGCGCGAGGCGATGCGCGAAGCCGGAGCCAATCCGGCCCAGGTGGTCGGCCTCAGTTTTGATGCCACCTGCTCGCTGGTGGTGCGCGACGTAGCAGGTCAACCGGTCACCGTCTCTACCAAGGGCGACGACAATTGGGACACCATTGTCTGGCTCGATCACCGCGCTTTGGCCGAGGCCGAGGAATGCACCGCCACCGGCCATCTGGTGCTCGACTATGCCGGCGGCGTCATGTCGCCGGAGATGGAAGCGCCCAAGCTGATGTGGCTCAAGCGGCGCATGCCCAAAAGCTGGGCCCGCGCCGGGATGATGTTCGATCTGGCCGATTTCCTGTCGTGGAAAGCCACCGGCTCGCTGGCCCGCTCGCAATCCACCCTCACCTGCAAATGGACTTTTCTGGCCCATACCGAAGGCGGCTGGCAGCCCGATTTCCTGGCCCAGATCGGCCTGTCTGATCTGCTCGACAAAGCCGCTTTGCCCGCCAATGCCAGCCCGGTGGGCAGCGATCTCGGTCCGCTGACCGCGCTGGCCGCGAGTGAACTGGGGCTCAGCACGTCCTGCCGGGTCGGCGCCGGCTTGATCGATGCCCATGCCGGCGCGCTCGGCGTGCTCGGCGCCTTTGCCCATGATGTCGGCACCATTGACCACCATCTGGCGCTGATCGCCGGCACCTCGAGCTGCGTCATGGCGCTGTCGGCCGAGGCCCGCCCCACCACAGGGGTCTGGGGCCCGTATTTCGGTGCGGTATTGCCCGGCGTCTGGCTCAATGAGGGCGGCCAATCGGCCACCGGCGCGCTGCTCGATCATTTGATCCGCTGGCATGGCGCGGGCGGCGAGCCTAGCCCGGAGATGCACCGCGCCATTGCACGCCGCATCATGGAACTGCGGCTGCGCGAGGGGCTGTCGCTGGCCGAGCGGCTGCATGTGCTGCCCGATTTCCACGGCAATCGCTCCCCGCTGGGCGATCCGTTTGCGCTCGGCGTCATCTCCGGGCTGACGCTCGACAGCGATTTCGACTCGCTGTGCCGGCTGTATTGGCGCAGCTGCGTCTCCATCGCGCTGGGGGTGCGGCATATCCTCGAAACCCTCAACACCCGCGGCTATGCCATCGACACGCTGCACATCACCGGCGGCCACACCAAGAATGCCGTGCTGATGGAGCTTTATGCCGACGCCACCGGCTGCGCCGTGGTCGAATCCTCGGCCAAGGACGCCACCCTGCTCGGCACCGCCATGGTCGCCGCCACCGCCGCCGGGCTCTATCCCAGCCTCGACGCGGCCTGTGTCGCCATGCAGCAAGGTGGTCGCGAGCGCGCGCCCGACGCCACCGCCCGCGCTCATTTCGACAAGGACTACAAGATTTTCCTCGAAATGCTGCGCCAGCGCCAGGTGATCGACGCCATGGTGTGAGGGCGCCTCCCCTCACCCCGCCTGCCCGAATCCAGCGCCACTACGGAACCAAAGCCGATCCCATCCCGTTCTTTGGGCACGCGCAACATTGCGCATTGGATCGAGGCGGAGGCCGTCATGACCAGCATGGAAATCAGAGCGCTTGAAGACGCAGGGCGCGCGACGCCGGTATGGACCGAAGGCTATGATGGGCAGACCCATTATGGCGCCGTGTTCAAGGCGCTGATCCCTGCCCTGTTCATCCTGGCTACCGCGACGATCCTGATGCTGGCGATCCTCTAGCGATAGCCGGCCAAGCGTCACAAAAACAACAGGAGAGCTACCATGGGTCTCGGTACAATTCTCATCATCGTCCTCATTCTACTGCTGATCGGCGCATTGCCCAGTTGGGGCTATTCGCGCGGTTTCGGCTACTTCCCCTCCGGCATCCTGGGTGTCGTGTTGGTCGTCATCCTCATCCTGGTGTTGATGGGCCGCATCTAGCCACCAGAGCAATTTCCGCCTGACTCTCATCCCGGCCAATAGGCAATTTTCGCCCCTGGCCCGTCAAAACAGGAACGTCAAATATGGCTACCACGTCCGATCTCGCCCCGACCCGCAAGCCCCGCAACAGCCGCGCTTCGAGCAAGGCTCGCGAGGCCCAGCTGGAAGACCAGGTCGCCCAGCTGCAGAGCGATCTGAAATCCATCGGCGCTACGCTGGCCCGGCTCAGCAATGAGAAGGTCAGCGAAGTCCGCGACGCCGCCAAGGGCGAGGCGCGCAATCTGCAGCGCCAGGGCCAGCAGGTCGTCGAAGAGGTGCAGGACCAGGCCAGCGCCATGGAAAAGCAGCTCAAGGACACCATCCGCGAAAAGCCGCTGACCGCCGTGGCCAGTGCCGTCGGCATCGGCTTCCTGCTCGCCGTGCTGATGCGGCACTAGTCGCCATGAACCTGCTCATACCGCTTGCCGGGCTGCTTGGCATTGAGGTCGAATCCATCACCGAGCGGGTTCGGAACGCCGTCATCGTCAATGCGGTGATGATCGTTCTGGGCGTGGCGGGAATTGGCTTCCTGCTGGCCGCAGGGGTGATGGCGCTGGCCGACATCGTGGGCGGCATCTACGCCGCGCTGATCTTTGCGGCCGCCTTCCTGGTGATCACCTTGGCGGTTTATCTCGGCACCCGTGTCGGCGAAAGCCGGCGCCGCCGCGAAGTGGCCACCAAGCGGCGCTCCAGCGAAACCGGCGCCTTCGTCACCACGGCGGCACTGACCGCGCTGCCGGTACTGCTAAAATCGCCCATGCTGCGGACCCTCGGCCTGCCCGCCGCCGCCATTGCCGCCTATCTGCTGCTGCGCGGCGAGCACGACCAGACCGACGACTGAGAGCGGGCCGCCATCGGGGCGGCCCGGCTAATCCTGCTCTTCCGGCAACGGCATCCAGATTTTGGCGGCAACCCCGCCCGGATGGAACTGCAGCGAGACTTCGCTGTCGAGCACCTTGGCGAGGCTCCGCTCGATCAACCGGGCGCCCAGCCCATATTCGTCCGGCTTATCCACCTCCGGGCCGCCGGTTTCGCGCCAATTGAGCGACAGTCCGCGCACCGGCGTCTGCCTGACCTCCCAATCAATATTGACCACGCCCCGATCATCCGACCAGGCGCCATGGCGATGCGCGTTGGTGGTCAGCTCATGCAGGATCAGCCCCAGCCCCAGCGCATGATCGGCCGGCAAGGTGACATCTTCGCCGCGCACCGTGGCCCGGTCGGGATGGCTGCGAAAGCCGGGTCCAAATTGGGAGGCGATCACTTCGTAAAGCTGCACCCCGGACCAGTCCCGATCCGCCAGCAGCACATGCGCATCCGAAATGGTGCGCAGCCGCCCGGAAAAGGCGTCGATGAAATCCTTGGGATTGGGGTTTTGCCGTATGGTCTGGCGCGCCACCGACTGGATCATCGCCAGCGTGTTCTTGACCCGGTGGTTCAGCTCCCGCAGCAGCACCCGGGTGTGTTCGGCGCTCTGCTTGCTGTCGGAAATATCGATGCTGACGCCCATCATCACCAGCGGCTTGCCCTCGGCATCGCGCTGATAGACCCGACCGCGCAGGGTGACCCAACGCCCCGACGCGGCGATCCGCGCCTCGGCGCCATAGTCCTCGCCCTTGCGGAAACTGGCCGTCAGACCCTCCTGCACAGCAGCCCGATCACTGACGTGGATCGCCGCCAGCACATCCTCGACCTGGGTGGCGTCGATCTCGGGCAGGCCAAACATGCGGCGGAACATGTCGTTGCAGGCGACCTCGCCGGTGCGCACATCCCACACCCAGCTGCCGACCTTGCCGGCTTCCAGCGTCAGCGCATGGCGCCATTCTTCCTTGACCAGGGCAGCGGCCATGCGGGCGCGCACCCGCGCTTCGTCCTTGAGCGCAAACAGGCTGGAGGCCAGCCCGGCCAGTCCCACCAGTTGCTCGACCAGCCCGGGATCGGGCGCGGCCTGCGGCGTCGTGCCGATGACGCAGAGCGAGCCCACCTTGTGCCCGCCGACCATCACCGGCGCGCCGGCGTAAAAGCGGATATGGGGCCAGCCGGTCACCAGCGGATTGTCCTGAAAGCGCGGGTCGGCCGCCGCATCGGGCACCACCAGCGCCTCCGCGTCGCCGGGCAGCGCAATGGCATGGGCGCAGAACGAGGTCTCGGTGAGCGCCTCGGTTATGTTGTCCACGCCAAAGCACCCGCTGAACCATTGCCGCTCCTTGTCGAGCAGCGTCACCAGGCCAATCTCAGTCTTGAAAAGATACGCTGCTGTCCGGCTTAACCGCTCGAAATCGGCGTCAGGACGCTCGTCCAGCATATCCAGCGCCGCCAACGCGTTGAGTCGCGTTGGATCAAGCACAACCTTCCGCACGTCGTCCGGAAGGTAGCCCCCCTTGTTTGTCACTTCCAGTCCTGACGCTGCTACAATTGACTAAAAACCTGCCGACCAATTTTTCCTAACGCGAATTTTTGGCTTTGGTTCCAGAAAAATTTCAAGAAATTTGATCGGTGGCGGCGGGCCTGGGCAAAATCACTTTGAGCCCGCCCGGATGCAGCTTGAGCGTCACCGAGCGGTCGAGCTTGATCAGCTCGCCATCGATCACCGCATGCGAGCTGCGCTTGCGCTTGGGGAAATGCAGCGTCACCTCCTCAACCTCGATCTCGGAAACCATCGGACTGTCGCGCCAGCTGCCCACGAACAGATCCACCGCCAGTTTGAGCAGAGCCGCGGTGGACATCGGCGCGGCCACATAGACCCCGAGCACCCCCGCATCGAGCCCATCGGCGTGAATATGGCCATCGCCCAGCGGGTTATTCGAGACGGCGATGCCGCTGACGCGCTGTTTTTCGATCCCCTCATGCGTGCGGATTTCAGCCTCGAACTGCGGCGGATTGATCGCGGCGGCGGCAATCGCCCGCAGGCTGGCCAGCATTTTGCCGATGCGGCTGCGGTAGCTCATATTGTCGCGAATCCGCACTAGCCGGGCATGAATGCCGACGCCGAACTGATGCACGAAGGCCCGGTCATTGGCGGTGGCGATATCGACCGCGCCGATCTCGCCACCCGCCAGCGCTTCGAGGGCCTCGGTCAGCACCAGCGGCACTTTGAGCGCCCGCGCGAACAGGTTCATCGTGCCCACCGGCAGCACCGCCAGCGGCATACCGGTTTCATAGGCGATCCCGGCCGCTGTCGAGATCGTGCCATCGCCACCCCCGGCCAGCACCGCATCCACGCCCTTGGTATTTGCCGCCTGGCGCAGCGTCTTTTCTACTGCACTGCCCGCCACCACACGGCAGTCGAGCTGATGCCCATACCGCGCAAAAATCGCGACGGCGGTGGCGCAGAAGGCATCGAGATCCATCGTGCGCAAGGTCCCGCCATCGCGGTTGAGAACGGCAATGATGTGCAAGTCGGCTCTCCGGTTCGCGTCAGGTCGCGCTGGTCGCCGCAATGTTGTCGATGCCGGGCAGCGGCACGCTCACACATAGTCCGCCTTCGGCCCGTCGCTGATATTGCGGCTGACCGCCGAACTGCGTCGCCAATTGCTTGACGATGACTGAACCCAATCCACCCTCACCGGGTTCCTGATCATCGGCAATTCCGGCGCCGTCATCGACCACGCTCAGCGTCGGCACCCCGGCCTCGTCACGCTTCAGCGTCACCGTGATGGTGCCGTTTCGCCCATTGGGAAAGCCGTGCTTGATGGCGTTGGTCACCAATTCGCCGAGCAATATCCCAACGGTGGTGGCGTCCCGCGCGCCGATGACGATCGGGTCGATATGCCCGACCAGCGTGATGGCCTTGGCATCGCTGGCGGTCGCCGCGATATCTTCGAGCACCGCATCGAGAAAGTCATTGGCGCTGGCGGTTTCCAGATCGTCGCCCAGCCGCAGGCGGCGATGCGCCGAGGCGATGGCATGCACGCGCGAGCGCGCCGCCTCCAGCGCCGCCTTCACCTCACTAGAGGTGCTGCGCATCAATTGCAGGCCCAGCAGCGAGGACACCGTCGCCAGCGAATTGCCGATCCGGTGATTGGTATCCTGCAACAGCGCTTCGACCCGCTGCCGCTCGCGCTCGGCATGGGCGCGCGCCTCTTCCAGCGCCTCGGTGCGGTCCAGCACATGGGCCTCCAGCACTTCATTTTCGCTGAGCAGCAAATCCTGGCTGCGGGCCAGTGCGCTCACCTGCCGCTGCGTGCGCATGAACAGCACATAGGCCAGCAGCACCGCACCGGCCAGAGCGGCAATAATGGCGCCAACCAGCCAGCGCCGCGATTGGTCGATCTGCTGGTTACGCTCCAGCAGGGTCTGGTTTTCCTCGGCGATGAATTGTTCAAGCGTGTTGCGCACGCTGTCCAGCAGCGGCTCGCCCATGCCGGTCTCGATCAGATTGCGCGCCTCGCCGGTGCGCTGGGCTTCGACCAGTTTGATGGTCTCGGCCATTTCGGCCGTTTTGGCGACGATCTCGCTGGCGATGCTCTTCACCCGCCTTGCCTGGCGCGCATTGTCGCTGGTCATGGCGGTCAGCGACAGCAATTGCGCGTCGACGGATTCGGCCGCGCGCCGGAACGGGATGAGATAATTCTCGTCGCCGGTCAGCAGATAACCGCGCTGGCCGCTTTCGGCCTCGCTCAGGGCGATGGTGAGTTCACGCGCCTGATTGCGCACTTCATTGGTATGCAGCACATCGCCGATCTGGCGATTAATGCCCTGCACCAGCACCAGCGCCGCCACGGCCGCCAGCATGACCAGCGCCAGCGAAACCACCACGGCCAGACGCTGGGCGACACGACGTTTCAACGCCGCTCGCCGCTCTTGGCTGCTCAGTCCGCTCGCCGTATCCATCATGACTGCTATCCGCCCGACGCTAGCCGCCGCTTGCAGCTCCGACCCCAGCCTTTCCAGGTGACCCAGGCCGATGGCGGATTTGAGGCCACATCCCGCCTCATGGCAAGGGCGCTCGCGCCATTAGCATGACGCAGAACCTGTTAACGGCAGCGGCGAGCGCTCTGAGAGCACTCGCCGACACCGCGCTTAAAATGTGTGATTGGTCGTGGTCACCTGCGCAGATACCGCATCAGGACCATAATCGGCTTCGCCGCTGATCTTGAGGATATCCTGCAACCGCGTCCGGGCCCGGCTGACCCGGCTCTTCATCGTGCCGACGGCACAGGAGCAGATTTCGGCGGCCTCTTCATAGGAGAAACCGGAAGCGCCGATGAGGATCACCGCCTCGCGCTGGTCATCGGGGAGCTGCGACAGCGCCTTCTTGAAGTCCTGCAGATCCATCGAGCCATATTGCGAGGGATGCACCGACAGTCGCTCGGTAAACGCACCATCGCTGTCCTGCACTTCGCGGCCACGCTTGCGCATCTGGCTGTAGAACTCATTGCGCAGGATGGTGAACAGCCACGCCTTGATATTGGTGCCCATCTCGAAGCTGGTCTGCTTGGCCCAGGCCTTCATCACCGTGTCCTGCACCAGGTCATCGGCCTTGTCATGCTTGCCGGTCAGCGACACGGCAAACGCCCGCAGGCTCGGCAAAGTGGCAAGCATCTCGCGCTTGAACGTCGTCGGTTCAGCGGTCATGCCGTCACTCCCCGTCACGAGGGGCGGTCTTGCCATCACGAGGGGCAGCCTTGGCTTTCTGCGACTGCTCGGCATTGTCGAGCTTCTCCAGCAGGTCGAGCAATTGCTCGGGAACGCCCTCATCCTGCACAGCCCCGTAAAGTGCGCGCAGCCGTGCGCCGATATCCGTATTCGGACCCAGCCCATCATCTGCCCGCCCCGCCTGCGTCCGCATACGTTGCTGGGTCACCAGTTTGTCCTTAATCATGCAATGTTTAGACCGTCAGATATGTTGTTGAATTTTCCCACACTTGGCGAGCACAATGCGTCGTTGCAAAAAAAGTTCCTTATTGCCGGAACTTTCTTTGCGGAAGTCACGTTGTCCGATCTCGTGCCTCAAGCGTCACTGGGAGTTCACTTTATGACTTTGTCCACGCGGATTGCTCCGCATCTGCCGTATCTGCGGCGGTTTTCGCGCGCAGTTACTGGATCGCAGACCTCCGGCGATGCCTATGTCGCTGCGACGTTGGAAGCTCTCATCGCCGACATCTCGCTATTCCCCGAAGCGTCCAATGATCGGATCGCGCTCTACAAGCTGTTTTCGGCGCTGTTCTCGAACTCATCTGTGAAGGTGCCGCAGCCGACCTCCAGCTATGTCTGGGAGCAGCGCGCCGCCACCAATCTGGGCAGTCTGTCGGCCCGCCCGCGCCAGGCCTTCCTGCTGGTCGCCGTCGAAGGCTTCACCCACAGCCAGGCCGCCGAAATCCTCTCGGTTGCCGATAGCGACTTTGGCGCCCTGCTCGACGAAGCCTCGGTCGAGATTTCCCGCCAGGTGGCGACCGAAATCATGATCATCGAGGATGAGCCGCTGATCGCCATGGATATCGAGCAGTTGGTGGAGAGCCTCGGCCACAAGGTGGTGAGCGTTGCCCGCACCCACAAGGAAGCGGTCAATCTGTTCGCCCAGACCCATCCGCGCATGATCCTCGCCGATATCCAGCTCGCCGATGGCAGCTCGGGCATCGATGCGGTCAACGATATTCTCAACCATCACTCGGTGCCGGTGATCTTCATCACCGCCTTCCCCGAACGCCTGCTGACCGGCGAACGCCCCGAGCCGACCTTCCTCGTCACCAAGCCGTTCAACCCCGAAATGGTGAAGGCGCTGATCAGCCAGGCGCTGTTTTTCGATGAGGGATCGCGCGCCGCCGCGTGATCGGCTTGTGCTTGGAGAACACCATGCCCGATGCCAGCCTGGTCATTGGTTTGCTGGGAGGAGTCTGATCCAAGCGCTCTGGCTCCAGCCAAATTCTGCTCCGGCTTCGCCATCGGCGGAGCCGGCGTTGACTCTCGACCTGCCCCACTCCCCGAGTGTCTTGTGATGGCCGCTCCATCCTCAGCGCGACAGCTGCAAACCCGGTTGACCGCCTTGTCGGCCGGGCTGCGCCAGCGCGACGTGGGCATCCTGCATCTGGACGATGAGCGGCGTTTTGACCTGGTCGAGAACCCGCCGCCCAGCTGGCCGAAATATGATTTCATCGGCAAGCGCGCCGCCGAAGTGTTGCCGCCCGACATTGCCGCCGAACTGACCGCTGCCGCCGAGCGCAGCCGGGCCAGCGGTGCCGAGCAAAGCGTCAATTTCGACATGGGCACCGGCCTGCGCCGGCGCTATTTCGAGGCGCGCCTGCTGCCCGATGACAACGGCGTCACCATCATCGTCACTGACATGACCAATGAGCGCAGCCGTGACCTCGCCGTCGCCTCGCTGTTGCGCGAGGTCAGTCATCGCTCCAAGAACCTGCTGGCCATCGTGCAGTCGGTGGCGATGCAAACCGCCCATCACAGCGACGACATTCAGGATTTTCTCGACAAATTCCGGGGCCGGCTGCACGCGCTGTCCAGCACCCAGGATCTGGTGACGGAAAGCGACTGGCGCGGAACCTATCTGCGCTCGCTGGTGTCCTCCCAGCTCAGCCGCGTCGGCTCGGCGGCACTGATCAATGTTAGGGTGACCGGGGCCGATCCCCTGCTCGGGCCCAACGCGTCACTGCATATCGGGTTGGCCATCCACGAGCTGGGCGCCAATGCGGTGATGCATGGCGCGCTGGCCGACGGCAAGGAAGGGCATATCTGGATCGACGCCCGCGTGGTCGAGCATGCCGACCGGCCGAGCGAACTGGTCATCGAATGGCAGGAAACCGGCATTGATACCGAGCGGATCCGGAACGAGCCCCGCTTCGGCACGCTGGTGCTGGAGCGTATCGTGCCGCTCTCGGTTGGTGGCAGCGCCGAATTTCATATCGCGCCTGACGGCGTCCACTACCGCCTCGTCGTGCCCGCCGATCAGTTCGAAAGCTGAGCCGGGAAGATCGTGTCGATCCGACCCGTCCAGTGATACACCGCCAACCCGATCCACTCTTTCATGGCGATAGTGGTGGTGTTCAGATTATGCACCGGATTGGCGACGTCAAAGCCGAAGCTCTCCTGCCCGGTGCCGCGATAGTCCGTCGGCCACGGCACGACCTCGACGCCAACGCGTCGGAACAGTCCCACCGAACGCGGCATATGGAAGGCCGAGGTCACCAGCAGGATGGTGCCGCCGCTATGGCCGAGCAAAGCTGCGGTGAGGTCGGCATTCTCGTCGGTATTGCGCGCCTGATCTTCCAGCACCAGCCGTTCCGGCGCCACACCCAGCGCCAGCAGCAACCGTTCGGCCGTCGCCGCTTCGGCCTCGCCGCCAGGCTCTAGCACACCGGCGCCGCCGGAAAATACCACCCGCGCCTGCGGGTAGCGCCGCGCCAGAATGGCCGCCTCGACCAGCCGGTCGCCGCCCTCATTGAGTTCGGCAATGCCGCGCACGGTGCTGACCCGCGCCAGGGTGGAGCCGCCCAGCACCACGATGGCATCGACCTGGGTCGGCGCCACCGCCGGCCGGACAAAGCGCGCCTCCAATGGTGCGATCAGCAGGAATCCCAAGGAGGTGAAGCCGCAGAGCACTATCAGCATCAGGCCAACCCCGCTCGCCGCCATCCCCCAGCGGCGGCGTCCGAAGCCTGCCAGCACGATCCCGGCCAGAACCAGCAGCGCAATGATGCTAAGCGGCTGAGCCGCAACCCAGAAAATCTTCGAAAGCAGGTAAAACATGGCCCCTCCGCCCGGCGCGACCGGGGCCGACAGCGGTGTGCCGCCAGCATTTCCGCTTGCTATCTCGTCCGCTTTTGCTTTTCTAGTGTCCGGTCAAGATTGCCAGCCTCAAAAAAGGCAATCGCCGGTTGGGAAGGCGCCTGTTTCGGCAGGCTTTTGGGTGAATATGGCGCAAGCTGCCGCCGCGGCCATCGCGGAAACATGGCCTGTCGTGTCGATCCGCGACCTGCACAAATCATTCGGCGCGCTCGAAGTGCTCAAGGGCATTTCCTTCTCGGCCCGCGAAGGCGAGGTGGTCTCGCTGATCGGCTCGTCCGGTTCCGGAAAATCCACCCTGCTACGCTGCATCAACATGCTCGAAGTGCCCGATAGCGGCAATGTCGCCATCGATGGCGAAGAGATCAAGCTGCGCGGCACCGGGCAGCATCGCCACATCGCCGACGAAAACCAGATCCGCCGCATCCGCTCCGAACTGGGCATGGTGTTCCAGAGCTTCAACCTGTGGGCCCATCTGACCATTCTCGAAAACGTCATGGAAGCGCCGCTGATCGTACAGCGCCGCGCTCGTGGCGAGGTCGAAGAGGAAGCGCTGGCCATGTTGGCCAAGGTCGGCATCCGCGAAAAGGCCGACGCCTATCCCAACCAGTTGTCCGGCGGCCAGCAGCAGCGCGCCGCCATTGCCCGCGCCCTCTGCATCAATCCACGCGTCATGCTGTTCGACGAGCCGACTTCGGCGCTCGATCCTGAGCTGGAAGTGGAAGTGCTGCGCGTCATCAAGGTGCTGGCCGATGAAGGCCGCACCATGATCCTGGTCACCCATGACATGGAATTCGCCCGCTCGGTCAGCGATCGGGTGATCTTCCTGCATCAGGGGCTCATCGAGGAGGAAGGCACGCCTGAAGAGGTGTTCGGCGCCACCAAATCGAGCCGCCTCAAGCAATTCCTCAACGCCGCCAACCACGCTTAGACGGCGTTGACGACAAAGCCCGGGCAACGGGCAAACCAAGAACAACAAGACGACCCAATGGAGAGAACACAGATGAAGAAGCTCATCATCGCGGCAGCGGCCATCCTGGCCCTTGGCTCCGCGGCCCAGGCGCAGGAAACCGTGCGCATCGCCACCGAGGGCGCCTATGCCCCGTGGAACTTCCTCAACGACGCCGGCGAGCCGGCCGGCTACGAAATCGACCTCGGCAACGCCATCTGCGCCCAAGCTGAGCTGACCTGCGAGTTCATCATCAACGATTGGGACTCGATCATCCCCAACCTGCTCGCCGGCAACTACGACGTGATCATGGCCGGCATGTCCATCACCGATGAGCGCCGCGAATCCATCGACTTCACCCAGAACTATTTCCCGCCCGATCCGTCGCGTTTTGCTGCGGCAGCCGGCGCTTCGCTCGATTTCGCCGCCCTGTCGGGCGTGCGCATCGGCGTGCAGAGCGGCACCATCCAGGCCGCCTATGCCGAACAGAACCTGGCCGATGGCAACACCATCGTCTCGTTCAGCACCGCCGATCAGGCCATGGCTGACCTGGCCGCCGGCAATCTCGACACCATCCTGGCCGACGGCGCCTATCTCGAGCCCGTGGTTGCGGCCTCCGGCGGTGGCCTCGAAATGGTTGGCGAGGAAATCATGATCGGTGACGGCGTTGGCCCCGGCTTCCGCAAGGACGAGGCCGAGCTCAAGGGTAAGTTTGACGACGCGCTAACCGCCCTCAAGAAGGATGGCACCGTCGACAAGCTGATCGCCCAGTGGTTCGACGGCCACGGCCCCTATTTCGCTGAGTAAACCCAACAAGTGCGGTCTTCCCTCTCCCCTGGTGGGAGAGGGTGGATCGGCCGCAGGCCGAGACGGGTGAGGGGGTTGCCTCCACAAATGGTGACGCCTCTGACATCCCTGCCCCCTCATCCGGCGCTGCGCGCCACCTTCTCCCAGCAGGGGAGAAGGAAAACCGGTGCCTACCAACCATGAGCGACGACCTCGCCTTCTGGCTGAGCTACTTCACCAACGGCAAGCATCTCACCTGGTATGCGAGCTTCCAGTTCACCATTTTTGCTGCCGTGTTCGGCGGCACGCTGGCCGTTGTCTTCGGACTGATCGGCGCGACGCTCAAGAATTCCCGCTATTTGCCGCTGCGGCTGATCGGCTCGACCTATTCCTCGATCGTGCGCGGCGTGCCCGACGTGCTGTTCTTCCTGTTCTTCCCGCTGGCCTTCGAGCAGGCGGTGGAATGGTTCATGGCCAGCCAGGCCTGCACGCCCGACATGCTGGCGGCCCAATCCGCCGCCTGGCCGCCCTGCAAGGAAGCCAACTGGTTCCTGGGGACGCCGGAATATCTCATCCTGGCCTCGGTTTCGCTCGGGCTGGTCTATGGCGCCTTTGCCACCAATGTCATTCACGGCGCACTGCGCTCGGTGCCGCATGGGCAGCTTGAAGCCGCGCGCGCCTATGGCATGAGCGCCCGCCAATTGCTGTGGCGCGTGCATATCCGCCAGATGTGGGTCTATGCCCTGCCCGGCCTGTCCAATGTGTGGATGCTGATCGTCAAGGCAACCTCGCTGCTGTCGCTGCTGCAGATCGCCGATATCGTGCTGTGGGCTGACCGGCTCGGTGCGCCCAATTTCCTGCCGGCGGTGGGAATGGTGCATGAGGACTGGCGCTGGCGCTATTATCTGGTGCTGTTCGTCTTCTATATCCTCGTCACCCTGCTGTCGGAAAAAGGCTTCGAGGCGCTGATGCGCCGGGCCGGGCGCGGCATTCTGAGCGAGGCCCGCTCATGACCCGCTTCCTTGAAGAAATCGCCCTGTTCGCGCCGGCCGTGGTGTTCAACATCTATTTCGCCGCCGCCTCGATCCCGATCGGCTTCGTCTTCGCGGTCTTTTTGGCGCTGGGCAAAGCCTCGCCCAATCCGCTGATTTCCCGACTGAGCCGCGGCTATATCTACGCCTTCCGTGGCTCGCCGCTCTTCATCCAGTTCTTCATGGTCTATTCGCTGGCGCTGTCCTTCAATGTCAGCGTGTGGAAGCCGATGGGCATGTCCTGGTTCATCCTGCACCCGCTGTTTATCGGCCCGCTGGTGCTGGTGCTCAACACTGCCGCCTATACCGCTGAAATCTTCTATGGCGCGTTGCGCGCCGTGCCCCGCGGCGAGGTCGAAGCGGCGCGGGCCTATGGCATGAGCCGGGCCCAGCAGTTCCGGCAGGTGATCTGGCCCAATCTGATCCGCCTCGCCTGGCCGGCCTATACCAATGAGGTGGTGTTCCTGTTCCACGCCACCGCCATCGTCTATTTCGCCCTGCCGGTGATCGGCCAACAGAAGGACCTGATGATCACCGCCAAGGAAATGTTCGAGCGCGACTATAATGCCTTCCTGCATTTCTCTGTCGCGGCGCTGTATTTCCTCGCTGTATCGCTGGTGGTGTTCTTCCTGTTCGGGTTGATCTATCGCCGGCTGATGCGCCACATGCCGGCCGCGCCCGGCCTGCGCTTCGCGCCCAAATGGCTGCGCTAAAGGACCAAAATGAAGATCATTGCTGACCTGTGCATCGTCCCGATGGGGGTGGGCCCATCCGTTTCCAGCTATATCCGCCAGGTGCGCGAGATCATCGACGCCTCCGGGTTGAGCTATGACATGCATGCCAACGGCACCAATATCGAAGGTGAAATGGCCGAGGTCACGGCGGTGGTGGAAGCCTGCTGCGAGCACCTGCATGCCGAAGGTGTGGCGCGCGTCTTCTGCACCATGATTTTTTCGACCCGCAACGACAAGACGCAGACCATGGCCGACAAGCTGGCCAGCATCGCCTGAGGAACCGACATGAGTTTTGAGCTGCATCGCCATGTGCTGGCGGGCGATACCCCCGGCGCTGCCACCGAACTCTATTGGTACACAATCGGCCCGGCCGATGCGCCAACCCGCGTGCATCTGCAGGCGGCGCTGCACGCCGATGAGCAGCCCGGCACCATGGCGCTGCATCATCTGCTGCCGCGCCTGCGCGACGCCGATGCCGCCGGCCAGCTCAAGGCGCAGTTCACGGTGTTTCCCTCGGTCAATCCGCTGGGTTTCGCCAACCGCTCGCTGCGCCACCATATCGGGCGTTACGACGTGCAGACCGGCGTCAACTACAACCGGCGCTGGCCCGACCTCTATCCGCAGATTGCCGAAGCCATCGCCGGCCGGCTGAGCGATGATCCGGCGACCAATATCGCCAGCATCCGCGCGGCGGTGACCGAATGGATCGACAGCCAGCGCCCCGGCTCGGCCGCCCAGCAATTGCGCCTGCTGGTGCTGCGCTCGGCGGTGGCGTCCGATATCGTGCTCGACCTGCATTGCGACGACGATAGCCTGAAACACATCTTCACCTCGCCCGAGCTGATGCCCGGCCTGCAGGACCTCGCCGACTGGATGGGCGTTGCCGCCACCCTGACCGCCGAGGACAGCGGCGGTGGCTCCTTCGATGAGGTGCTGCCCTCGCTCTATCGCAAGGCGCGGCTGGCTCATCCCGACCGTCCCATTCCCAATGGCGCCGAAACGGCGACGCTGGAATATCGCGGTCAGGCCGATAGCTTTGACGCTCTGGGCAAAGCCGATGCCGCCGGCCTGTTCGGCTTCTTTGCCGGCCGGGGCCTCATCGCGGCCGATCCGGGGCCCAAGCCGGTTCCGGCGCCGGCGCCAACGCCGTTTGAGGCCACCGAGGTGCTGCGCGTCGATGCGCCGGGCCTATTGGCCTATCGGGTGGAGCTGGGTGAGCGCGTCAGCAAGGGCCAGCCGATTGCCGACCTCATCGCCATGGATGGCCCAGAGGCCTTCATGGCCCGCCGCCCGATCCTGTCCGGCACGGATGGCTTCGTGCTGTCGCGGGTGATGGCAAAATTCGTGATGCGGGGCGGCAATGTCGCCAAGATCGTCGGCGCCGACGTGCTGCCCACGCGGGCCGGTGGCTATCTGCTGGAGGACTGAGGCCCCTACCCCACCAGCCCGGCCAGCTTCGCCTCGGCTTCGGCCTTGAGCGCCGGCGCCCGGGGGATGACATGGGTCAGCAGATAATGCGGCAGGTCGATATGGTCCAGCGGCCGGGCGAAATAGAAACCCTGCAATTGGTGACAGGCGATCTCCGAGAGGAAGTCGGCCTGCGCCTTGGTCTCGACGCCCTCGGCGGTGATCTTGAGCTTGAGGGTTTTGCCCAGTGAGGCGATCGCCTTGAGGATATCGCGCGCCACCTCGTCATCGCTGGAGGCGTCGACGAAGGAGCGGTCGATCTTGATCTTGTCGAAGGGAAATTTCAGCAGATAGCTCAGGCTGGAGTAGCCGGTGCCGAAATCATCCATGGCGATGGTGACGCCGAGCGCGCGAATTTCGCCGAGCTTTTCCACCACCTCGTCGGGATTCTCCATCAGCAGGCCTTCGGTGATTTCGATCTCGAGGCGATGCGCCGCCAGCCCTGAAATCGCCAGCGCTCGCTTGACCACCACCGAGATGTCCGAACGGCGGAAATGCTTGGCTGACAGGTTCACCGCTACAGTGAGGTGTTCCGGCCAGGTCGCCGCCGCCGCGCAGGCCTGCACAATGGTCCAGTCGCCGATATCGACGATGAGGTTGGATTGTTCGGCGATGGGGATGAACTCGGCCGGCGGCACCAGCCCGCGAATCGGGTGGTTCCAGCGGATCAGCGCCTCGAAGCCGGTGGGCATTTCGTCGCTCGCCGATACCAGTGGCTGGTAATACAGCACCAGCTCGTCCTTGGTGATGGCGTCGCGCAATTCGACTTCCAGCAGCCGCCGTTCGCGCGCCTCCGAATCCATCTGGCTTTCAAAGAAGCGATAGACCGCCCGGCCATCGGCCTTGGCGCGATACAGCGCCAGATCGGCATTGCGCAGGATCTGGTCGGGCCGCGTGCCGTTCATCGGCGCCATGGCGATGCCGATGCTGACGCCGACGCTCACCTGATCATCATCGATCAGATAGGGCTGCCTGATCTCCTCGATCAGCCGCATCGCCAGCCGGCCGACACTATCCACATTGCAATCATTGGGCAGGATGATGGCGAACTCGTCGCCCCCCAGCCGCGCCGCCAGATCGGTTTCCCGCACCATCGCCTGCACGCGCTTGGCCACCATCACCAGCAGCTTGTCGCCAGCCATATGGCCACGGCTGTCATTGACCGATTTGAACTGGTCCAGATCAAGGAACATCACCGAAAACGGCGTGCCATAGCGCTCCAGCCGCGCCACGCAGCTATTGAGCTGGTCGGTGAATTTGGTGCGATTGAGCAGCCCGGTCATCGAGTCGTGATGCGCCAGCATGGTGATGCGGCGCTCGGCCAGCTTGCGCTCGGTCACATCCGAGCCAGTGCCGATATAGCCCAGATAATTGCCGCTTTCGTCAAAGGCCGGCTTGCCGGTCAGGCTCCACCAGCATTCGCGCCCATCGGCGGTCACGCGCAACTCGATATCCTGAAACGTATTTTGGGCCACCACGTCCTGCTCGAGATGCAGCACCAGCGGATCATTGGGCGGGGTGATGCAGCGCAGAAAATGCACGAAGTCAGCGCCGACCAACGCCTCTTCGCCCACGCCGGTCGCCGTGGTGAAGCCCGCCGACATGCGGTTGATGGCGCCATCCTCGTCAAAGCCCCAAATCCAGTCCGAGGTGCTTTCCTCAAATTCCCGCAGCAGCAGGCTGATGATTTCGCGCTTCTCGTCGACCAGGGTTTCCGAGGCTCGATAGGCCACGAAGGCCGCCGCGTGGTTGAGCGCCACCACCACCATGATGGTGGTAAAGCCCATCAGCAGCGCGCCATAGGCCCAGATATCGGGGCCCGATTGCAGCACCCGCACGCTGCCCAATGCCCCAATCAGCAACGGAATGCAGAACGCCGCCAGCGCCTGTGGATAATTCACCAGCGCCATCATCGAAATGCATAGAAGGCCGCCGGCGCCGATGGCCACCGCGCCGCGCAGGGTCAGGTCCTCATAGACCGGCAGCACATTGAGCACGAAACCCCAGAGCAGCCCCATCAGCAGCGCGTGGGTCACCGTGCTGGTGACCGACCGGTGCGATGCCCGCTCCGCCCGCGCCGGCCGCCGCCCGAAGGCGACGTAGATGCCGTGCAAGGCGATCAGATTGATGATGGTCAGGGCAACGAGGACCGGCCAGAAGCCCGGCGTCTGCCAGCTCAACACCAGGAACACGACGGACACCACCAGCGACGCCGCCAGCATGGCCGGGGTCATCCGGCTCACCGAACCCAATTGCTGGCGCAACAGCTTGTTGCGCACAGGCGGCGCCAACCCGTCCGCGCCGATGGCGCGATCGACGAAGCCGTTGATCAGGGATATCAGGCCCACACCGGGAATGACGCTCATCCCGCTAACATGGGGGGTGAGCACTTAATTTTACGTATGTTGTCGCCACGGGCCGGAAGCAGGTATTTTAACAATACCATTCGTTAAGCTCAAACCAAGTCACCACTGGGGTTACGCAAAATAAACCGCGTAGCTTAAGCCGTTTTTCAAGCGCCCCTTGTAGTTTTTTGTAAAGCGAGGGCAGCAACGTCCCCACTGGAGAGCGTCAATGACAGGCAAGACCAATGCGGTCCCCGAGGCTGCCCTGACGGGCAGCCTGCGTGATTTCCGGGCCCCCGAAGGGCCCGATCTGATCAACCGCGTTGCCGGCTTCTATGCCTGGCAGAATGTGCGCCGTGAGCATGATATGTGGCCCTATGCCCGCTCCACCTCCACTGCGCCCCAGGCCCGCTGCGAGGCCAGGAGCGATACTGGCGAAAGCTTCTCCGGGATCAACTTTGCCAGCCAGGATTATCTGAGCCTGTCCTCGCACCCGGCCATCAAGGAAGCCGCGATCCAGGCCATCACCGATTATGGTGTGCATAGCGCAGGCTCGGCCGCGCTGCTCGGCAACACCGCCAATTCCCTGCTGCTCGAACAGGGCCTGTCCGAATTTCTCGGCGGCCGCGAAATCGTACTCTACCCCACCGGCTGGGCCGCCGGCTACGGTTCGGTGCAGGGTTTCGTGCGCGCCAATGATCATGTGGTGATGGATATCCTGGCCCATTCGTGCCTCCAGGAAGGCGCCAAATCCGCCACCCAGAACATCCACTATCACGGCCACCTCAACCTTGACGCCCTCGCCCGCAAGCTGGAGCGCATCCGCGCCAGCGACCAGGAAAACGGCATCATGGTGGTGACCGAGAGCTTGTTCTCGATGCATTCCGACACGCCAGACTTGTTGGCGATGCGTGCACTTTGCGACCAGCATGCTGCCACTTTGCTGGTGGATTGCGCGCATGATCTGGGCTCCATCGGCGATGACGGGCTCGGCCATCTCGGCCTGCAGAATGCGATGGATGCCGCCGACATCATCATCGGCAGCTTTTCCAAGACGTTTGGCTCCAATGGCGGCTTCATCGCCGTCAAGGACAAGGCCAGTGCTGAATATCTGAAATATTACAGCGCCACCCACACCTTCTCCAACGCCCTCTCCCCGGTGCAGGCGGCCACGGTGCTCTGCGCGCTCAATATCGTGCGCTCCGAGGAAGGCCGCATGCTGCGCCGCAAGCTGATGGACAATATTCTCTATCTGCGCGCCGAAATGGCTCGTGCCGGTCTCGAAACGCTGGGCGACCCTTCGCCGATCGTGCCGGTGCGGCTGGGCCTCGAAGGCGTCGGCCGCTTTGCCAGCCGCCATCTGATGGCGATGGGTGGCATTGCCAATCTGGTCGAATATCCGGCAGTGCCGCAGGGCGGCGCGCGGTTCCGCTTCCAGGTCATGGCCTCGCATAGCAAGGACGATATCGATCAGGTGGTTGCCATCCTCGCCAAGGCGATGCGAGATGCCGATCTGGAATACCGCCTCGGCCATGAGGGCCAGCAAGCCCGCGCCGCCGCCAGCGCGGCGGCATAAAGGCGGGACGATGCGCCACGCTCCCACACTCCTTGCGGTCGACGACGATGCGGCGTCGGCCGAACTGATTGTCCGGGTGGCAGAGCGTTGCGGCTATGACGCCTTTGCCACCTCGGATTCGCGTGGTGTGATCAATCTCGTCGCCGCGTTGCGTCCCGACGTGATGAGCGTGGATATCTCCATGCCCCATGTCGACGCCATCGAACTGTTCCGCCTGCTGGCAGAGGCCAATTATGGCGGCGAGATCATCATCGTCAGCGGCCAGGATGAGCAGACGCTGCGGATGACGCAAAGCGCCGCCGAACTGATGGGGCTGCGGCTCCCCTATGTGCATCAAAAGCCGCTGGACATCGCCCGCCTGCGCGAAACGCTGACCATCCGGCTGTCCAAGGCGGGCTGAACGTCTTAGCCGTAGTTCATCGCGGCTGCGGGGGTCTTGGGCCCCAGCACGGCCTGCATCTTGCCGAGCAGGCGCGGCAGATCCACCGGCTTGGTGTCGAAGTCGATGCAGCCCGCCGCCAGCGCATTGGCGCGGTCGCTCTCAAAGGCGCTCGCCGTCAGGGCGATGATCGGCAGGGCCGCCGTTTCCGGGTCGGCGCGAATACGGCGGGTGGCCTCGCAGCCATCCATTTCTCCCAAGCCGATATCCATCAGGATGACGTCCGGCATCAGTGCCTTGGCGGCGGCGATGCCGCTGGGACCATCCTCGGCAAAGCGGATGGAAAAGCCACGCCGCTCCAGCCGGCGGCCGAGCACGTCGCGGTTGATCGGGTTGTCTTCGACGATGAGGACCAGGGCCATTTCGTGGGGCTCCCTATGATGCACTGGCGGCCTTGGCGCGCGAACCGCGCGTAGCCTTGAGCCCGGCCAGCGCCGCCTTGACCTTGCTGGTGTCGAGCGGCTTCATCACGATGCCGTCGGCCCCGGCCGCCAGCGCCTTGCTGCGCTCGGCCAGGATCGAGATCATGAAGACCGGGATGTCCGTGGTCACCGGATCGGCCTTGAGCGCCGCCAGCACATCCCAGCCATCAAAACCGGGCATCAGAATATCGAGGAAGATCGCCGCCGGCTTGACCGTGCGGGCGATCTGCAGCGCCGATTGCGGCGCATCGGTGCAGATCGGGGTGTAGTCTTCCTTGATCAGCAGGCGTTCCGCCAGTTCGAGGAAGTTGCGGTCGTCATCCACCACCAGAATGCGCGGCCGCTTGTCGTGATTGCCGGCGTGTCCGCTCATGCCGACAAAGCCGGACCGGCGCTGGCCGATCTCGGCTTCGCCTTCGGCCAGGAACGCCTCGTCCTGCAGCCGCTCCTTCTGCGACGACACGATCGGCGACTGTGCGGGCTCTGCCTGCACGCTCTGCACCGGCAGACAAATGGTGAAGCGACTGCCCTTGCCCAGTTCGCTCTCGATCTCGATCTGCCCGCCCGTCAGCCGGCACAGATTCTGGCTCAGCGACAGTCCCAGCCCGGTGCCGCCATAGACGGCGGCGATTCTAGAACTGGCCTGGGTGAAATTGGCGAACAGCACCTTTTGCTGTTCCAGCGAAATGCCGATGCCGGTGTCGATCACCGCAATTTCCACCATCTCGTTGCGCCGCTGCACCGACAGGGTGATCTGTCCGTTCTGGGTGAATTTGGCGGCGTTGGACAGCAGGTTGAAAATCGCCTGACGCAGCTTGGTAGCGTCGGCGCGCATACTGCCAAGATCGGCACCGCGCGCGACGACGAAGCTATTGGTATTTTTGGCCGCCAAGGGCCGCGCCGTGGCCTCGACCTCGTCAATCAACGCGTCGATATCGAGATTTTCCAGATGCAGGGCCATTTTGCCGGCCTCGATCTTGGAGATATCCAGAATGTCATTGACCATGGCCAGCAGATGCTTGCCGGCGGCGCTGATCTTCTGCAGGTCGGCAATCTGCTCGCCGCGCCCGTCAAGTTCGGCGTCTTCGAGCAGGATTTCCGAATAGCCCAGCACTGCATTGAGCGGGGTGCGCAGCTCGTGGCTCATCTTGGCCAGGAATTCCGACTTGGCGCCATTGGCGCGCTCGGCCTCATCCTTGGCGCTGGTCAGTGCCTTGAGGGTGGATTGGTGGCGGTCGATTTCCTTGATCAGCTCGGACTGGCTGTCCACCACGCTGGAGTAATAGGCCGCCATCATGAAGACGTAGATATTGGCGCCCAGTGCCGACAGCATGCCGGGCACCGCCATGTCTTCGAGCGGGATATGCTGGGGGAAATTGCTGAACAGGTAGAAGCCATAAAGCGCGGCAATGCCCAGCGTGATCTGGCCGAAAACGAAGATACGCGCCGTCCAGGTCGAGCCCAGATACATGAAGGCCAGCAGCGGCGTCAGCACGAACCAGAGCAGGAAGGGCGAGCTGGTGCCGCCGTAATTATAGGTGCCCCACAGAATGGCGAAGGTCAGGTTCAGCACCGAGGCCATGGCCAGCGGCGTGTAAGCGCGCGGGAACAGCTTCACCAGCGCCAGAAACGGCCAGAAGCCATAGATCGACGCCGCCAAGATCGGCACATGCGGCAAGGGTTGAGGGTCGGCGAACCAGAGAAACACCGGGATCGGCGTGGCGATGATCGGCCCGAACAGATGGCTGATGATGAACATCTGCAGGCGTTTGCGCGTGTGCAAATCCCCTTTCAGGTGTTCGGGGATAAACCAGTTCATCAGCCGTTGGAACGCCGTCAGAAGTGCCACGGAGCCGCCTCGCGCAGGATATGCCGCCAGACTGTGGTCCCAACTCTTTGAAAAAGTCGTAAACTATTGTTCCGATTATGGACGTAAGCGCCGGGGGAGGCGTTTCGCCACCCAATCGGTGCCATCCTGGGGTGGCCCAACTGGACGATCCCAGGAGGGACCCCGGCCCAAGGCCGGGGTGACATCCCTGGGTGGGATGGAGCGGGCGTTAGCGGCCCAGCCCCAGTTTTGGGTGCTCCAGCGCGGTCATCACGCCGCGCAGTTCGGCCAGGCCCTTCATCCGGCCGATGGTCGGATAGCCCGGCTGCGAGCGCCGGCCCAGATCGTCGAGGATATCCTGGCCGTGGTCGGGGCGCATCGGGATGGCGTGGTCCTTGCGTCCGGCCGCGCGGCGCTTGGCCTCTTCGCGCAGGATGGCAGCGATCAACGCCACCATGTCGGTATCGCCGCCCAGATGCTCGGCCTCGTAGAACGAGCCGACAATGTCATCATTGTCGCGCTTGACGTTGCGCAGATGCAGGAAATGCACCTTGTCGCCGAGCCGCTCCATCATCCCCGGCAGATCATTGTCGGGCCGCGCGCCGAGCGAGCCGGAGCACAAGGTCATGCCATTGGCCGGGCTGTCCACCGCGTCGAGCATGTATTTATAATCCGCCTCGGTCGACATCACCCGCGGCAGGCCGAGTAGGGCGAACGGGGGATCGTCCGGGTGGCAGCAGAGGCGCAGCCCCAGATCTTCGGCGGTCGGCACTACGGCATCGAGGAAATCGACGAAATTGGCGCGCAAGCGGTCGCGGGTGATGGCGCCATATTCATCGAGATGGGCCTGCACATCTTCCAGCGACATCGACTCGGTCGAGCCGGGCAGGCCCATGGTGACATTGCGGGCCAGCTGCTTGCGCGCATTGTCATCCATCGCGGAAATGCGGCGTTCGGCCTGATCGGCGATGGCGTTGGTATAGTCCGCCGTGGCGCCCTGGCGCTTGAGCACATGAATGTCGAAGGCGGCGAAATCATTGATGTCGAAGCGCATGCAGGACGCGCCATTGGGCACGGTCCAGCGCAGATCGGTACGGGTCCAATCCAGCACCGGCATGAAATTGTAGCAGATCACTTCCATGCCGCTGGCGGCCAGATTGCGCAGCGAAACCTTGTAGGCCTCGATATGCTCGCGCCAGTCGTTCTTCTGCTTCTTGATGTCTTCGCTGACCGGCAGGCTTTCCACCACATCCCAGGTCAGCCCCGAGGCCGTGCCATCCTTGCGGGAGGCGATCTCGGTGTGGCGCTGAGCGATTTCCTCGGGCGTCCACACCTGGCCATTGGGCACATGATGCAGGGCGCTCACCACGCCGGCAGCGCCCACCTGGGTGATATCGTCGATGCTGCACTGGTCCTTGGGACCGAACCACCGCCAAGTCTGTCGCAAATCAGGCACTCCAAAAACGTCAGCGTAAAAGCGCGCTACCGCACTCTAGTATGGTAGAGCCTTGCCATAAGCCGGCCGGCCCGCAAAGCCCTATTGCCGGCCCACTCACGACAAATCCTTGTCGTAGACGAATTTGGGCATTTCCCATTTGTAGATGATGGCCAGCACGCGCAGCGGGAAGCCCACGGCCAGCGCCGCCAGCATCACCAGCTCGGGGTTCAGATTGGCGGC
This sequence comes from Devosia sp. A449, assembly GCF_054489375.1. Lineage (NCBI taxonomy): Bacteria > Pseudomonadati > Pseudomonadota > Alphaproteobacteria > Hyphomicrobiales > Devosiaceae > Devosia > Devosia sp. A449. The sequence goes on along the minus strand of NZ_JBTMWU010000003.1, from coordinate 461,961 downwards.
CAGGCCGAAATAATAGATCGCCCCGGTGACAATGGAGACGGTGGCGTAAAGCTCGGCGCGAAACACCAGCGGCACGTCATTGCACAACACGTCGCGCAGGATGCCGCCAAAAATCCCGGTGACCATGCCGGCGACCAGCACGATCAGCGGATGGGCGCCCACCTCGAGCGCGACATTGCAGCCGATGATGGTGAACACCACCAGCCCCAGCCCGTCGAGCAGCAGGAACGGCCAGCGCAGCCTGTCCACCACCCGCGCCAGCGCAATGGTCAGCAGCGCCGCGCCGCAGACCAGCAGCAGCACATAGGGGTTCTTCACCCAGAACAGCGGGTAATGGCCGAGAAAAATGTCGCGGATGGTGCCGCCGCCCAGCGCCGTGACGCAGGCCAGCAGGCACACGCCGAACCAGTCCATCTTGCGCCGCCCCGCCGCCAGCGCCGCCGTCATCGCCTCGGCGGCGACGGCGATGTAAAACATCACTTCCAGCATGCTTGTTCCTGTGCCCGCCAAAACCGGGTTGCGACCGTCCATTTATGGCATGAAACTGTCGCCTCCAGCGAGGGTCCCATGCGCCAACCTAAATCCGTCAAGGCCCTCGAAGAACTGGGCCGCGTGCAGCTCTCGGAAAACTTCTTTTTCCGCGATTTTCTCTATTCCGAAATTGCGGGGCTGCATGGCTTCGCCAATATCCCCGACGACCCCGATCTGGCCATCGCTGCCGGCAGCATGCTGTGCAAATCCCTGCTCGAACCGCTCCAGGCCCGCTTCGGCAAGATCTCCATCCGCTCGGCGTTTCGCTCGGCAGAGGTCAACCAGTTCGGCAATGCCAACAAACTCAATTGCGGGCGCAACGAAACCAATTATGCCGGCCATATCTGGGACCGCCGCGACGCCGCAGGCCGCATGGGCGCCACCGCCTGCATCGTCGTCAATCGCTTCGTGCCCTATTACCAGCGCACCGGCGACTGGGAGGCGATGGCCTGGTGGGTGCATGACCACCTGCCCTATCACGACATGGAATTCTTCCCCAAGCTGGCGGCTTTCAACCTGCAATGGCGCGAGCAACCGGTGCGCAGCATCTACAGCTTCATCCCGCCCCGGCGCGGGCGTTTGACCGCACCGGGAAAGGATAATTGGGGTGGCACGCATGAAAATGCCTATGCCGCGATGCTGGCGGCTACAGGAAATCCTGCCGCAGCGGATTGAACACGTCGATCAACCGGCCTTTTTCCAGCGCCACCACGCCATGCACCAGCCCGCTCGGCACGATGAAGCTGCCGCCGGTGCCGACAACCTGGGTCTGGCCGTCAATGGTCACCTCGAACGCGCCTTCGGCGACATAGCTGACCTGGATATGGGGGTGGCTATGCAGCGCGCCGACGGCGCCCTTGTCGAAGCAGAATTCCACCTGCATCATCTCGGGCGTGTGGATCAAAACGCGGCGGGTATTGCCCGGCGCCATGACGACGATTTCGCCCGCGTCCGGCTGCGCGAACAGCTGTTGTTCAGTCATAGTGTTACCTCGCGAGCCAGCCGCCATCCACGGGGATGACCGCGCCATGCATGTAGTTGGAAGCACGCGACAGCAGGAAGACTGCCGCGTCGCCAATGTCGGAGGGCGCGCCCCAGCGCCCGGCCGGAATACGGCCCAGGATCGAGGCCGAGCGGTCGGGATCGGCCCGCAAAGCTTCGGTATTGTTGGTCTCGATATAGCCGGGGGCGATGGAATTGACGTTGATGCCCTGCGCTGCCCACTCATTGGCCAGCAGGCGGGTGATGCCCAGCACGCCGCTTTTGGAGGCGGTGTAACTCGCCACTCGGATGCCGCCCTGAAAGCTGAGCATCGAGGAGATGTTGACGATCTTGCCGGTGCGGCCCTCGGCCAGGGCTTTCTTGCCCAGCGACTGGCAGAGAAAGAACATCGTCTTGAGGTTGATGTCCATCACGCTGTCCCAGTCGGCCTCGGTGAGGTCTACCGCGTCGGCCCGCTTGATGATGCCGGCATTATTGACCAGCCCATCGATCGGGCCATAGGCGTCCCAGGCGGCGTCAAACATCGCCTGGGCGGCACTGGCGGATCCGAGATCGGCCTGCACGGCCGTGAAGGGCGCGCCGATGGCGTCCATCATGCCCGTGGTTTGCTCCATGCTGGACCGCCCGACGCCGATCACCGTACCACCGGCCCGGCCAATGCTGAGCGCAATGCCCTGGCCGATGCCGGTATTGGCGCCGGTGACCATCACGGTTTTACCGGTCAGATTGAAGGCGCTGAGATCGGTCACAGCAACTCGTCCATGCCGATCTTTTCGGCGTCGGTATAGTCGACATTGTCGCCGGCCATGGCCCAGATGAAGGTGTAGGAGCCGGTGCCGGCGCCCGCATGGATCGACCAGGGCGGCGAGATCACCGCCTCTTCATTGCGCACGATCAGATGGCGGGTTTCGTCCGGCTCGCCCATCAGATGCAGCACGAAGGCGTCGGGCTGCAGGTCGAAATAGAGATAGGCCTCCATGCGGCGGTCATGCACATGGGCCGGCATGGTGTTCCACACCGAGCCGGGCGCAAAGCTGGTCAGCCCCACCACCAACTGGCAGGTCTTGACGCTGTCGGCGTTGACGAACTGGTAGATGGTGCGCTCGTTGGCCGTCTGCTGGCTGCCCATTTCGAGGCGCTTGGCGTCGGACTGGCGGATCAGCGTCGTCGGATGGCTGGCATGGGCCGGCGCGCTGAGCAGGTAGAACTTGGCGCCGGCGCCGGCAAAGCGCACATCCTTGGCGCCCATGCCGACATAGAGCATGTCGCGCGGGCCGACGGCGTAATCCTTGCCATCAACGGTGATGGTGCCAGCTTCGCCGATATTGGCGGCGATCAGCTCGCGCCGATCAAGGAAGTTGGCGGTGCCGGTCGGCTTGATGGTTTCGAGCACCAGCGGCTTGGCGCCCGGCACCGCGCCACCCACGGCCATGCGGTCATAATGGGTATAGGTCCAGTTGACGGCGCCATCGGCGAACAGGTCTTCGATGAGGAAATGCTCGCGCAGCTCTTCGGTGTTCATGGTGGCAGTGCTCACCGGGTCAACGGCGAAGCGAATGTCGTAATCGGTGGTCATGATTATTCCTGTAGCTATTGGCTTGAGTTCGAAGACGGCCCGCCTTCGAGAAGGCGTTGCCGATAAAGTTCCTGGCTGCGCAACAGGTGCTGGCGCATTGCTTTGCGCGCGGCTTCGCTGTCCTGTTCGGTGATTGCAGCGACGATCAACCAGTGCTCGGCCTGCACGGCCCGCTGGTACTCGCGTGTCAGGACAGTTTCAATGCGCCATGGCGACGTGACATCGCAGGGAATGGCGCGCGGCCCCAAGGCGTTGAGCACCTCGACATAGAAGGGATTGCTGGTGGCCGCAGCGATGGCATGGTGAAGGTAGAAGTCGGCCTTGCCGGTCGGCTCGTCGCGCTCCAGCAATCTGTCGAACTCATGGAACGCCTCGTGGATCGCGGCATCCTGCGAGTTGGTCCGCCGTTGCGCGGCCAGGCCAGCGCTCTCGATCTCGATACCCATGCGCACTTCGAGTACGTTAATCGCATCAGAGATGCGGTTGCCGCTGTCGATAGCCCGCAGACCGGCGCGTGCTATCACGAACACGCCCGCGCCCTGACGCGCCTCGACGATCCCATCGGCCGCCAGCGCCGCAATGGCCTCGCGCACCACCGTGCGGCTGACCCCGAATATTTTGGTCATCTGGCTTTCGGTGGGCAGCTTGCTGCCGGTGCCATAGTCACCGGCAGCAATGCGCTGGCGCATGGTGTCGATGACCAGTTCGGCCAGTTTGGGCTTGCGGCTGGGCGCGATGATCTCGTTCAGGGCCACAGCTAACCCCGGAACATGGCCGGCAGCCACAGCGACAGGGCTGGAATATAGGTCACCAGCCCCAGCACGATTATGCCGGCCAGATAGAATGGCCAGATGCTCTTCATCGCTTCCATGACGGTAATTTTACCCACCGCCGCAGCGACGAACTGCACGGGCCCGAGTGGCGGTGTATTGAGCCCAATGCCGAGATTGAGGATCATGATAACGCCGAAATGCACCGGGTCCACCCCAAAGGTCTTCACCATGGGCAGGAAGATCGGTGTTGTGATGATGATCAGTGGCCCCATATCCATGAAGGTGCCGAGCAGCAGCAGCACGATATTGATCATGATCAGCACCAGCAGCGGGTCGCTGGAGATCGCCGCCATGCCGGCGGTGAGGATGGTGGCGACCTTGAGATAGGCCATCAGCCAGCCGAACGAGGCCGCCGCGCCGATGATGAACAGCACCATGGCCGTGGTCCGCACCGCGCCGAGCACCGAATGGATGAACTCGCTCCAGCTCAGCGAGCGATAGACCAGCAGCGTCACCAGCAGCGCATAGATCACGGCGATGCAGGAGCTTTCCGTGGCGGTGAAAATGCCCGAGCGCACGCCGCCGAAGATGATAGCGATCAGCATCAGGCCGGGAATCGAGACGACGAGGAAATAGCCGGCTTTGCGGAAGCCGGGGAATTTCTCGGTGGGATAGCCGCGTTTCACCGCCACCACATAGGCGGTGACGCTGAGCGCTGCGGCCAGCAACAGGCCGGGAATGATGCCGGCGGTGAACAGGTCGGCAATGGAAATATTGCCCCCGCCGGCCAGCGAATAGATGATCATATTGTGGCTGGGCGGCAGCAGCAGCGCGATCAGCGCCGCCATCGAAGTCACATTGACCGCATAGTCGGCGCCATAGCCGCGCGCCTTCATCTGCGGGATCATGATGCCGCCAACAGCGGCTGCCTCGGCCACGGCCGAGCCGGAAATGCCGCCGAACAGCGTAGAAGCGGCGATATTGACCTGCCCCAGCCCGCCCCGCACATGGCCGATCAATGAGCCGGCAAAGGCAATGATCCGCGAGGCAATACCGCCGCGCATCATCAGATCGCCGGCAAAAATGAAGAAGGGAATGGCCAGCAGGGTGAAGGCGGAGACGCCCGAATTGAGCTGCTGGAACACCACGATGGCCGGGCGGCCGAGATAGATGATAGTGGCGAAGCTGGCGATGCCGAGGCAATAGGCGATCGGCGTGCCGATGACCATCAGCACGGAGAAGACGCCAAAGAGAATCCAATATTCCATAAGTCTCAGGCCTCGGTGATCGTGGGATCGACAGGGATGTCGTCAATCGGCTCGCCGGCAGCCCGCAGCAGCAGGCGCTCCAGCGAGAACAGGCACATCAGGACGCCCGAGATCACGATGGGGAAATAGGTAAAGGCGGTGGGCAGGCCGAGCACGGGGATGCGCGTCGACCAGAAGCGAATGGCCAGCTCGCCACCGTAAAACACCATGCCGGCGGCAAAGCCGAAAACGCAGATATCGCTGATGGCGCGCAGCCAGGGCTTGGCGCCGGGCGGCAGCACATAGATCAGCACGTCGAACCCCATGTGGAAGTTCTCGCGCACGCCCACGGCAGCGCCGAGGAAAATGAACCAGGTCATGATCATGATCGAGCCGGACTCGGTCCAGGCCGGCGAGGCATTGATCACGAAGCGCATGAACACCTGATAGGCGACAATGCCGGTCATGGCGACGAGGCCGATACCGGCCAGCCACAATGCGGCGTTCGAGAGTTTTCCCAGCCCGTGGCTGATCGACAGCAGCCTGTCTCGCATGACTTATCCCTCCAGCAAGCAGAACCGGGCCGGCGCTGAGCGCCGACCCGGATAGCGTGGACTATTCAGTCGCCTGAATGCGGGCGACCAGGTCCTTGAGGGCCGGATCGGTCACGTATTTGTCGTAAACCGGACCCATGGCATCGATGAAGGGCTGCTTGTCGACTTCGTTGATCTTGGCGCCGAGCGCTTCGACCGCTGCCTTGGATTCAACTTCCTTGGCGGCCCACAGCTCGCGCTGCTTGGCCACCGATTCCTGGGCGGCTTCGCGGAACAGCGCCTGGTCTTCTGGCGTCAGGGCGTCCCAGATGATTTTGGAGATGACCAGCACTTCGGGCACCATCAGATGCTCGTCCAGCGAATAGAACTTGGCGACTTCGGCATGGCCGGCGGTGTCATAGCTGGGGTAGTTATTCTCGGCACCGTCGATAACGCCGGTCTGAATGCCCGAATAGACTTCGCCATAGGGCATCGGGGTGGCATTGCCGCCAAAAGCCGCGACCATGTCGACGAAGATATCCGACTGCATGACGCGCAGCTTCATCCCCGCCATATCGGCTGGCGTGGTGATGGGCTTGCTGCTGTTGTAGAACGAGCGGGCGCCGCCGTCGTAATAGGCCAGAGCGATCACATCCACCGCGTCGAAGGCGGCCAGGATTTCCGCGCCGATCGGACCATCGAGCACATGATGCATATGGTCGGCCGAGCGGAAAATATAGGGCAGCTGGGTGACGGTGGCCTCAGGCACCTGGGTACCAAAGGCGCCGATGGAAATGCGGTTGAGGTCGATAACGCCGAACTGGGTCTGTTCGATGGTGTCCTTTTCTTCGCCGAGCTGGGCGGAGTGGAACACTTCAACCGAATAGCGGCCATCGGTCTTGGCGCTCAGCAATTCACCGAAATGCTTGACCGCTTCGACGGTCGGATAGCCATCGGGGTGGGTATCGGACGAGCGCAGCACCGTCTGGGCGCTGGCCGTCGATACCATCAGGGATGCAGCGACGAGTACGCTCGCCGCCAGTTTAGGCAGATGCAACATTGAAGTCCTCCCAAAGGTGACATCGGTCCGGCCCGTTCTCGCGCCGTTTATGCGATGCCGTTTCGCTTCGCGGCGGATCTCCCTCCCGCCGCATCAAGCCACCTGACGCCCCATCTGGACTCCAAATATGCTTGGTGGAAAACTGGTATGGAAGGACGAAAAAGAAGTCAACATACAATAATCCGCAACTTGTATGACGACTCCGCGCGCGCGTGTGGCGCATAAACAAAAACGCCGCCGGCGGGAGCCAGCGGCGTTGAGAGTATCGGGCTGGATCAGCCGTCAGATATGGATGGCGCCATCGCCCAGCGACAGCGCGGCTTCGCGCACCGCTTCCGACAGGGTCGGATGGGCGTGGGTCGAGCGGGCCAGATCTTCGGCGGCGCCGGAAAATTCCATCAGCACCACCAGTTCGTGGATCATTTCGCCGGCATTCTTGCCGACGATATGGGCGCCCAGCACGCGGTCGGTTTCGACATCGGCGAGGATTTTGACAAAACCCTGCGTCGCCAGCATCGCCTTGGCGCGGCCATTGGCGGTGAAGGGGAATTTGCCGATCTTGTAGTCGATACCTTCGGCCTTCAGCTCGTCCTCGGTCTTGCCCACCGTGGCGATTTCCGGATTGGTGTAAACCACCGCCGGCATGACGGCGTAGTTCACATGGCCGGCTTGGCCATTGAGGATTTCGGCGACGGCAATGCCCTCATCCTCGGCCTTGTGCGCCAGCATCGGGCCGGTGATCACGTCGCCAATGGCATAGATGCCATCCACCGAGGTCTTATATTGTGCATCGACGCGGACGCGGCCGCGCTCGTCCAGCGCCACGCCGACAATGTCGAGGCCCAGCCCTTCGGTGAACGGCTTGCGGCCGATGGCGACCAGCGCCACGTCAGCGTCGAGCAGTTCCATGTCGCCGCCCTTGGCCGGTTCGACCCGGACCTTGAGCGAGCCGTCGTCCTGCTTGTCGATGCCGGCAACCTTGCTGGAGAGCTTGAACTCCATGCCCTGCTTCTGCAGCATGCGCTGGAACTGGCGGGCCACTTCGCTATCCATGCCCGGCAGGATGCGGTCGAGATATTCGACCACGGTGACCTGGCTGCCCAGCCGGGCCCAGACCGAACCCAGCTCGAGCCCGATCACGCCGGCGCCGATCACCAGCAGCCTGGCCGGCACCTTGTCCAGCGTCAGCGCGCCGGTCGAGGAGACGACGGTCTTTTCATCGATATCGATGCCCGGCAGGCCGGCCGAGACCGAGCCGGTGGCAATGACGATGTTCTTGGTTTCATATTCGCTGGCTGCGCCGGTCTGCGGCGTCACCAGCACCTTGCCGGGCGACACGATGGTGCCGATGCCGCGCAGCGTGGTGATCTTGTTCTTTTTGAACAGATAATCCACCCCGCCGACATTGGCGGCGACCGTTTCGGTCTTGTGGTTCATCATCTGCGGCAGGTTCAGCACCGGCGTCGGGATATCGATGCCCAGCGCCTTGAAGCCATGTCCGGCCTCTTCGAACAGCTCGGAAGCATGCAGCAGGGCCTTGGAGGGGATGCAGCCGACATTGAGGCAGGTGCCGCCCAGCGTTGGCCACTTCTCCACAACGGCAACCTTCATCCCAAGCTGCGCTGCCCGGATCGCCGCGACATAGCCGCCCGGACCCGAGCCGATGATGATGAGGTCGAACGCGTCTGCCATGGAAAGCCCCGAAACTGGTTAGTGTTGCTGCGCCAGTGCCACGCGCACGGCAAGCGGAATGACTGTAATGCCAGTGCTCGGAATAAACCACCAGCCATGGCAGGAAAAGCCCCGCCACCGGAAGCATATCTAATCAATCGCGCGGCAAAAGCGAAGCCGGCCAAAAGCATGAGGCGGCGTATTACTCCGAGGCGATGGCCTGGGCCTTGCCAAGCGCCGTCGGCAGCTGCTTGTCGATATCGAGCGCCCCATTGTCGATCTGCTCGAGCAGGCCCCGGCAGAACAGATTCTTGTCCGGCGCTTGATTGTAGGCACTCATGATCTGGGTGCCGCCATAGGTTTCGGCGGCCTGCTGCTGGCCCTCGGCGGCGCCGCCCAGCCGGGCGATCACCCGGTCGGCCAGATCGAGAAAGCCGATATTGCGCAGATACCAATTGTCGTTGGCGCTCTTATAGGCGGGGTCGAGCCCGGTGGTCTCGTAGCAATGGGTGGTCATGGCCGAGACGATGGCCTGCGAGCCATGAAATGCCATCAATTCGCCGATCAACTCGGCGTCGCCCGCGCCCTGTGCGGCGGCGGGGATCAGTGCGGCGAGCCAGATGACAGCGGGAAAAACCAGGGATCGCAACAGGCGCACTACTCTTTAAAAAACGCGATAACAGAGGGTGTGATGTGCGGCACGCGCGTTAACAGACTGTTAGCATCGCACTTAACCCACATCACGATCCTGCTAACAAAAAGGGGCCCGCCGTAGCGGACCCCAATTCATGTCACCGCAATGCGGCAAAACTAGAGGTCGAGCACCAGACGCTCGGGTGCTTCAAGGCTTTCCTTGACGCGCACCAGGAAGGTCACGGCTTCCTTGCCGTCGACGATCCGGTGGTCGTAGCTCAGTGCCAGATACATCATCGGACGGATGACGATCTGACCGCCGACCACTACGGGCCGCTCCTGGATCTTGTGCATGCCCAGAATACCCGACTGCGGGGCATTGAGGATCGGCGTCGACATCAGCGAGCCATAAACGCCACCATTGGAGATGGTGAAGGTGCCGCCCTGCATGTCGGCCATCGACAGCTGACCGTCGCGGGCCTTCTTGCCGAGCGCGTTGATCGACTTCTCGATATCGGCAATCGACATCTGGTCAGCATCGCGCACCACCGGCACGACGAGGCCCTTTTCGGTGCCCACAGCCACGCCGATATGGGCGTAGTTCTTGTAGATCAGGTCATCGCCATCGATCTCGGCATTGACCGAGGGGATTTCCTTGAGGGCGTGCACCACGGCCTTGGTGAAAAAGCCCATGAAGCCGAGCTTGACGCCGTGCTTCTTCTCGAACAGTTCCTTGTAGGACGCGCGCAGGTCCATCACCGGCTTCATGTCCACCTCGTTGAAGGTGGTCAGCATGGCGGCGGTGTTCTGGGCATCCTTGAGGCGGCGGGCGATGGTCAGGCGCAGGCGGGTCATGCGGACCCGCTCTTCGCGGCTCGCATCATCGGCAGCAACCGGACCACGCGGAGCCGGCGCCTTGGGGGCTTCGGCCTTGGCCACCGGAGCGGTAGCAGCAGCCGGCGCGGCGACAGGCTTGGCCAGGGTCGACAGCACGTCTTCCTTGAGCACCTGACCGCGCTTGCCCGAACCAGCGACATCGCCAGCGGCAAGGCCGCTTTCATTGATCAGCTTCTGCGCCGACGGGGCCGGCGCCATGGTGGTGGTGGCAGGCTTGACCGGCTCGGGACCGGCAGCATTGGCAGCGGGAACCTCGGCCTTGGCCGGGGTCGGCGCGGCAGCAGCCGGAGCCGCAGCAGCGACGGCACCAGCCCCACCGATGGCGCCGAGCAGCGCGCCGACATCCACCGTCTCGCCCGGCTGGACGGCGATGGCTTCGAGCACGCCGGAAGCCGGCGCAGGAACTTCGATGGTCACCTTGTCGGTTTCCAGTTCGACGATGGGCTCATCGGCGGTGACAGTGTCACCCACCTTCTTGAACCACTGACCAATCGTTGCCTCGGTGACGCTTTCGCCAAGAGTGGGGACGCGGATTTCAGTCGACATTGTTTGGTCCTTTTAGCTGCCGAGGGCTTCGTCGAGGAAGGCCTGCAGTTGGGCGAGATGGGTCCGCATCAGACCCGTGGCAGTGGAGGCCGAAGCCGGACGACCGGTATAGCGCACGCGCTGGCCGGTACGGCCCATCTGGTCGAAGACCCACTCAACATAGGGCTGAATGAAGGCCCAGGCACCCATATTCTTGGGCTCTTCCTGACACCAGATGATCTCGGCATTCTGGAAGCGGCTCAATTCGTCCAGCAGCGCCTTGGCCGGGAACGGATAGAGCTGCTCGATGCGCAGCAGATAGACATCGTTGATGCCCTTCTTCTCGCGATCTTCCAGCAGGTCGTAATAGACCTTGCCGGTGCACAGCACGACGCGACGGATCTTGTCGTCGCCCACCAGCTTGGTGGTCGTCTTGGGCACGCCCGGCGCTTCGGCATCGTCCCACAGCAGACGATGGAAGCAGGAATCCGGCCCCAGTTCGACCAGCCCCGAGGTGGCACGCTTGTGGCGCAGCAGGCTCTTGGGCGTCATCAGGATCAGCGGCTTGCGGAAGTCGCGGGTCACCTGCCGGCGCAGGATGTGGAAATAGTTGGCCGGCGTGGTGCAGTTGGCGACCTGCATATTGTCTTCGGCGCAGAGCTGCAGGAACCGCTCGGGACGCGCCGAGGAATGCTCCGGGCCCTGCCCTTCATAGCCATGCGGCAACAGCATCACGAGGCCCGACATGCGGAACCACTTGCGCTCGCCCGAGCTGATGAACTGGTCGATCACCACCTGGGCGCCGTTGACGAAGTCACCGAACTGGGCTTCCCAGATGGTCAGCGCCTTGGGCTCCGCCAGCGAGTAGCCATATTCGAACCCGAGCACCGCCTCTTCGGACAGCATCGAGTTGATGACCTCATAGCGGCTCTGGTCCGGCGCGAGGTTGTTGAGCGGGGTATAGCTCTTGTTGTCGACGAGCTGATCATTCAGCACCGAATGGCGCTGGCTGAAGGTCCCGCGTTCCACGTCCTGACCGCTGAGGCGCACCGGATGACCATCGGTCACCAGCGTGCCAAGGGCCAAGGCCTCCGCCGTCGCCCAATCAATGCCTTCGCCGGACTGGATCGCCGCCAGGCGGTTATCCATGAAGCGCTTGACCGTACGGTGGACGTTGAAGCCTTCCGGCACGCGGGTCAGCGCGGTGCCGATCGCGGTCAGACGGTCCATCTCGACCCCGGAAGTGCCGCGACGCGGCCCTTCCTGATCGGCCTGACGGAAATCCTTCCAGGCGCCATCAAGCCAGTCGGCCTTGTTCGGACGATAGTCCTGCCCGGCCTCGAACTCGCGTTCGAGCGTGGCGCGCCAATCGGCCTTGAGCTTGTCGACCTCGGCCGCCGTCAGCAGGCCTTCGCCCACCAGCTTGTCCGAATACAGCTCCAGCGTCGTCTTGTGCGAGCGGATCTTGGAGTACATCAGCGGCTGGGTGAAGCTGGGCTCGTCGCCTTCGTTGTGGCCGAAGCGGCGATAGCAGAACATGTCGATGACGACCGGCTTGCCGAACTTCTGGCGATATTCCACCGCCACCTTGGCGGCGAACACCACGGCTTCCGGGTCATCCCCGTTGACGTGGAACACCGGCGCTTCGATCATCTTGGCGACGTCGGTCGGATAGGGCGACGAACGCGAATACATCGGCGAAGTGGTGAAGCCGATCTGGTTGTTGATCACGAAGTGGATCGAACCACCCGTGCGGTGCCCTTTGAGGCCCGACAGGCCCAGGCACTCGGCGATCACGCCCTGCCCGGCAAAGGCGGCATCGCCATGGATCAGCAGTGGCAGCACCATGGAGCGGTCGGGACGACCGTCCTGGTCCATGTTGACCAGCTTGCCATCGGGCGAAATATGCTGGTCCTGTTTGGCGCGGGACTTGCCCAGCACCACCGGATCAACGATTTCGAGATGGCTCGGATTGGCGGTCAGCGACAGGTGAACCTTGTTGCCGTCGAACTCGCGGTCAGACGAGGCACCCAGGTGGTACTTCACGTCGCCCGAACCCTCGACGTCGTCGGGGTAGAAGGCGCCGCCCTTGAATTCGTGGAACAGCGCGCGGTGCGGCTTGGCCATCACCTGAGTCAGCACGTTGAGACGCCCGCGGTGAGCCATGCCCAGCACGATGTCCTTGATGCCCAGGGCACCGCCGCGCTTGATGATCTGCTCAAGCGCCGGAATGGTGGATTCGCTGCCATCAAGGCCGAAGCGCTTGGTGCCGGTATATTTGACGTCGATGAACTTCTCGAAGCCTTCGGCCTCGATCAGCTTGGACAGGATCGCCTTCTTGCCCTCGGGCGTGAAGGTGATTTCCTTGTCCGGGCCTTCGATGCGTTCCTGAATCCACTGCTTGGCCTCAGGATCGGACATGTGCATGAATTCGATGCCGACGGTGCCGCAATAGGTGCGGCGCAGGATCGCCAGCATCTCGGGAAGGGTCGCGTATTCAAGACCGAGATAGTTGTCGATGAAGATCTTGCGGCTGTAATCGGCCTCGGTGAAGCCGTAGCTGCCCGGATCGAGTTCCGGCGCCGGCTCTTCTTCCATCATCTTGAGCGGATCGAGATCGGCATGCAGATGCCCGCGCATGCGGTAGGCGCGGATCATCATGATGGCGCGGATCGAGTCGCGGGTCGCCTGCATCACGTCGGCGACGCTGGTCTTGGCGACGCCGAGCGCCTCGGCCTTTTTGGCGATGGCCTTCTCGGCCTTGACGGCAATGTCGCCCCAGTCACCATCCAGCGCGCTGATCAGCTCGCCCTTGGCGCTCTGCGGCCAGTCCGCCCGGCCCCAGCTGGGACCTTCGGCGTTCTGCTCGGCAACGCCGTCGCCGTCGCCGAGTTTGGAGAAGAAGCTCTGCCAGGTCTCATCCACGCTGGACGGATCGGTCCGGTAGCGGGCATAGAGCTGCTCGATGTAGTCGGCGTTCCCACCATAGAGGAACGAGGTCAGCAAGAACGTGTCGTTCTTTTCCTGTCGTGTCATCGCGTTTTTATGCGAGGCCCACGCCCCGCCATCCTTCTCAATGAACCGGCCTGCGGCCTGATCTCAACAGTCACAATTTTCGGGGATAGTGACTGCATATCCTTTGTATCTTGTTAAGACTTGCGGCGCCGCCACCCGGCGCCGCCGCTCATCTAATCGTGATCTGCGCAGCATCGCCGGGAGGCGAAAGCACGGCAGACTTAGCCCTTGAGCAGTTCGCTCAGGGTGCGGCCGATTCGGGCCGGCGACTTCGACATGCGGATGCCCGCAGCTTCCATCGCGGCAATCTTGTCTTCCGCCCCGCCCTTACCGCCTGAAATTACGGCGCCAGCATGACCCATGGTGCGACCCGGAGGTGCAGTGAGGCCAGCGATGAAGCCAGCCATCGGCTTGCTGCGGCCGCGCTTGGCTTCATCGATCAGGAACTGGGCGGCGTCTTCTTCAGCCGAACCACCGATTTCGCCGATCATGATGATCGACTTGGTGGCTTCGTCAGCGAGGAACATTTCCAGCATGTCGATGAATTCGGTGCCCTTGACCGGGTCGCCGCCGATACCGACAGCGGTGGTCTGGCCCAGGCCTTCATTGGTGGTCTGGAACACGGCTTCATAGGTAAGAGTGCCGGAGCGCGAAACAATGCCCACCGAACCCTTGGAGAAGATCGAGCCCGGCATGATGCCGATCTTGCATTCTTCCGGCGTCAGCACGCCCGGGCAGTTCGGGCCAAGCAGGCGCGACTTGGACTTGGCCAGCTTGGCCTTGACCCGCACCATATCGAGCACCGGAATACCTTCGGTGATGCAGACGATCAGCGGGATTTCCGCGTCGATGGCTTCTTCGATGGCAGCGGCAGCGCCCGGAGGCGGCACATAGATCACCGAAGCATTGGCGCCAGTGCGTTCCTTGCCCTCGGCTACCGAGGCAAAGATCGGCAGCTGGGTGCCATCAACGCCCGACGACCAGGACTCGCCGCCCTTCTTAGGATGGGTGCCACCGACCATCTTGGTGCCGTAATAGGCCAGTGCCTGCTCGGTATGGAAGGTGCCGGTCTTGCCGGTCAGGCCCTGAACGAGAACCTTGGTGTCTTTATTGACGAGAATCGACATTGGTTTGGTCTCTCTTGCAGGGCGTTAGGCAGCGGACTTGACGGCAGCGACGATTTTCTGCGCCGCGTCATCGAGGTCATCAGCGGAGATGACGTTGAGGCCGGACTGATTGAGGATGGCCTTGCCTTCCTTGACGTTGGTGCCTTCGAGACGCACCACCAGCGGCACCTGCAGGCCGACTTCCTTGACCGCAGCGATCACGCCTTCGGCAATGACGTCGCAGCGCATGATGCCGCCGAAGATGTTGACCAGGATGCCCTTCACCGCCGGATCGGCCGTGATGATCTTGAACGCCGCCGTCACCTTCTCCTTGGAGGCACCGCCACCAACGTCGAGAAAGTTTGCCGGCTCGGCGCCGTAGAGCTTGATGATGTCCATGGTGGACATGGCCAGACCGGCGCCATTGACCATGCAGCCGATATTGCCGTCGAGGGCGACATAGGCGAGATCATACTTCGAGGCTTCGATTTCCTTGGCGTCTTCCTCGGAGAGGTCACGCAGGGGCTTCAGCTCGTCGTGGCGGAAGGCGGCATTGTTGTCGAAGCTGACCTTGGCGTCGAGCACGCGCAGGTGACCATCGGTCAGCACGATCAGCGGGTTCACTTCCAACAGGCTCATGTCGGTTTCGGTGAACGCCTTGTAGAGGATCGGGAACAGCGTGGTGGCATCGGCCTTGGCATCGCCATCGAGCGCCAGCGCGCCAACGATGGTGGCCACATCGGCTGCGGTCACGCCGGTGTCCGGATCGATATCGACGGTGATGATCTTTTCCGGCGTGTGCTCGGCCACGGCCTCGATGTCCATGCCGCCTTCGGTGGAAACCACGAAGGAGACCCGGCCGCTCTCACGATTGACCAGCAGCGAGCAATACAGCTCGCGGGCAATGTCGGCGCCGTCTTCGATATAGAGGCGATTGACCTGCTTGCCGGCGTCGCCGGTCTGCTTGGTCACCAGCGTGTTGCCCAGCATTTCCTTGGAGAAGGCCACGACCTCGTCGATGGTCTTGGCGAGACGCACGCCGCCCTTGGAATCGGGGCCGAGCTCCTTGAACTTGCCCTTGCCGCGCCCACCGGCGTGGATCTGGCTCTTGACCACATAGAGCGGACCCGGCAGCGACTGGGCAGCCGCAGCAGCGTCGTCGGCCGAGAAGATCGCCACGCCCGCCGCAACCGGCGCGCCATACGACTTCAGCAGCTCTTTGGCCTGATGTTCATGGATGTTCATTCAAAGTCCCCTTTATGGGTGAAATTCTGCTGCCCGACTGGTAGCCCGGGCCATTCAGTCTGCCGCCCCTCCCCCTACGGGGAGGAGACGACAATCCGACGTAAAATGTGCGGTTACGCCAGCTTGGGCGCGATTTTCTTGCAGGCGTCGATCAGGCCTTCGACCGAGGCAACCGACTTGTCGAATGCCTTCTGCTCCGCCGAGTTCAGCGAAATCTCGATGACCTTCTCGGCGCCACCGGCGCCGATGACCACCGGCACGCCGACATAGGTGCCCTTCACGCCATACTGGCCATCCAGATAGGCGGCAGCGGGCAGCACGCGCTTCTTGTCCTTGAGGTAGCTCTCGGCCATGGCGATGGCCGAAGTGGCAGGAGCGTAGAAGGCCGAACCGGTCTTGAGCAGGCCGACGATCTCGGCGCCGCCATCGCGGGTGCGCTGGATGATTTCTTCGAGGCGCTCCTTGCTCATCCAGCCCATCTTGACGATGTCGGTGAGCGGGATGCCGGCGACGGTCGAGTAGCGGGCCAGCGGCACCATGGTGTCGCCATGGCCGCCCATCACGAAGGCATTGACGTCCTGAACGGACACGCCAAGCTCGTCGGCGATGAAATGGCAGAAACGCGAGCTGTCCAGCACGCCGGCCATGCCGATCACCTTGTTGGTGGGCAGGCCAGAGAACTTCTGCAGCGCCCAGACCATCGCGTCGAGCGGGTTAGTGATGCAGATGACGAAGGCGTCCTTGGCATATTTGGCAATGCCTGCGCCTACCTGCTCCATCACCTTGAGGTTGATTTCGAGCAGGTCGTCGCGGCTCATGCCCGGCTTGCGCGGCACGCCGGCGGTGACGATGACCACGTCAGCGCCCGCCAGATCTTCGTATTTGGAGGTGCCGGTGATGCGGGCGTCATAGCCCTCTACCGGAGCCGACTGGGAGATATCGAGCGCCTTGCCCTGGGGCACCCCGTCAACGATATCGAACAATACGATGTCGCCGAGGTCCTTGAGAGCGGCGAGATGGGCGAGCGTACCGCCAATCTGACCCGAGCCGATAAGAGCGATCTTCTTGCGCGCCATAAGTCTTCATCCCAGACTGCGTTGAATTGGCGCACCTCTTAGCCCCCCACGTCATGAGGGGCAAGTGAACCGTTCGTCTAAAGGGCGGATTGGGCCTTGCTGATGGGCGAAGGGGTGGTGCCGATTGGGCAAGCTTCGAGCCCTCCCAAAGGGAAAATCGCTCCAGTGGAGCGATTTTAGGCGAGAAGGCCATGCGGGCTACGCCCGAATGGCGGTCCCTTTGATGCCACAGCCGCCGCGTCGGGGTTGGGTCAGTTCACCGCGTCGCTCGGGGTGTCGCGCAGGGCTTTTTCCAGATATTCCTCGGACTGCATCTCGGTCAGCCGGGAGATTGTGCGCTGGAATTCAAAGGCGGTGCGCTGGTCGTGCCCCAGTTGTTCCAGCGGCACGGCAAAGCTGGCGCCCAGCTTGACGCCGCGATCATAGAGATTGTCGATCAGCAGGATGAAGCGCTTGGCCGCATCCGATTTGGTGCGATCCATCTGCGGCACGCCATCGATGATGATCGAATCGAACTGATGGGCGATGCGGACGAAATCGCGCGAGCCGAGCGGCTTTTCGCAGAGATCGGCAAAGTTGAAGCGCGCTGCGCCCATGGCGACCAGCGGCACGACGATTTTCCGTCCGATGCTGTCCACAACGCCGGGCGCCCCAGGCTCGCCGCCGGTGATGCGCAGCCACAGCCGGTCCATTTCGGCGCGGGCGTCAGGTCCTGTCCCGAAGGCATAGACATGCTGACCGGCAAATTTCATCCGCCGATAGTCCCGCTCTGCCGGCAGCGCCGCGATCACGGTATATTGCTTGAGCAGCGCGATGAACGGCAGGAAAAGCTGCCGGTTGAGGCCATCGCGGTAGAGATCGTCGGGCAGCACATTGGACGTCGCCACAAGCGTCACGCCATGGGCGAACAGCTTGTCGAACAGCCGATACAGCAGCATGGCATTGGTGATGTCATGCACGTGAAATTCATCGAGGCACAGCAGGCGCAGGCCCGACCTGAGCAACGGTTTGACCACGGCTTCCACCGGATCGGCATCCTTGCCCTTGGCGCTCTTGCGGAACGCCGCCATGCCGGCATGGATGGAGTCCATGAATTCGTGGAAATGCACCCGCCGCTTCTGTTTGATCGGCACTGCGGCAAAGAACAGGTCCATCAGCATGGTCTTGCCGCGCCCCACCTCGCCATGGAGATAGAGCCCGCGCACTGGCTCGGGCTTGAAGAACTTGCCCAACAGCCGCCGGGGCCGTTCGGCGACAAGCCCGGCCAGCACAGTATCGAGCAGCGCCGCGGCGTCGCGCTGCGCCGGATCGGCCTGCAAGACGCCACGCGCCGCCAAATCCGCATAGGCGGCGCTGACGGGGGCGGTGCTACCGGCCGGAATGGAAGCCTGGGAGTTCAAGGATGCGAATTCTCAAAGTGGACCTCATCGCGAGCGGACGAGGTCGGGGCACAATTGTGGCGTGACCGCGTGGTGGCTCACCATGAGGTCGGCTGCACATGTGCGGAAAGCGGCGGCAAAAAGCAAGAAGCCGGCCTCTCGGCCGGCTTCCGCAATGACTTAGCGCGACATGGAGATGGCCTGGCCACCGCCCATGGTGCCGATATAGCGGCCGCCGCTGGGGGCGAGGAAGGCCGCGATATTGCCGTTCTCATCATAAAGCTGGAGCTGGCTGCCGACCTGCTGCCAGCCGGCGACCGAAGCGATCTGCGGCACGGTGCAGCCCGGGGCCGACGCGCGGTAGTAGCTGGTGCCGGTCTTGGAGGTCATCGGCAGGTTGATGCGGCAGGTGGCGGCGCCAGCCACCACGTTCCAGGTGCCTTCAGGGCCGGCACTCATGCCGCCCGCGACGGGCTGGGCCAGCGGATCGAGCGAGACGATGGAGCTGCCCGGATTGGCGCTGGGCAGGCTGGCAATACCGGTCGAGTTGGCCGGAACGCCGCCCAGAATAGGCTGGCCCGACAGGCCCGGTGCCGGAGTGCCGGTGGCGCCAATGGCCGGCAGGGTACCCTGCTGCACCGTCGAACTCTGCACCGGCTGCAACTGCGATGGCGCGCCGATCGTGTTGAGGTTGGCTGTATTGGAACCGGTGGACTGGCACGCTGCCAGCACGACGGCGATTGCCACCACGCCTACCGCGGACAACGATCCGCGCATCCAATCCATCATGAGAGAGCTCCTGCCCTAAGGCTTAATTTTTGTTAACAGCTTGGCTGGCTTATAGCTAAGGACCGCGCTGCGTTCAACCGCACCAGTACAGCAAGCCTGACCAATGTGGCAGTTTTTAGGGGGTAGAATCGGCCATTTCCTTGAGCAACTCTACCACCAGAACAGTTGCATCCGCCGCTTCGTCTTCCGGCACCTGCACCGGAACCCCTTCGGGACCGAACAGATTCGACACCCCGGGCAAGCCGCCATCGCCCTGTTCGAGCGGGTGGAACCCATAGGCCCGCAACGCCACGGCCAATGCCATGGCCTGCGGAACGTTCTTGGCTTGCGCGATGATCTGGTAGTCCATGCCGGCCTCCATGTTGGCTTGATCCTGACGGTCAATGGGGCGTGGCGCAAGGGCTAGCCCGTTGCATAATTCCCGCATCTAAACGCGGTGTCATCCCGGCCTTGAGTGGGGCAAGCTCCCAAGACGAAGCCCAAAACTCACCAGACCCTAATAATCCCGCTCATAAAACACCCCGAGGCTGGAATTGCCGTCCTGTCCGGCCGCGCCGGTGACCTTGAGGTCGTTGGTCACGTCGAGGTTGATCGTCACCTTGTTCTGGCCATTGGCGCCAGCGGTGACGCCCAGATAGATATTGTCATCGAGATAGGTGCCTGCCTGCACAGCGGCATTGCCCTTGTCGTCGGTGACCAGATCGAGATCGGCGAGGCCCGCCGCGCCGCGAATACTGTCCATCAGCGAGCTATTGCCGCCACCGCCCACCAGCTCGGCTGCTGCGCCGGCCAGCTTGGCCAACTGCATCGGCGACAGCTCGCCCATCGAGCGATTGAATAGCAGCCGCGCCAGCACTTCATCCTGCGGCATTTGCGGGCTGGAGCCGAATTCGATGCGCAGATCGGAGACGCGGCCCTGCACGATCACATTGACCGTGATGTCCTGCCCCTCGGTGGTGGCAAGGAAATCGATGAATGGATCGAGATCGCCGACCAAGGTCACCGTGCCCGACTGGAAATTGATCCGCTGCCCCAAAATCGACAGCCGCCCGCGATTGAGCGAGAAGCCGCCCACCGGCTGGATATTGTTGACTGGCCCCTTGAGCACCACCGAGCCGCCCACTTCGGCGTCGAGCCCCATGCCGCGAATGAAAATCTGGTTGGGCGCATTGACCGTCAGGTCGAGCAGCAACCCGCTCGGACGCGTCTGTGGAGTCGGCGCGTTGGTGAATTGATCCACCTTGGCGCGCGCCAGGGTCTGGTTGACGCTGGCTGGGGCGTTGCGATGGCGCACATCAACCAGCTCGGCCCCACCGCCGAGATTATCGGGAATGGTGATATCGGCTTTTTCGACATTGAGCGTGCCGGCCAGCAAGGGTGAACCGGTGAGGTTGCCGGTCAGCGCCAGCCCACCGGACACCGTGGCGACGAACATCGTGCCATCGGCATAACGCGCCGAATTGGCCACCACGCGAATGTCTGCCGGGAAACCGCCGGTGAGACCCACGCTGCCGGAAGCCGAGACGCTGCCACCGGTGGAGAGGCCGGCGTTGAGGCTGTTGATCACCAGGCTGGTGCCACTCAGGCTCGCCGAGCCGGTGATGTTCTGCAGGCGCAGATTGAGTTCGGGATCGGTATAGCCCGAACCACTGGTCGTCACCGTACCGGCAAATTGCGGGCTGGCGATACTGCCGCTGACGCGGGCGTCGAGATTGGCCGTACCGCTGAACTGGCCGCCGCGCTCGGCGACGAAGCGATTGGCCAGCACCAGCGGCGCCGAACCCTTGACAGCAACGGCCAGACCGCCGCCGCTGAGCGGCACTGTGCCGGATCCGGTGATGGTCAACCCGCCGGCCCCATTGGCGCTGAGCGCCGACAGCGTCACCGCATTGTCCCTGAAGCTGCCGCTGGCCGTGGCGCCGATGGGTGCGATGCCGAATTCCTTGATGGCAGCGGCGTTGACGCCATCGGCGCGCGCCTCGAAGGCAACGCGCGGATCGGCGCCAGTGCCCGAGACGGTGGCGCGGCCATTGATGGTGCCGGCCAGCCCCAATTCGGGCATGATGGTATTGGCGATATTGAGCGGCAGCGCCGTAATATCGAGTGCAATATCAAGCACATCGCCGGCCGAGCCAGAGGCGGTGATCGAGCCCGAGCCCACATCGAAGCGCACATTGTCGATGGCGACATTGCTGCCGGCCACCTGCAAAACGGTGGGCTGCGCCAGCCGGGCGGACAACTGCCCCTGCTGCAATTGCGCCCGATCCAGCCCCAGCCGATAGCCATTGGCAATCGGGGTCAGCGAACCGGCCACGTCGATATTGGTGCCCAGCGTTAGCGCGGCCTGCGCATCGAAAGCCGTGGTATCGCCACTCTGATTGGCCTTGGCGGTGAGGGTGGCAATCTCGACGCCGGCGGCAGCGACATTGCGCGCATTGGCGGTGCCATCGACCATCGGCACGCCGAACAGATCGCCGACCGCCGCCTGGATGTCAGCCGAACCAACACGAATATTGTCGTTGACCACCAAGCCCTTAACGTCGGCACGGACGCTGGCGCCCTGCTTGTCTTCGACGCCGGCCAGAATGATTTCGGCATTGATCGCGCCGCGCGCATCGAGCAGCGCCAGCGCGGCGGCCACAGCGATATCGGGCGACACGGCGGTGAGATTGCCGTTCAGCAGGCCGGTGTCGCCGGTGCGGGTTACCCCACCGCGAATGCTGGTGCCGGCGACGGCGAAATCGAGATTGCGCAGCGCCTGTCCGGTGACATCAACGGTGACGTCGCCGCCCAGGCTGGCGCGATGGCCGTCGAGATCGGCGGCGCCGCTGAGCTTGCCGTCGAGGCGATCAATATTGTAGCGGCCGGCGAAACCCAGCGCCGCATTGCGCAGGCTGCGGTCGGCCAAAGTGCCGGTAGGGACAGTGGCGTCGAGCTTGAGATCGATGACACTGTCGGCGCCTTTGGCGGTGCCGATGATGGAGAGTTTACCGCTGGCTTCGTCAGAGAGCAGCGCCAGATCGGCGAGGTCGACGCTGAACAGGAAATCGGCTAACGCGTTGGAATAGCTGCCATTTGCGTTGAGTTGAACCTGATCATTGGCGATGCGGAAGGCGTCGGCGCTGAGGCCAACTTCGGTGCGCGCGATCCGGCCGGAGACGGCGACGTCGCCGGTCAGCAGGCGGTCCACGACGTCGTCGGCAATGGCCAGATCGGTGCCGGTGCCATCCAAAGTCAGGTCGAAGCCACCGCTCAGCGGCATGATCCGGCCATTGGCCTTGAGCGCCAATTGGCCTGTCAGATCGCGGCCAGCCAGCGACGAAAACGGCGCGATGCTGGCGGTCTGCAGGTCAATATCGCCTGCAAAATCAAGACCATCGAGCAGGCCCGACAGCGAAGCCGAGAGCACGCCGCCGGCTACGCGCAACTGCGCCAGCTCGATGGGCGAACCGGCATTCCACAGCCCGGCAACGCCCAAACCGATGCTGTCGCCCAGCGCGGCTTCGACCGCTTCGTCGGCGTCGATACCAGTCAGCGCGCCGTCGCCATTGAAGGTTACGCGGCGGCTGGAAGGGTCAGCAAGATTGGCAGCAATGCCGCCAATGCTGAAATCGAGTTTTTGGGCGGCAAAGCCCGGCATGGCGAAGCCATTGACCGCGACCGTGGAGGTCCAGTTCTCCGAACCGTCACTGCCAAAATCGATATGCAGCTGACCATCGGCTAGCTTTGTCGCGCTACCGGGAACCGGCAAGATCACCGGATTGCCAGCCGTATCGGCGATCACGGCATCGAGTTTGAGCGCCTTGAGGAAGTTGTCCGGGGTGATTTCGGCGGCGGCGTCGAGTGCCAATTGCCCGCCGGTCAGCTTGAGCTGATTGAGGGTGATGCCACCGCCAGTGCGGAGCAAGCCATTGGCGGACAAGGCGGTTTCGGCGCCGAAGAAGGGGCGATAGGGCTCGGCGATCAGCGTCGCTAGCGGCCCACGCAGATCGGCGGCGACAGCGATGCCAGCGGATTGCTGGTTGATCGTCGCCACGCCGGAGAGCGCGGTCTGGCCATTGGCGGCGAGCGCCAGCTCGGTGCGCAGCTCGGTGACCGGGCCGCTACCGTTCAGCGTCAGCGTCACCGCCGGGCGATTTTCGATGTTGAGCAGATTGGCGATGACGCCATTTTCCGGCTCCACCAGGGCCAGATCCAGCAAGATCGTGCTTGCAGCATGCTGGTAGTTTGCTGCCAGTTTGAGCGTACCGCCCGGCCCATCGAGCCGCTCGATATCGAGACTGGTATCGAGGTTGCCACCGTCCAGCGTCAGCGCACCGACAAGCGAGACTTCCGCCGCCAGTCCGAACACCGAAGCGCCGAAACTCACCGAGGGAATGCTCAGCTCTTCGAGAATGACCGCGACCGGAAATTCGGGGATGGCAAAACCGCCACCGGCTTCGGGCGCCGGCAGGTCGACGCCGGTTTCGGCCGGCATCGCGTTGCGGAGGTAGTCGATGGAGTCGGCCTTGAGCGATTTGACTTCGAGCCGGCCGAAAAACAGCGCTGCCTGATTCCAGTTCAGCGTCGCGTTATTGACCTGCAGCCACACCCCTTCGGTGTCCGAAATGGTGATCTGGCGCACCGACACGTCGGAGCCGAGAATACCGTCGATATTGGAGAGCCGGATCTGCCGCTCGGGGGTCGACAGGCGTTCCTCGACAAAGCTGGTCAGCCAGTCTTTCTGTTCCTGGTTGTCCATCGTCAGCACATCCTGCGCGACGATAACGGCCGGCACGGCCAGCCCCAATAGTACCAGACCGGCGATCAGCAGCCGCCGTGGCTTTGCGGATAAACGCATCATCAGAATGCCTGCCCTATGCCGACATAAATGGCATAATCGGGGTCGCCGGCCCGCTTGTTGAGCGGCAATGCCAGATCGAGCCGCAGCGGCCCCAACCCGGTGAAATAGCGCACGCCGACGCCCGCGCCGATGCGCAGGTCGTCAATGCTCGGGAACACGTCGGCCGCCACATAGCCGCCATCGACGAAGCCGACCACGCCGATATCATTGGTGACCTTGGCGCGGGCTTCGAGCGAGGCTTCGAGCAGATAGCGCCCGCCGGTCACCTTGCCCATGCCGTCATCGACGCCGATGGATTTAAAGCCATAGCCGCGCACCGAGCCGCCACCGCCGGCAAAGAACAGCTTGTCGGGCGGGATTTCGGCCAGGTCCGGCCCCACCAGCACGCCCGCCTTGAAGCGCGCCGCCAGCACATAGGGATCGTCTTCGCCAAAGCCGAAATAGGTACGGCCCTCGACGGTCGCCTGCACCCCGGCATTGCCGAAATGGAATTCGTAGAACGGGTCCAGCGTGCCGGCCAGATACCAGCCCTGGGTGGCATTGACCTTGTCGTTGCGGAAATCCAGCACCGCGCCGGAATAGAGCCCGGCCGTCTTGAAGTCGCGCGTGCCAAAGGCGTCGTCGAAGCGGTTGATTTCGAACTGCGCCCCGCCCTCGAAGCTGATCTCATCGGAAAAAATATGGGTCAGCCCGGCCCGGCCCGCAGCCGAGGTTTCGGTATAGGTCGGATAGATGGTGCGCTCGGCCGAGACCGACGCGACGAAATCGGTGTCGGGGGTGAAGACGCCCGGCTTGGTGAAGGTGCCACCGAAGAAATAGTCGAACTGCGTCGTGTCGATTGGCCAGGCAATGCTGGCCACCTTGGCGTCGAGCCGCAGTCGCTCGGCCTGGCCGAACAGATTGCGCCACAGATGATAGGCCTCAAGCCCCAGCCCATCGATGCTGGAATAGGTGGCGCCAACGCCGAAGCGCCGTCCGGCCAGTTCCTGCACGATCAGATTATACGGCAGCAGCCCGTCAGCCCCGATGTCGTCGGCAGCTTCAAGCCGCGCCGCCCGGAACACTTCCAAGCGGTCGAGGCGCTTTTGCGCCAGCTTCAGCTCATCGGGATCATATTCCTCGCCCTCGGTCAGGCCGGTCTGCCGGCGCACGAAGTCGGGGTCCATATTCTCGGTGCCGGTCACCGTCACCGCGCCAAACGCGGCGCGCGGGCCGGGATTGACCGTGATGGTGACGTCGACGGTGTTGGTGGCGTGATCGGCCACCACGTCACGGCTGAGGATCACCGCCTTGGCGTGGCCCTGCTGGCGCCAGGCTTCGAGCGTCAACTGTTCGGCGGCGAGGATCACCGACGAGCGGGCGACTTCACCACTGCCGAAACCGCGGCTCAAGGGCGGATCGACCTGATCGTCGGGGTCGGAAGTCGGCAGCGCCTGATTGACGATATTGACGCTATTGACGCTATTGAAATGGAATAGCGGACCCGGATCGACCACGATGGCCACATCCACCGGATCGGGCAGATCGATATCGGGCGGCAGATTGGCCGCTTCGACGCCACCGACGCGAATGCTGGCGGTGCCGCCGTAATGGCCTTCATTGTAGAGCGCCGCGATGATGCGGCGATAATCGCCCCGCGCCTTGGCCAGCAAACCCGCCGCGCCCGAGGCCGGCTCGGCCTCGTCGGCGAGCAGCGCCGAAGCGTTGCGCACGGCGGTTTCGACCGTGCCGGTGGCGTTGACGGTGATGCTGACTGTGTAGGGCTGCGGATCGGTAATCACCGCCTCCGCATCGATCTCGCTCTGGTCCTCGAACAGCTTGAGGCCAAAAATTTCAAACGCGAGCGCCGGCATCGTCGCCAGGCCCAGACCGGCCGTGGCAACGCACAAAGCGCCAATACTCGTTACTAACCGCGCGATATGCAGTGGACTAATTCCCGCCCGTTACGCTTCAACCATCTGAGGCAGAAGCATAAATTATTCCATCAGAATAGAAGATTTGGTTAAACACCTTCCGCCCCGACTGCGCCGACATGGCTCGCTCGATCACAAAGCGATCACATCATGTCGAGTTTAGGGTGGGGGCGCAGGTGGCACAAGTTTGGCGAGGGTGGCGGGGGACGATGCGGCGGGCGGAGTGGCGGATGGGCAACGCTGGGGGCGTTCGACGGAAGAATGGGGTGAGGGGCGGCGGGTGCCCATGCTTTGAGGCCAATTAAAGCGACCCCTCATCCGCCCTTCGGGCACCTTCTCCCTCAAGGGGAGAAGGGAAGAAAGAGGAGCCACAGCCACGGTGTCACCCTCCCCCTTGCGGGGAGGGAGAGCGAGATAGGAGTTAGCCCTTGCTAACTCCGTCATCGAGCCGGGAGGGGGTGCGAGAGCCCCGATGATCGAGGCTAGCCGACCCCCACCCTTGATCCCTCCCCGCAAGGGGGAGGGTGTCGACTGGGAACTCAGCGGATGATCAGGACGAAAGAAGATCTCATCCCAACCACCCTGTAGGCCCCCAGATTACTCCCGCGCCAATGCTTCCACCGGGTCCATCCGTGCTGCCGACCGGGCTGGCATGAAGCCGAAGACCACGCCGATCAGGCTGGCGGAGGCGATGGCGAGCAGGATCGATTCGGTGGAGTAGCTGAGCCGAGCGCCCTCGACCAGCAGGGTGAGCGCGTGGCCGAGGCCGAAGCTCAGACCGACGCCGGCGGCGCCGCCGACAAAGCACACCAGCACCGCCTCGATGAGGAATTGCCGCATGATGTCGCCGCGGCGGGCACCGACGGCCATACGGATGCCGATCTCCTTGGTGCGCTCGGAGACACTGACCAGCATGATGTTCATCACCCCGATGCCGCCCACCACCAGCGAGATCACGGCGATGGTGGAAATCAGCAGCGTCAGCGTGGCCGAGGTCGACTGGATGGTGTCGCGGATGGTGGCGGTGTTCTGCAGGAAGAAATCGGTCTTGCCGCCATGCAGCCGGGTCAGCAATTCGGTGATTTCGGCCTCGGCCTGGGCCATGTCGAAATCATCGCTCACCCGCAAGGCGATGGAGCCGAGATAGGACACGCCCAGAATGCGATCCATCGCCGTGGTATAGGGCACATAGACATTGGCGCTGTTGCCGCCGGGCCCGAAGCCGGTGACATTTTCCACCACGCCAATCACCCGAACCGGCACCTTGCCCAGCATGATGACCTGCCCGATCGGGTCCTCGCCATTGATGAAAATGGCGTCGCGCGCATTGCCGTCGATCACCGCTTCCTGTGTGCGCTGGGTGATGCTGGTGTCGTTGAAGCCGACGCCCTGCGCGAAGGTCCGGCCATTGACCTGGAAATAGCCTTCGCCGACCCCCGTGATGGAGGCATTGGACGAGGTGCTGCGATACAGCACCGTGGCATTGGCGGAGACCTGCGGCGAGACGCTGTCGGCATAGGGCTGGCTGGCCAGCGCCTCGGCGTCGGAGGGCAACAGGGTCTGGATGCGATTGCTGCGCCGGTCGCCAAAGCCGCTGCCCGGATAGATATTGATGGTGTTGGTGCCGATGGAGGCGATGTTTTCCAGCACGGTCTGCTGACTGCCCTGCCCCAGCGCCACGACGCTGACCACCGAGGCGATGCCGATGATGATGCCGAGCATGGTGAGGAAGGTGCGCAGCTTGTGCGCCACCATGGCCCGCAGCGCCATGCGCAAGGCTTCGGCGCCGCGATCAAAGCCTTCGCGCCAGCGGGCGATGCGGCGGATGGGGTCGTTGGTGCGGTCGGATCGGGTAGCGTCGCTATTGCGCCGGTCGGCGATGATCTGGCCGTCGGAAATCTCGATGACGCGCTGGGTCTGCGCCGCGATCAGCGGATCATGGGTGACGATGATGATGGTGTGGCCGTCGCGATGCAATTCGCCGAGCAGCGCCATCAGCTCCTTGCCGCTGCGCGAATCCAGCGCCCCGGTGGGCTCATCGGCGAGGATCACCTCGCCGCCATTCATCAGCGCCCGCGCCACGCTGACGCGCTGTTGCTGACCACCCGAGAGGGCATTGGGCCGGTGGGTCAGGCGATCACCCAGCCCCAGCCTTGTCAGCAGATCGATCGCCCGCTGCCGCCGCGCCGCGCCATCGACCCCGGCATAGATCGCCGGCATTTCCACATTGCCCACCGCATCGAGATCGGCGAGCAGCTGATAGCGCTGGAAGATGAAGCCGAAATGCTCGCGGCGCAGCTCGGCCAGCGCATCGGGGCCGAGCTTGCTGACCTCCTGGCCGGCAAATTTATAGGTGCCGGAGGTGGCCCGGTCGAGACAGCCGAGGATATTCATCAGCGTCGACTTGCCCGAGCCGGACTGACCGATAATGGCGACTAGCTCGCCCTGATGGATATCGAGATCGACATCCTTGAGCACGGTCACCGCCTCGGCGCCGGTCTGGAAACTGCGGCTCAAGCCACGCAGCGAGATGATGGGGTCTGTCACGGTCAGCCGCCGATGCGCAGGCCGGGGCCGCCAAAGCGCGCACCGCCGCCACCCGCCTGGCCGCCCTGGCGCAGGGCCGGGGCGGCCCCGCTGACCACCTGCTCGCCCTCGCTGAGCCCGCTTTTGATTTCGGCCATGACATTGTTGTTGAGGCCGATTTCGATTTTGCGTGGTTCGATCTGTTCGGTCGCCGGATCATAGACCGCCACCATGGCATTGCCCTGGGGGTCCCTGCGCGTCACCAGACCGGAGGACAGCACCAGCGCATCCTCGACCTCGTCGAGCACGATGGTCACCTGCGCTGTCATCGAAATGCGCAGCCGGTGATCGGGATTGGGCACGTCGAACAACCCGTTGTAATAGACCGCGCTGTCGGTCGACGCCGTGTCCGAGCTGATCGAGGTCGGGGCTGGCTCGACCTCGCGCAGAGTGGCGTCGATCTTGCGATCGGGCTCGCCCAGAATGGTGAAATACACCCGCTGCCCGGCCGCGACGCGCACCACATCGGCCTCGGAAATTTCGGCCTTGATCACCATGGTGTCGAGATCGGCGATCTTGACGATGGTGGGAATGGCGGAACTGGCATTGACGGTCTGGCCCTCATCGACCAGCAGCGCCACGATGGTGCCGGCGCTGGGGGCGACGATGCGGGTGCGGGCGAGGTTGAGCTCGGCCGATTCAACGCTGAGCTGGGACTGGGCGATCTGCGCATCAAGCTGGTCGATCTGCGCCTGCGCCGAATCCACCGCCGCCTGCGCGGTTTCGAGATCGGTTTGCGAAACGAGGCTATTGGCGCTGAGCTGGGTGCTGCGCGCCAGCGCCGCTTGCGCCTTGAGCAGGCTGGCCTGCTGATTGCGCTGCTGCGCCTGGATGCCGGCCAGCACGGCCTGCGCCGTCTTGATGGCGTTTTCCTGATCGAGGCTGTCGATCTCGACGATCAGATCGCCTTTCTTGACGTCCTGCCCCAGCACCACATGCACGGCCTCGATGCGGCCCGACACTTCGGCGCCGACGCTGACCAGCGAATTGGCCTCCAGCACGCCCGAGGCCAGCACCGTCTGCTCGATATTGCCGCGCCCGACCACCACCGTGCTGGGCAACGTCGCCGCCTTGGGCGCGGCGAGGAAATACCACCACGCGCCAAGCCCGACGCCCCCCAGCACGAGCAACGCCACCAGCCATTTTGCCAAACTCTTCAAGCCGTCCGCACTCCGCATTTCCGTTCGTCGCACGATAATACGTTGCGACGCTGCGTTCACGTTAGGACTTGGTAAGGTTGGGAACGGATGCGTGAGGCTAGAGCCCCAGAAAGCGGATCGTATCGGGGTCGACCGGCACGCCTTCGGCCTGTCGGCGGGCTTTTTCTTCCCATTCGCGATCGCCCGGGGCCATGACGCGCTCGGCGCCGGGGCGCACGGCGGCGCTGCGCAGGCTGGCCAGATAGCGAGTGATCATCAGGCCGAACAGCTCGCGGCCAACGAATTTGCCGGGATCGATGACCAGCACGAAATGGCCCATATTGCGCGGCGTGGACACGTCGTCGCCGCCATACATCGGGATGAAATCGCTATCCAGCGTGGTGCCGGTCAGCAGCGCCGAGAACAAAGTCGCCACCCCGGCCAGAGCCGCGCCCTTATAGCCATAATCGGCCCCGCCCAGCGGCAGCAGCATATCCACCACATTGGGGTCGGTGGCCGGATGCCCATCCTTGTCGGCGGCAATGCCGGCCGGCAGTTCGAGCCCGAGCGAGCGGTGCAGCAGCACCCGGTTCATCGGAATCGACGAGGTCGCCATGTCGAGTAGCCAGGGCGCGCTATCAGGCACCGGCGCGGCAAAGGCCAGCGGATTGGTGCCGTGGAAGCGCTGCGCGCCATCGAACAGCGCCACCATGGAATCGGTATTGGTGGTGGCGAAGGTGACAAAGCCCCGCTCGGCCCCGGCCAGCGCATAGGCCCCCGCCGCGCCCAGATGGGAGGAATGGGCAATGCCCACCGCGCCGACGCCGGCCTGTTGGGCGAGTTCGATGCCGACTTCGACGGCTTTATAGGCCGCATAATGGCCCAGCCCGTCATCGCCATCGACCATGGCACTGCCCGCGGCGGTGATATTGACCTTGAGCTGCGGGTCTTTGTTGAGCCGGCCACCGGCCAGCATGTTGCAATAATGCTCGGTCAGCCGCACGCCATGGCTGTCCACCCCCACCAGCGAGGCATGCAGCATCGCCCGGGTCGCCGCCATCAGCGACGCCTCGCTGGCCCCGGCCTGCCGCAGCGCCGCCGCGACTTTGGTTTCCAGCAATTGTACCGGAAATAGCTTCGCCGAACTGTCCAAAACCTATCCTCCTTAGGGGGCGACCCGGCGCTCGGCGCCGCCGCGCAGCTTGCTCGAGGCCTTGGTCACCAGCAGCTGATTGAGCCGCATCTTGTCGGCGTCGACCACCTCGAAGACATAGCCGGCGGCTTCCACCTTGTCGCCCTTGCGCGCCGCGCGGCGCAGCCGATGCACGATGAAGCCGCCAATGGTTTCATAGGCGGCTTCGGGGGCCAGCTTCTTGATATTGAGCGTCCGCGTCACATCGACAAACGGCGCCATGCCGTCGATCAGCCAGCTCTGGTCGTCGCGCTTGAGAATGGACTGCTCCTCGAACGGATTGGCCAGCCCCAGCATCAGCGCGCCCATCAAATCCTTGAAGGTGACGACGCCCACCACCAGCGCATATTCGCTGACCACCAGGGCAAAGCCGGTGCTCTGCGCCTGGAATTCGGCCAGCACTTCCCAGACGTTGAGCGTATCGGGCACCGACAGCACATCGCGCCGCGCCTTGAGGAAATCCACCTGCTCGGGCCGCTCCATGACGGTGGCCAGCACGTCCTCGGCCCGCACGCAGCCGATCACGCTATCGATGCCGCCATCGCAGATCGGGTAGTGCGAAAACGGCCGCCGCCGCACCTTGTCCTGCTGCACTTCCAGCGAGTCGGTCAGGTCGAGATAGACGATATCCTCGCGGATGGTCATCACCGAGGTGACGCTGCGCAGCTCCAGCGCCAGCACGTTTTCGATCAGCCGATATTCGTTTTTCATCAGCACGCCCGAGGCGGCGCCGCCGGCCAGGATCATGCGGAAATCCTCGGCCGTCACCTCATCCTCATGCGACTTGGGCTCGAGATGCAGCATGTTGATCAGCACATCGGACAGCTTGCCGAACAGCCAGACCAGGGGTTTCAGCAGTTTGACCGCCAGTTCGGGGAACCAGACGATGGACAGCGCCACCTTTTCCGGCACCAGCATCGCCACCCGCTTCGGCGTCAGATCGGCAAACAGCACAAAGGCGCCGGTGACGAGGCAGAAGGCCAGCACCGAGCCGATAATGCGAGCCAGGCCGGCCTCGACGCCAATGGCCATCAGCCCGGCGCGGAACATCGGCCCCAATGCATCCTCGCCCAGTGTACCGGCCAGGATCGACACCGCGTTGGTGGCAATCTGCAGCGCCGTCAGCACATCGCCAGCATTGGCGCGCAGCGCCACGAAACGCAGCGCCTTCTTGTTACCGGCTTCGGCCAGGGCGCGAATGCGGACCTCGCGCGCCGCAGCAAAGGCAATTTCAGACAGGGCGATGATGACACTGATCCCGATCAGGGCCAGCAGCAGCAAGATTGCAATCGGGGCATTCATGGCAAGGGTGACGCAGCTTTTGAGACGGGCGTTCTCTCTAGCACGGGGCTGGGGGCAAACGGAAATGGTGTGGGGAGTGAGCGCGGATGCCATTCCCGCGTCAAGTTTGGACTTGCCCAACGTTTCGGTTTCTTCGCCTCCCTCCCCCTTGAGGGGAGGGATTGAGGGTGGGGGTCCATCGGGGGCCACCAAGCCGACCCCCACCCCGGCCCTCCCCTCAAGGGGGAGGGAGGGCAAGAACCGATAGCTTCATGCCACCAGCGCAGCGGTTTGTGAGCCGCGGTCTAGATAAACACCCCTCCCCTCAAGGGGGAGGGACCAGATCGGGCTCGCGGAGGGCAGCACTTTATTTCGGTGGGTAGGCGTGTTCCTGGCCCTGCCAGTCGCGCACGGTAAAGCACCCGTCGCTGCCGGCAATCGGGCTGGCGCCGATATCGGCTTTGCCGTAGCCGCCGGGGATGTCGAGGATGTAGGTCGGCTGGGCGAGGCCGGAAATGCGCCCACGCAAGGCGGTGACCAGCGCCTGGCCCTCTTCGATGCTGAGGCGGAAATGGCTGGTGCCGGGGGCCAGATCGGGGTGGTGCAGATAATACGGGCGAGCGCGATTTTCGACGAAGGCCTGCATCAGCGCGGCGAGCGTTTCGACACTATCGTTGATGCCCTTGAGCAGCACCGACTGGCTGAGCAGCACGATGCCATTGTCGACCAGCAGCGCCATCGCCGCCTTGGCAGCTTGCGTGAATTCGCGCGGATGATTGGCATGGACCGCCAGATAGGTGGTCTTGCCGCTGGAGCGCAGCGCCGCGACCATTTCGGCATCGACCCGCTCGGGCTGCACCACCGGCACGCGGGTGTGGAAGCGGATGATTTTGACGTGGTCGATGCCGGCCAGCCGCGCCATGATCTCGCGCAGCCGGCGCGCCGACAGCACCAGCGGATCGCCGCCGGTGAGGATCACTTCCCAGATTTCGCTGTGATCGGAGATATAGGCGATGGCCGCGTCCAGCTCGGCGGCGGTCAGCGTGCCCAGCCCCTGCGGGCCGACCATTTCGCGGCGGAAACAGAAGCGGCAATAGACCGGGCAGACATGCACGGCTTTCAGCAGCACCCGGTCGGGATAGCGATGCACAATGCCTTCCACCGGCGAATGGGTCAGGTCGCCGATGGGGTCGATGCGCTCGTCCGGCGTGGTGATCAGTTCGCGCGGGTCGGGGACGAATTGGCGGGCGATGGGGTCATCGGGGTCGGTGGGGTCGATCAGCGCGGTGATCGCCGGGGTGATGGCGATGGCGTATTTTTGGGCGACGGCTTCGAGGTTTTCGCCATTGCTCAGGCCGGCGGCGACGAGATCGGCGACGGTTTTGAGCGCGGCACTCCTCACCCCAACCCTCTCCCCTGAGGGGCGAGGGGGTTCGATCGCGTTCGGGAAAGCATCTGCGATGTCTGCGCTGTCCAAAATGCTCATTCCGCTACCGGTGCCCACAGCACCGCCTCGATCCGGGGCGCACCCGTCGCCAGCATGACCAGGCGATCAAAGCCCAGCGCCACGCCGCTGGCTTCCGGCATCAGCTCTAGCGCCTCCAGAAAATCCTCGTCCAGCGGGTATTGCTCGCCATAGATGCGCTGCTTTTCGGCCATTTCTGCGGCGAAGCGTCGGCGCTGCTCGGCGGCGTCGGTCAATTCGCCAAAGCCATTGGCCAGCTCGACGCCGCAGGCATAAAGCTCGAAGCGCTCGGAGACGCGGCGATCATCGGCGGCCCGCCGCGCCAAGGCGGCTTCGGCGGCCGGATAGCGGTCCAGCACGGTGATGCGGCCATTGCCGAGTTGCGGCTCGACCTTTTCAAAGAGGATCAGGCTGAACAGATAGCTCCAGCTGCGATCCTCGGGCACCGCCAGCCCCTGCGCCAGCATCTGGGCGGCCAGCGCCTCGCCATCGGTGACGCCGTCGCTGTCCATGCTGGCCAGCAGATCGATGCCGGCATAGCGCATAAAGGCGTCGACCACGCTCAGGCGTTCTGGGGTGACGAAGGGATCGCATTCCCAGTCGCGATAGCGCAGGGTTCTTGCCCCGGTGGTTTCGGCGGCGAGGCGCAGCAGGGCCACGCAGTCTCCAATCACCGCATCATAGGCTTCGCCCACCCGATACCATTCCAGCATGGTAAATTCGGGGTGATGCAGCGCGCTGCGCTCGCGATTGCGCCAGACATGGCCGAGGCTGGCGATGCGTTGCTCGCCGGCGGCCAGCAGCTTTTTCATGGTGAATTCGGGGGAGGTGTGCAGATACATCGCTTGGCCCGCCCCGTCATTGCCGATCATCTCGGTCTTGAAGGCGTGCAGATGGGTCTCATTGCCCGGCGAGCGCTGCAGCGCCGGCGGATCGACCAGCAAAAACTCCTGCTCGGCCAGATAGAGCCGAATGCGCGCCTCGATGCGGGCGCGCGCCAGCAGGATCGGGCGGCGATCGGCATGGACCGAAGGCGTCCACCAGGGCGATGCGGAATGAGACGGGGTGCTGCTCATGTGACCTTATATGACGGCCGGGCTGGCGATTTTCGCCGAGATAGGATAGTTGGCGCACGAAAGCCTATTTCGCGCGCGGGACGGCCCTGCCTCTACGACGCGCCACCGATACGAACAAGGAAGAATAATGGTCAAGGTCATCGCCTCGTCGCTGCGCAAGGGCAATGTCGTCGAACAGGACGGCAATCTGCACATCATCCTGACCGCAGAAAACGTCCACCCCGGCAAGGGCAACTCCATCACCAACGTCAACATGCGCCGCATGTCGGATGGCGTGAAGGTGGTCGGCCGCTGGCGCACCGTCGAAATGGTCGAAAAGGCCGATGTCGACGAGCGCGAATATGATTATCTCTATTCGGACGGCGAAGGCCACCACTTCATGGAGCCGGTGAGCTACGAGCAGATCACCGTGCCGGAAGACGTGGTCGGCGACCAGAAGGCCTATCTGACCGATGGCATGAAGGTGTCGCTCAAGACCTTTGAAGGCAACGCCATTGCCATGGAACTGCCGCAGCGCCTGAGCTTCGAGATTGTCGAGACCGAGCCGGTGGTCAAGGGCCAGACGGCGTCGTCCTCCTACAAGCCTGCCGTGCTCAATAACGGCCTGCGCGTCATGGTCCCGCCCCATATCGGCGCCGGCACCCGCATCGTGATCCTGACCGAAGACAATTCCTATGTGGAACGCGCCAAGGACTGAGGCTTAGCCTCAGCGATCAAAAAACGGGCCCTGCGGGGCCCGTTGCTATTTCGGCTCGTCAATTTCCCCGGCCGCATCGTGCCAATGCTCGTCGGCGCGCCCAATCGGGGTGCCGTCGGCCAGCCATTTGTCATAGGCCAGCTCGCGCAGCAGCATCTCCTTGGCGCGCAGCCAATAGTGGAACGAGCGGTCTTGGGGCCGTCCATCCTGCTCCCATAAAAAATAGGCTGTCTGCCGCAGCCTCTCGGCCACTTCGCTGTTTTTACGCATCGCCCCGACCGGTCAAAACGCGGCAGCAGAGCCGGGCGGCCCATTTGGCGGGCCACGCCGGGCAAGCCATATCGGCAGCACCCCAGGCTCCGCCGCTCGGCACCGGGGCACCCTCAGCAACGACTGCTTGCCCTGCATGGTTCCCCCGAATTGATCTGGCCTGCCGCATCCGCCCGGCATAGGCTCAGCCGGCAATCACCGAGTGGCCTGCCGATGTCCGCCTCGCTCTACCCCGCCAATTTCTACGAAAACCGCCGCCTGCACACCGCTCACGCCGCCAGCCGCATCCTCGGCGCGCTGCCGCCGGGCCTGCCGCGCCGCCATGTCGCCGATATCGGCTGCGGCACTGGCACCTGGCTGGCCGCAGCCTTGGCCGACGGGGCGGCCACCGGTTTCGGCATCGAGGGCGATTGGGTCACCCCGGCCATGCTCGACAATCCGGCGATCGAGTTTGTGGCGCAGGATCTGGAGCAGCGCTTTGCCGGCCCGCGCGTCGAGCTGGTGCTATCGCTGGAGGTGGGCGAACACTTGACGCCCGGCCGAGCCGACAGCTTTGTCGCCGATCTGGTGGCGCTGGCGCCGGCCATTCTGTTCAGCGCCGCCATTCCCGGCCAGGGCGGCGTCGGCCATCTCAACGAGCAATGGCCGAGCTGGTGGGCCGCGCGCTTCGCCGGCCATGGCTACACCGCCCACGATGTGGTGCGCCCGGCCATCTGGACCGACGAGGCCATTCCGGCCTGGTATCGGCAGAATGCGGTGCTGTATCTGGATGCGGCGACGCGCGGGCGGCTGGGGTTGCTGCCTGATGATCCCAGCCTGCTCGACCGGGTGCATCCCAGCTTCTGGGCCCGGGCCAATCGGGAATTGGGCTATGCCAATGCGCTGCCGGAGTCCGAAGTGTTGCGGCAGCGAGGGGCGCAGTAGCGCTCAGCGCGCTGCCCAGAGCAACCCGCGCCGCAGGATTTCGCGGACGGGGCCGCTGCGCAGCTCGTCGGCTGTATGCCCGAGCGAGGAGTAAAACACCCGGCCCTGATCATGCATGGTGGTGAACACCACCGGCATCACTACGTCCTTGCGCCAGGGGTGGAATTCGCCGGAAAATACCGTGGTCGCCAGCACGTCCACCGCCGGGTCGTAGTTCAGATAATATTGCTCGGAGGTGTGCTCGAAGCTGTCGATGCCGGCCATGATCGGGTGGCTGCTGTCGGTCACGTCGACCCGATAGGTGATGATATTGCCCGGATGCTGTACCCAGTAGCAGCTCGCCGCATAGCGGAACGGCACGCTGGAACGGAAGCTGGTGGCCAAGCCCATGTGATAGCCGGCCAGCCCGGTGCCAGCGCGGATCGCAGTGATCAGCTTGGCCATTTTTTCTGGCGCCAGCACCCCGTCGGTGATGACCGGCACCACCAGGTCATTGCTGCCGACATCGTCGGCACCGAGCGCGTCATAATCCGGCGTCACGGTGACAGCAAAGCCTTCGGCTTCCAACAGTTCGCGCACCACCTGCGCCCCGCGTTCGGGCGTGTGCAGTTCCATGCCGCCCCAGACCACCAGGGCTTTTTTTGTACTATTCATCGTCAATCCTCACAGCCCCAAGCCCACGGCGCGCGTCCGATGCACGCCCTTGGGTACGAAGGCGAATTTGTCGGCCAGGCCAAGCAGGTCAGCGGCCAGATGCACCACCGACAGCCACATTTCGGTGCCTTGCAGGCTCGGCGCCTGCCCATCGGCAAAGGCGAAGCCTTGGTCGGTGATCCAGCGCTGCTCGGCCCGCTGGATGATGGCGCGGGCGATGGCGTCGGCCTCGGCGCGGCGATGGTCGGTCTGCTTGAGACAGAGCAGCAGCGGGTGGATGGTGTCGAGCAGATTGCACGCAGTATAGGTCGGGCCGGCAAAGCCGCCATAATTGCGATAATTCAGAAGCACTGAGTCAATGGCCCGCTCGGCATTGGGCACCGGCAGGCCGAACTGGGCATAGGTGCCGCGGGTCAGCCGATAGAAGCCGTTGACTGGCTGTAGCAGCCCTTCGGCTAGGGTTGGTGAGCCCCAGAGGCCGGTCGCCCGGTCCTGATGCAAGGCCAGCCAGCCGAACAGGATTTCCCGCGCCCGGCCGGTGGTAAAATAGCGGGCGTTGAAATAGAGCGCCGTGCCGATGGCATCGACGGCCGCGCCAGCGCCCCAGGCGCGGCTGCGCCAGGTCAGCCCTTCCAGCCAGTCGCAGAGCGCGTTGGCGCCGAGTTCGACGGCAGCAATCTTGTGCAGAGGCTGGCCGCCCAGCAGCTCGATGGCGTAGCCGACCGAGAGCACATTGTAGAGCGCCAAGCCATTGTCGCGCACCGCTTCGCCCGGTGCTGGGGGCTGTTTGGGATCGGGGAACAGCCCGGTGATGGGGTCCTGCAGCGCCTGCAATTCGGCAAGGGTGGCGGCCACATCCAGCCCTTCGGGCAGCGCGCCAAAGCCCGCAGCGATCTCGATGGCGTCATTGCGATGCCGGGCACTGCGCCGGACGGTGCCATCGGCTTCGCGCGACACGTAGTCGTTGCCCTGGCGATGGCTTGCCAAAATCGCTGGCCATTGCGCGGCTGCTGCGTCGCCGAGCCGGACCAAGGCCCCGGTGACGTCGCTGGTGGCGGATTGACCGCGATAGCGTACGAGTTTGGCCGGCACGCCGCCGACGATGGCCAGTGGCGGCACATTCTTGCTCACCACCGCCCCGGCGGCGACCACTGCGCCCTTGCCGATGGTGACCCCGTCGAGCACCACCGCGTTGGCGCCGATCCACACATCGTCTTCGATGGTGATGCCGAGCGTCTCGTGCTTTTGCGTGTGGATCGGCACGCTGGGATCATCAAAGCCGTGATTGAAGCCGACGATGGAGACATGACTGGCAATGCGCACGCCGTCGCCGCAGCGCACTCGGCCCGAAATCATCGCATAGGGATTGATCGTGGTATGGGCGCCGAACTCCACGTCGCCGCGCACCAGCGCATGGCCGGCAATCCAGCTTTGTTCGCCCAGCACCAGATGGGTGGTGAAAATCGCGGCCTCGGCTGCGACGTAAGCGGTGGGGTGGAACTGTGCGCCGGCGACCCGGGACAGATGGGCTTGCCGGGCGCGATGTTCGGGGCTGTCGATGTCGGCCTGGGTGCGGTCCCAGGTGAGGAATTGTAGCCGGGCGGTGTGCTCGGGGTCGTCTGATAGTCGAAAACTGTCCACTAGTCTCTCCGCACCCACCGGCTTCACCCTCCCCCTTGCGGGGAAAGCAGCGAGATAGGACTTAGCCTTGGCTAAGTCCGTGATCGAGCCGGGAGGGGGTATACGTCCGCACGCTCGGCGTTTGGGACTCACCCCCACCCTACCCTCCCCGCAAGGGGGAGGGTGACATCCAGTACGAGGCGCCCTCGCGCCACATCCCCCTCACGCCAAGCGCTCCAGCAGGGCTGGTTCGATTTCGAATTCCATGTGCTGCCCTCCGACAAAACGCTCGATTTCGGCGATGACCAGTTCTCCCAGCCGCAGTCTTTCGGTGCCGGCGGCGCCGGCGATATGCGGGGTCAGGAAGACATTGGGCAGACTATAGAGCGGCGAACTGGCTTCGGGTATCTCCGGGTCGGTGACGTCGATCACCGCGTGAATGCGGCCGGTCTGCAATTCGGCGATCAGCGCCGCTTCATCGACCAGCGAGCCGCGCGCCGTATTGATAAACCCAGCCCCGTCCTGCATCAGCTTGAGCTGTTTGGCTCCGATCATGCCCTGCGTGGACGGCAGCGCCGGCGCGTGGACCGACACCACATCGGAGCGGGCCATCAGCGTGTCGAGATCCACCAGTTCGGCCCGCGCCAGCAGCGGATCATCTGCTGCCATGAACGGGTCATTGATCAGCACGGTGACGTCGAGCCCCTGCAGCATGCGCGCCACCCTGCGGCCGATGCGCGACGCGCCGACCAGCCCGATGGTGCGGTGATAATTGCCGATGCGCTCATCCATCAGCGCATAGGTGGTGCGCCGCGCCGGATCGGCGCGATAGCGGTCGCGCAGCTCGAACACTCGTTTATTGGCGAAGATGATCGCCGCCAGGGTGAATTCGGCCACCGGCACCGCATTGGCGTCGGCAGCGTGGGTCACCCTGATCCCGGCTTCATAGACCGCGGGGTCGACGGTGAATTTCACCGTGCCCGCCGCATGGGCGACCAGCTTGAGGTTGCTGGCGTCGGCGAGCACCTCGGGCGTCAGCATCGGGCAGCCCCAGCCGGTCACCAGAATGTCGATTTCGCCCAGCACGGCGCGCGCCTCGGCGCTGGAGAACTCCTCCAGCGGCGTGGCCCGCACGATATCGCAACTGCGCGCCAGCCGGGCCAATGCCGCCGCGTCAAACACATGTCGGGTCTTGTCCGCCGCCATGGCGAAGGCGAGTTTTGGTCGCATCAATCGCGCTCCGGCACCAGAATGGCGCTCACATCAATGCCCTCGCGGGCGAACATGGCTTCCAGCGCCACCATGTCCGGTGCATGGGGCACTTGCCCTAGCGCCGCCTCGGCCTCGGCGCCGGCCGGCAGCGCCATCGCCGCCGTCACCAGCAGCGTCTCCCCAGGTGGGATCGCCCCGCGCAATTGTGGCACGATGGATTTGGAGACGATGAGATTGGTATTGGGCAGCGCCCGATGCGCCCGCCCGGCCCGCTGCCTGACCAGATCGACAATGGCGCTGACATCGGTTGCGCTCTTGGCGATGGCCCGGCCGGCTTCGTCGATATAGGTGTCGGCGTTGAGGTCCGCCCGGCCGATGGCGAAGCCGCCTTCGGTGGCATGCAAGGCGCGCGGCGTATTGATGCGGTGGACGCGGATATGCCAGAGATTGGCCGGGATCAGCCAGGTTTCGACAGTCACATCGCTCCACGGCTTCCAGCGCCCGAACAGCGTATTCTCGGCGATCTGGGCGACTTCATTGCCCTCGCGGACGCGGTAATGAATGCCGTCGTCGGAAAAGGCCAGCGCCCCGTCAAACGCGCCATTATCGTAATCGCGGTCATCGGACTCGACGGAAAAGCCGTAGCGCGAGGAATAGACGAATTTGCAGTATTTCTCCGCCCCCTGCCGCATATGCCAGGTGCCGCGCCCGAACCGCACCTGCTGGCCGCTTGACAGCGCCACCACATTGCCTGGGGTATGTACCATCACCATTCCCGGATGCTTAAGCGGCACCGGCTTCTTGCTGACTTCGGCCGGGGTTTCCTCGGCGGTCCAGAATGGGTGATCCTCCGGCAGCGCCAGCGGCAGGAAGGCCTTCAGCGCCCAATAGGGCGAGCCGGCCGAATTGTAGCTCTCGGACATGAACAGGTTGGGATAGCCGAAGCCGATCGACAGCACGCCATCGCGATTGGCGATCGGCTTGTCGGCCCACCAGCGCAGATGGCGCATATACTGCCCCTTGATCTCGCCCCAGGGCAGCACGTCGAGATCAGCAAAGGCCAAGGCGCCCCAGATGCCGCCGCAGGCAAAACGATAGGTCAGGCTCCGTCCGAAGGCCAGCGCACCGCCATCTTCGTCAAACCAGTGGCGGATATCCTTGGCGAACAGTTTGGCCCGCTCTCTATAGGCGGCGACGCGCTTGTCATCGCCCTTGGCCAGCTTGGCGTAGATCAACCCATAAAAATGCATGGCGAAGGGAATGTAGTGGTCGACGCGCCGCACATTGCCGTCGCGATACCAGCCATCGCCGAGATAGAAGCCATCCAGTTCTTCGAGATATTTCTCGGTCAGCGAACGGTCGAAGTCGACGCCGCATTCGTCCAGCCCCAGATCGACGAGGATGCGGAAGAACTTCCAGTTATTATCAGCATAGTCGAACTGGCGCGCATGCTTGAGATAGGCGGCCAGATTGTCCTTGGCCTTCTGCGGTAGCGGCTCCCACACCAGATGCGGCAGCAGCCGCAGGGTGAAGCCAATCGCCGCCAACTCGACCATGCGCTGATCGGTCGAGCTGACCGTGCCCCAGTATTCGGGATGCTCGGGATCGGTGCCATTGGCGAGGCCCTGGCGATAGAGTGCCCAATGGTCGAACTGACCACCGCCCGCCGCCAGCGGGGTCAGCCCCCAGAGCGGGCGGGCAAAGCCTTCAAGGTCGGCCGCCGCGCGGTCGAAATGCGCCCCGGCGCCGTCGAGCCGCACCCGCGCTGCGCCTTCCGAAAAGAAGGGCAGCAGCGGGTTGAATAAATCGTGCAACGCCTTTTCGACATCGGCGCGGGTCTTGAGCGGATTGCCATGCAACGGATTGGCGCTCACCGGATCATAAGTCATTCAGGCGATATCCTCGTTTTCACGCGTCATCTGTGGGGCGACGGCGGGCGCGGCATAGGCGCCCTTCAGGTCGAGTTTTTCAGCAAAATGGCAGGCCGCCTGCTGGGCACTACCGTTGATCGGGCGCAGTTCCGGCCGCTCGCTGCGGCAGCGGTCCTCGGCATATTTGCAGCGGGTGTGGAACGGGCAGCCCACCGGGCGATTGCCCAGATAGGGGATTTCGCCGCGCACTTCCTTCTTCCGTCCCTTGCGCCGCAGCGGATCGGCAATCGGCAGGGCTTCGAGCAGCAGCTCGGTGTAGGGGTGACGCGGCCGTTCAAACAGCATCTCGGTGGGCGCATTTTCCACCACATGGCCGAGATACATCACCACCACGCGGTCAGCGATGTAGTTGACCACGCCCAGATCATGGCTGATGAAAATATAGGTCAGCCCGAATTCGGCCTTGAGGTCTTCCAGCAGGTTGAGCACCTGCGCTTGGATCGACACGTCGAGCGCCGACACCGCCTCGTCGGCGATCACCAGCTTGGGGTCGAGTACCAGCGCCCTGGCGATGCCGATGCGCTGGCGCTGGCCGCCGGAAAACGCATGTGGATAGCGTCCCACCGCCTCGGCGGGAATGCCCACCTTTTCCAGCGTCGACAACACCAGCTCTTCCAGCGCCTTGCCCTTGCAGATCTTGTGGATGCGCAGCGGCTCGGCGACGATATCGAACACCCGCATATTGGGATTGAGCGAGCTCATCGGGTCCTGGAAGATCATGCGGATATCCTGCCGCCAGGGTTTTAGCTCCCGCTTCTTGAGCGCGGTCAGTTCCACGTCGCCGCCGGATTTGGGGTGATACACCACCCGCCCGCCATCGGAGGATTGCGCCTGAATAATGCAGCGCCCCAGCGTGGTCTTGCCGCAGCCGCTTTCGCCGACAATGGCGAGGGTTTCTCCGGCTTCCACCGTCAGATTGATATCGGTCAGCGCATCGAGCCGGCGTTCGGGGCCGAACCAGCCGCCGCTGAGCACGTAATGCTTGGAGAGGTTTTCGACGGTCAGCAACGGGCTCATGCGACTGCCTCCGCATTTTGCCGCGTCAGCAAGTGACAGCGGGCGTGGTGGCCTGCCCCGATTTCGGTGCGTTCTGGTCGGACAGTAGCGCAGGGCTCGAAGGCATAGGGGCAGCGGCTGGTGAAGGCGCAGCCGGAGGGCCGGTCCTTGGGCGCCGGCACCGTGCCGTGGATGGGCGAGAGCCGCACCCGCTCGGCCTTGCGCGCCATCTTGGGAATCGAAGCCAGCAGCGCCTGGGTATAGGGATGCTTGGGGGCGGCGAAGACGTCAAACACGCTCCCCTGCTCCACCACATCGCCCAGATACATCACCGCCACCTCGTCGGCGATTTCGGCCACCACGCCGAGGTCATGGGTGATGAACAGCATCGCCATGCCGAAATCGGCCTGCAATTGCGCCAAGAGGTCCAGAATTTGTGCCTGCGTGGTCACGTCCAGCGCCGTGGTCGGCTCGTCGGCAATCAGCACTTTTGGCGTGCAGGCCAGCGCCATGGCGATCATGGCGCGCTGCCGCAGCCCGCCCGAGAGCTGGAACGGATAGGCATCGGCCCGCTCGCGTGCGCCGGGAATGCCCACCTGCTCGAGCAGCGCCACGGTGCGCTCGCGCGCTTCCTTGGGCTTGAGCCCTTCATGGATCACCATCATCTCGTCGATCTGGTCGCCAATGGTGTGCACCGGCGACAGCGAGCTCATCGGCTCCTGAAAAATCATGGCGATCTGGTTGCCGCGAATGGCCCGCAGCGGCAGGCTGTCCTGCTTGAGCTGGACGATATCGGTGGGCTTGGCATCCGCCGGCGCGTAAACGATGGAGCCGCGCTGGATATTGGCATTCTTGTCGAGCAGCCGCAGCACGGCGCGGGCGGTGACGGATTTCCCGCAGCCGCTTTCGCCCACCAGCGCCAGCGTCTTGCCCGGCGTCAGCGTCAGATCGACCTGCCGCACCGCCTCGATATCGGGCTCGTCGGGCGAGGTGAAGACGATGGACATGTCGGCGATGGTGAGGATGGGACTAGCGGCCATGGGGATCAGCGGCATCACGGAGGCCGTCTCCAAAAAAGTTCATACTGAGGATGATGATGACCACGCAGATGCCGGGGGTCAGCAGCCAAGGGGCGGTGGCCAGGGTGCGGATATTCTGCGCGTCCTGCAGCAGCGTGCCCCAGCTGACGATGGGGGCCTGTAGCCCCAGGCCGAGAAAGCTCAGCGCCGTTTCCGCCAAGATCATGCCGGGAATGGCCAGAGTCGCCGCCGCAATGATGTGGCTCATGAAGCTGGGCACCATATGCCTTGTGATGATGCGCCAGTCGCTGGCGCCATCGAGCTGCGCCGCGGTGACGAAGTCCTCGGTGCGCAGGCTCAGGAAGCGCCCGCGCACCACGCGCGCCAGCTCGGTCCAGCCGATCAGGCTGAGAATGATGGTGATGGCGAAAT
Organism: Devosia sp. A449; assembly: GCF_054489375.1. Lineage (NCBI taxonomy): Bacteria > Pseudomonadati > Pseudomonadota > Alphaproteobacteria > Hyphomicrobiales > Devosiaceae > Devosia > Devosia sp. A449. Next base: position 417,653 of record NZ_JBTMWU010000003.1, on the reverse strand, counting down.
AGGTCTGCAGCGCGCTCCAGTCCTTGGGCAAGGCTGCCGCCAGCCCCAGCCACAGCGGAATGGTCGGCATCGAGCGGATGAACTCCACCACCCGCATCACCGCGCTATCGAACCAGCCGCCATAATAGCCGGCAAAGCCGCCGATGATGATGCCGAAGAACAGGCTGAGCGTGACGCCGGCGAGACCAATGGACAGCGAAATGCGGGTGCCATGGATCAGCCGGCTCAGCAGGTCGCGGCCCAGCCGGTCGGCGCCCAGCACATAGAAGGGCGCTTTCGGGTCGGCGACGCCGATCAGTTTGACCGTCATCGGAATGAGGCCGGCCAGCAGATAGGGCTTGCTCGGCGCAAAGAACTGCACCGGGATTTCGACCTCGGGATCGATGACAAAAATCCGCCGCATCGCCTTGGGGTCGATCTCGGTGGCATAGCCATTCACATGCGGGGCAAACCGCCACGAGCCGTCTTCGGCGGTGGAAATCAGCTGGATGCCCTGGGGCGGCGCATAGGTATAGCGCGCGCTATAGGCACCCGGATCGGTGGGGGCGATAAATTCGGCCAGCAGCGCCACCAGATAAAACGCGATCACGATCCACAGGCTCACCAGCGCCAGCCGGTGCCGCTTGAAGCGCCGCCACATCAGCCCGAGCTGGCTCTCGCGCTTGGCGCGAATAACCGGGGTCGGCAGCGCGCTATCCGTCATGGTTTCGATAGCCATTGGTCTATTTGCTCCCGTAGCGAATGCGGGGATCGATCCAGGCGAGCAGCAGATCGCTGATCAGCGTGCCGATCACCGTCAGCATGCCCAGCAGCATGATGATGGCGCCGGCGAGGAACATGTCCTGGCTGGTCAGTGAGCGCAGCAGCAGCGGCCCGGCGGTCGGCAGATTGAGCACCACCGACACCAGCACCGAACTCGACACCAGCGCCGGCAGCAGCCAGCCAATGGTCGAGATCAGCGGATTGAGCGCCACCCGCACCGGATATTTCAGGATGGTACGGAACTCGCTCAGGCCCTTGGCCCGCGCCGTGGTCACATAGGGCTTTTTCAGCTCATCGAGCAGATTGGCGCGCAGGATGCGGATCAGCTCGGCGGTGCCGGCCAGCGACAGCACCAGGATCGGCGCCCAGGCGTGGCTGAGGAAATCCCAGACCCGGGCCGGGCTCCAGCGCGCCGTCTCGAATTCGGGCGAGAACAGCCCGCCAATGGTTTGGCCGAACCAGGTGAAGCTGAGATACATCAGGATCAGCGCGAAGAAGAAATTGGGAATGGCGAGGCCGAGAAAGCCGCCAATGGTGGCGAGATAATCGCCGAGGGAATATTTGCGCACGGCGGCATAGATGCCGATAGGCAGGGCGACCAGCCACATCACGATGACGGCCAGCCCTTCGAGCAGGATGGAATTGCCCAGCCGGCCCCAGATCAGCGTCGTCACCGGCGCTTTCCATTCAAAGCTCTGCCCGAAATCGCCGCGCAGCAGAATGCCGCTGATCCATTTCCAATATTGGATGATGTAGGGCTCGCCGAAGCCATATTGCTGGCGCAGCGCCTCGATCTGGGCCGGATCGACCTGATCGCCATTGGCGGCCAGCATCGCCATATAGGTGGTCAGATAATCGCCCGGCGGCAGCTGGATGATGGCGAAAGCCACAAAGCTCACCGCCCACATCGTCAGCACCATCGCAATCATCCGGCTGGTAATGAAACGCAGCATCGGCGTCTCCTGTTCGTCAGAAACTTGGTGAGCATGGGGGCGCCCCAAGCATCGGGGCTCGCCGTCACCCCCTCCTAGCCTCCCCCGTCAAGGGGGAGGTACAGATCGGTGGGCGATATTCCCCTCGCGGCGCGGGGAGCGCCGCGAGGGGCGGGAGGCCGTTACTCAGCGGCGAAGTACCACTGGAACGGATCGTAGGGGCCGGGGGTGGGGAACAGATAGGCGTGCAGCATCGGTTCAGCGATGTTCCGCATATTGTTCTTGGCGATGTAATAGCCATTGCCGGGCAGGCTGATGCCGATCACCGGGAAGTTCTCCTTGGCCAGGGCCAGGATTTCCTTCATCAGCGTATCGCGCTTGGCCGGGTCACCCTCGCCACGCAGCAGCTTCATCTTGTCCATCTGCTGCTTGGCCCAATCGGCGGGCTCTTCGGCGATTTCCGGACGCGAGCCGTTGAACCACTGGGCCCAGCGATAGGCCCAGACGGATTCGTCACCCGAAGCCATGTAGTAACGCGGCTCCTGCACCACATCGAGGCCGCCGTCGCCCTGCCAGATCTGGGCGTCATAGTCGCCGAGCGGGCGCTTGTCGTAATAGAGGGTGCGGTCGATATTGTTCAGCTCGATATCGATGCCACCGGCTTCGATCTGCAGCTGGATCAGCTCCATCATGTCGGTCCATTCGGTGCGGAAGGCAGCGATGGTGTCGATGGTGACGACCAGCGGCGAACCGTCCGGCATGGTGTAGAAGCCATCGGCATTCTTGGGGCCAAGGCCGGCGGCCTGGAACGCGGCATCGGCCGCTTCGAGGTCCAGCTCGGTATATTGCTTGGCCATTTCCTCGTCATAGAACGGCGATTCAGGGCGCGGCGCGGCCTGGAAGGGTTCGCCCTGCCCGGTAAACACCACATCGATGATTTCCTGCCGGTCGATCAGATGGCTGACGCCGATGCGGAAGTCCTTGTTGCCGAACACGGCGCGGCGCGCCGGATCGACGTGGTTCATGTTGAACTGCAGCGTCATGGTATTCATGCTCGCCGGGATGTTGGCGCCGAGCCGATAGTCACCGGTTTCCTGGCCGTCGAAGAACAGCGGCTGGTTGGCCACGGTGGCGATATGACGATCCTGGAAGTCGATTTCGCCATTCAGCGCCATCAGCGTCAGCTCTTCCAGCGAGTCCGAGACGCGCATATCGAGCCGGTCGATATAGGGCAGCTGATTGCCGGCGGTGTCGACCTTCCAGTAATAGGGATTGCGCACGAAGGTGGTGCGGCTCGCGTCGCCGGTCAGCGGCACGTCGATCATCCACGCATTCATGAAGGGCAGCTCGGGATTGGCAAAGCGGATGGTTTCCGTCGCCCATGAGCAGCGATTGCCCATCCACAACTCCCACGTCTCGAAGCCGGCGGCCTTGGCCTGCGCGACAGCGTCCGGGTTGTATTTGGGGTGGAATTGGCCGCAATAGTCCTTGCTCAGCGACACCACGGTCAGTCCGTTGATGCTGGCCAGCTCGTCCATGATCACGCCATTGGGATCACGGAAGACGAATTTGAACGTGGTCTCATCGACCACTTCGACGCTGACAGGGTTTTTCGGATCCTTGATGAAGCCGCCCACGCCGTAGCTGGGCTCGCTGAAGAGTTCGACCGCGAAGGCGATGTCGGCACTGGTGAACGGGGTGCCGTTATTCCACTTCAGCCCCTCGCGCAGCTTGAAGGTATAGACGCGGGAGTCTTCACTGACTTCCCAGCTCTCTGCCAGATTGGGGATGATCTGCTTCCATTCGCGATCGTAGCGCACCAGGCCGTCATAGGCCACGGTGCGGCCGATCCAGGCATTGTCGAGGCCGCCGCGCAACGCCGAGCGCCAGGTGCCACCATAGACGCCGACACTTTCCACCGGATCGATGACCAGCGGATTGGTCGGCAGGCGCTCGGCGACCGGCGGCAGTTCGCCACTGGCCACAGCCGCATCAAGCATCGGCGATTGCTGCTGGGCGATGGCGGCACTGCCCAGCATCAATACGGCGGTGAGCGCGCCGCTAACGACACGGCCGGCATGCACGCCCGACCTGCGTAAAGTTCTGTTCATGGATGTTCCTCCCTTGCGGCCGTCTGCTTCCGGCCCGGCGCCTCGTGACGCAGACGCAAGTTAGGTCAGGTTTTGCGCAATCGCAAGTATTTTGCGTAAATCACGCAAATAACGCAAATTTGCTCATTTTGCATTGTCGGGCCAATGGCCTATGGCGGGGAAAGGCGCTCTTTCACCGGGTCGAGGCGCGCCGTCCGCTAACATTTTTGCGGTGAATACGGTGGCTTCTCGCCCCGCTCAGACGGTAAAGACCGTCTCGCCTTCGACCATGCTGACGCCGATTTCGAGCTGCTGCACGGCGCGTTCGCCATCCATATGCTCGGCCAGCAACCGCACCGCGCCGCGCCCGATCGCCTCACGCTCGACCCGCACCGTGCTCAGCCGTGGCGTCGCCATTCCAGCCAGCGGCAAATCATCGAAGCCGATGATGGAAAAGTTCGGCGGCAAGGGGCTTTGCGGATCATAAATGCCTTCCAGCATCTCCACCGCCGCGATGTCGTTCCAGATGAAAGCCGCGGTGATATCGTGCCGCAGGGCCAGCATATCGGCCAGCAATTCCCCGGTATGGCGCTCATCGGTATTGACGATGGTGCCGACCGCCCCCGGCGTCATGGCGATGGCCTGTTCGAAGCCGCGCTGGCGCTGGCGAATGGTCGGCCGGTAGCGGTGGGTATAATGCAAAATCTTGCGGTGCCCGGCGTCCAGCAGCCGCTGCGTCGCCATGAAGGCGCCGTAGTAATTGGCTGGCGACACCGAGCTCACCCGCATTTTCGGGTCGCTGCCATTGACCAGCACCACCGGCGTTCCGGCTTCCGCCGACCACGCCGCCAGCTCGTCCCAGGCGTCGATCCCCGCCAGCAGCAAGCCACCGGCATCGGCCTGCTCGATCTGCTTCTGGATCAGCTCCAGCGTCACCGCCGCTTCATTGACCAGCCGCAGATCCAGCGTCATCCCGGCTTCGGCGGCCTGGGTCCGCATGCCCTCGACGATGCCGAAGTAAAACCCCGACAGCCCGCTGGTCGCGCCCCCGAGCGGAACCAGCGCCACGGCGCGCTTATCGCCGCCCGCCGGCAGCGTATTGTGTTTGGATTTGTAGCCCAGCGTCCGCGCCATGCGCTGCACATCGCGCCGCACCGCATCGCTGATGCCGATCTCATTGGCCAAAGCGCGCGACACGGTGCTCACCGAAACGCCAAGGCGCTCCGCGATGTCGGTCTGGTTCGCGCGTCTCTGTTTGGCCACGGCAGCTCCTTGTTTCTCCTTTACGCAATATTTGCGTTTTTTGAGCAACGCAAGCCCCGTGTGGAACTATCTCCCTGGCCCCTCCCCAGCCAAGGCGTCCAAGGGGCTGGCGCATTGCCGGCCGCCGGCTGCGGCCCAGCCAGTGCAAAACCCAATGTGATCAGCCTCTTACCTGTGGCTGAACCGTTCGGTGACATTGACCTTTTTGCCCCTCCGGCCGATAACCGGCCAAGCCACACGTTTGGAGAACAAAGGCAATGGAAGACAAAAACACTATAATTCCGACCAGGAGAGAATTTCTTTCCATGATCGGCGCAGTTGGTGGCGCAGCAGTAATGTATCAGGCGATGGGTGCTATGGGTCTGGCCCAGGCCTCGCCATATGAAGGCGCGATCAAGCTTGGTCAGGCGCCCGCTGGTGCCAAGGTGCTGGTTCTCGGCGCCGGCATTGCCGGCATGGTTGCGGCAATGGAATTGCGCGACGCCGGCTATGAAGTCGAAATACTTGAATTCCGCGACGTTGCGGGCGGCCGTTGCTGGACCCTGCGGGCCGGCGACACCTTCGAGGAACTGGGTGGCGAAACCCAGACCGTCGATTTTGCCGAGGGCAATTATTTCAATCCCGGCCCATGGCGCGTGCCCTACAACCACTACGGCATCATGGACTACTGCCGCCGCCTCGGCGTCGAGCTGGAGCCACTGATCCAGATCAACAACTTCTCCTATGTGCACTCCAGCAAAGCCCTCGATGGCAAGCCCGTGCGCTACCGCGAAATCAACACCGATTTCCGCGGCCACATCTCCGATCTGCTGTCGAAGGTCACCAATCAGGGTGCGCTGGACGAAGTGCTGTCGGACACTGACAAGACCCAGTTGCTCGCCGCACTGCGCACCTTCGGCGCGCTTAACAGCGACAACGAATACGTCTCGGGCAACACGGCCAGCGCGCGTCGCGGCTATGAGCGTGCACCGGGCGGCGGCGTCGATGGCGCACCAATCGCCAACGACATCATGGATCTGACCACGCTGCTGGATTCGGGTCTGTGGAGCCGTCTGGCCACCAGCGAAGGCCTCAATGGCTCGATGCCGATCTTCCAGCCCAAGGGCGGCATGGACATGATCGCGCGCGCAATGGCTGAAAACCTGGGCGACCTGGTCAGCTACAACAAGAAGATCACCGCCATTCGCCAGGACGAAACCGGCGTCACCGTCACTTATGAAGACCGCGCCAATGGCGGGGCCGAGGCGACATCGACGGCGGATTACTGCGTTTGCACCATCCCCTTCTCGGTGCTCAGCCAGATCGACCACGACTTCTCCGGCCCGCTCTCGGACGTCATCAACACGATGTCCTACGCGACCGCCATCAAGGTCGGCCTCGAGTTCAATCGCCGGTTCTGGGAAGAAGACGAGCATATCTACGGCGGCTCGACCTATACCGACCTGCCGATCTCGCAGATTTCCTACCCGTCCAACGACTACCTCTCCAGCAAGCCCGGCGTTCTGCTCGGGGCCTATTCCTGGGGCGCAACGGCCTATCAGTTCTCGTCGATGACGCCGGCTGATCGTATCCAGCACACCCTCGAATATGGCAGCCAGATTCATCCGCAGATGCAGGAAGAGTTCAAGGCTGGCGTGGCTGTCGCCTGGCACCGCGTGCCGTGGACGCTGGGTTGCAACGGCACCTGGCAGGACAAGGAAGCCCAGTATCAGGACGGCGTGTCCATGGACCGCCGCATCGTCTGCGCCGGCGAGCACCTGTCCTATCTGCCGGCTTGGATGGAAGGTGCCGTGCTCTCGTCGCTCGACGCGATCACCCGCCTGCACGCCGAAGCCACCACCGCAGCAGGAGCATAATCGATGAACTTCACTAAAATCGCCGCCGCTGCCGCATTGGTCAGCATGCTGGCAACCGGCGCCGCCCTGGCGCAGGACGCCGCCGCCGATGACAGCAAGGCCTGGTTCGGCAGCTCGTCGGTGCTGACCCAGCAGACGGGCAAGGGGCTTTACGAAGCCGTTTGCGCCAGCTGCCACATGTCCAAGGGTGAAGGCGCTGTCGGCGCCGGAGCCTATCCGGCACTGGCCAATAACGAGACGCTCGAATTCGCTGACTACCCGATCTACATGATCGTCAAGGGGCAGAAGGCCATGCCGCCGCTGGGCGGGATCATGAATGACGAGCAGATCGCCGCCGTGGTGAACTATATCCGCACCAACTTCGGCAACAACTACGCCGACGAGCCGGCTACGGCCGAAATGGTCGCTGCTGCGCGTTAAGCCAAATTACCCGGCGTGGTTTCGACCACGCCGGGTTTTTTTAGGGCTTTAGCCCCGCCGGCACCGGCGACGATTCATGCAATAGGGTAATCTCGATCCGCTCATTGGCCGCCATATAGGGGTCATTGGGAAAGAACGGTTCCGCCGTCGAGCGACCGACCACCGAATTGATCCGGTCGTCCTTGAGCCCGAACTCGCCCAAAATCTGCCGCACGATATTGGCGCGGTCGGCCGACAGCTCCCACGAGCCATAGCGCGGATTGGCATAGACCCCGCCTGCCGCCGTATGGCCCGAAATGCGCACCTGATTGGATAGCTTCTGCAGGATCGGAGCGATCGCCGCGATCGCCTGCCGCGTCGGTTCATTGGGATATTTCGATCCCTCGGGAAACATCGGGCTGCCTTCCTGATCGATGATCCGGATATTGAGGCCCTCTTCGGTCTCCTCGATCAGCAGATTATCCGACATTTCGGTGATGTCGGGCATGGCCTGCCAGGCCTGGCGAATGCTGGCCGCCGCACTGTGGAACGCCATATCCTCGGTCGCCTTGAGGTCGGATTGCGAGGCCTTGGCGGTGTCGAATGGATTGCCCGCCGACTGGTCGCGACCGCTCATTGCGCCCTCGACCGTGCCGAACTCCTGGCCCTTGGGCGTCACCGAGGCATCCACCGTTTCGGCCGGCGTCGAGCCCGCCATCAGCGAATCCGAATCATCAAGTGCCGTGCCGCCCATCAAGCCGCCCGATCCGCTGGTGGTCGGGCTGATATTGGGGGGCGCGAAATAGGAAGCGAGGCCCTCCTTCTGCTCGGGCGTGGTCATGCTGATCAGCCAGAGCAGAAGGAAGAACGCCATCATCGCCGTCACGAAGTCGGCATAGGCGATCTTCCAGGCCCCGCCGTGATGGGGGTGCTTGCGCCGCTTGGCGCGCTTGATGATGATCGGCTGGTCGTAATTCGCCATTCTGGCTTTCCTGAACCCGGCTTAGGTGGCTGCCGGCAGATTAGAGGTGGCCTCGTCGATTTCCGCGAAGGTCGGCCGGTCTTCTGACATCAGCGCCTTGCGGGCAAATTCGATGGCCATCACCGGGACCTGGCCCGAGATATGGGCCAGCAGGCCCACCTTGAGCGACAGGAAATACTTGGATTCGGCCTCATAGGTGTTGCGCAGCGACTGCGCGAAGGGCGCGAAAAAGCCATAGGCGACGAATACGCCGAAGAAGGTACCCACCAGAGCGCCACCGATCATGTGCCCTAGCACTTCGGGCGGCTGGGCAATGGCGCCCATGGTGTGGATGATGCCGAGCACGGCGGCGACAATGCCCAGAGCGGGCGTGCCATCGGCCAGCGCCTGAATGGCGCTCACCAGCCGGTCCTGCTCCTGGTGATGGGTTTCCAATTCCTCATCCATCAACGCTTCCATTTCATGGACGTTGTTGGACCCCAGCGTCACCATGCGCAGGTAATCGCAGACGAACTCCACCGCGTGATGGTTGTTGGCAAAGGTGGGGAAGCGGGCGAACAGCGTCGATTCGCTGGGGTTTTCGATATGCTGCTCAAGCGCCAGAATACCCTTGGACTGCACCAGCTTGTAGAGGCTGAACTGCATGCCCAGCAGTTCGACATACGCCGCCTTGTTGTATTTGGGGCCTTTGAACAGCGTGCCGAACACGCCCAGCGTCTGCTTCAGCACCGCGCCGGTATTGCCGATGATATAGGCGCCCATGGCGGCGCCCAGAATGATGATGAATTCGTAGGGCTGCCACAGCACTGCCAGATGGCCACCCACCCCGATATAGCCGCCAATAACGCAGGCGACGACCATGATGACCCCGATGATAAGACGCATTAGACCTGAAACTCACCTTGAGGACGACAACGTTCCCAGGCGGGCATTATCGGTCGGTTTACCTTAACAGTGGGTTATCCCCGGGGTCTGGTCCTCCCCGGCTCACGCATGGCAGCGATCACCTTGCGGTGTGCGCCTGCCAAAAGTGGTAAGATTGGTGCCGAAAGTTGAATCGAATGCACCGGCGCGGCGAAATCGCGGCACGCCGGGTGGCAGTTTCGATGAAGAGAAAGACTAGTTCCGCCAGATGCCGCGCTGGCTACGGGCGTGGATAACCTGGCGCATGAAAACCTCGGCCGGACGATAGTACCAGGCCAGCTCAGCCGGCGTAGTCACCGGCCCCAGCGCAGGATGCACGAAGTCCACGGCCAGCGCGGCACGTGTCGCACATTCCAGATAATAGGCGCCGGCGGTCACCAGAAATATCCCGCCAGCCAAAAGTTCAAGATTGATCAGAGCCCTCTCCTGTCGCTGTTGGCGCTCATATAGTCACAAGCCGATCAGCCGACTAAGCGAAAGGATTTGTTAAGCCTAACCCGTCCAATTGCGTAGAACTGCTTAGGGCGTTTCGGGATCGAGAAACCCGCCCGACTGGCGCTGCCAGAGCTGGGCATAATGCCCGCCTAGCACCAGCAATTCGGCATGCGTCCCCTGCTCGACAATCTGGCCGTGGTCCAGCACCACCAGCCGGTCCATCGCGGCGATGGTGGACAGGCGATGGGCGATGGCGATCACCGTCTTGCCCTGCATCAGCCGTTCCAGCTGGCTTTGAATGGCCGCCTCCACTTCGCTGTCCAGCGCCGACGTAGCCTCATCCAGCACCAGGATCGGCGCATTCTTGAGCAGCACCCGGGCAATCGCCACCCGCTGGCGCTGACCACCGGAGAGCTTGACGCCCCGCTCGCCCACCTGGGCGTCGTAGCCTTTGCGGCCCTTGAAGTCGACGAGGTTGTCGATGAACTCATCGGCCTCGGCCATCTCGGCGGCACTGACCATTTCCGCGTCGCTGGCGTCGGGCCGGCCGAACACGATATTGGCGCGCACAGAACGATGGAGCAGTGCCGTATCCTGCGTCACCACGCCGATATTGGCGCGTAGCGACGCCTGGGTGACTTGGGAGATATCCTGCCCATCAATGGTGATGCGACCGCTTTGCAAATCGTAAAAGCGCAGCAGCAGATTGACCAGGGTGGACTTGCCGGCCCCGGAGCGCCCGATCAGCCCGACCCGCTCGCCCGGCGCGATATCGAGATCGAATTGCTCGATGATCCCACCCGGCCGGCCATAGTGGAAACCGACAGCTTCAAAGTGAATCCGGCCCGCCGTGACATGCAGCGGCACCGCGTTCGGTGCATCGACCAGCCCGAGCGGACGGGCGATCAACTCGGCCGAATTCTGAGCCGTGCCATAATTGCGCATCAGCCCGTTGAGCTGGTTCATCATCCGGCCCAGCAGATTGTAGAGTCGCAGCACCAGCCCGAGGGTAAAGGCCACGCCGCCGACCGAGATCAGCCCCTGGGTCCACAAATGCACACTCAGCGCGCCGATGCCGGCGATGGCCAGGCCCGACAGCATGCCCATGGCCGAACGCACGCCAACCAGCGTGCGCGCCAGTCCGGTCAGCGCGCCGAGAAAATTCTCGAAGCCGCGCCGCACGAAGCGGTCATCGGCCTCGCTGGGGCCGAACAGCTTGAGCGTCTGGATATTGGAAAAGCTGTCCACCACCCGCCCGGTGAGCGCCGACGCCGTTTCCGCCACCACAGTCGAGCGTTGGCGCATGCGCGGCACATAATACCAGGCCAGACCGGAAAAGGCGGCAATCCACAGGGCAACCGCTGCCCCAAGCCGCCAGTCGAGCTGCCCCACCAGCACCAGCGTGGCGATGGCATAGACGGCGATGAACCAGACCACCTGCAGCAGCGCCACCATGAAATCGCCCACGGCGCTGCCGCTCTGCCAGACCTTGCTGGCGATGGCGCCGGAGAAATCATTCTGGAAAAAGCTCAGGCTCTGGCGAATGACATGGGCATAGGCCTGCCAGCGCACCAGATTGTAAAAGCCCAGATTGACCGTCTGCTCTTCCACCGCCGCCGACAGCCAGGTCACGAAAAACCGCACGCCGAGCACGACGAACAGCATGAGCGCCAATTCGGTGCCATTGGCCGCGAGCAGCCCGTTCCAGCCGGCGCCCTGATTGGCCGCGTCGAGCATATCGACCAGCCGCCCGACATAATAAAATAACGCCGCCTCGATCAGCGCCACCGCGCCACCCAGAATCAGCAGCGCCAAAAAGGCCAGCTTGGCCTGGCGAATATAGTGCCAGAAAAAGCGTGGCCCCGAGGCTGGCGGCTCAAGGCTGACGGGCTGGCGGAAGGGGTCGATCCAGGACTCGAAAGCCCGATGCAGAACGCTGAAAACGGTCATCGGAAACCAAAAATGGCGGCAATGGCTATCTGTATAGGGCCATTCGCCCCGGCGCGACCACCCGCCGCGTGCATTCGGCACCCGAACCGTCAGCCGCTCAGTGCAGGATGGGGATTGGCGGATTGATATCGTGCAGCTGGACGCTGAGGGCCGGGCTGTCCAGCAGAATTTTGGCGACGCGCTGCTCGTCGGCCAGGGTATCGAGATAGATCCGCAGCACCAGATGCCTCTCGGCGCGCAGCGCCACATCGTCAAGCGCGATACTGCCCGGCTCGGCCAGCGCCGCATCGTCGGTCAACTCAAAGCATTCGCACCCGGTAATGCCGAGCGCGCCCAGCTGCGCCATGATCGTCTCGACGGCTCCGATATTGTCAAAAATGCCGATCGCCAGACGTCGACGTAGCCGATCCATGGGCCTGCCCTACCCGCTTAATGCAGATCGCCTTCGCACTGCGCGAGCAGGCGAAGCCGGTCCATATCGCGCACCACGAAGCTGCCGCGATTGGGCAGATCGATGACCCGCATGGCGCGCAGCCGCGTCATGTTGCGGCTGACCGTTTCGATGGTGAGGCCGAGATAATCGGCAATATCGGCGCGGCACATCGGCAGCGGCAGAGCGCGGCCAACCATTGGCGCCCTGGCCCGACCGGCCATGCTCAGCAGAAAGCTGGCGATCCGCTCGACCGCCGTCTTGCGGCACAGCAGGATCGACAGATCCTGCATGCTGGCCACTTCATCGCCGGCCACCTTGAGCAGTTTTTCCGCTAGCTCAGGGCGCTCGCGCATGGCGCGCAACAGCGAGGATTTGGGGATGGCGCGAACCCGCGTTGTGGTCAGCGCATCGCAATCGAAACGGTAGGTATCGCCATGGCCGAAGCCGACAATGTCGCCGGCGAAGGCGAAGGTGACGATCTGGCGGCGGCCATCGGGAAAAATCTTGTAGGCCCGCACCGCGCCGCTGAGAATCTCGTAAAATCCAGTGGTTTCATCGCCCTCACGAAACAATGGATCATAAGCTGCCAGCAACCTGACGCCATTGGCGTTAGCCGCGCCGCCCATCCAGGGCGTTTGAGTCTCAACACCCAATGCGATAGTGGAAAGCTGCATGTTCTATCCCCGGACCCGCACAATATTCGCGTCGCTGGAGACATATAGACTGCGCTATGTAAGACCCTTGCGGACCCTGCGTACTGATTTGTAACTGAATGTAACGGAACCGGAGCCAGACAGCGCCGATGGCGGATCAGCAGCACCACATTCTGGTCGTGGACGATGACGATCAGGTCCGTCGCATGCTGCGGCGCTGTTTTGAGGGCGAGGGCTTCCGCGTCAGCGAGGCGGTGGATCAGGCCGGGGTCGACACAGCGCTGGATGGCGGCGTCGACCTGATCACGCTCGATCTCAATCTGGGCCGCACCGATGGGCTCTCGATCGCTCGCACAGTGCGGCAGAACTGGGACCTGCCCATCATCATGATCACCGGCAAGGGCGACATGATCGACCGCATTGTCGGGCTGGAAATCGGCGCCGACGACTATATCGCCAAGCCGTTCCACCTGCGCGAGGTGTTGGCCCGCGTCCGCTCGGTGCTGCGTCGGACCGCCCCACGCGATGCGGCCTCCCCTAGCGCCCAAATCGGTTTCGATGGCTTTGTACTCGATCTGGACCGCCGCGAATTGAGTGGGCCGGATGGCGATATCCGCATCACCAGCGGTGAATTTGACCTGCTGGCGCTCTTCTCCCAACACCCGCATCGGGTGCTGAGCCGCGACCAGATCATGGACCTGCTCAAGGGCCATGACTGGACCCCCAATGATCGCAGCATCGACAATCAGATCGCCCGGCTGCGCAAGCTCATCGAGACCGATAGCCAGCAGCCGAGGCTGCTGAAAACCGTGCGCGGCGCCGGCTACAGCTTCACTCCGAAGACGCTGCGGAGCTGAGCCTTAGCGCGCCAATGCGTCGCCGATGGCGGCCGCCAGTTCGGCCAGCCGATAGGGTTTGCGCAGAATTTTGAGGCCCTTATCGGCTTTGGTCAGGTCGCCGGCCAGTTCCTCGGCATAGCCCGAGGTCAGCAATACCGGCATCTGCGGATAGAGTTCCCGCACCTGCAGGCGCAATTCATAGCCCGACATGCCGCCCGGCATCACCACATCGGTAAACAGCAGATCGACCGCTGGATTAGCCGCCAACACAGCCAGGGCCTCGGCGCCGCTGGCCGCCGACAGCACCGTGTAGCCCAGCTGCGTCAGGCGCGAGACCGTGAGCTTGCGGACGCGATCATCATCCTCCACCGCCAGGATCACCTGACCATTGCCGGAGGCGGCATCACTACCCTCCCCGGCCACGCCTTCCACTGGCTCCACCCGGTAGCGCGGCAGGTAAATGGTGACCGTGGTGCCCTTGCCCTCAAGGCTCTCAATGGTGGCCAAGCCGCTCGATTGCTTGGCAAAGCCATAGATCATCGACAGGCCCAGCCCGGTGCCGCGCCCCTGCTCCTTGGTGGTGAAAAACGGCTCGAACGCACGCTCGCGCACCGCATCGGGCATGCCGGCGCCGGTATCGGACACTGACAGGCGCACATAGTCGCCCGGCGGCAGACCATCGAGCTGGCTCGACCTGGCCGCATCAATGGCGACATTGCCGGTCTCGATCAGCAGGCGCCCGCCATCAGGCATCGCATCGCGCGCATTGACCGCCAGATTGACGATGGCGCTTTCCACCTGCGAGGCATCGACCCGCGCCGACCACAGATTGGGCGTCAGCGCATTGGACAGATAGATGGTCGCGCCCAGCGTGCGGTGCAGCATGTCGGTCAGGCCGACCACGAAACTGTTGAGATTGATGCTTTCCGGCTCAAGCTGCGAGCGGCGGGCAAAGGCCAGCAGCCGCGCGGTGAGCCGCGCCCCCAGATCGGCCGCCTCAAGCGCCTCGGTGGTCAACTCGCGCTGCTGGGGCGTCGTGAGCTTGCCCTCCAGCATCTCCAGATTGCCGATGATCACGGTTAGCAGATTGTTGAAATCATGGGCAATGCCGCCGGTCAGCTGGCCCATGGCCTCCATCTTCTGCGCCTGGCGCAGCGCCAGTTCGGTGGCCTTGTGGGCCGACAGATCGTGAATGATGCCGGTGAAATGAATCCGACCGTCGATCTCGAATTCACTCACCGCCAGATGCATCGGAAATAGCGTGCCGTCGCGCCGGCGACCGCTGACCTCGCGCCCGATGCCGATGATCTTGCGCCGTCCGGTGGAGCGGTAATTATGCAGATAGCCGTCATGCTCGGAATGGTAGGGCTCGGGCATCAGGAAATGCACATTGCGCCCGAGAAATTCATCCTGCTCATAGCCGAACAGTCGGGCCGCCGCCGGATTGACCGTGGTGATGAGGCCCTTGCCATCGATGGTGATGATGGCGTCGACCGCCGATTCCAGAATGGCCTGCAGCTTGCGCGCCTGTCCCACGAGCGACAGGTTGGATTCAAAATCGTCGGACACGTCAGGCTCACTTTCAACACGGCACCGCGCAAAGCCTAGCGATGGGGCATGCGCGGCACAAACAAAAACCAGCCAAGGCAACGCCGAATAAATTCAGCGTATTTGCGCTGGAACAAAGACCCTCGCCAAGCCCTGCGCTAGAGGGCGGGCTGAGCACGGCTGCTCAAGGCGAGCCCGATGAGCGACATTCCGACCGTCAAGCGCACCCCCGTCCCGCGCGGCATTGCCCGCAGCGGCCCGGTGATTTTCTCCTATGGTTTCCGGCCGTTTTTCCTCGCCGCCGGGCTGTGGGCTATCCTCGCCATGGCGCTGTGGATCGGGGCAATTGCCGTTGGCTGGGACATTGGCGGCAGCTATGGCGGGGCCTATTGGCACGCCCATGAAATGCTGTTCGGCTATAGCTCGGCGGCGCTGGCCGGCTTTCTGCTCACCGCCATTCCCAACTGGACCGGTCGCCTGCCGGTATCGGGCGCGCCGCTGATCGGGCTATTTGCGCTGTGGTGTGCCGGGCGGCTGGCCCTGCTGGCGCCCGACCTGCTGGGCCTGCCGCTCTCTGTCGCCATCGACGCCGCCTTCCTGCCGGTGCTGTTCGCCATCTGCCTGCGCGAGATTGCCGCTGGCCGCAAATGGAAGGACCTCAAGATATTGGCCGGCATTCTGGCGCTGGCACTGGCCAATCTCGGCTTCCACCTGCTGGTCGCCTGGGGCGGCGAGGCGGCGCTGGCCAACCGGCTCGGCGTCAGCGCCTTCGTCATGCTGATCACGATCATGGGCGGCAGGGTGGTGCCCAGCTTCACCCGCAACTGGCTGGCCAAGCGCTTCAGCACCAAACTGCCGACACCCTATGGCCGCTTCGACACCGTGGCATTGCTGACCGGACTGGCCGCATTGGCGCTTTGGGTGATGCTGCCGGACACGCTTTGGGCGGCCATTGGATGCGCTATCGCCGGCGGTCTGCATCTACTGAGGCTGGCCCGCTGGCGCGGCTGGCAGTGCTGGGACGAAAAACTGGTGCTCGTGCTGCATCTTGGCTACGCCTTCGTGCCGGCGGGGTTTTTCGCCGTGGCCGCCGCCCAACTAGGCTGGGTCGAGCCGATAGCGGCGCTGCATATGTTCACCGTTGGCGCCATCGGCGTCATGACGCTGGCCATCATGACCCGGGCGACACGCGGCCATACCGGCCTGCCGCTCATGGCCTCCCGCACCACTACGGCCAGCTATGCCGCATTGCTCGCCACTGCGCTGTTGCGACCATTCGCCAGCGTCTGGCCCGATTTTGCCACCGAGCTGCTATCGGCCAGCGGCCTGTGCTGGATCATCGCCTTCGGGCTCTACAGCCTTGAATACGGCCCGGTGCTGCTGCGCCGTCGCCGTGAGCGGGGCGATTGAGCCGGGCGCGGCACGATGGCCAATGCGCCCGATAATTGCGCCAGATCAAAGACTGTGCGGGGGTTTCCATTAGGCCTCGGTCGGAATGCGGGCCTCTGCGCCCGACGCCGGAACAGGACGACCGATAATGATTGCAGATTTGACACGGGCCGAGCGGCTCTGGGCCATGCTGATCCTTGGGGCACTCGGCCTTGTCGGCCTCGCCATGGCCATCGGCGGCCGCAATGACCTGCTGGGCGCGCACGGCTGGATCGTGCTGGCGTCCGGGCTGGGCGGCTTCATGCTGGTGCTACGCGGCAAGGATGCGCCCGAGCCCAGCCCCGAGCGGCTCAGCGAATATTACGACGAACCCACCAAGGTCGGCATCATCCTCACCCTGCTCTGGGCCATCGCCGGCATGGGCGCCGGCTTTTGGGTCGCCGCCCTGCTGGCCTGGCCCGATATGACCTTTGACGCGGCCTGGGCCAGCTTTGGCCGTCTCCGTCCGGTCCATACCAGCGGCGTGATTTTCGGCTTCGGCGGCAATGCGCTGATCGCCACCTCATTCCACGTGCTGCAGCGCACCACCCGCGCCCGCCTGCCCGACCAGATCAGCCCCTGGTTCGTGCTGCTGGGCTACAATCTGTTCTGCGTCATCGCCGCCACCGGCTATCTGATGGGCATTACCCAGTCCAAGGAATATGCCGAGCCGGAATGGTATGCCGATATCTGGCTGGTCGTCGTCTGGGTGGTGTATTTCGCCATCTATATGCGCACTTTGGCCCGCCGCAAGGAGCCGCATATCTATGTGGCCAACTGGTATTACATGGCCTTCATCCTGGTCGTGGCCATCCTGCATATCGTCAACAATCTGGCTATTCCCATCGACTGGGGCAGCGCCAAATCCTACTCGCTGTTCTCCGGCGTGCAGGATGCCATGACGCAATGGTGGTACGGCCATAACGCCGTGGCCTTCTTCCTCACCTCCGGCTTCCTGGGCATGATGTATTACTATCTGCCCAAGCGCGCCGGCCGGCCGATCTTCTCCTACCGGATGTCGATCATCAGCTTCTGGGGCATCACCTTCATGTATATGTGGGCCGGTTCTCACCACCTGCACTACACCGCCCTGCCCCATTGGGTGCAGACGTTGGGCATGGCCTTCTCGGTCGTGCTGCTGGTGCCGAGCTGGGCCTCGGCGGGCAACGCCCTGCTGACCCTCAACGGCGCGTGGCACAAGGTACGCGACGACGCCGTATTGCGCTTCATGGCACTGGCCGCGATCTTTTACGGCATCACCACCTTTGAAGGCTCGTTCATGGCCATCCGCGCCGTGAACTCGCTCAGCCACTACACCGACTGGACCATCGGCCACGTCCATGCCGGCGCGCTAGGCTGGGTCGCCATGATCACCTTCGGTTCGCTCTATGCGCTAGTGCCCTCGATGTGGAAACGCCCGGGGCTCTACTCCAACAAGCTGGTCGAGCTACATTTCTGGCTCGCCCTGTCGGGGACCGTTATCTACGTCTTCGCCATGTGGAATTCGGGCGTCATCCAGGGCCTGATGTGGCGCACCTACACCGAGAGCGGTGGCCTCGCCTACTCGTTCATCGACAGCGTCGTGCCGATGCATCCCTACTATATCGCCCGCGCCTTTGGCGGCCTGCTGTTCCTGCTCGGCGCGCTGGTTGCCACCTATAATGTCGTCATGACCATCCGCATGCCGGCCACCGCCCCGGACGATGTCGCCCTCGACATTCCCGTCCAGCCCGTCCTGCAAGCCGGAGAATAAGCGCCATGTTCGGCCTTCATTATAACCTCGAACGCAGCGCCATCGGCCTTGTCGTGTTCATCATCTTCGTCGCCTCGATCGGCGGGCTGATCGAGATCGCTCCCCTGTTCACCATAGACGAAACGGTGGAACAGGCCCCCGACATGCGGGTCTATACCCCGCTCGAAGTGGCCGGGCGCGACATCTATATGCGGGAGGGGTGCTACGCCTGCCACAGCCAGATGATCCGCACCCTGCGCGACGAGGTGGAACGCTACGGCCCCTATTCGCTGGCGGTGGAAAGCAGCTACGACCATCCCCAGCTCTGGGGCTCCAAGCGCACCGGGCCGGATCTGGCCCGGCTCGGCAACAAATACTCGGACGAGTGGCACACTATGCACCTCTACAATCCGCGTGACGTCGTGCCCGAGTCCAAAATGCCCGCCTATCGCTGGCTGCTGCGCGACGAGTTGCGCACCGACAAGATGAGCAATCATCTCAAGGCGC
Source organism: Devosia sp. A449 (assembly GCF_054489375.1). NCBI lineage: Bacteria > Pseudomonadati > Pseudomonadota > Alphaproteobacteria > Hyphomicrobiales > Devosiaceae > Devosia > Devosia sp. A449. Next base: position 398,920 of record NZ_JBTMWU010000003.1, on the reverse strand, counting down.
TGCGGGCGGTTGGCGTGCCCTATACCGACGAGCAGATCGCCAATGCCGCGCTCGACGCCTATGGCCAGGCCAATCCGGACTCGCCCCAGGTGAGCGGCGTCGCCGAGCGCTATGGCGACGCCACCAATATCCGCATGTTCGACGGCGTTTCCAACCGCCTGACCGACATGGATGCGCTGGTCGCCTATCTGCAGGTGCTCGGCAATCTGACCAATGCCGCCCATGAACCCAACCAGCCGGAGGCCGAATAAATGCCCTTCGATCATGACGCCGTTGTCGGCTTCGCTAAGTCCTTCGGCCTGTTTTACATGCTGGCCATGACCGTCATCGCACTGGTCTGGACCTATTGGCCCTCCAACAAAAAGGGCTTTGACGCCGCCGCCCAATTGCCGGTTCGTGAAGAGGAGGACCGGCCATGGCAGGGCTAGGCGAACGCGACGAAATCTCCGGTCAGGTCACCACCGGCCATGAGTGGAATGGCATCAAGGAACTCAACACGCCGGTGCCGCGCGTGCTGTATTTCTTCCTCATCCTGCTGGCGGGCTTTGCCGTCTTGTGGACCGTGCTGATGCCAAGCTGGCCGGGGATCAATGGCTATTTCCGGGGTCTGCTGGGCGCTGATCAGCACGCCGCAGTTACCCAGAGCGTGCAGGAAGGGCGACTGGAACGGGCAGACTGGACCAGCCGCATCGAGAGCGAGGATTTCGCCGCCATCCAGGCCGATCCGGCGCTGATGAATATCGTGCGAGAAACCGGCGGGGCGCTATTCGGCGACAATTGCGCCGCCTGCCACGGCACCTCGGCCACCGGCAGCACCGGCTTCCCCAATCTGGCCGCCGCGGCGCTGATGTGGGGCGATGAGGCTGAACTGGTGGAAGAGACCATCCGCGTCGGCATCAACGGCTCCAGTCCCGAGACGCGCTATGCCGAAATGCTGGCCTTTGGCCGCGACCAGATGCTGGCCCGTGCCGAAATCGACACAGTGGTGGCCTATGTGCAGACCCTGTCCGATCCAACCCTTGCCGTCGATCCAGCAACCCTGGCCGCAGGCGCCGAAATCTTCGCCAACAATTGCGCCGGCTGCCATGGCGAGGACGCCATGGGGATGAGCGAGAGTGGCGCACCGAACCTGACTGACGCCTACTGGCTCTATGGCGGTGACCACGCCAGCATCCGCCAGTCGGTCTATGGCGGCCGCGCCGGCACCATGCCCTCCTGGGAGGGCCGACTGTCGGCTGCCGATATTCGGCTGCTGACGCTCTATGTGCTCGATTTGCGGGCCAGCCAACCATGAGCGTCGAGGCCGGCAGCCGGGACAATGACGCGCGGCGGCGCAGCACGTTCCGGCTGCTGATCATTGCCGCCGTGGTGATTATCGGCGTGCTGCTGGTCGCCAATGCCCACCTTGTCTATGTCGCCTTCTCGTCGCAGCCCGATTGCGTCACCCACCTCAAGGGCGCCGGCACGGATGGCGCCTACCGCGCCGCCAAATCGGCCTGCTGACCTTCAACCCAACGGATCGCCCCATGGCCAAGACCCTGATACCCATTCCCGATACCGTCCCCGCTTTGCCCCCGGCGATCGACCACAACCGCAATCTGCCGGCCAGCGCCGCGTTCAAATGGCTGGCGCTGGGCTGGCGCGATCTTTGGGTCCGTCCGATGCCGAGCCTGCTTTATGGTCTGGGCATCGCGCTGCTGTCGCTGCTGGTGATCGCCGGCATGCTGACCTTCGGTTGGGACCACATTTTATTCCCGGCGCTGGCCGGGTTTCTCGTGGTCGGGCCGCTACTGGCCACTGGCCTCTATGAAAAGAGCCGCCGGCTGGAGGCGGGCGAAAAAGTCACTCTATGGCGCATGATCTTCCCGCAGCGCGGCGGCGGCACGCATCTGTTTTTCGTTGGCGCCATCCTGATGATGCTGATGCTGCTGTGGATGCGGGCCGCTGTGCTGCTCTACGCGCTGTTCTTCGGCTGGCGGCCGTTTCCCGGCTTTGACCATATCGTGGAAATGCTGTTCACCACGCCAACGGGCCTGGCCATGCTGGTCACCGGCACCGCTGTGGGCGGCTTGTTCGCCGCTTTCGCCTTTGCCATCAGCGCCTTCTCCATTCCGATGATGCTGGACCGCCGCCTCGATGCCTTCTCGGCCATGGGCATGTCGATGTCGCTGGTGTGGAACAATCTGCCATCGGTGCTGCTCTGGGGCGTCATCGTGCTGGCACTGACCGCGCTGAGCCTGGGCACCGCGCTGATCGGGTTGATCGTGATTTTCCCGCTGCTCGGCCACGCCACCTGGCACGCCTATGCCGCCGTGCGGGACTAACCCATGAGCTGCTGCCTGCCGCCGCCTGAGTTCATCGAGGCCGTCGCTGGACCGATCCAGCGCGGCCCGTCAGCTGATGAAGTGCGGCTCGCCAGCCGCGCCGTGGGCGGCGGCGTGCAGCAGACCGATCTGTCGGTGCCGTCGATCCATTGCGGCGGCTGCATCCAGACCATCGAAAAGGCACTGGGCAAACTGGAGGGCATCCAGTCGGCGCGGGTCAATCTGTCCACCAAGCGGGTCGCCGTGCGCTGGCTTGGCGACACCCCGCCGCCCCTGATGGAGACGCTATTCGACCTCGGCTACCCGCCCCATCTCTACGAGGTCGAGGACGAGCAGAAGGACCGCACCCTGCCCGGGCTGATCCGGGCGCTGGCGGTGTCGGCCTTTGCCTCGATGAATATCATGATGCTGTCCGGCTCGGTGTGGTCGGGCGCCGATGGGATTACTCGCGATATCCTGCACTGGATCTGCGCCGGACTGGCAGTACCGGCGGTGCTGTATTCGGGCCGGGTGTTTTACGTCTCGGCCTGGAACGCTATCCGTCATCGCCGCACCAATATGGATGTGCCGATCACCATCGGCATCGCGCTGGCCGTGGCGCTGAGCCTTTACGACACGATCAATTCCGGTGCCGAAGTGTATTTCGACGCCGCCATTTCGCTGATTTTCTTCCTGTTGATCGGGCGCACGCTCGACCATGTGATGCGCGAACGCGCCCGCACCGCCGTCAAGGGCCTGGCCCGGCTGGCGCCGCGCGGCGCGCTGGTGTTGCAGGCCGATGGCCATCCCGAATATCTGCCGCTGCGCGACATCGTGCCCGACATGACCATCCTGCTGGCCGCCGGCGAACGCGTGCCGGTCGACGCTTTGGTGCTGATTGGCACCTCCGATCTCGACCGCAGCCTGATCAGCGGCGAAAGCCTGCCCGTCGCCGCTGAACCCGGCACGCGCCTGGAGGCCGGAACGCTCAACCTCACCGGCCCGCTGACCATTCGCGCCGAGGCCGGAGAACAGGATTCGACATTGGCGCAGATGGTGCGGCTGATGGAGGTCGCCGAGAGTGGCCGCAACCGCTATCGCCGCATCGCCGACCGCGCCGCCGCGCTGTATTCGGCCATCGTCCACCTGGCCGCCTTCGCCGCCTTCCTGTTCTGGATGGCTTTCAATGGTGACATGCATAATGCCGTCACCGTCGCCATCGCCGTGCTGATCATCACCTGCCCCTGCGCGCTCGGGCTGGCCGTGCCGATGGTGCAGGTGGTGGCGGCGCGCCGGCTGTTCGACGCCGGCATCATGGTCAAGGACGGCTCGGCGCTGGAGCGGCTGGCCGAAATCGACAGCGTGGTCTTCGACAAGACCGGCACGCTGACCCTGGGCAGCCCGCAACTGCTGGGCCTCGACGCCATAGCGCCGCAGGTCCTGGCGAAGGCCGCCTCGCTTGCCGCCTATTCGCGCCACCCCTATTCGCGCACCATCACACGCGTTGGCACTGGCGATGGCGTCGCCTTCAGTGCGGTGCGCGAACTGCCCGGCTTTGGCGTCGAGGGCCTGCTGAATGGTGTCACCTATCGACTGGGCCGCGCCGATTGGGCGTTGACCAATAACGCCGACGCCAGCGGCACCATCCTCAGCGCCGATGGCGTTGAGCTGGCCCGTTTCAGCTTCCGCGATGGCTTGCGGCCCGGAGCGCAGGACGCCGTCACCGCGCTGCGCGATGCGGGGCTGAGCGTGGAAATCATTTCCGGCGACACGCCCGAGGCCGTCGCCAGTGTGGCGGATAATTTGAACATTGCCATCAGCGCCGGCGGCGTGTTGCCTGGCGGCAAGACCGAGCGCATCGCTGCACTGACGGCCGCTGGCCACAAGGTGCTGATGGTGGGCGATGGGCTCAATGACGCCCCGGCTTTGCTGGCGGCCCATGTGTCGATGGCGCCGTCCAGCGCTGTCGACGTCGGGCGCAGCGCCGCCGATTTCGTGTTCCTCCATGATGATCTGTCGGCGGTGCCGCTGGCGCTGGCCGTGGCGCGCGATGCCGGGCGGCTGGTGCGGCAGAATTTTGCGCTGTCGATCCTCTACAATGTCATCGCCCTGCCCATCGCCGTGGCCGGCTATGTCAATCCGTTCCTCGCCGCCATCGCCATGTCGCTGTCCTCGATTGTGGTGGTGCTGAACGCCTTGCGGCTGGGCTGGGGCGGCTATCGCTGGTCGGCGAAGCAGCGGCTAAGGGCTTAGCCATGCATGATTTTTTCTATCTAATCCCCATCTCAGTCCTGCTCGGCGCCGCCGGGCTAGTGATCTTCCTGTGGACGCTGCGCGATGGGCAGTATGAGGACCTCGACGGCGCGGCGGAGCGGATTCTCTATGAGGAAGACGAGCCAAGGCCCGACAATTAGAGCCGGCTCATCAAGGCCCCGGCCGCGAGGCGCGAGCGGGCTTTGAGCAGGAGGCGCTGGCGGGCTACGCCGTCACGAGCCACCACGCCCTTGAGCAGCCGCGCCAGTTCCTCGCCGATCTCGGCGACGACCGCAGCGCTGTGCAGCGGCAATGCCACCAGGGCGCAATCGAGCAGGATATCGGCCAGTTCATCAATGGCCTTGGCATCGAGCAGCCGCAGCAATTGTAGTAGCCAATCGCCGTTAACTATCGGGCGTGCCTCAAGAAACATCGTGGCGCGCAGGAATGATCCGGCGGCTTGCTCGGCCTCTTCCCAGTGATTGCCCACCAGCCGATCCAGCGCCGGGCGCAGCGAGGGGCTGCGGCGGATGCGCTCGCTGAACTCGGCGACCAGCGCGTCAATGTCCGCTTCGTCGAAGAAAACCGACGGAGCGAAAGGGGGAAAGGGCATGGGCTTATCGCGTCTCAACAGGCCGGTAAGCCCTTACTTTAGCGCACTAATCGGCGTTGCAGTTGATCGATATCAAAGACCGAACGCCTATTCCTGGGCATGCGACGGCATGGGCGTGGCGGGGGTGGGCCCATTGCGCTATTTTGGCCAGATCGAGATCGGAAGCCGTTTTTTTGACCCAGTTTTTCGCCGCCCTGGCGGTATTTTTATTGCTGCATATGGTGCCGGCCATCCCGCCGCTACGGGCCAAACTTGTCAGCATAATGGGCAGAAAGACCTATCTTTTCTGCTATTCTGCTGCCTCTTTGCTGGCAGTTTTCTGGCTGTTTGCTGCCAGTTTTCTGCTGGATTTCTTGCCGCTCTGGGACCCGGCGCCATGGCAAGCCTGGGTGCCGCTGATTTTGACCCCGATCGGGCTGGTTTTCCTGTTGGCGGGTTTGACCAGTCCCAACCCGGCCTCGATCACGTTGCGCCGTCCCGGCGATGACGCCGGCGCTATCACCACCATCACGCGCCATCCGGTGCTGTGGGGTTTTGCGCTGTGGGCCGGTAGTCATCTGGTGCCCAATGGCGATCTGCGCAGCCTGTTGCTGTTCGGCGCGCTGCTGGCCTTCGCTATGCTCGGCATGGTGATCGGCGACCGTCGTGCCCGTCGCGGTCTGGGCGATGGCTGGACAGCAGTCGCCGCCACCACCTCCGTGTTGCCCTTCGCCGCCATCGCGGCGGGGCGGACCAGACTGCGGATGGACGCACCGCTGGTGATCGCTGTGCTGCTCAGCGGGGCGTTGACGGCGTGGCTGTTGCTGGGTGGGCACGCCATGTTGGTCGGGGCCGATCCGCTGGCGATGGTGACAGCATGACAGGATTGCGCGCTGTCTATCTGGTGCTGGGCTGGATCATGCTGGCGCTGGGCGCGGCTGGAGCGGTATTGCCGCTGCTGCCGACGACGCCATTTGTGCTGGCGGCGCTGTGGTTTTTCTATCGCTCATCGCCGCGGATGGCGGCCTGGCTGTTGGCGCATCCGGTCTTGGGCACGCCGCTGCGCAACTGGCAGCGCGAAGGCGCGATTGCCACCCGCACGAAAGCCATCGCGCTGGGGACCATGGCGCTGGGCTATGGTGCAGCGCTGTATTTTTATGGGCTTGGGCTGATGATCGCCGTGCCGCTGGCGGTGACGCTGCTGGCAGTTGCCAGTTTCATCGCCACGCGTCCGGCGCCGTCGCGCTAGGCAGCGCTCGGGCCGGGATCGTCGTCATCGCCGTCGAAGTCGCGCGGCGGGCTGTTGCGTCGCTGGCGAAAGGCACTGAACTGGCTGACGGTGCCGGAGCGGACCGGTTCGGGCGCAACTCCGGTATCGACCTCGCCATGCGCCTCGGGCTGATACAGCACCGCTTCGACATGCAGGGTTTCAAAAGTCCCGTCCTGACGCGGCACTTCCAACGACTGCCCGACGCTCGCCCCGAGCAGGGCAACGCCACGGGCGCAGTCCAGCCCCAGCGTCGGCCACGCAACGGTTTCGCCCGCGCTGGCAACAATGACCCGCTCCTCGGTCGCGCCGCCATCAATGCGGTAGCGCACCCGGCTGCTGAGGGTGACCACATTAGCGTCGATATCGGTGGGGAATACCAGCGTGGCGCTGCGCAGCTTGCGGCGGATGAACATGGTCGAGCCGCTGAGCGCATCGCCCGGTGCCGCCAGCAGCGTTTCGAGAACGGCATAATCCTTGGAGGTCAGGCTGACGGCTTGAGGGTCGGACATGGCAATTCCCACTGCAGACGAAAATAGGCCTCGCAGAGGCCATGACAACTCCCTGACCGATTTTGCGCGGTCAGGGAGCAACGCTTGCGGCGCGGAGGCATGACGCCGCCGACGCGCGGCTCATTCGGCCGCCTCGCCCTCCACTTCAGGCACCGGCGGGCGCACATCGAGCACGGTGAGGACGTTTTTGCGCCCTTCCCGTGTCACCCAGGTGATGGCCTGACCGGTCTTGAGGCCGACCAGCGCCGCGCCGATTGGCGTCATCACGGAAATGCGGCCGCGCGAAATATCGGCATGCGCCGGATAGACCAGCGTCACTTCCTGCTCAGCGCCGGCATTGGTGCGATAGCGCGCCGTCGAGCCCATGCGGACAATGTCTTCGGGCAGCGCAGTGTCGGGCACGACCCGCGCCCGCTCCATTTCGGCCAGCAGATCATCGGCCACGTCGGTCGAACCGCCGGTGGCCAGCAAGGTCAACTGCCGATGTTCCTGTTCACCCACGGTGATCCGGGGCCGCAGCGTTTGTGTTTTCATGTCTTCGTCTCCAAGGCGATCGTATATCGGTGCCGGCCGGAAGGCCGCGTTCGCTGAGCAGAAAATTGTGGGGGACATGCCATGGCCCCGGTGCGATGGCACCGGCTGCGCTTTGACAATGTCATAGATGTGATGAACCCCTAAACCCGACCGATACCGAAGTATGCGAGTTTAGGGCAACTATCCCTCGACCGGATGTTCCCGGCGGGTTGCCGTCGTCAGAAATGTGCAAAGCGGGTTCATGTATAGATAGGTAGCCCGTCGGTGAAAATTGTCAAGATGACGCCCCCGACGGGCTTGCGGTCAGGAGGCAGAAGCCAGCGCCGCGATGACCTTGTCGGCCATACTGTCACACCTTGCCCCGTCGAACGGAAACACATCGGCAAACGAGCCGGCAATCTGCTGTTCAATCGTGGTGCGCAACAGCTGGCGCGCCCGGTGCAGGCGGGTCTTGACCGTCTCGGGCTTGATGCCGAGCTGGCTGGCCGCCTCGGCAATGGACAGACCCTCGACGTCGCGCAGGATGAACACCAGACGGAAGGCCTCGGGCAATTGGTCGATGGCGTGTTCGAGCAGTTTACGCATTTCGGTTCGATCGGCCTCGCTATCGGCAGAAAGGGGTACCAGAGAGAGCGGAAACAGCGACCCGAGGCCACTATCACTTTCGACAGCGGCGTCCAGCGCCGTCAGATCGGTGGTGACCCGGCGTTTGCGCACCCGGCCCAGCGCATCATTGAGGGCGATGCGGGTCAGCCAGGTGGAAAACTGCGACTCGCCGCGAAAGGTGTCGAGATGGGTGAAGGCCTTCACATAGGTCGCCTGCACCACGTCCTCGGCCTCGCCATCATTGCGCATGACGCTGCGCGCCACCCGGAACAGGCGTTGGTTGTTGGCCTTGATCAGCCGGCGAATGGCGCTTTCGCTGCCCTGCCGCGCCTGCGCAACCAGAGCCTGTTCGCTATCGGCGGCGGGAGTGCCCGCCGCCCCCAGGGTCGTTAGATCCATCCGATCAATCCCCACTCACTTGCGCTGCACCGCACCCGCCGCCACGATATCGGCAATCGACGGGAACGCGGCCAGCGCCACATCAGGCAGAGCCATCAGCTTGGCATCGGCGCTGGTGGCAGGATAGTCCGCCGCCGGCGCATCGCCGACCACAATGCGGCCGACCATGCCGGCATGCTCATGCGGCACGCAGTAGTAATCATAGACCCCGGGCACCGTCAGCGTCACCGAGAAGCTGTCGCCGGGGAGCAGATAGTCGGAATCCCAGGGCTCGGCGCCTTCGGGGATGCGCTGCTGGCGATCAAACAGCGACGGATGATAGGCCGTCGCGGTGTGGGAATTGCCCGCATCGCGATTGGTCCAGCGTATGGTCTGGCCCGGCTGGATATGCAGACCAATTGGATCGAACCACACGTCGGAGCCATCCGGCTTGCCGGTCATTTCGATATCGACAATCTCCGCACCCCGCACCAGAGCGGGGCGGAGCACGAAGGCGGCGAGGGTGACCCCGCCGACCTCCAATATGCGCCGACGCGTCAGCATTTACTGGGCGACCTTGGCTTCGTCGGCCACCGGCACATGCCAGAGCACGACGTGGATATGGGGCTCTTCGACGCCGGGATGGCCGGCATTGTAGTAGACATCGACGTGATCGACATTGCCGCCGGGCGCCGCCAGATCTTCAAAGCGGTTGTCGGGATTGAGGTCCTTCATCGGCAACATATAGATGGTGCTGACCAGCGCGCCGTCATGATCATAGGCCAGGAACGGGCCGGCCGGCAGCGTCGCCGGATCGACGAACAGCTGGCCCATGCCGGGCAGGAAATCGGGCAGCGGCACCAGACCACTCACCGCCGCGAAGGCACCAGCCGGCGGGGCCTTGGCGATATCGGCAGGAACATCATGGGCCATGGCCGGCAGGGAGCCGGCCAGCATGAGGGCGGCAGCGGCAAGGGCAAGAAGTTTCACTTTTCCATCTCCAGGATATGACGGCGGCCCATGCCGCTGTTCTGCACCATTGGATGAGGGAGGAGGGGAAAGGTTCCCGGGGATTTTTGGGTTTTCGGGAGCCCCGATGCACTCCCTCCCCCTTGAGGGGAGGGCCGGGGTGGGGGTGTCGGAGGATCAATTCGCTCGAACGCCAATATTGTACACGCTGCACCCACGACACCCCCACCCTAACCCTCCCCTCAAGGGGGAGGGGACGGATCGCGGTTGGGGGAGGCATTGGGATTTCAAAACTCTCGTCCACCGTCATTGCCGGGCTTGTCCCCGCAATCCAGCGATGGCACCGCGTCCCCTGGACCACCCGAACAAGTCGGGTGGTGACGGTGGGAGCATCTCGGGATGGGTCCCGGCTCAAGGCCGGGATGACATCGGGGGTGTGGAAGACACGCGGCAACAGACAAAAAAGGCGGCCACTGGGGCCGCCTTCTGCATCAGGCCTTGGCGAGGGCCTGGTCGATGTCGGCGATGATGTCGTCGATATGCTCGATGCCGACCGACAGGCGCACCAGATCTTCCGAGACGCCGGCGCGGGCCAGTTCTTCGGGGTTGAGCTGGCGGTGGGTGGTCGAGGCCGGGTGGCAGGCCAGCGACTTGGCGTCGCCGATATTGACCAGACGCAGGATCATATCCAGCGCGTCGATGAACTTGCCGCCGGCTTCCTGGCCGCCCTTGATGCCGAAGCTGACAATGCCCGAGGCCTGGCCCTTGGTGATGCGCTTGGCGACATCATGATACTTGTTGGTCGGCAGTGCGCCGTAATTGACCCAGCTCACCTTGGGGTGGTTTTCCAGAAACTGCGCCACCTTGAGCGCGTTTTCGTTGTGGCGCTCCATGCGCAGGCCCAGCGTTTCCAGACCCATCAGGATGAGGAAAGCGCTGTGCGGCGACAGAGCCGCGCCGGTATTGCGCAGCGGCACCACGCGGCAGCGACCGATATAGGCGGCGGCGCCCAGAGCGGCGGTATAGACCACGCCGTGATAGGACGGATCGGGCTCGTTGAGCACGGCGAAGCGCTTCTTGTTGGCCACCCAATCGAACTTGCCGCTATCGACGATGATGCCGCCGATGGAATTGCCGTGGCCGCCAATATATTTGGTCATGGCGTGGACGACGATATCAGCGCCGAAATCGAACGGACGGCAGAGATAGGGCGTCGCCACGGTGTTGTCGACGATCAGCGGCACGCCATGCTTGTGGGCGATCTGCGCCAGGCGCTCGATATCGACAATATTGCCGGCCGGATTGCCGATGGATTCGCAGAACACCGCCTTGGTGTTGTCGTCGATCAGCGCCTCGATGGCGGCGAAATCGTCGCCGGCAGCCATACGCACTTCGATGCCCTGGCGGGGGAAGCTGTGCATGAACAGATTATAGGTGCCGCCATAGACCTGGCTGGTCGAAACGATGTTGTCGCCGACGCCGGCAATGGCCTGAATGGCATAGGTGATGGCCGACATGCCGGAGGCAACGGCGAGGCCGCCAATGCCGCCTTCCATCTCGGCCACGCGCTGCTCGAGCACCGCCGTGGTGGGGTTCATGATGCGGGTATAGATATTGCCCGGCACGGCCAGATTGAACAGGTCGGCACCGTGCTGGGTGTCGTCAAAAGTGTAGGACGTGGTCTGGTAGATCGGCACGGCGGCGGACTTGGTGGTCGGATCGGACTTGTAGGCGTGGTGCAGCGCCAGCGTTTCGAGCTTCATGAAAAATCTCCCTGTAATTGGCCAATAAATTCCGGCGCTACCATAACGCTTTACGGCCGCGCGCCAAGCGCACGGCCGGTAATGTCAGTGCGAATCCGCCTCGGTTTCCGCCATAATGTGCTGCGCGCTGGCGCTTTGGCACAAACGGGTTTCTTCGCAACCGGCCTGCACGCAAAATCGTCGGCTATTTGCCCAGCCAGATGGTACCGGCGGTGTTTTCCACCGGGACGCCGACGGCATTGCCATATTCGGTCCACGAGCCGTCATAATTGCGCACGTCGTAGCCGAGGATGCGCTTGAGGGCGAACCAGGAATGGCTGGAGCGCTCGCCAATGCGGCAATAGGTGATCACCGGCTTGCTGCCGTCGACACCCTTGGCGGCGTAGATGGCGCGAATGTCATCCACCGGCTTGAAGGTGCCATCCTCGTTGACGATGGTGCCCCACGGCACATTCTCGGCGCCGGGGACGTGGCCGGCGCGGATGGACAATTCCTTGACCCCCTCGGGAGCAAAAATCTTGCCGGTATATTCGTCGGGCGAGCGGATATCGACCAGCTTGCCGTCGACCCGACCCTGCGCGATGTCGAGCACATTGGGGAGGCGGGCACGCAGGGCTTCGTTGCGTTCGGCCAGGATCAGGTTTGAGGCGGTGAAGCTGGGCACTTCGTCGGTCACCGGGAGCTTGCGGGCCTCCCAGAGCTTGCGCCCGCCATCGAGCAGCTTGACCTTGGCCCCGAGCCCATAGATTTCGAGCACCCAGGCGCCCCAGGCGGCGAACCAGTTATTGTGATCGCCGTAAATCACAATCGTGGTGTCAGCGTCGACGCCCGCCGCGCGGAGCTTGCCCTCAAGCTTTTCGCGCGAGGCTATGTCGCGGTTGACGGTATCGACCAGATCGACGTGCCAATCGAGATTGACGGCACCAGGGATATGGCCGGCGGCATAAACGCCGGGATCGACGCTGACTTCGAAAATTCGGATGTTGGGATTGGCCAGATTGGCCTCGACCCAGGCGGCGGTGACCAATGGACCTGCGGGAATATCAACCATTTTGCATTGCCTTTTCTGTTGCGGTGCGGTGGTAGAAATCGCCGAAATGCTCGCCCGGCCGGCGTTGCGCGGCGTAGTGGCCAAACAAGGGATCGAGGGTGGCGAGGATTTGCGCCTCGCCAATATTTTCCGCGATCAGGCTATTGAGGCGTTCGCCGTGAAAACCGCCGCCGAGATAGAGATTGTATTTGCCGGGCGCACGACCGGTCAGGGCGATTTCGGCGATATAGGGGCGCGAGCAGCCATTGGGGCAGCCGCTCATGCGCAGGGTGATCGGGGTGTCGGCGAGGCCGTGGCCGACAAGGATCGGTTCGAGCTTGTCGAGCAGGCTGGGCAGATAGCGCTCGCTTTCGGCCATCGCCAAACCGCAGGTGGGGAAGGCGACGCAGGCCATGGAATTGAGCCGGATCAGGCTGTGGTTTTCAGTGAGGCCGTATTCGACCAGCAGCTTTTCGATGGCCGGGCGCGCCTTTGGCGCGATATCGGCGATGACGACATTCTGGTTGGGGGTGACGCGGAACTGGCCGGTGTGGATTTGCGCGATGGCGCGCAAGCCATCCATGGCGCGGGTTTTGGAGCCAGCGCCGAGGCGGCCGTTTTCCACAAACAGCGTGTAGTGGAACTTACCATTGTCACCCTCGGTCCAGCCCAACTCGTCGCCATTGCTGGTGAAGGCGAAGGGGCGGGCGGGCGCAAAGGGGAAGCCGAGGCGGGCTTCGATCTCGGCTTTGACCCAGGCGAGGCCCTTGTCGTCGATGGTGTATTTGAAGCGGGCGCGGGCCCGGTCGGCACGATTGCCGAAATCGCGCTGCACCGCCATGACGGCCGCGCTGGTGGCGAACACCTGATGTTTGGGGATGAAGCCGATGACATCACCCAGCCGCGGATAGGTGGTGGGCACCCGGTCGGTGCGGCCCATGCCGCCGCCAATGGCGACGTTGAAGCCGACTAGCTCGCCGCCTTCGACAATGGCGATGTAACCCAAATCCTGGGAGTAGACGTCGATATCGTTGCTGGGGGGCAGCACGAAGCCGATCTTGAATTTGCGCGGCATATAGGTGCGGCCGTAAAACGGCTCCTCGGGGTCCGAGGTGGCCACGCGCTCATCGCCATACCAGATTTCGTGATAGGCGCGCATCTTGGGCACGGCGCGGTCGCTCGACTGCTGGGCCAGTGTCGCGAGTTCGGCATGCAGCGCCGAGAGCTGCGGATTGACCGAGCACATCACCCCGCGCGAGTCATCGCCGCAGGCGGCCACGGTGTCGAGCAGCACCTCGTGCAGGCCCTGAATGGTGGGGCGCAGACTATCCTTGAGCAGCCAGTGGAACTGGAAGGTCTGGCGCGTGGTCATGCGCAAAGTGTCGCCGCCATGCTGGCGGGCCAGCGCGTCGATCTTGAGCCATTGCTCGGGGGTGGCGACGCCGCCCGGCAGGCGAACCCGGGCCATGAACTGATAGGCCGGCTCCAGCTTCTGTTTGCGGCGCTCGTCGCGTACATCGCGGTCATCCTGCTGATAGATGCCCTGGAATTTCAGCAGCTTGGTATCGTCGCCGCTGACCGCCCCGGTGATGCGGTCGAGCAGACTGAGGGCAATGCTGCCGCGCAGCTGATCGCTATTGGCCTTGAGGCTTTCGTCCGGCCCCAGTTGCGCCAAAGGCTGCGACAGGTCGGTGCTGCGATCCATGCTCATCAATATACATCCCGCTGGTAACGGCCGGCGCGCTGCAACGCCCGGACATAATCTTCGGCCTGCTCCAGCGATTTGCCGCCGGCTTCGGCGATGACAGCGAGCAGGGCCGCATGCAGATCGGGCGCCATGCCCTTGGCATCGCCACAGACGTAGAAATGCGCCCCCTGCTCCAGCCAGGCGAAGATGTCGCGCGCCTGTTCGCGCAGGCGGTGCTGCACATAGGCTTTGCTGGCGCCATCGCGGGAAAACGCGACATCCATGCGGCTGAGCGCGCCGGATTTGAGCTGGGCCTGCCATTCGGCCTGATAGAGAAAATCGGAGCGGAAATTGCGGTCGCCAAACACCAGCCAGGAGCGGCCGGTCGCTCCGCGCAACTCACGCTCCTGCATGAAGGCGCGATAGGGCGCGACGCCGGTTCCGGCCCCGACCATGATGATCGGCACATCGTCAGCCGGCAGGCGGAAATGCGGATTGGGCTTGATATAGACCGGCAGGGTGGCGTCGTCGGGCAGTCGGGCCAGACCGCCGCTGACCACGCCAAAGCGCTCCGAACCATGCAATTGATAGCGCACCGTCGATACCGTCAGATGCACATCGCCATCCTGCGCAGTCTGGCTTGAGGCGATGGAATAGAGGCGCGGTTGCAGGGCCCGCAGCCCGGCAAAGAAGCTGTCGGCGGTGATGCCGACGATGGGATAAAGCCGGATGATATCGGCGACATGATGGGCTTCGAGGAAGGCGAAGCGTTCGGCCGACTTGTCGGGGCCGGCTAAATTGGCCAAGGCGGCAGCGCCACTGAGCTCGGCCCAATGAGAGAGAAATTTCGGCGTGGCGGTGGCAATCTCGAAACCGCTTTGCAGGGCTTCACCAAGTCGGGTCGCCCCATCGCCAAGCGCCTGCTCGGGATCGAGCTGGAGCAAGTCCAGCAGCTCGGCAACGACGCGCGGATCATTCTGCCCGACAATGCCCAACGCATCGCCCGGCTCGTAGCGCAGGCCGGAGCCCTGCAAATTGAGTTCGAGATGGCGGGTCTGCTTGCTCGATCCGCGCCCGGTGATGATGAGATTTTCCAGCACCTCGGCGATAAACGGATTGGCCTGATCGACGCTGGGTGCGGTCGTAGAAGTCGATGGCGCGACTGTAGCGGACACCGATGGGTGATCTTGGGCCAGCGCCTGCAGCACCGTTTTGGCCCAGTCGCGCCCCTGCCCCAGTTGGTCGACGTCGCAATCGATCCGCGCCTCCAGCCGTTCGGCGCCCAACTCTTCCAATCGCCGGTCCAGCCGCTTGCCGGTCTCGCAGAAGAATTCATAGGTGCTGTCGCCCAGCGCCATAACGGCGAAGCGCACACCCTCCAGGCGCGGGGCCTTGCGGCCAGCGATAAACTCGAAGAACGCCAGCGCCGGCTGGGGCGGCTCGCCTTCGCCATGGGTGCTGGTGATCAGCAGCAGGTCCTGCTCCTGCTTGAGCGATGCCGGACGGTAGTCTGCCATATCAACGGCGCTGGCACTGAGCCCCAGCGCGACGGCCGCCACTGCCAGTTCCTCGCCCAGCGCGAGCGCATTGCCGGTTTCGCTGCCGTAAAGGATGGTCAGACTGCGTTGCGCTGGCGCGGCGTTGGCAGTCGGCACACCGAGCGGCGGCTGGATGGTGGCAATGTCGCCGTTCGACCGCGCGGCGTCGGCATAGCCGGTGAAATAGCCACCAACCCAATTGGCCTGTTCGGCGCTGAGGCTGGTTGCCAGGCCCTTGAGGCGGCCCCACTGGTCCTCGCTCAGCCCTGGGCCGGCAAAGTCGGTTTTGGTCATGACGACAGGTCACCCGCGGTCGCGGCCGACCACGCGCTTCGCTGGTCAACCGGCAGAAATTCTGCAGTTGGCCGGAGTGTTGACAGCGGTTATTATACCAGTCAAATGAATGATATTGTCCGATAACACCAACAATATTGGTCTTTCTAGCATGGACATCGCTTTAGCAAAGACGTTCCTCGAGATCGCCGAGACGGGCAGTTTTGTTGCGGCGGCGGGCCGTTTGAACGTAACACAAACCGCGGTCAGTGCGCGGGTTCACGCGCTTGAAGAGCAGCTTGGACGGCGACTTTTCATCCGCAACAAGTCCGGCGCGCGACTGACCCCGGCCGGCGAGCGCTTCGTGCGCCATGCCACGACGCTGGTTCAGGTGTGGGATCGGGCGCGCCAGCAGGTCGGCTTGCCGCAGGGCCGGGTCGATATCGCCAGCGTCGGCTCCGAGATCAGCCTGTGGAATCCGATCCTCGCCGACTGGCTGGTGTGGATGAAACAGGAGGCCCCCGATATCGCACTGCGGGCCGAGGTCGATATCCCCTCGCGGCTGTTGGAGGCGGTGCATAATGGCGCGCTGGATATGGCCGTGCTGTATGATCCACCGCCGCAGGGCGGCAATACCGTGGTCGAACTGCTGACGGCGGAAAAACTGGTGATGGTGACCACCGCCAGCGATGGCGGGCGCGGCCTGCCCGAGGATTATGTGCATGTCGATTGGGGGCCGTCGTTTCAGGCCAGCCATCAGGCGGCGTTTCCCGAAATTGCCAGCCCCGGCGTGATGATCTCGCATGGGCCGCTGGCGCTGCTCTATCTGACGCGGGTCGGCGGCGCCGGCTATTTCCGGCTCAGCGCCGTGCGGCCACATCTGGACGCCGGCCGACTGCATCGCGTGGCCGACGCGCCGGAATTCTCCTACTCGGTACATATGGTCTATTCGAGCCGCGCCGAACCGGGGATCATCGACCGCATGCGGCGTGGGTTTCGGTCGAGTGCGGTGGGGTAGGTTTGGCCCCGATGGGCTCCCTCCCCCTTGAGGGGAGGGCGGGGGGTGGGGGTGTCGTGATCCCCGCTGGCCCGGTGTGTGTGGAGGCCACGACACCCCCACCCCTAACCCCTCCCCTCAAGGGGGAGGGGGATCGCATTGGGGCTCGCAACCGGAGCGCCCGGCTGCCGCCCCTCAAGGAGGCCGCGCAGCGCGATCAATCGCGCCCGGATATCGGCCTCGGCAATCTGGGGGATCAGGGCGATCAGGCCCGATAGCAGCGCAGGCTCACCGGCGTTGGAGGGCGGATGACGGTCGGGCGTATCCCCTGCCCGTTTGGCCCATTGCTGCACGGCTAGCGTCCAGCCGGCCAGTTCGGCTGCAGCGTCGGCAAAAGGCGGCTGGCTCGGGGCGGCGGGATCGACATATTGCGCCAGGGTGGCGCGGAGGGCGGCATGGAGTTGGGCGGCCAATTGCCATAGTTCGCTGGTCAGTTCCTCCGGGCTCAGCTGGCCCATATAGGCGCCTGAGATTTCGCCGGCATAGCAGACCGGCGAGCTGGATTCGATGATCTCCACCACTTGGGGCTCATCGGGTAGCAGAGCTACAGCGGCGGTCAGAATGCTGGACAGTCGCTCGGCGGCCGGGACAATTTCACCGATACGGCCAACGCCGGTGCCGGCATAGAGTGCCATGGATTCAAAATCACCGCTCATCGAGCGCAAGGGCGAATCCGTGCTGAACAGATAGATCGGCCGGCCCTCCTCCTCGCCGATAATGATCTGGCGCGGCAGCTGCGGATCGCCGCGCGCGCCAGCAGTCACCGCGCTTTTGAGCACCCGCACCGGGGCATTGATCGGCCAATTGATGTGAAAACTGCTGGTGAGCACCGTGTCGTCGGCCTTGGCCGCCAGCAGGCGCTGCTTGTGATAGGCATGGGCAAAGGATTCCTCGGTGGCCATCAATGCCGTGCCCAACACGATGCCAGCGGCGCCCAGCGCCATGGCGGTCACCAGATCGCCGCCACCGCCCAGCCCGCCGGCCGCCAGCACCGGGATGTTGACCGCGCCCACAACCTCGGGCAGCAGATCGCGCAGCGGCCGCACGCCGCGCACATGGCCGCCCGCCTCACGCCCTTGCGCGATGATGATTTGCACCCCGGCGCGTTCCGCTTCGATGGCTTCATCGACCGAGCCCACCTGATGCACCACCAAAATGCCCGCATCGCGCAGCCGCGCCGTCACCTGCGTATCGAGATCCCAAAAGGTGCAAACCACCGGCACGGCCAGCCTTATGCAGGTCGCCACCTGCTGGTCCAGCAGCGCCGGATCGGTAGCGGCGGGAATGATATTGACGCCGAAGCGCTGGTGGCCGCGCCGGCGCAATTGCACCACCTCGCGCTCGATCAGTTCGGGCGGCTCGCGCACCATGCCGAGAAAGCCGAAGCCGCCGGCCTCGGTGACCGCCGCCACCAATTCGGAGCGGGCTACCCCGCCCATGCCGGCCAGCACGATGGGAATGCGGCTCCCCAGCAAGTCGCAGACGGGGCTATGCGGCAGCTTCATGACGCGCCTTTCCTTGGTGATTGCAGCAGTTCGAGCAGCACCACCGCCTGATTATGCGCCTCGTCATGCGCGCCATATAGCAGGGTGACCTTGCCGGTGAGTTGGCGCAGTTCATCGAGGGCGGCGTTATTGTCGTGCAGTTCGGCGCGATAGCGGCGGCGGAACTCGTCCCAACGCACTGGCTCATGGCCGAACCAGGTGCGCAGCTCTGAACTGGGGGCCACGTCCTTGAGCCAATGATCAATTTTGGCCTCGTCCTTGCTCACGCCGCGCGGCCACAGCCGGTCGACCAGCACGCGCACCCCGTCCTCGGACGCGGCCGGCTCGTAGATGCGCTTGATGGCGTAATGGGCGCCCATCTCAGGCATCCGCATCCGTCATCACCAGCAGCCAGTCTGGGCCGGGTGCTTTCAGCTCGCGTTCGAAGGTCCAGACTTCCGAGGTGGTCGCCACCAGGCCGGGACTGCCCGCGATCACCCTGCCATCGCTGTTGCGGGTGACTGAGACCAGCTCGGCGACGAAGCGGATGGCGATCCAGGCGCGCTCCTGATCCAGGCCGGCATCGGCAATGCGCGCCTCCTTAAACCCAATGAACACTAGCTCGGCCGTTTCGCCACGCGCCAGGCGCTCGGCAATGGCCTGGGCAAAGCTGTCGCGCACCGGCTCGGCCAGCAGATAGCTGCAGGCCTCGATATCGCCGGCGGCAAAGGCTGCGATCACCGTCTCATAGACGCTCTTGGCGCCGGTGATGAAGGTGTCGATGCTGGCATAGTGGCAGGCGGTCGCGATCCGCCGCAGGGTTTCGTCGAGCGAGGATTTGGGCAGGCCAGGCGCGGCCTGTGCCGCATTGCCCGAGGCGGCCAGGGGCTGGAAGGCCGGGTTATCGACCTCGGCCGGCGGTGGCTGGGCTGAATGATACATCCGCCAGGAGAAGGCGAGGGAAAAGGCAATCAGCAGATAATCAAGAAGGCCGAGCTCATTCATAACAAACTCCTTCAATCATGCGCCGCTCAGGCGATCTGCGGCAGGGTGCTGAACTGGTGCTCCGGCGGTGGTGACGACAGGGTCCATTCCAGCGTGGTAGCGCCGACGCCCCACGGATTGTCGGGGGCCGGCCGCCTGGCCATGAAGGCTTCGGCGACGGTGACGAGGAACACCAGAAAACCCGCCGTCGAGAGATAAGCGCCGATGGACGACACCAGGTTCCATAAGGCGAAGGCATCGGGGTAATCGACATAGCGGCGCGGCATGCCGGCGAGGCCGAGGAAATGCTGGGGGAAGAACACGATATTGACCCCGACAAACATCAGCCCGAAGTGAATCCGCCCCAACGTCTCATTGTAGAGATAGCCGCTCATTTTGGGGAACCAGTAGTAGAAGCCGGCAAAGATGGCGAAGGCCGAGCCCAGCGACAGCACATAGTGGAAATGGGCGATGACATAATAGGTGTCGTGCAGGGTGTGATCGAGCCCGGCGCTGGCCAGCAGGACGCCGGTAACGCCGCCAATGGTGAATAGCAGGATGAAGCCGATGGCCCACAGCATCGGCACGCGAAACGTGATCGAGCCGCCCCACATGGTGGCGAGCCAGGAGAACACCTTGATGCCGGTCGGCACGGCGATGACCATCGACGCAGTCATGAAGAAGGCCTGCACATTCAGCGACAGGCCGGTGGTGAACATGTGGTGGGCCCACACCAGAAAGCCGATAAAGCCGATCGCCACCATGGCGTAAACCATGGCCAGATAGCCAAAGATCGGCTTCTGCGAAAAGGTCGAGACCACATGGCTGACAATGCCGAAGGCCGGCACGATCATGATGTAAACTTCGGGGTGGCCGAAGAACCAGAACAGATGCTGATACAGCACCGGATCGCCCCCGCCCTGCGGGAAGAAGAAGGTGGTGCCGAAATTGCGGTCGGTCAGCACCATGGTAATGGCGCCAGCCAGGACCGGCAGTGACAGCAGCAGCATGAAGGCGGTCACCAGCATGGCCCAGCCAAACAGTGGCATCTTGTGCAAAGTCATGCCCGGCGCGCGCATGTTGAAGATGGTGGTGATCAGATTGATGGCGCCCAGAATCGACGACACGCCGGCCAGATGGATCGACAGGATGACGAAATCCACCGCCGGCCCCGGCTGCCCCGAGGTCGAGAGCGGCGGATAGAGGGTCCAGCCACCGCTATGGCCATTGGAGCCCGACGGACCTTCGACAAACAGCGAAATCAGGAACAGGATGAAGGAGGCGACCAGCAGCCAGAACGACACGTTGTTCAGGCGCGGAAACGCCATATCCGGTGCGCCGATCAGCAGCGGCACGAACCAGTTGCCGAAGCCGCCGATCAGCGCCGGCATCAGCACGAAGAAGATCATCACCAGCCCATGGGCCGAGACCACAGCGTTGTAGAGATCGGTATTGTGGAACATTTGCAGCCCCGGTTGCTGCAATTCGAGGCGAATGGCGAATGACAGGCCGGTGCCGAGCACCCCGGCCAGGATCGAGAACACCAGATAGAGGGTGCCGATATCCTTGTGATTGGTCGACAGCACCCAGCGCCTGAACAGGCTCCGATTGGGAGCGGCGATTGGGGCGGCGATATCCATCTGGTCCTCCGGCAAAAATCCGCAGGAGGCGCTGGGTTCCAGATCAAGGAGGAGTGAGCGTCTCGATGCTCACCACCACCCTATGGGCGAATTCAAGATCAGACCAACGAATATTATTGGCCGTTCATATGATTATTTTTGCACTGATATGCGATCGTCCAATCCCTCCACCGACAGGAACCAGGCCACGAGCTGCGCCGTATTACTGACACCGGCAGAGCGCGCGAGGCGCAGGCGATGCGCCTCGATGGTGCGTTTGGACAGTCCCAGTTCGACGGCGATAGCGGCGTTGGTTTTGCCCTGCGCTACCAGCGTCAAAATCTGCCGCTGCCGCCCGGTCAGGGTCATCGTCGGGTCGCCCAGCGGCCGGCTGAAGGCTTCAAAGCAATAGAGGGCTGCCGCAAACGGATCAGTGCGCTCCTGCGAGCGGCCATTGACCCGGCACCAGAAACGCTGCCCATCGGCCCGCGCCATGATGCGCTCGTCGTAATAGACCGAGCCGCCCGGCAGATGCACCCGCCAGCTCTCGCCGGTGCGAACGAAATCGGCCAGCGCCGGATAGAGCCGGACGAAACTGGTGTCGATCAGCTCGGCCCTTACATAGCCGAACTGTCTGGCGAATTCCTCATTGCAGTCGCGAATGATGCGGTGCGTGGCGAACACCATTGGCACCGGAATATCGGCGAGCGCGAAGGATAAGGGGGCAAGGGGCATGTCGTATAAATACGACTAACTCCCTCCCCTGCGCAAGAACTAGCCTCTGGCCATTATGTCTTGAGGAGGCAAGGGATGCGCAAAATCTTTGCGAGTGCGGCCGAAGCGTTGGCTGGCCAATTACGCGACGGCATGGTGGTCATGTCGGGCGGCTTTGGCCTATGCGGCATTCCCGAGACACTGATCGACGCGGTCAAACTCTCCGGCGCCAAAGAGCTGACGGTGATTTCCAACAATGCCGGCGTCGACGGCATTGGCCTCGGCCAGTTGCTGGCGACCAAGCAGATCCGCAAGATGATCTCGTCCTATGTCGGCGAGAACAAGCTGTTCGCCCAGCAATATCTGTCGGGCGAGCTTGAGCTGGAATTCAACCCGCAGGGCACGCTGGCCGAGCGCATTCGCGCCGGTGGGGCGGGCATCCCGGCCTTTTACACCAAGACCGGCGTCGGCACGCTGATTGCCGAAGGCAAGGAAGTGCGCAGCTTCGACGGCGAAGACTATGTGATGGAAACTGGCCTCGTGGCCGATGTGTCGCTGGTCCATGCCTGGAAGGGCGATCACGAAGGCAATCTAGTCTATCGCAAGACCGCGCGGAACTTCAATCCGATGATGGCCACCGCCGGCAAGCTCACCATTGCCGAGGTGGAGCATCTGGTGCCCAGCGGCGAGATCGAGCCCGATAGCGTCCATACGCCCGGCATTTTCGTGTCGCGCCTCGTGCATGTGCCGAACGCCACCAAACATATCGAACAGCGCACACTGCGCCAGCGCGAAGGGGAGATCGTCTGATGGCCTGGACCCGCGATCAAATGGCGGCCCGCGCCGCTCAGGAACTCGAAGACGGCTTTTACGTCAATCTCGGCATCGGCATCCCGACGCTGGTGGCCAACTACATCCCCGCCGGGATGGATGTGCGGCTGCAAAGCGAAAACGGCATGCTGGGCATGGGCCCCTTCCCCTATGAAGGTGACGAAGACGCTGACCTGATCAATGCCGGCAAGCAGACCATCACCGAACTGCCGCTGACCAGCTATTTTTCCAGCGCCGACAGCTTTGGCATGATCCGGGGTGGCCATATCGACCTGTCGATTCTGGGCGCCATGCAGGTGGCCGAGAATGGCGATCTGGCCAATTGGATGATCCCCGGCAAGATGGTCAAGGGCATGGGCGGCGCCATGGATCTGGTGGCCGGCGTCAAGCGCGTGGTGGTGGTGATGGAGCATGAGGCCAAGGGCGAGCCCAAGCTGCTCAAGGCCTGCACCCTGCCCCTCACTGGCAAGCGCGTCGCCGATGTGGTGATCACCGATCTGGGCGTGTTCACCCTGACCCGGCGCGGCGAAGCGAACATGACCCTGATCGAGCTGGCGGATGGCGTGTCCGTCGATGAAATCACGGCCAAGACCGAGGCCAGTTTTGTGATCGGGCTGAAATCATGAGCGACATTGTCATTGTCAGCGCCGCTCGCACCCCGGTCGGCAGCTTTCTCGGTAGTCTGGGCACCGTACCGGCCCACGAGCTGGGCGCTGCGGCCATCACGGCGGCCCTCGCCCGCGCCAAGGTCGAGGCTGGTGAAATTGACGAGGCCATTCTCGGTCAGGTTCTCACTGCCGGCGCCGGGCAAAACCCGGCGCGTCAGGCCGCCATGCTGGCCGGCATGCCGGCTTCGGCCACCGCCTTCGGCATCAATCAGGTCTGCGGCTCGGGCCTGCGTGCCGTGGCGCTGGGCATGCAGCAGATTTTGACCGGCGATGCCCGCATCGTCGTGGCCGGTGGTCAGGAATCGATGTCGCTGTCGCCGCACTGCCAGGCCTTGCGCGCCGGCACGAAGATGGGGCCGATCAGTCTGGTCGATACCATGGTGGTGGACGGACTGATGGATGCTTTCGGCGGCTATCACATGGGGATCACGGCGGAAAACGTCGCCCGCCAGTTTACCATCAGCCGCGACCAGCAGGACGCTTTTGCGCTCGCCTCCCAGCAGAAGGCGGCCGCCGCGCAAGCCGCCGGCCGGTTCAGCGCCGAGATCACCCCGGTTACGGTCAAGACCCGCAAGGGCGAGGTGATTGTCGATCAGGACGAATATATTCGCGCCGATACCAGCGCCGAGGGCCTGGCCAAGCTGCGCCCTGCCTTTGACCGCGAAGGATCGGTGACGGCTGGCAATGCCTCGGGCCTCAATGATGGCGCGGCGGCGCTGGTGCTGATGCATGCGGATGAAGCCGCGCGACGCGGCTTACAGCCGCTGGCGCGAATCGCCTCCTGGGCCACGGCGGGTGTCAGCCCGGACGTGATGGGCACCGGGCCGATCCCGGCGTCGCAGAAGGCGCTGGCCAAGGCCGGCTGGACCATTGCCGATCTCGACGTGATTGAGGCCAATGAGGCCTTTGCGGCACAGGCCTGCGCCGTCAACGCCGCAATGGGCTGGGATAGTGACAAGGTCAACGTCAATGGCGGCGCCATCGCCATCGGCCACCCCATCGGCGCCTCGGGCGCGCGTATTCTGGTGACCCTGCTGCATGAGCTGCAACGCGGCAATAATCGTCGCGGCATTGCCACTTTGTGCATCGGCGGCGGCATGGGCGTGGCGCTCTGCGTCGAGCGCCTCTAGCGCTGCGCATAGTTGGCTCGCCGACCGCCTTGGCGGCCGGCGAGCCGGTAATCAATTAGCCCGGAACGGCGACACGCGCCTTGGCGCGGATGCGCGACGGACGCGTCAGGGCCTGGATATCGAGGGCCTGCTCGATCAGTTCATCGGAGATCAGCTGGTCCTCTTCGAGCAGCTGCCGCATCGTCTTGCCGGTTGCCAGGATCTGGTGGGCCAGCTCGGCGGAGCGCTCATAGCCGATCAGCGAGGTCAGCGCGGTGGCCAGCGCCGCCCCGGCTTCCAGATGGCGCTGGCACTGCTCGACATTGGCGGTGATACCGACCACGCATTTGTCGGTCAGCGTATCGACGGCATTGGTCAGCAGGCTCAACGACTGCAGGATGTTGAACGCGATCACCGGCTCCATGGCATTGAGCTGAAGCTGGCCGGCCTCTGCGGCCATGGTGACAGCCACATCGGCGCCGATCACCTGGAATGCCACCTGGCTGACCACCTCGGGGATCACCGGATTGACCTTGCCGGGCATGATCGACGAACCCGGCTGCATTGGCGGCAGATTGATCTCGCCAATCCCACCGCGCGGGCCGCTGGACAGCAGGCGCAAATCGTTGGAAATTTTGGACAGTTTCACGGCGATGCTTTTAAGCATGCCCGAGAACAGCACGAACCCGCCGGTGTCCCAGCTGGCTTCGATCAGGTTGGCCGCCGCAATGACGGGCAGGCCGGTGACGCGGCCCAGCTCTTCGACCACGATGCCGGCATAGGCCGGGTCGGCGGTGATGCCGGTGCCGATGGCGGTGCCGCCCAGATTGACCTCGAGCATCAACGCGGCGGTCGCGTCGAGCCGCGCCACATCTGCGTCAAGCGTATCGGCGAAAGCCATGAATTCCTGGCCCAGGGTCATCGGCACGGCGTCCTGCAACTGGGTGCGCCCCAGCTTCACCACATCGCGGAATTCCCCGGCCTTGGCCTCGAAGGCCCGCGCCAGACGCGTCAGCGACTTGGACAGGTCCAGATAGCTGAAGCGGATCGCCAGCCTTATGGCCGTCGGATAGACGTCATTGGTGGACTGGGAGAGGTTCACATCGTTGTTGGGATGCAGATGGGCGTACTCGCCCTTGGCCTTGCCCAGATATTCGAGGGCGCGGTTGGCGATGACCTCGTTCATGTTCATGTTGGTCGAGGTGCCGGCGCCGCCCTGAATGGCATCGAGCGTGAACTGGTCGGCCAGCCCGCCATCGATGACATCCTGACAGGCCCGGACGATGACCTCGCATTTTTCGTCGCTCAGATCGCCGAGCCGCTTATTGGCCCGCGCGGCGGCCAGCTTGATCATCGCCAGCGAGCGGATCAGCGCCGGGTAGTGACCGATGGTCATGCCGGAAATTTGGAAATTGGCGAGCGCCCGTGCGGTCTGCGCGCCGTAATAGGCATCAAGGGGAACATCCACCGGCCCGAGGGAATCATATTCGCGGCGGACAGGGGGAGGGATCGAGGAATGTTGCATCATTGGCGTAAGTCACAGGTTGGAGAAATTGCAAAAGAGCCGCGCATCCGAAGCAGGATCACGCGGCTCGCCGGCGCCAGTCTGAGGAGCGGCAGGGTAAGGACCTGGTCGAAATTACTGGTCCATAGCCCGATTATCAGACCATAGATCGGATCGTTTACCAAGCCCATGGCCGCGTTCAAGTCTTAAGACGCGTGCTCGGACCGGCAGGCTCTCGGGCCGGCAATCAGAGTTCGCCACTTTGCCGCCATGTGAAAATCAGCGCGTCACGGCTCATTGTGCCCCGGCAGCCTGCCCCCCAGCGCCAGGGTCATTTCCCGCGCGGTATCGGCCAGCAATTGCCCGATGGCCGGGATGCGGTCCGTGGTCAGCCGCTGCGCCAGGCCCGACACGGAAATCGCGCACAGCGCCTCGCCCTGATGGTTATAAACCACGGCGGCGATGCAGCGGAGCCCGGTGACGAATTCCTGATCGTCCACCGAATAGCCCTGCTGCCGGATGGTGGTGAGTTCAGTGCGCAAATCCGAGGCCCGCGTGATCGAGTTGGCGGTCGATTTGCGCATGCCCTGGCTGCTGACGATGGCCGAGACATCCGCCGGGCTGTAGGTCGCGAGGATGGCCTTGCCCATGCCCGAGGTGATCATCGGCGCCCGGCCGCCCACCCGCGTGATCGCGCGCATGATCTCGCGGCTTTCGATCTGCGTCAGCACCACCAGCTCGCCCTCGTCCACCACGCCGAGATTGGCGGTCTCGCGGGTCTGGTCGCGCAGCCGCCGCAGGAACGGCAAGGCCGGCGCCACAAAATTGCGCTGGCGCACAAAGGCCGAACCGACGGAAAACGCCATCCGGCCGACATGCCACATGCCGTCGGACTGGTCGAACTGCACGAATTTGCGCTTCTCGAGGCTGGTGAGCAGGCGATGCACGGTCGATGGCGACAGCCCGGTCCGATGCGCCAGATCGGTCAGGCGATAGCCTTCCTCGTCCTCGCCGAGCACTTCCAGCAGCGACATGGCGCGCTCGACGGATTGAACGCCGCTCGAACGGACTGGCCCCTTTGGCTTAGGTGATGCTGTGTCTGTCATCCGGCGTTTCTACCAGCCTGGGGCCATCGCCGTCAGCCCGTCGGACGCTTGAGCGCAAGACTTTTCCGCATGGTGAAATTTATTGGCTGCCCGGTCGCTCGCGCCACCGGAACATCCTAGGTCCGTCAGCAGGTAATAATGCGGAGATTTCCATGACTAGCTATGTTCCAAAGCACGGCCTGCAGATCGCGAGCGAACTCGCTGCGTTTGTGGAAGTGGAAGCGCTGCCCGGGACCGGCGTCAGCCAGGATGTTTTCTGGCAGGGCTATGCCGACCTGCTGGCTGACCTGGGGCCGGTCAATACGGCGGTGCTGGCCGAGCGCGCCCAGCTCCAGGCGCAGATCGACACCTGGCATCAGGCGCGGCGCGGACAGGTTTTCGCGCTGGAAGACTACAAGGCCTTCCTGCACGACATCGGCTACCTTGTTCCCGAAGGCGATGACTTCAAAATCGAGACCACCGGTGTCGATCCCGAAATCGCCACGCTGGCCGGTCCCCAGCTCGTGGTGCCGGTGATGAATGCCCGCTTTGCCCTCAATGCGGCCAATGCCCGTTGGGGTAGCCTCTACGACGCGCTCTATGGCACTGACGCGATTGATGTCAGCGGCGAACTGGCCCCCGGCAAGCAGTATAACGCGCAGCGCGGCGCGGCCGTCGTCGCCTGGGCAATGGCGTTTCTGGATCAAGCCATCCCGCTCGCCCAGGGTAGCCACGCCGACGTCGCCAGCTATGCATCCGGGTCGAATGGCTTGCAGATTGCCCTCAAGGATGGCGCGGCGTCCGGCCTCGCTGATCCGAGCCAGTTTGTCGGTTCCTCGGCGGCGGGCGACAAGCAGGTGCTGCTGTTCAAGAACAATGGCCTGCATCTCGAAATTCACCTCGATAAGACGAGCCCGGTGGGCCAGCAAAGCGCCGCCGGCGTCAGCGACGTCGTCGTGGAATCGGCGCTGACCACCATTCAGGACTGCGAAGACTCGGTTGCCGCGGTCGATGCCGCGGACAAGGTCGCGGTTTATCGCAACTGGTTGGGCCTGATGCGGGGCGACCTCGCCGAGACCTTTACCAAGGGCGGCAAGGACCATACCCGCACACTGGCCGCCGACCGGCACTATACCGCCCCTGATGGCAGCGAAATCTCGCTGACCGGCCGCAGCCTGATGCTGGTGCGCAATGTCGGGCATCTGATGACCACCGATGCCGTGCTCGATGCTGATGGCAACGAGACGCCCGAGGGTTTTCTTGACGCCATGGTGACCTCGCTGGCTGCGATGCACGATCTGGCCAAGCAAACCGGGCTGCGCAATAGCCGGACCGGCAGCGTCTATATCGTCAAGCCGAAGATGCATGGCCCCAAGGAAGTGGCGCTCACCAATACGCTGTTCGACCGCGTCGAGGACATTCTCGGGCTGGCGCGCAACACGCTCAAAGTGGGCGTCATGGACGAAGAGCGCCGCACCAGCGTCAACCTCAAGGAATGCATCCGGGCGGTGCGCCAGCGGCTGGTGTTCATCAATACCGGTTTTCTCGATCGCACCGGCGACGAAATCCACACCAGCAAGCTGGCCGGGCCGGTGCTGCCCAAGGGCGAGATCAAGGATGCGATCTGGCTCGGCGCCTATGAAAACAACAATGTCGACCAGGGGCTGAAGGCCGGCCTCGACGGCCACGCCCAAATCGGCAAGGGCATGTGGGCCAAACCCGACGATATGGGTGAAATGCTCACCGCCAAGCTGGGCCATGTCAAATCCGGCGCCAACACCGCCTGGGTCCCCTCGCCCACCGCTGCGGTGCTGCACGCCACCCATTATCATCAGGTCAATGTCGCGCAGGTCCGGCAGGTCATTGCCGCCCGCCCAACTGCCTCGCTCGATGCGATCCTCACCCCGCCTCTGCTCGACGGCCGCAATCTGTCCGACGATGCGGTGCGGCTGGAGCTGGACAATAATTGCCAGAGCATTCTCGGCTATGTGGTGCGCTGGATCGATCAGGGCATTGGCTGCTCCAAGGTGCTGGACATCAACGATGTGGCGCTGATGGAAGACCGGGCCACGTTGCGGATTTCGTCCCAGCACATCGCCAATTGGCTGCAGCACGGCCTCGTCACCGAGGCCCAGGTAACCGAGTCGATGCAGCGCATGGCGCTGGTAGTGGACAGCCAGAACCAGGCCGATTCAAACTATCGGTCCATGGCGCCGGGTTTTGCGGATAACGTCGCTTTCCAGGCCGCGCTGGAACTGGTGCTTGAGGGCGCAAAACAGCCCAATGGCTACACCGAACCGGTGCTGCATCGCCGTCGCCGCCAGGCCAAGGCCGCTTAAATTCTATCAGGAGAAACAATATGTTGACGATTACCCGCCTCGACCTCGCCGACGCCGGACTTTTGCTGGAGGGCGCGCGCGCCCGCGCTGACGCCATCGGCGTTCCCATGTGCATCGCCATCACCGACGAAAGTGGCAATCTCATTGCTTTCGAGAGGATGGACGGCGGCAAAATTACCAGTTCTACTATTGCCATCGACAAGTCCTACACGGCCTCTGCGGCCAAGCGCGCGACACACGAATATGGTGCTTCCAGCCAGCCTGGCAGCCCGGCCTATGGCATCAACAGCGCCATTGGCGGGCGGCTGATGGTGGTGGGTGGTGGCCTGCCCGTATCCGTGGATGGACAGGTCGTCGGCGGCATCGGCGTCAGCTCGGGAACCCCGGCGCAGGACCAGGATGTCGCCCAGGCCGGCATAGATCATTTCCTGGCAACCAGGACCTAACCCAGAACGCTGACGGCGGCGCAACGAGGACACGTCATGACTGAAAACAAGACCACCGACCTGCGCGACGCCGCGCTGCATTTCCACGAATATCCCAGACCCGGCAAGCTGGAGATCGTTTCGACCAAGCCACTGGCCAACACGCGCGATCTCGCGCTGGCCTATTCGCCGGGGGTGGCCATTCCCTGCGAGGAAATCGCGGCCGATCCCGAGGCGGTGTATAAATACACCTCCAAGGGCAATCTGGTCGCGGTGATCTCCAACGGCACCGCCGTGCTCGGCCTCGGCAATATCGGCGCGCTGGCCTCCAAGCCGGTGATGGAAGGCAAGGCGGTGCTGTTCAAGAAGTTCGCCGGCATCGACTCCATCGATATCGAGGTGAACGAGCAGGACCCGCAGCGCTTCATCGACATCGTGGCGCCGCTCGAGCCCAGCTTCGGTGGCATCAATCTCGAGGACATCAAGGCCCCCGAATGCTTCGAGATCGAGGAAGCTTTGCGCGAGCGCATGAACATCCCGGTGTTCCATGACGATCAGCACGGCACGGCCATCATCGTGGCTGCGGCAGTGCTCAACGCCATGGAGTTGACGGGCAAGGATATCGCCAAGGTCAAGATCGTGACCTCCGGGGCCGGCGCCGCCGCCATCGCCTGCATGAACATGCTGATTGCCGTGGGCGCCACCCGTGAAAACATCTGGATCGCCGATTCCAAGGGGCTGGTGACCAAGGCGCGCGATAACACCGTCGACCGCTGGCGCGGCGCCTTCGCGCAGCAGACCGACAAGACCGAGCTCAGCGAAGTCATGGCCGGCGCCGACATCTATGTCGGCCTGTCAAAGGCCGGGGCGCTGAAACCCGAGATGATGAAGGACATGGCGGCCAATCCGCTGATCCTGGCCCTCTCCAATCCGACCCCCGAAATCATGCCCGAACTGGCGCGCGAAGCTCGCCCCGATGCGATGATCTGCACCGGCCGGTCGGACTATCCCAACCAGGTCAACAACGTCCTGTGTTTCCCCTTTCTGTTCCGGGGGGCGCTCGATTGCGGCGCCACCGTCATCAACGAGGAGATGAAGGCGGCCGCAGCCCATGCCATTGCCAAGCTGGCGCATGAGCCGGGGCTGGAGGCCAGCACCCATGGTGTGCCGGCCATTTTCGGGCCGGAATATCTGATCCCCAATCCCTTCGACCAGCGCCTGATCCTGCGCATTGCGCCGGCCGTGGCCAAGGCGGCGATGGAGTCGGGTGTGGCCAAGCGGCCGATCGCCGACTTTGCCGCCTATCGCGACCAGCTCAACCGTTTCGTGTTCCGGTCGGGCCTCGTCATGAAGCCAATGATCGAGCGGGCCCAGGGGCAGAACAAGCGCATCGCCTTTGCCGATGGCGAGGACGAGCGCGTGCTGCGCGCCACCCAGGTAATGCTGGAGGACGGTATCGGCCGGGCTATCCTGATCGGCCGCCCCTCGGTGATCGAGCAGCGCATCGCCCGCTTCGGCCTGACCCTAAAGGCCGGGCGCGACTTCGATATCGTCAATCCCGAGGACGATCCGCGCTATCGCGACTATGTCGCCGACTTCCTGGAGCTGGTGGGTCGCCAGGGCGTAACGCCCGATACCGCACGCACCATCGTGCGCACCAATACCACCGTCATCGGCTCTCTGGCGGTGCGCCGGGGCGAGGCCGATGCGCTGATCTGCGGTTTGCAGGGTCGCTTCATCAAGCATGCCCGCGACATCCAGTCGGTCATCGGGCTGGCGCCCGAAGCCAGCCAGCTTTCGGCGCTGTCGATGCTGGTGATGAACCGTGGCGTGTTCTTCCTGGCCGATACCTATGTCAATATCGACCCTTCGGCCGAAGAGATCATTGCCATCACCCTGCAGGCACGCAACCACCTCAAGCGCTTCAATATCGAGGCCAAGGCGGCGCTGCTGAGCTATTCCAACTTCGGCTCACGCGATGGGGCGACCAGCGAGAAGATGCGCACGGTCTATGCAACACTCAAGGATGTGGCGCCAGACCTCGTGGTCGATGGCGAAATGCAGGGCGATCTGGCGATCAATGAAAGCCTGCGCGAACGCTATGTCCCCAATTCGGTGCTCAAGGGCGAAGCCAATTTGCTGATCTTCCCCAATCTGGAATCGGCCAACCTGTCGATGACCCTGCTCAAGGAACTCAACAACGCCCTGCCCGTCGGCCCCATTCTGATGGGCACCCGCCAGCCGGCGCATATCCTGGCCCCCTCGGTCAGCAGCCGCGGCATCGTCAACATGGCCGCCATCGCTGCCAATGAGGCGATTCACTAGCGCCAACGCCACGCAAAGCCAAAAAGGGTCGCCCTTCGCACGAGGGGCGACCCTTTTTTGTTCAGTCCATTGAGGGTTAGAGCTTCAGCCGCTTGACCAGATCGGCTTCGGTGGTCGCGAGCACGGCGTGCATGGCCTGGTACGCCCCAGCCGGGTTGTTGGCGGCAATCTGGTTGGCCAAGTCGCCATGCGCCCCGAGGTTGCTGGCGAAAATGTCGGGGTTCTGGATGCTGATCCGGAAAAAAGCGTCCAAAATCACCGTAATCGCCGGTGCGAAGGCCTGCAGGATCAAATTATGCGAGGCGTCCAGAATGGCGGTATGGAGCCGTATATCGGCGGCCACCGAAGCGACGGGGTCGGCTGCGGCGGCAACCATGTCCTGATACGCTCCGAGGATCGCCTGCCGGTCGGCGTCATTGGCATGAGTTGCCGCCAGCCGCGCCGCTTCCGGCTCGATGATTTTGCGCGCGGCGACAATGTCGGCAACCAGCTTGGGCGTGACGGCATCGGGTCGCAACAACCAATGCAGCACATCCTGATCAAACAGGTTCCACTGCTCGCGCGGCAGGATGACCGTGCCGTGGCGTGGCCGGGCCGAGACCATGCCCTTGCCGGCCAGCACTTTGATCGCTTCGCGCAGCACGCTGCGCCCGACCTGTATTTCGCGGGCCAGATGGGCCTCGACCGGCAGCGGGGTATCGGGCGGGAAATGCCCCGCCACGATCTTTTCGCCGAGCACCGCAACCGCAGTGGCGATCTTGCCCTTGCCCAGATTATGGGCGGCGGCTGGTCTCGCCACTGCGCCGGGCATCAGAACTTGCCGTGCTTGATATAGGCGGTCTGCGGGTCTTCGCCGGCCAGAATCGCCTTGCGCACCAGGCTCTCGGTATTGACGGCCACTTCGCAGCGCTCGATGACCTCTTCGGCATGCGCCGCCGGGATCACCACCACCCCGTCTTCATCGCCCAGAATATAGTCGCCCGGATAGATCACGATATTGCCGATGGTCACCGGCTCGTCAAACGCCTCCGGCCGCCAATTGGCCACCACGTCGACCGGCGAGGTGTAGCTGCAGAACACCGGGAAACCGATCTTCTTGATGAAGCTCACGTCGCGCGCGCCGCCATCCACCAGATAGCCCAGCACGCCGCGCAGCTTGAGCGCCTCGGCTGACAATTCACCCATCAGGGCCCGCGAGGTGTCCTGCGGCTGGCATACCACCACGTGACCCGACGGCGCCTTGGACAGGAAGCTGGTCCATTCCAGCAGCGACTCATGCGCGCCAATCGAATTGTCCGGCCGGCCACGCATGGTGAATACCGGACCGGCGATCTTAACGCCGGCTTCAAGCGAGCGGATGGTGTTCGGCAACACCGCCGGCGGCAGCCCCATGTCGCGCATGATGTCGTAAACGACACCAGAATAGCAGGCGGCAAGGCGCTCGGTCAGACTAGGCATGCAATCTCCTCTGTAGCCGCCCATTGCGGCAGTGACGACAAATCGTGCCACAGCTTCTTTGCTTTGACAATCATTCATCAGATGAATCAAAAATCTGGTTTTGCGCCAAGGGTTAACACAGCGGCAGCAGCGATCTATCGGCGGGCTGCGAGGGCATTACCGGGCGCCAGGTCGCCGCGCATGGCAGCGGCAGAGGCATCCCGTTCGGCTGCATTTTTCCGTTTAAAGGCCAGCCAAGGAACATCGCCCCCCCATTGACTCAACCAAATATCTTCCATACCAGCGCATGGTCCCATTGTTGGACCATGGAGTGAGGAATGGTTCGCGTATCGGCGGTTCAGAGCGTTTTGGAGGCGCTCAAGACCGAGATCCAGACGCTGCATCAGCCGGGCGACTACCTTCCCAACGAACGGCTTTACGCCGAGCGTTTCGGGGTGGGGCGCAATACCGTGCGCGAAGCCCTGATCGTGCTGGAGGCCTATGGCTATGTCGAAAAGACCCAGCGTGGACCCCGGGTCTGCACGCCCGATATCTCCGTGGCCTTTAACGTTTTCGCGCAATATTTCGACCGCAGCCTCAATACCTGCAAGGACCTGCTGGAATTCCGCCGCTTCATCGAGCTGGGGATTTTGCCGGCGGTCGTGGAGAATATTGCCGACGCCGATATCGATAAGCTCGAAGGCTATGTGGTGCTGATGGAACGGGCGCTGACCGCCCGGCAGGCCGCTGAGGCCGACTATGCCTTCCACAATCTGATGGTCGAGGCGTCGGGCAATGGCGTGATCCGCAAGCTCTATCGCGTGCTGGCCCAAAGCATCGTGTTCTACATGGAAATCGGCAAGCACGTGCCGCGCCACGATATTGCCTCCGCCGACAATCATCGCGGCATCGTCGCGGCGCTGCGCCGCCGCTCCTATCCAGATCTGCTCGCCACCTGCACCGACCACTATCGCTATAGCGAGGGCGTGCTGGAGGAAACCATGCTGCGCGATCTGGCCCTACCCACCACAACGGAACCACTGGCATGAAAGCCCTGATGATCGAAGCCGAAGGCCGTACTGCGTTGCACGACATTGCCGCGGCCACGCCGGGACCGGGCGAAGTGCTGGTCGCGGTGCGCCATGTCGGGCTCTGCGGCAGCGACCTCAATACCTTTCGCGGCCTCAATCCGCTGGTGACTTTGCCCCGGATTCCCGGCCATGAGATCGGTGGCGAAATCGCTGCGCTCGGCCCGGACGTTCCGGCCGACTACGCCATGGGTCAGCGCGTAGTGGTGCTGCCCTATACCAGTTGCGGCGCCTGCTCGGCCTGCCGCAAGGGCCGCACCAATGCCTGCCGCTACAACAAGACGCTGGGTGTGCAGCAGGATGGCGGGCTGGCCGATTCCATCGTGCTCCCCTACGCCAAGCTGATCCGCAACGACACCCTGGCCGCCCGCCATCTGGCGCTGGTCGAGCCGCTCTCCGTGGGCTTCCACGCCGTGGCGCGCGGTGCCGTGACGGCAGGCGAGGTGGTGGTAGTGATCGGCTGCGGCATGATCGGCATGGGGGCCATTGTGGCCGCCGCCGCCCGCGGCGCCGAAGTCATCGCCATTGATGTGAATGCCGACAAGGCCGCCTATGCCAAGACCTATGGCGCGGCCCACGCGGTGGATGCGTCCAGCGAGGACGTGGCCGCCCGCATCGAAGCCCTGACCAAGGGCGATGGCGCCGATGTGGTGATCGAGGCCGTGGGCCTGCCGATCACCTTCACCCAAGCCATCGACTTTGCCGGCTTTGCCGGGCGGGTGGTTTATGTGGGCTATTCCAAGGCCCCGGTCACCTATGAGACGCGGTTTTTCAACCTCAAGGAACTCGACATCATGGGCTCGCGCAATGCGACCCTGGCCGATTTCGAGGCGGTGATCGCCTATCTCGAGACGCTGGGCGAGGCTGCCGATGGCCTGATCACTCGCATTTTCCCCTTCGCCGAAGCCGATCAGGCGCTGCCCTATTGGGCCAGCCACCCCGACGCGCTCAAGATCGTCATCGAAGTTTAGGACCCCACCATGTCGCAAGCTGATTGGGCGCAGGCCTTTGGCCTGGCAGGCAAAACCGCTTTGGTCACCGGTGGTGGCTCGGGGCTTGGCCTCGCCATTGCCCGCTGCATGGCCAGCGCCGGCGCACGCGTCATCGTCGCGGGCCGCCGCCGTGAGGTGCTCGACGCAGCCGTGGCCGAACTCGGCGGCAATGCTGCTGCCGAAACCCTCGACCTGGCCGATGTGGATGGCGTTGCCGCCGCCGCGGCCGGCATTCTCGAGCGCCAGGGCCCGATCGATATTCTGGTCAACAATGCCGGCAACACCGTCAAGAAGCCGTTCGAGCAGTCGACCATGGCCGACTTCGATCAGGTCTTCGACGTGCATGTGCGCGGCGCGCTCGAACTGACGCGCTCGGTGCTCGGCCCGCAGCTGGAACGCGGCGCCGGTTCGGTGATCTTCACCGCCTCGATGACCTCGTTTATCGGCCAGCCTTTGGTGCTGGGCTACACCGCATCCAAAACCGCCATCACCGGCGTCGTGCGCGGCCTGTCGGCCGAATTCGCCGGGCGCGGCATCCGCGTCAACGCCGTCGCGCCGGGCTGGATCGACACCGATCTGTTCCGCGCCGCCACTGCCGCCGATCCGGCGCGCAAAGCAAAAATTCTTGGCCGCATCCAGACCAACACCCTGGGTCGGCCGGAAGACATAGGTTGGGCCTGCGTCTATCTGGCGTCGCCTGCCGCAGCCTACGTAACCGGACAAACCCTCGTCGTCGACGGTGGGGGAGTCATTGGATTTTAAAGCCGCGGCACCCTGCCGTGGTTCGTTGGAGGAAACGACTACTATGTTGAAGAAACTTGTTGGCGGCGTCGCGCTCTGCGTGCTTGCCCTGGGTGTAACCGGCGTTGCCGCACAGGACGTCAAGCTGCGCGTCGCCTATGAAAACAATCCTGGCGAGCCGGTCGATATCGTCGCCAATTACTGGAAAGATCTGGTTGCCGAGAAGAGCGGCGGCCGCATCGCCCTCGAACTCTATCCCAGCTCGCAGATGGGCTCCAAGGCTGACGTGACCGAGCAGGCCATTGCCGGCCTCAACGTCGTGCAGATCAGCGACGTCGGCTTCCTGGCCGACTATGAGCCCGATCTGGGCGTGCTGTTCGGGCCCTACCTGGTCGAAGATCCGGCCAAGCTGTTCGCCATCTATGATGGCGAGTGGTTCAAGGCCCATGACGAAGCGCTGCGCGCCAAGGGCATCCGCATCGTCATGCCAAACCTGCTTTATGGCGTGCGTCAGCTGATCACCACCAAGCCGGTTCGTACCCCGGCTGACCTGGCCGGCATGAAGATCCGCGTGCCGAACAACATCATGCAGATCAAGATCCTCGAGGCCATGGGCGCAACCGCGACCCCGCTGCCGCTGGGCGAGACCTTCGGCGCATTGGCGCAGGGCGTGATCGACGGCGTGGAAAACCCGATTGCCGTGCTCTACGGCCAGAAGTTCCACGAAGAGGCCAAGTACCTCTCGATGATCAACTACCTGACCAACACCGCCATGTTCATTGGCGGCGAGGCCTATTTCTCCACCCTCGCTCCCGAGGACGCTGCCCTGATCCAGGAAACGGCTTATGAAGCTGGCCTCTATAGCCAGCAGCTCATCACCGACCTGGACGCCAAGATGGTCGAAGAAATGAAGGCCGCCGGCGTCGAAGTCATCGAAGTCGACACCGCTCCGTTCAAGGAGCTGAGCATGAAGGTTTACTCCGAGTTCCCGGAATGGACCCCAGGCCTTTACGACCTGATCCAGGCTGAAATTCAGTAATCGTGTGCGGCGGGCGCCCTGCCCGCCGCATCCCTTGTCTTGCAAGCTGCGCGCCATGGCGGGTCGGTTGCTGTTCCGGAGACGACAATGAAGTTCCTTGAAAAGCCGATCAACTGGCTGGCGGCCGTGCCGCTGCTGGTGCTGGTCGGCATCGCCAACTACGCCGTGGTCATGCGCTATGCCGTGGGACAGCCCGTGCACTGGTCCGAAGAAGTCAGCGGCCTGCTGATGATCTGGATCGTGATGTTCGGCGCCATCGCCGCCGAGCGCGACGGCCAGCATCTGACCATCTCACTGCTCACCGACGCCATGCCCAAGCGCGCGCGCCTGCTGGTCAACGCCATCGTCGCGTCCGCATCCGTCGCCGTCATTCTTTATGTGGGCTGGATTGGCCTGCAGCTGGCGCTGTCGGTGCAGTTCAAGGTCACGTCCATCCTGCGCATTTCCTGGCTCTGGATCGACATCGCCATTCCAGTCGGAGCGGTCGGAATCGCGCTCTACATGCTGATCGACGCCATCAAGGGTTTCCGTGCCCTCGCCGAGGACGATGCTGAATGACCCTTACCACCGTAATTCTCGTAATGCTGGCGCTTATTGCTCTCAATATGCGCCTCTACATCGCCATCCTCGTGGCCGTGCTGGTCTATTTCCTGTTCTTCAATCAGGTCCCGATCACCATCGCCATCCAGCG
The DNA here is from genome assembly GCF_054489375.1 of Devosia sp. A449. Classification (NCBI taxonomy): domain Bacteria; kingdom Pseudomonadati; phylum Pseudomonadota; class Alphaproteobacteria; order Hyphomicrobiales; family Devosiaceae; genus Devosia; species Devosia sp. A449. Next base: position 361,083 of record NZ_JBTMWU010000003.1, on the reverse strand, counting down.
CGTGATCAGCCCGACGCAGAACGTGTCGCTGCTCGCCATCCCGTTCTTCATCCTGCTCGGCACCCTGATGGGCCATACCGGCATTGCCCGACGCATGCTCAGCGTCGCTGACCTGCTGGTCGGCCGCTTTCGCGGCGGCATGGCCATGGCCAACGTCATGCTCTCGACCTTGATGGGCGGCCTCAGCGCCTCCAACCTCGCCGATGCCGCCATGACCGCGCGCATGATGGTGCCGGAAATGGAAAAGCAGGGCTATAATCGTGGCTTCGCCGCGGCGGTCACTGCCTTTGGCTCGCTGATCACCCCGATCATTCCGCCCGGCATTGCGCTCATCATCTACGCCCTGCTCGCCAACGTCTCGGTGGGCCGCATGTTCATGGCCGGCATTCTGCCAGGCCTGCTGCTGGCCCTGCTGCTGCTAATCACGGTTTACATCATCTCGGTGCGCCGCGGTTACAAGCCGACCCGGACCACCTGGCCCAAGCGCACCGAAGTTGGTGCAACCCTCATCTCGGCGTGGCCGGCCGTGCTGCTGGTGGTGGCCGTTATCGGCGGCATCCGCGCCAACATCTTCACCCCCACCGAAGCCGGCGCCTTTGCCGTGGCCTTCGTCATCTTCATCGGTTTCATCGTCTATCGCGAAATGCGCCTGTCCCATGTCGGCGACGCGCTGGTCGAAACCGCCAAGTCGACGGCCTCTGTCATGCTGATCATCATGGCCAGCTCGGCGCTGGCCTGGGTGTTCTCGCTCGAGCAGGTCGGTCAGACGCTGGCTGCCAGCATTGTCGCCATCAGCGACAACAAATACCTGTTCCTGCTGCTGCTCAACGTGCTGTTCCTCGGGCTCGGCTGCCTGCTCGAAGGCACCGCGCTGATGATCGTGCTCGTGCCGCTGCTGATGCCGACCGTTCTGGCGATGGGCATTGACCCGATCCATTTCGGCATCATCCTGATCGTCAACCTCTCGGTGGGCACGCTCACGCCGCCGATCGGCACCGTGATGCTGGTGGTGTGCAACATCACGAAGGTCAATGTGGCGGAATTCACCCGCCAGTCGCTTGGCCTCTATGCGGCGCTGCTCCTCGGCCTGCTGCTGATCACCTACATTCCTGCAATCTCGCTGCTCCTCTCGAGCGGCAGTTAGTTAGTGACGAAAGACTTTTCCATGACCAAGCGCACTGAGGCGGAAACTATCCGCATTCTCAAAGAGGACCTGTTCACCGCCGTGGTGGGCGATATCCTCGACGTGATGGGCTACCGCAAGCAGTTCCTGCCAGCCGGCCTGGCGCCGCTGGCGCCGGGCACCCGCATTGCCGGCCGTGCCATGCCGGTGCTGGAAGCCGACGTGTTCGGCAATGGCCTCGACAGCTCCGCCGGTCCGCTGGCGCACAAGCCGTTCGGGCTGATGCTCGAAGCGCTGGACGACCTCAAGGAAGGCGAGATCTACATCGCCACCGGCGCGTCGCTCAACTACGCCATCTGGGGCGGGTTGATGTCGACCCGCGCCACCCATCTCAAGGCCGGCGGCGCCGTGCTGGATGGTTATGTGCGTGACGTGGGCGAAATCCAGGCGCTGGGTTTCCCGACCTTCTGCCGGGGCATCTATGCCCAGGATCAGGGCCCGCGCGGCAAGGTGATCGACTATCGCACCACCATCGAGATCGGTGGCATCACCATCAATCCCGGCGATATGGTGTATGGCGATGACGAAGGCGTGCTGATCATCCCGACCGCCATTGTCGATGAGGTCGTGACCCAGGCGCTGGAAAAGACCCGCACCGAAAATCAGGTGGCCGAGGCCATCAAGCAGGGCATGAGCGCCACCGAGGCCTTTAGCACCTTCGGCGTGATGTAAGGATTGGCCATGACTGATCCGCGTCTGCTGCTGCTCTCGCCCCAGGACAATATCCTGGTGGCCCGCGAACCGATCCCGGCCGGTGAGGCCGTGATCGTCGAGGACGACAAGGTGGTGCTCGGCGCCTTGCTCGACCGCGGCCACAAGATCGCCCGCCAGGCGATCGCGGCCGGGGACAAGATCCTCAAATACGGTGCTCCGATCGGCTCGGCGACCCAGGCGATCCGGGTCGGCGAGTCCGTGCATATCCACAACATCAAGAGCGATTACACGGCCACCCATGTGATCGCCAAACCGACCAGCGAGGCAACCCCATGAGCACGGCAATGCGCGGCTATCCGCGTGCGGACGGACGCAAGGGCATCCGCAACGTGATGGCGGTCGCCTATCTGGTGGAATGCGCCCACCATGTCGGCCGCCAGATCGTTTCCTCGTCGCCCGATGGCGATGTGCATCTGATCGGCTTTCCCGGCTGCTACCCCAATGCCTATGCCCAGCAGATGATGGAAAAGCTCTGCACCCACCCCAATATCGGGGCGGTGCTGCTGCTGTCGCTCGGCTGCGAAAGCTTCAACAAGTTCTCGCTGGCCGATATCGTGGAAAAAAGCGGTCGTCCGGTGCATACGCTGACCATCCAGAATGATGGCGGCTCGCTCAAGACCATCAAGGCCGGCAAGGACTGGGTGCAGTCCCAGCTCGCGGCCCTGCGCAACGCCCCCACTGTGCCAATGGCCGTTGAAGAACTGATCATCGGCACCGTCTGTGGCGGCTCGGATGGCACCAGTGGGCTGACCGGCAATCCGGCAGTTGGCCGGGCCTTCGACACGCTGGTGTCGGCCGGCGCGACCTGCATCTTCGAGGAAACCGGCGAGTTGATCGGCTGCGAAGAGATCATGGCCAGCCGCGCCATCACCCCGGCGCTCGGGGATGAATTGCGCGCCTCGGTCGCCAAGGCCGCGACCTATTACGCAACCCTGGGCTATGGCAGCTTTGCTCCCGGCAATGCTGATGGCGGCCTTTCCACCATCGAGGAGAAGTCGATGGGCGCCTATGCCAAATCCGGTTCCTCGCCGATTTCGGGCATCGTCAAGCCAGGCACCGTGCCGCCGCGCGGCGGGCTGTATCTGATGGACGTCGTCCCGGATGGTGAAGTGCGCTACGGCTTCCCCAATATCTCGGACACCGCCGAAATCGTCGAACTGATCGCTTCGGGCAGCCATATGACGCTGTTCGTCACCGGGCGCGGTTCGGTCGTCGGCTCGGCCATTGCCCCGGTGATCAAGGTCTGCGCCAACCCCGACACCTATCGCAAGATGGAAGACGACATGGACGTCGACGCGGGCCGCATCCTCGAGGGCGCGGCCAGCCTCGACGACGTTGGCGCCGAAATCTTCGCGCTGATCCAGGAAGTCGCTGCCGGCGCCCAGACCAAGTCCGAAGCGCTAGGCCACCGCGAATTCATCCTGACCTACAAGTCGTTCGAGCCGGCGGGCCCAGCCTGCCTGCCCAGCTGATCCAGACCAAAAAGGGGCATCGGGTGACCGGTGCCCCTTATCTATTCAGGCAGCAAAGCTGTCGGCATAGGCCGCGTTGATGGCGGCGGCACAATCCGCCGGCGTCATGGTCCCGACGAGGCAAGCATGCACCAGATCGCCGCCAATATCCTGGAACGCCATATAGCCATGGTGACGGGGCCGCAGATAAGACTGCTCCAGCGTCGGCAGCGTCGCGGCAAAGAAATTGCCGGAAGCCGCATTGCAGTCCGCATCACGCCAAGCCACGATATTGGCTGGTTGCCCACCGGCCGCAAAATACAGCCCGCGCTGACACTCCGCCGAGGCGATCCAGAACGCATATTCAGCCGCCAGCGCCGCATGGCGCGTATGGGCCGAAATCGCGATACCAGTGCCGCCAATCGGCGACCCCAGCGGCCCGGCATCGCCCAGCGCCGGAATATTGGCCGCCTGCACGTAATGCGGACGGAAGCCGGGGCGCGAATAATTGGTGTAGCCGTAAAGATAGGGCACATAGCTGTGGCTTGAGCGCGCCGACAGCCATTCGTACGCCTCGATCGGGTCCATGGCGAAACAGGGCTCGGGCACATGCCGCGCCACGGCGCGCATGGTTTCCAGCACGGCGATAGCGATGGCCGGATCGGCCCCAATGCCATTGGCGCCGAACGGCGCACGCTGATTGGCCAGCAGATTGAAAAAGCTCATCAGCGCATTGATCGGCTTAAGCGGCCAGATCACCTGGCCCTGTTCGGCCAGCGCCACGACCTCGGCCCAACTGGTCGGCGCCGCCGCCAGCAGGTCGGGCCGGTAGATGGAAATGGGAGTGGCCGCGTCGATGGCCAGCGCCCATTGCCGACCGCCGAATTCATAGGAGGCGTGCGACACGCCCACCGACTCCGCCGCCAGCAGCGCCAGTTCGGCATCGCGCCCCAGCCCGTCCAGCGTCAGCAAATGGCCACCTGCCGCCGCTTCCCCGACATGGGGATGATCGATCACCATCAGGTCATATTCGAGGCTCATCGCCCCGAGCGGCCGATCGGCGAAAGCCTGCAGCGGGCGCTGCTCCCAGACAATCTCGACGCCGGGATGGCGCTCGGCAAACACCTGCGACGTCACCACCATCGGATCGTAACCGCGGGTATGGCCCCACGTCATGCCGCGCAACCGCACCTTGTCAATCCCAGCCATATCGTCCCCGTTGTCTATGCCGTCGGCAGCGATGCAGCATAGGCCGCGTTGAGGGCGGCGATGATGGCCGCGCCGGACTCATTGTTGCGCAACCCGTTTTCGAGGATCGCCGAGCCGGCTTTCTGAAACGCCATGTAGCCATCGTGACGCGGCCGCACCCAGGCGCCTTCGAGAGTGGCGCGGGTCTGGCGATAGAAGCCAAGAACCGGTGCATTGACCGCTTCGTCATCCCAGGCCGCCGCATGGCCCGCCTGACCGCCGGCCTGGGTATAGGTGGTCTTTTGTACGGCCTCGCCGGCCACCCAGAACGCATAGTCGAGCGCCTGCTCGATGGCCGCCGAATGGTTGGACACGGCAATGCCGGTGCCGCCCAGTGCCGATCCGATCGGACCGGAAACGCCAGCCGCAGGAATATCGGCAAAGCCGGCCCGCTGCGGGCGGAAACCGTCGGTGGCGTAGCTGAGATAGCCATAGGTCAGCGGCAGCAGGGCCGTATCGGTGTCGTCGCTGGCCAGCAGTTCCAGCGCGGCGATGGGATCAAGCTCCCAGCAATCGTCGCGGACCAGGCCCATCAATTCGGCCAGCAGTTCCAGCACCCGCACGCCGGCGGCTTCCTCGATCAGCTTGCCACCCGGCGCCGCCGCGCAGGGCGTGCCCAGATTGGCCGCTAGCGTATAAAAGCTCATCAGCGCATGCGGCGACCGCATCGGAATCAGCACGCGCCCCTGTTCGGCCAGCTCAACGACCTGTTCCCAGCGCGTCACCGGCCCGCCCAGCAGATCAGGACGATAGGCCTGCACCTGCGCGGCCGCATCGATGGGCAGCGCCCACTGGTGCCCCTGCCAGTGATAGCTGGCAAATGACTGACCCACCGAATGGGCAGCCAGCCCGGCCAGCGCCTCGGCCCGGTCGGCACGATCCAGCGGCACCAGGCAATTCTCGCGCGCAATCTGGCCAACATGGGGATGATCGATCACCAGCAGATCGTAGCGCCGCGCCAGCTCATCGACCGGGAAGCTCTCGAAATCCTGCAGGCTCCGCTGCTCCCATTCAATGGTCACGCCGGTCAGCGCCTGCCATTGGCTGGAGGTTGCCACCATCGGGTCAAAGCCGCGCGGATGACGCCAGGTAATACCTTTGAGCGTTGTCAAATCAGTCTCCGAAATAAACTATCGCCGAGGGCGCCGCAGCAGTGGCGGCGCTCAGGCGTTCTGCATGATGGTGTTGAGCTGCTGGCCGGCTTCGACGACCTTTTCCAGCACTGTGTCCAGCGTGGCGCGCATCCGCCGCTGCGGCAGGAACAGGCAGGTGATCGCGCCCAGCGAGCGCCCCTGCGCGTCCAAAATCGGCGTACTGAGATTGACCACCCCAGCAGTCACCTCGCTCTCGCGCCGTTCGAAGCCATTGGCCACGAGCTCGGCAAAGCGGCTGCGGAATGCCGCCTGTTCGCTGGCAGAAAAACCGTCCAGCAAGCTCTGCTGGCGGGCGGCAGACTGATGCGCCGCAATGGCCACGCCCGAGCTGGTTTCCATGACCGGAAAGCGCGAGCCCAGCCGGATGGTATAATGCATCGCCATAGGGCTATCGGCCTGCGCCAGAATGACCAGCGAGGCGCCACTGATGGCGGCCAGATGACAAGACTGGTCGGTCTCTTCGGCCAGCCGTTCCAGAATGGGCGTCGCATGGCCGATCAGCCGTTGCAGCGGCGGGTGCCGGCTGGCTATCTCGAACAGCTTGAGCGTGAGGGCATAGCGGTCGCTCTCCTCATCGCGATGCAACAGGCCCAGCCGGTGCAGCGAGACCACCACCCGGTAGATCTGGCTGGTCGACCGCCCCAGCCGCACCGCCATGTCGGTCACGGTCAGCCCGGCGATTTCACCGGCCACCAGGTCGATGATCTCGAAGGCCTTGTCGACCGCCGGCGCCGAATAGCTCGGCTGGCCGGCATCCCCGTTCTGGGTGTTGTCCTCGCTCATCATGTCCTCGCGCTAGAGATGGGCCAAGCCGGTACTGAGCACCGGAACCGCGATCAGCACCATGGCAAACACCAGATAGGCGGCAATCATCGGCAGCACGGCGCGGGTGAACGCCATCAGCGGCGTCTTGGTGATGGTGCAGGTGGTGAACATGATCGTGCCCACCGGCGGAGTAACACCGCCCAGATGCGCCATCAGCACGAAGACCACGCCGTAATGCACCGGATCGATGCCCAGAGCATTGGTCACCGGCAGAAAGATCGGCCCCAGGATCAGGATCAGCGCCGTGCCCTCGATAAAGGCCCCAGCTATCAGCAGCACCCCGGCAATCAGCGTCAGCAGTAGCGTGCTGTTGTCGGTCACCTGCAACAGGCCTTCGGCAATGGTCTGCGGCACCCGTTCAAAGGTCAGCACCCAGCTGAAGGCCGTCGAGGCCGCCAGCACCAGAATGATCGCCGCCGTGGTCGATACCGTCGAGCGCATCGCCAGCCAGACCGACTTCCAGTCGGCCTCGCGATAGGCAATGACGCAGATCAGGGTATAAACCACCGCTACACCCGCCGCTTCGGCCGGGGTGAAGATACCACCGCGAATGCCCAGGATGATCAGCACCGGCAGCAAAATCGCCGGCAGCGCCATCAGGAAGGCCCGGAACAATGCGGGGTCGCTCGGCTTGGCCTCGGTCGGCGGATCCCAGCGGTTCCTGCGGGTAATGACATAGGTCTGGCCCATCATCATCACCGCCAGCAGCAGGCCGGGCAGCACGGCGCCCGCAAACAGCGCGCCGATGGAGGTGTTGGTGACGAAGCCGAACAGGATCAAGCCGATCCCGGGTGGGATCATCGGCGCAATCAGCGACGACATGGCGGTCAGGGCGCTGGAATAGGCCAGCGGATAGCCGCGCTTGGTCATCTCGGGCACGAGAATTTTGGCCTGCATGGCCGCATCGCCATTGGCCGAACCCGACATACCGGCCAGCAGCGTCGACAGCAGCACGTTGGTCTGCGCCAACCCGCCCCACATGCGACGGGTCAGCACCCCGGCAAAATCCATGACGCGGCGGCTGATGCCCGAAATATTCATCAGCTCGCCGGTGAGGATGAACAACGGCACCGCCAGCAGCGGAAAGCTCTGGGTGCCCTGCACGATGCGCTGCGCCAGCACCACATCCATCACCGCCGGCTCGAACACCACATAGGCGACCGACAGCGACAACAGGATGAGCCCGACGGGCATGCCCAACAACAGCAGGACAGGAAAAAGAACTGCAATAAGCCACAACATGATCAGCGCACTCCGCCGGCAGCCAGCCGCGCCAGGCGGCCAAGATAAGACAGCGCCAACAGCCCGAAGCCGATCGGCATGCTGGCATAGAGCCAGCGCGCCGAAATGCGCAGCGAGGGAATCTGGGCGCCGGTACGGATAAAGAGCTGGTAACCGGTCCAGGCGAGATAGCCGCATAGCGCGGTGACCAGCACGATCCGCAGCGCGGTGAGCGCATTGCGGATGCCGGGAGCCTTGATCCCGGAAATCAGGTCGAGCCCCATATGGGCATCATCGCGATCCGCCACGGCCAGCCCGACAAAAACCACCCAGGCAAACAGCAGCGTGGACAGGTCGAACGAGAAAATCAGCGGTGCATTGAACGCGTAGCGCATGACCACCGCCCCAAACACCACGCCGACCAGCACCACCATGACGGCGACGCCGAAAACTATCAGGACCCTGTCGATGCCGCGCAAGACAGCATCAAAGGCATTGAAAAATGCGCGCATCCTTCCCTCCACTTCGTGACGATGCCGGCCCGGGCAAAACCCAGGCCGGCATGAGGCTTACTTGCTGTCGACGATGGCCTTGGCGCGGGCATAGAGGCCCTCGCTCCATTCCGGGAAGGCATCGGCGATACCGGCGGCCCGATCGGCAAAGGCGGCGCGATCAATGTCGGCGATGATGGTCATGCCATGGGCGGCCAGCTCGGCAATGCCAGCTTCGTAGCTCGCAATCGAGGCTTCCGACATGCGGTCACAGGCGGCGTCGGCTTCTTCCTGGAAAATCGCCTGATTGGGTTCCGAGAGCGCATTGAACCAGGAGCCGCTGACGGTGATCGGGATGATGTCCAGCATGTGGTTGGTCTGGCTGAGGAACTTGGCGCTCTCATAGTGCTTCTGGTCGATGATCGACGATGGCGGCGCTTCGGCCGCGTCGATCACGCCCTGCGCCAGCGCGCTATAGACGTCGGGCCACGGCATCGGCGTCGCCGCGCCGCCGAACACCAGGCGCACCATCTCCGTATAGATGGTCACCGGCTGCACGCGGATGCTCAGGCCCTCGGAATCAGCGGGGGAGCGCACTTCCCTGGACTGGGTATAGAGATCGCGCACGCCAAAATGGGCGTAGCACATCACCTTGATATTGCTTTCGGCGACCTTGGCCTCAAGCTCCTTGATCAGCTCGCTGGCGAGCAGACGCTTGGCGCCATCGAAATCGGGATAGAGGAACGGGTACAGCACGATGGAATAGTCGGGGGCGTAGTCGGCCAGCATGCCGATACCCACCTGCCCCATCAGGTCCGCGCCGAACGACATCTGTTCGGTGACGGCGCCATTTTCGCCCAGCTGACCGCTCGGGAACAGCTCGATCTTGATCTCGCCATTGCTGCGCGCGGCAATGGTCTCAGCCATCTGCGCGGCGGCCACATGCACAAAATGTTCAGGCGAATTCATGTGGGCGAAGCGCAGCACGGATTCGGCCTGGGCCGCGCCAGAGAACAGGACAGCCGTCAGCGCGGCCACGGAAATGGTGGACATAAATTTCATGGAGAACTCCCAGATTACTGCCGTGGCTCTTCCCTGCAGCATTTTCGTATATGACAATTGTTTTTCATATATCGATGAACTACCAAACGTCAACCGAAGCCATGGAAGGATGGAAATGACCAAGCTCGACGGGAAAACCGTGCTCATCACCGCAGCGGCACAGGGGATTGGTAAGGCCAGCGCCTTGGCTTTCGCGGCTGCCGGCGCCAGGGTGATCGCCACCGACATCAATGCCGCCCAGCTTGGCGAGATGGACCAGCATCCTGCGATCGAGACACATCTGCTCAATGTGCTCGATACCGAAGCGGTGCGTCAGTTAGTGGCGCAGCTTGGCCCCATCGACGTGCTGTTCAACTGTGCCGGCGTCGTCCACAACGGCACGCTGCTGGACATGACCGATGCCGAACTCGACTTCGCCTTTGACCTCAACGTCAAGGCGCAGGTCCGCACCATTCAGGCCATCCTGCCCGGCATGATCGAGCGCGGTGATGGCAGCATCATCAACATGTCGTCGGTCGCCGGCAGCCCCAAGGGCGTGATCAATCGCTGCGCCTACGGCACCACCAAGGCGGCCGTTATCGGTCTCACCAAATCCATTGCCGCTGATTATGTTGGCGCTGGCATTCGCTGCAACGCCATCTGCCCCGGCACCGTCGACAGCCCCTCCCTCAAGGAGCGCTGGAAGGCGACCGGTGACTATGAAGGCGCTCGCGCCGCCTTTATCGGCCGTCAGCCGATCGGGCGCATTGGCGCCCCTGAGGAGATCGCCGAGCTGGCCGTCTATCTGGCTGGCGCCACCTACACGACCGGCCAGATCCACGTCATCGACGGCGGCTGGACCTGCTAGGCGGCGCTAACTTAAATTCGAAATCGTCCGGGCCATGCGCCCGGACTTTTTTATGCGCTACTAGCACATTTCGCCGAGCATCTTGACCCGATGGCCGTGCAACTCCGCGTCGTAGGTAGTGGACATGAAGGTGTCCAGGCAGTCGCGCGCCGTCCAGCGCCCCAGCGTTTGCGCACCAAGGCACAACACATTCGCATCATTATGCTGTCGGGACAGGCGGGCGCCGAGAGTGTCATGCACCAGGGCGGCGCGGATATGGGGGAAACGGTTGGCCGCGATGCTGATGCCGATGCCGCTGCCACAGATGAGCACCCCCATGCTGGCCTCGCCGCCTCCGATCGCCGTGGCGACACTGCGGGCAAAATCGGGATAGTCGACCTTGTCCGCAGAATCGCAGCCAAAATTCAGCACGGTGTGGCCAGCGGCCTCGAGCAGGTCCTTCAGGAAAAACTTCAACTCGAAGGCAACGTGATCATTGCCCATCGCAATGGTTCTTGGGTTCACCATTTCATTCTCCCTTGGCCTGGTCCCCGGCGGCAACCGCCGGGGATACGTAGTTTTGCTGGCTTACACCTTGGTCATGGCTTCGCAGAAGCGGTTCATGAATTCGTCCGCTTTGACGTCGGTGCAGATGCGCACATTGGGCTCCTGACCCGGGATCAGGCGCCGGTCGGCGATCAACTGGCCACGGGTGTATTCACCCGTCAGTTCGATTTCGCCCCGGATCGCTTCCATCGTGGCCAGGCTCGGGTCCTCGGCGATAGCCACGGCCAACGGGTCGTGCATGCCGGCGCCGCGCGGCAGATGCGCTGGCCGGACCTCCTGCCGATTGATGTAGAAATTGTAGTAGAATTCAGTGATGTCCATCAGCGTCTTGGCCGGCTGGCCACCATTGCTCCGGATCCACTCCATCTGCGTGCGGTTCATCCGTACCAGGCCAGTCGCGTCGACCCCGACCAGAACAATGTTGGCGCCCGAATTCATGACGATGCTGGCAGCTTCGGGATCGTTGTAGAAATTGGGATCGGCATTGGTGCTCTTGATGCCCAGGATACCGGGGAAGGTCAGGTTGCTCCCCATGATCACCACCTGCTTGAACAGCTTGGCGATCGAAGGGTCCTTGGCAAAGGCCAGGGCGATATTGGTCAGCGGCGAGACCGGCAGCAGGGAGATCTCGCCCGGGTTCTCATGCGCCATGCGGATCAGCAGATCGACGGCATGCTCTTTCACCGCCCGGTTCGGCGGGGTCGGCAGCGTCACGCCGCCAAGGCCATTTTCGCCGTGAATGTGGGCAGCCGATTTTACGAAGGGCTTCAGCAGCGGGCGTCCCACGCCCTCCGCCACCGGAATGTCGCCGCGGCCGCACAGATGCAGCATGGCAAGGGTGTTGGCAGTCGAGTTCTCGACTTCGGTATTGCCATACACCGTGGTGCAGGCTTCGAGCTGAATTCCAGGGCGCCCGAGCGCATAGAGGATTGCCATGGCGTCGTCCACGCCGGTGTCGACGTCCAGGATAATGCGAGTCTTGCTCATCAAGCGTACCTATTTTTCCTAAGGTTTCGGTCTTGCGGTCAGGAGAGGAGGCTGGCGCTCCCCGGCAGCGCAAGACTGCCGGGGAGCATTATTTGCAGGCGACGCCGTCTACTTGGACAGGATGCCGGGGTTGAATTCGTTGGTCATGATTTCCTCGACCGGCACCATGCGGGCGAGCAGCTTGTTGTCGAAATAGAACTGCATCACGCCTTCCCAGACCTCAGGCTCCATCCAGAGGTAGCCATGCTCTCTGGTGGCGTCGCTCTGCTGCAGGCCATTGCTGATCGGGATGCTCCACGACAGCTTTTCGATGCCGTCGATCTGACCGGGATATGCGACCGAGATAGCGGCGGTGGCTGCAGTATCCGCCGCCATGAATTCCAGCCCGCGCGCCAGGGCCTTCATGAACTTGCGGATCATTTCGGGATTGTCCCGGACGGTGTCACCCGACGCGATCATCACGTTGTTGAAGTTCGAAAACCCGACCTCGGCCAGCAAGATGGCCTTCCAGGTCTTGCCCTTGATGCTATCGGCGGCGTCCGGCTTGGCTGTTTCCGTTTCGATCTGGAACGGGATGTCGTTGACCCAGCCGCTGGCATAGTCCACCGCGCCCGTCAGCAGCGGCTCGGCGCCACCCTGCACAGTGGTCAGATCGATGCTGGACATGTCGAAGCCGTATTTATTGGCGACGGCCGCGATGAACATCTCGCCATCCGACTGGATGCCAACCCGCTTTCCCGCCATATCCTCTGGCTTGGGGTCGGGATCGCCGGGATTGGCCAGCGTCACCCAGCCGTAGGGGGACATCTGATAGATCGCGCCGATCGCAACGACATCGACAGGCTGCTCGGCCACACGTGCCGACACGACCGCCGACGGGAAGCTGATGCCAATTTCAGCCTGGCCAGTGCCGACCGTCAGGATCGGGTTCTTGCCCGGACCGCCGTCGATTGGCTCGATCTTGAGCCCCTCCTCGGCGAAATAACCGTTCACGTCCGCCGCCATCAGGGCGGCATATTGCCCGTTGCGGAACCACGGCAAGGCAACCCGGACATTGGTCAGCTCCTGGGCGATGCTGACATGTCCCGACATGCTGAACAGGCTCGCCGCAAACACGGCTGCCGATAGACCTACACGCACACTATTCATATTTTCCTCCATAGTGTTTCAGATTATTACAAAGACATCACCGATCGTTGTCGGTTTTGTCTTTCCAATTTAGCCGTTCGCCCAAATATACGACAGTAGTGTATGCAGCGATTGAAATAACAGCCGCAACAAGCGCCACTGCGTACACCAGATCTCCTCGGTATTGCATCATTGACTGATTGATCAGATACCCGAGTCCAGTTCGTGAAATCATCCACTCAACCGCGATTGCCACCACGATGCTTGCGCTGACCGTAATTTCCTGGGCCGCCACGATATAAGGCAGGGAATAGGGGAAGCGGACCTTGGCAAAGACCTCCCACACCGGGGCGTCCAGGATCCGCATGCGGTCAAGCAGGATGGAGTCGACGGACAGCAATCCGCGATAGGTATTGACCATCACGGGAAAGAAGCTGGCCAGGACAATGACCGTGACCTTGGTGGCCATGCCATCGCCCATTGAAAGACCCAGCACCGAGACGAGAATGACCCAGGGTATGTTGCGAATAGTGATGGCCGCCGGCATCGTCAGCATTCTCCCCGTGGGGAAAATCACGAAGAAGACGGCCAGGCCAATGCCCAGCACGTTGGCGATCAGGTAGCCGATAAGCGCGACCTTCAGGGTCTCGAGCAGATGCTCCCAGATCAACGGATAGGACCCGAGCAGCGCGCTGAGCACCGATTCCGGCCTTGGCAGCACAAAGGCCGGCAAACCGGACCACCATATTGCCAGATACCAGAGCGCGAGGATGGTCAGGGCCGGCAAGACCACCTTCATCACGGCCCGGCCGACGCGATCGAGCACGGCTATGCCGAGGGACTGGCCGCGTCCAGTCCGGCTGCTAACGGATTTTTGGCTGGCAAGGGTCATTATGCTTCTTCCCGCTCGAACAACATTCGACGCAGATGCGCCGTGGTATTGATGAAGACGGGGTCGCTGCGAAAGTTCGGCTGGCGCGGCCGGGGCGCATCAACCCGCACATCCTCCCGGATGCGGCCGGGGCCGGGCGAAAAAACAATCACCCGATCCGACAGCAGCACCGCCTCGTCGATGTGATGGGTGACGAACAGTACGGTACGCGGCCGCACGCTGAGTTCGCGCCCGAACCAGCTGCCGATTTCCTCGCGCTTGAGCTCATCGAGGGCCGAGAATGGCTCATCCATCAGCAATAGCGACGGATCGTGCGCGATGGCGCTGGCCAGGTTGACGCGCTGCACCATGCCGCCTGACAGCTGCGCCGGCCGTTTCATCTCGTGACCCGCCAGACCGAAGTCCCGCAGCAGTTCTTCGGCGGGAAGGCCGGCCTTTCTGGCGACACTCTGGGTAAACCGCACGTCATCAATCGCCCGTTTCCACGGCAAGACGGCAGGCCGTTGCGATACCAGGCCGAGCATTTTCTTGCGGCGCGCGGCACGCGGACCTTCCCCGCCAATCGTCACGGTTCCAGTGGAGGGCGTGTCCAGATCGGCCACGATACGCAGCAGCGTGGTCTTGCCGCACCCGGAAGGCCCGACAAACGCCACGAACTCCCCGGCGGCGATCTCCAGATCAACATTGTCCAAAGCTCGCAGTGCACCAAACGAGCGAGATACCCCTCGAATGGAAATTGGAACTGACAAATTACCCTCCCTCATTTCTCGTCGAAACCGAGACAATCTCGAGCGCCGTTCTAGTTTTTTCTATCGCGTGATCCTGCGGCGTGCGGTCAGTCGAGACGTTCTGCATTATGATACAACGTTCTAAAATGTTAACTTTGGACACGAAGCTTGTCAAGCGCGTTAGTCGTCCGTTTGTGGGGCATCCAGAGAAGATAGTTGTCAATTTGCCGCCGGGCGGGAGAACGCTTTTCAGACCGCCGCAGCCAAGCGCCAGCACGCTGTCACCGGACAGTTTTGCAGCAATCACCCGGGACCGACTTCGCCTAATCGCAGCCCATATTTACGCCACCGGCAGGCGGCAGCTTCTGCCACCGTTCAGCTGTGTTTCGCCATTTCTCGTAGAAGGTATTTCTGCACCTTGCCGGTCGAGGTCTTGGGGATTTCGGCGAAAATAACGGTGCGGGGACATTTGAAGCGGGCCAGATGCGCACGGCAATGCTCGATCAGCTCGGCTTCGGTAGAGATCTTGCCCGGTTTCAGCTCAACGAAGGCAATCGGCGTTTCTCCCCATTTGTCATCAGCGCGGGCAACCACGCCGCAGGACGCCACCGCCGCGTGCTTGTACAGCGCCTCTTCGACCTCAATCGAGGAGATGTTCTCGCCCCCTGAGATAATGATGTCCTTGGAGCGATCCTTGAGTTGGATGTAGCCGTCCGGATGCATCACCGCGAGATCGCCGGTGTGGAACCAGCCGCCAGCAAAGGCCTCGTCCGTCGCCTCCTGGTTCTTGAGATAGCCTTTCATGACGACATTGCCGCGCAGCATGACCTCACCCATGGTCGTGCCATCGGCTGGTGTCGGTTGCATGGTCGTCGGGTCCATGACGTTGACGGCGCCCAGCGCATTGGTGCGGACCCCCTGCCGGGCCAGTTTGGCGGCGCGGTCGCCATGACCCAGAACGTCCCATTCGGCATGCCACTCATTGACCACCGCCGGCCCAAAGGACTCGCTCAGTCCATAGACATGGGTGACGTCAAACCCCGCCTCCGCCATGCCGGCGAGCACTGCCTCCGGCGGCGTCGATCCGGCCGTGCTCATGGCCACACGCCGGGTAAGGCGGGATTTTTGATACTCCGGCGCATTGATCAGCGCCGACATGACCACCGGCGCGCCGCAGAGATGGGTCACATCATGCTTGGTGATGGCGTCGTAAATGGCGGCTGGCCGCACCCAGCGCAGGCACACATGCGTACCGGTCTGGATGGCGAGGGCCCAGGGAAAGCACCAGCCATTGCAGTGGAACATCGGCAGGGTCCACAGATAGACACAGTGTTTGCCGAGGCCGGAATGGAGAATATTGGCGTTGGCCATCAGCGCCGCGCCGCGGTGATGATAGACGACGCCCTTGGGATTGCCGGTCGTGCCCGAGGTGTAGTTGAGCGCAATGGCATCCCACTCGTCGTCTGGCATCGACCAGGCGAATGCCGGATCGCCGGCATCAACAAATTCCTCATAGTCCTGGGTGCCTATGCGCTCGCCCTTGGGATGGGGGGCGTCGACGCCATAGTCAGGATCGTCGTAGTCGATGACCAACGGCCGGACCTTCGCCAGCACCAGCGCCTGCTTCATCACGCCAGAGAATTCGCGGTCGACGATCAGCACCTTGGTCTCGGCATGATCGAGCTGGAAGGCGATGGCCGCTGCTTCAAGGCGCGTGTTGAGCGCGTGCAGCACCGCCTTCACCATGGGCACGCCGAAATGCGCCTCCAGCATCGGCGGGGTGTTCGACAGCATGACCGTGACCGTGTCGCCCTTGCTGATCCCCTGCCCGGCCAGCGCAGAAGCAAGCTGGCGCGAGCGGCGCCAGAATTCACCATAGCTGACGCGCCGTTCACCGTGGATGATGGCGATCCAGTCGGGCTGGGTGCTGGCCGCGCGCTCGAGATAGCTCAGCGGCGTCAGCGGCTCGAAATTGGCCGCATTCCGGTCGAGGTTGTCAGCGTAGGGATTTGGCATGTTTGGTCCGGAAGTAGCGCGACCGGCTAGCCCGAGAGGGCATTGGTCGCGTCGCCAATGGTGCACTTGTCGACGGTGGTCGAGCCCGTCCGCCTGTGAACGGGCTCGCTCAGGTCCCTGCCCTATTCGATGCGGATCACCACCCGTCCACGCGTGCGCCCGGCCAGGATTTCATTGGCCAGCTCGGGCACCCGCGACAGCGGCTCCACGGTAGTGATGCTCGCGAGCGCCTTGGGATCAAGGCTCTGGGCCAGTGTCTCCCAGGCGCGCGTGCGTTGGGCATGCGGCGCCATCACTGAGTCAATGCCAAGCAGAGCGACGCTGCGCAGGATGTGGGGCATGACGGTCGCCGGCAGATCGGCACCACCAGCCAGACCGCAAGCGGCAACCGCCCCGCCATAGGCCGTCTGGGCGAGCACATTGGCCAGCGTCGTCGACCCCACACTATCCACCGCCCCGGACCAGCGTTCCTTTTGCAAGGCCCCGCCTTTCTCGGACAGGGCGGCGCGGTCGATGAATGCCTTCGCGCCCAGGGAAGCCAGATAGTCGTGAGTATCGGGCCGGCCCGTGGACGCGGTGACCAGATAGCCGCGGCTGGCCAGTAGCGCCACCGCCACCGAGCCGACACCGCCGGCAGCGCCGGTGACCAGCACTTCGCCTTGATTGGGGGTGATCGCGCCCCAGGCTTCGAGCGCATTGACGCATAGCGCCGCCGTGTAGCCGGCCGTGCCGATCGCCATGGCCTGCTCCGCCGAAAATTGGGCCGGCAGACGGGTCAACCACTGCGGTTTGACGCGCTGATAGCGTGAATAGCCGCCCCATTCGGTTTCGGACAAGCCCCACCCGTTGACGACCACCTGGTCGCCCTTCTGCCAGTCCGGCGAGCGCGACTCGATGACGGTGCCGGCCAGATCGGCCCCGGCCACCATCGGCAGTTTGCGGGCGATGCGCCCCTTGCCGGAAACCGCCAGCCCATCCTTGTAGTTCAGGCTGGAATAGGCGACCTCGACCAGAACATCGTGATCGGGCAGATCGCTCAGGGCGATCTGCTTGAAGCCGGCGCGCGGCTTGCCCTCGACATCTTCGATCATCAGCGCGGTGAAAGATTGGTTCATTTTAGTGCCTCATGCTTGGCAGGAAATGCGCGACGACAGGGCCGTTCCCGACCCCGTGGTTTCAGCGCCCCAGCGCGTAAAACTCGTCGTTCGGCCGCATGCTGGTGACGTTGGCCAGGCGGTTGGACATGCCGAAAAAGGCGGAGATGGCCGCGATGTCCCAGATGTCTTCTTCGGTGAAGCCGTGGCCCTTGAGCGTCTCCATGTCGTCGTCGCCGACCTCCTGGGCCCGCGCGGAAACCTTCATGGCGAAATCGATCATCGCCTTCTGGCGCAGCGTGATATCGGCCTTGCGGTAGTTGATGGCGACCTGATCAGCGATGTGCGGATCCTTGGCGCGGACGCGCAGGATCGCCCCATGCGCCACCACGCAGTACTGGCACTGATTGGCATTGCTGGTGGCGACGACGATCATCTCGCGCTCGGCCTTGGTGATGGGGCCGGGCTTGTCCATCAGCGCGTCATGATAGGCAAAGAAGGCGCGGAATTCCTCGGGCCGGTGGGCGAGCACCAGAAAGACATTGGGAACGAAGCCCGACTTCTCCTGCACGGCCAGGATACGCTCTGAAATGTCGCTCGGCAGATCCTTGATCTCGGGGACGGGGAACCGGCTGATAGGGTTTGCGGTCATGTTATTCTCCTCATAGGTCGAGCCGGTGCCCTCAGGCACCGATCAGTGTTGCGATGTTGTTCAGGTAATTCTGGTCCGCATCGGGGGTCTCGCCCGCATAGGGTTCGATGCGGATCAGGCAGGTATGCGCCGAGCACCCCTGGCCGAATTGCGAGGTCGGCTTGTCCAGCGTCAGCACGTTGGGATTGCCCGACAGTTCGAGCCCGCCATTTTCGGCGGCGGGGGTGAACCACGATCCGGTCGGCAGCACCGCGACCCGGTCGCGCACGTCATTCGAAATCGCCAGGGTAGCGAGACATTGGCCGCGCTCGTTCCACAGCCGTACGGTCTGCCCGTCCACCACCCCCAGCCGCTCCGCCGCGGCGGCGTTGACGCGGACCTGTTCGCGCCCATTGCGCTTGTACAGGCGACTGGCGGGTGCCGCTTCGAGTTGGCTGTGCAGCCGACCGGTAGGCTGGTGGGAAATGAGGTGAAGCTGGTCATCCTCGACCGTCTCGCTGCCCAGCCATTCGGCGGGGGGCAGCCAGGCGGGGTGGCCCAGACAGTCATCATAGCCCAGGCCCGTCAGCTTGGTGCTGGTCAACACGATCCGCCCGCTTTCGGTGGCCAACCGGTGTTCGTCGGGATTGACGCGGAAATCGGCGAGATAGGTGTAGTTTTTCTGGGTCTGGACGCGCGCGCTGCCGTCCCGCCAGAAGGTCTCGAAATCGGGCAGTTGAACGTCCAGCCGATCCCGCGCGTCGGTGCGACTGGCTTCATAGAGATGGCGGATCCACCCCATTTCGTCGCGGCCTTCGTTGAAACCCGCCGCGACACCCAATTTTTCGGCAAGGCCGTTGAAGATGTCGAAATCCGATCGCGCCTCGCCCACCGGTTCGATGGCCTTGTGCATGGCCACCAAGAAGTCGGACCGCCTATTGCCGGCGATGTCGTGGCGCTCGATGGAAGTGGTGGCCGGCAGCACGATGTCGGCGCGCTGCGCCGTCGCCGTCCACATCGGGTCCTGCACCACGATGGTCTCGGGCCTGGTCCAGGCGTCGGCCAGCCGGTTCAGGTCCTGATGATGGTGGAACGGATTGCCGCCGGCCCAATAGACCATTCTTGCGTCAGGATAGGTGTAGCTCTGGCCTTCATACTCAAAGGCGCCGCCGGGATTGAGCAGCAGGTCGGTGATCCGCGCGACCGGAATGAAGCTGTTGATCGGCTTGGTGAGCTGCGACATGGCCGGTGACTTGCCGATGCCGAACGGCGCGCCAACGCCCCCCAGCGAGCCATAGCCATAGCCCACGCCCCCGCCAGGCAGCCCAATCTGACCGGTGACGGCAGCCAGCCCGAGGGCAGCCCAGAACGGCTGTTCGCCGTGATCGGCGCGTTGCAGGCTCCAGCTCACGGTCAGCATGCTGCGCGTCGTCACCAGCGCATGGGCGAGGCTGCGGATACGTTCGGCGTCGATTTCGACAATCGCCTCGGCCCAAGCGGCATCCTTGTCCACCCCGTCGGGCTGGCCGGCGAGATAGCCCAGGAATTCCTCGGAGCCACTGCAGCAGCGGCGCAAGAAATCCTGGTCGTGCTGGCCCGCCTTGACCACCTCACGCGCTAGCGCCAGCATCAATGCCGTGTCGGTATTGGGCCGGATCGGCCACCATTCCGCCTCGACCCAGTCGGGCAGGTCGTCGCGCAATGGCGAGACCAGGATGATGCGCACTTTGCGCTCGACCAGCCGACGCAAATAGCCCTCGAGCGAATGCCGGCCGAGCCCCCCGGCCTCATTCTGCGCGGTGCGCGGCGACAGGGCGCCGAAAATCACCAGGGTTTCGGTATTCTCGGCGATGCTGTCGAGCGTGTTGGATTGCCCGTCGCTGGCCAGGGCATTGCCCAGCACATGCCGCAAAATGACCGGCCCGGCGGCGACGCTATAGGTATCAACGTGACCGGTAAAACCGCCGACCAGGTTCAGCGTGCGCTTGAGCAGGGATGGGGCATGGTGAAACCGGCCACAGCTGGTCCAGCCATAGGAGCCGGCAAAAATCGAGGCATTGCCGAAATTGGTCCGGACGCGATTAATCTCGCCCGCGACTAGCGTCAGCGCCTCGTCCCAGCTGACCGGCACGAATTTCTCGCGACCGCGACCCGAGCGGTCGCTGGCCTCGCGCTTTTCCAGCCAGCCGGAGCGGACCATGGGCCTGGCGATACGCCGCGTCGGATCGGCCCAGTCCTTGACCGAATGGATGATGGGCGATGGCGCCGGGTCGTCGGCGAACGGTTCGACGCCGACAATCGTGTTGCCATCGACCAGAATGGTATAGGCACCCCAGTGGCTGCAATGCGAAACGCGTTTGATGTCGCTCATGCGGTGCTCAACCCTTCCTTTTGTCCAGTCCCAGACGCCGTCAGATCATGGCTTCGATCAGGAACGGGCCTTTGCGAGCCATGGCCGTCCCAAGCAGCTTGGCGAATTCCTCGGCGGTAGTTGCGCGCCCCGCCTCGACGCCCATGCCATTCGCCATCTGGACCCAGTTGAGTTCGGGATTGTCCAAATCGAGCATGCGGCTGGCATTGTGGCCGGCAACGCCCGCGCCGACATTCTTGAGTTCGTTGTGGAGAATGCCATAGCGCCGGTTGGCGTAAATGATCGTCACCACGTCCGAATTTTCGCGCGCCTGGGTCCACAGCGCCTGGAGCGTGTACATGCCGCTGCCATCGGCCTGGAGCAGCACCACTTTGCGGTCCGGGCAGGCGATGGCGGCGCCCAGTGCCAGCGGCAGGCCAACGCCGATTGCCCCGCCGGTGAGCTGCAGGAAATCATGCGGCTGGGCGGCATAGGTGGAGCTGAAAATACTGCCGCCCGAGCTGATGGACTCGTCGCAGACAATGGCGTTTTCCGGCAGCAGCTGCGCAATGGTTGCGGCGATGGCATCCGACGTCAGCGCGCCCTGCGGCAATGCCGCCTTGCAGGGCTGCTCGACCACCGCGGCGATGTCACGGGGAATGTTCAGCGCGTCGGCCAGCATCTCGATGGCCAGCGCGAGATCACCGCCTTCCGCCACCAGATCGGTCACCCTGCAGGTTGCAGGCAGCATGCTGCTGGGCTTGCCGGGATAGGCGAAAAACGCCACCGGAGCCTTGGCGCCGATCAAAATCATCTCTCGGGTCGAAGCGAACGCCGCCAGCGCCAGGTCCACATGATAGGGGACCCGATCAATGGCCACCCGCCCTGCCCCGCGCTCGATGCGGGCATTGGACTGCTGCGCCAGCAGCCGCGCGCCGGTTGCCTGGGCGATGCGGCTCGCCGTCGCCAGGGCGCCGGCCCGCAAGGCCGCTCCCGTCAGCAAGATCACCGCCTGGTTGCCGGCGGCGCGCAGGGCATTGGCGGCCTCACGGATACCGGCAGCATCGGGCGTGGTGACAGAGCGTGCCGCCGCCTGCGGTACAACAGCGTTTTCGACCTCGCCCCACGCCGCGTCGGCGGGCAGGATCAGGGTTGAAATCCTGCCGGGCGCGCTGTTGGCCACTTCGATGGCCTGGGCGGTGTCCTCCCCGATGCTCTGGGCCGAGCCAATGCGATGCACCCAATGCGACATCGGCCGCGCCAGGGATTCGATGTCGCTGGTCAAAGGCGCGTCGAAAGGCAGGTGATGGGAAGCGTGTTCGCCCACGATATTGACGATCGGGGTGTTGGCGCGCCGGGCATTGTGCAAATTGGCGAGGCCATTGGCGAGGCCGGGGCCCAGATGCAGCAAGGTCGCCGCGGGCCGGTCGGTCATGCGCGCATAGCCATCCGCCGCACCGGTGACGACGCCCTCGAACAGCCCCAGCACGCAACGCATTTGTGGCTTGCGGTCGAGCGCGGCGACAAAGTGCATTTCCGAGGTACCGGGATTGGCGAAACAGACATCGACGTCATTCGCCAGCAAGGTGTCACAAAGAAAATCGGCACCGTTCATATTGCTATTTTCCATCTACTGCTTCCGCCAGGGACGGATCCTTGATTGCTATCGCGTGTAGGCCTTGGGGGCGGCTGCGCGCTGGGCTGGCGCCGGATCAAGACCGGGCAACACATCGGCATAATCACCCGGATCAATCACCCGCTCTTCGAGAATATCGACGGTGTGCTGGGCAAAGCCAGGCGGCTTGTCCCGATAGCTCGCCGGCGTACGGGACAATTTGATCGGGCTGCCCGTGCCGCGATAGTCACCAATATCAACCACCATGCCACGATGAATTGTGTGCGGATCGGCGGCCACTTCGTCGATCGAGCGCACGGCGCCGCAGGGCACGCCGGCTTCGATCAACTGCTTGGCAATGTCGACACAGGTATGCTTGGCCAGGGCCGCTTCCAGCTCGACCTTGAGGGCATCGCGATTGGCATTGCGGTTGCCATTGGTGGCAAAGCGCTCCTCGCGCGGAATGTCTTCGCGGTCGATCAAGCGACACAGGGTCTCGAACTGGCGGTTATTGCCGACAGCCAGGAAAATCGGGGTCGTGGCGGTCCGGTAGGTGTCATAGGGACAGATATTGGGGTGGGCATTGCCGGAGGTACCCGCCACTTTCCCCGACAGGTAGAAGTTCGGCATATGCGGGTGCAGCAGCGAAAACCCGCAATCATAAAGCGCCGTCTCCACGAACTGGCCCTTGCCACTCTGGTTGCGCTCGTTCACCGCCATCAGGATGCCGATCACCGCGTTCAGCCCGGTGACCATATCCACCACCGGCAGGCCGACGCGCAACGGTTCGCCCCCGGCCTCGCCATTGACGCTCATGATGCCGCAGGTCGCCTGGATGGCAGCATCATAGCCGGGCATGCCGCCATAAGGACCGTCGCTCCCGAAACCCGACACGCGGCAATGGATCAGGCGCGGAAAGCGCTCTGCCAGCGCCTCGGCGGAAAGGCCCCACTTCTCCAGCGTGCCGGCCTTGAAGTTTTCGATGAACACATCGGTGTCCTCCAGCAACCGGAGCAGCAGTTCCTGCCCGGCCGGCTGGGCCATATCGAGCGCCATGCCCCGCTTGTTACGATTGAGCCCAAGGAAATAGCTGGCGGTTTCGTCGAGGAACGGCGGACCCCAGCCGCGGGTTTCGTCGCCTTGCGGCGGTTCGATTTTGATGACGTCCGCGCCGTGATCGGCCAGGATCTGACCGGCATAAGGCCCCCCAAGGACGCGGCTGGCGTCGATGACCTTCAGAGAGGCGAGGGCGCCGGGATTTGATCGATCTTGACTCATTATCACTCTTTCAATCGTCACTGACTTCGCAGCGATCGTCCTAGGGGGCGGCATCATGCTGCATCAGGGCGGCAAACTCAGGATATGTCTCCGAAAGCTCATCAAGGATGCGGGTGCGCAGCAGCGTCAGGGTGGCGTCATCGGGGTCAGGCGTCGCGACGGGGTTGGCGTCATGCGCGAAATCAAAGCCGGTCGCCGCCTTGATCTCGGACAGATCATGCCCGGGATGCACGCTGGCCAGCCGGAAGCCGGGCCGCGTCGCATCGAAATCGAAAAGCCCCAGACCGGTCAGCAGGGCATAGGGCCCACCGGGCCGATAAACGCCGTCGGGGCTGGTGCCCGGCGCCGACACGAAGTCCACCTTGTCGACAAAGACGCGCGGGGTGTGCTCCTCACGGAACAAGATGACGCGGGGCACGACGAAATAGAGATAGGCGGCGCCAAATGAGCCGGGCCAGCGCACACTGCTCCGGGGGTAATCCCCGACCCCGACCAGATTGACATTGGCCTGTCCGTCAATCTGGCCGCCGCCAAGAAAGAAGGCGTCGATGCGGCCCTGGCCGGCGCAATCGAACAGTTCGACCGAGCCGTTGGTGAAGAAATTATGCTCGACCGAGCCCAGGATGGAAATCCGCACCGGCGGCGCACCCTCGGCCTCCTTCATCGCCCGCAACAGCATCGCTCCAGCGGCCGGAATGGGCGAGGCTGCGCCCACGGCGACGTGGCGCACGCCGTCCAGCAGGCGGGCAATGATAAAAATCAGTCTTTCGCGAGCCGATGCAGGTGTCATTGGGCGCGGGCTCCCATGTTGAGGCCGGCCATATAGGCGGCAAAGCCTTCTTCGGTTCTGGCAGCGGCGGCGTAACGCGCAATTTCGGCTGAATCGCTGGAATATTCGCCCCACAAGCCATAGGGCGCCGCCCCTTCTGGAGCGATCCCGATGGCATCGACATAGAGAGCGGGCAGCGTTCCCGCAGCGATTGTCTCGTTCTCGAACAGACTGCCCTCGATGATCCGCTCCACCGTCACGATCGTGCGCTTGGCGGCATAGGCCATGGTGGCCAGTTCGCGCCGCCGCCCAATCCAGACATTGCCGGCGCGGTCGGCCATGGGGCAGTGAAAAATGGCGATATCGGGCTGGATCGCCGGGATCAGGACCACCGGATCCCCCTCTGTGGCAAACGGATTGTCGATGATCCGCCAGTCCGGCCGGTGACGCAGCACATCCGTTCCAATCAGCCCGCGCATGGCCATGAAGGGGAGCCCCTTCTGCGCCGCCAGCAATCCGGCATGGATGGCGGGGCAGGTCGCATCCTTGACCACGATGGTGCCGTTCTTGACGGCGCGATTGAAACACGGCGCGCCGCCCGCTTCACCCAGGGTCATGGCGCTGGTTTCAATGGACCTGACCAGCCCTGCCCCGATCAGCATATCCGGCTGCAATCCGCCGGTCGGCACGCAGATGAGGTCCAGTTCATCCGCGCCATGCGCGATGAGCGCCCTGGTCATCGCCATCGATACGCCGGCGTAGTCCACCGGCACTGCGATGGACATTCCCGGCGCGACCATGGCGGCAAGCGTTTTCAGATCGGACGTGGCGACCAACACAAGTCTCTCCCCAAAAGATAGTCAGCAACAAGCCTCGGGCTGGTCCGATTCCTCACCACGGCAGCATCCACTGCCGAAATAATTACGTTCTATATTGCAGAACATCATTCTGGAATTCAGAATAAGGCTGTTTGTTTGGCGCTGTCAATGGCTTCGCTAGCGGAGGAAGTCCGGCGCCATGCAGGCAGATCGGAGCGACGCTTTGCCCTTGACAAAGCCCGGGCGCCTCCCTGTATATTTTGGAACGGCATTCCACATTACAGGACTGCTGCGACTGGCGACGTCGCTCAAGCGCGGGGCAAAATGGCCTGGCTGAGCGACGCGCAAGAAGATGTGAGCGCAGGCGGTGACTTCAGGGAGTGTCCATTCAACGGCACATTCGCGCAAAATGGAATGGTTTGCATTGCGGGCAGATGACCATATACCCGTTCTCTTATGCCAAACGTCTGCCTCAGGAAATGGCAGATCAACATAATACTCCATGAGCGCTGGGTTTATTGAACTACTGCAAGTCTAGCGTCTAATTGCCAAAGGATTTCAATTTATGGACAAAGCATTTGTAAAGGGATTGCGTCTGATAGAGGCGCTGGCTCATAGCGAAACCCCACGCGGCGTCACCGACCTTGCGGCTGAACTCGGGCTGACCAAAAGCAATGTCCACCGCCTGCTGACGACCCTGCAGATGCACGGCTATGTCCGGCAAGTCCCGGTCTTCAGCACCTATGAGCTCACCACCAAGATCTGGGAGCTGGGCAGTCTGGCGATCCGCAGGATGGGCCTCTTAAAGATTGCCCGCCCGGCGATGATCCGGCTGGCCGAACAAACCACCGAGACGGTCCATCTTTCAATTCTTGACGATACCGAGATTGTCTATGTCGACAAGATCGACAGTGCCCACCACATCCGGGCCCACACCAGCGTCGGCTCGCGCGCTCCCGCTTGGGCGGTAGCAACCGGCAAGGCGATGCTGGCGCAAATGCCGGACGAGTATCTTGAACGTTTCGAAGGGCGCTTCCAAAAGCTCACCGAGACCTCCAAAGGCTCGTTGGAAGAGCTTCGCCAAGACCTGGAACTGGTCCGCGCCGAGGGTTACTGCGCCGTCTATCACGGTGAATGGCGTGAAGGCATCGCTGCTGTGGCCTGCGCCATCCTGGACCGGTCGAACCAGTTGGTCGGTGCGATTGGTGTGTCCGGACCGGACAGCCGCCTGAAACGCCGCCAGCTGCAAGCCTTCGCGCCGCACGTCATCGAGGCAGCGCGCGATATTGGCAGAGCTCTCGGCCATTCTTCCGACTTGGGCTAGCCACTGCCCTACCCCAAACCTTGGACTGCCTCCCGGCTGACGGGGTCCGGCTCATCTGCTGCACTGCTTCTGCGAAAGGTCGACCACTATGTACACTGACACCCAACTTCTGATTGCCGGCGAGTGGCGCCCCGCTCGACAGGGTCGCACAATATCGGTGCTCAATCCGGCGACCGAAGCGGAAATCGGCCGGGTGGCCCATGCCGGGATCGAGGATCTGGACGAGGCCCTGCAGGCCGTCTGGAGTGGTTTTGGTGTCTGGCGGGCCATGTCGGCCTTCGATCGCAGCAAGATCATGCGTCGCGCGGCCGACCTGTTGCGGCTCCGGGCCGACGACATCGCGCCGCTGATGACGCTTGAGCAGGGCAAGCCCCTAGCCGAAGCACGCGGCGAAGTGCTGGCCGGTGCCGATATCATCGAGTGGTTTGCCGAAGAGGCGCGCCGCACCTATGGCCGCATCATTCCGGCGCGGCGAGAAGACGTCCAGCAACTCGCCATCAAGGAGCCGGTCGGGCCGGTTGCGGCATTCTCGCCGTGGAACTTCCCCATCAATCAGGTGGTGCGCAAACTCTCCGCAGCGCTTGCCGCCGGCTGTTCGATCATCGTCAAGGCCCCCGAGGAAACACCGGCATCTCCTGCGGCGTTGATCCGCGCCTTCGTCGACGCGGGCGTTCCGGCCGGGGTGATCAACCTGGTCTATGGCGTGCCCAGCGAGATTTCCGAATACCTCATTCCCCATCCCGCCATTCGCAAGATTTCGTTCACGGGCTCAACCGCTGTCGGCAAGAAACTTGCCGCGCTCGCCGGTGCGCATATGAAGCGCGTGACCATGGAACTGGGCGGTCACGCCCCGGCGATCATTTTCGACGATGCCAATATCGACGCGGCCAGTGCGGTGCTGTCGGGATCCAAATTCCGCAACGCCGGTCAGATCTGCATCGCGCCAACGCGATTCCTGGTGCAGCGGAAGGTCTATGACAGCTTCGTCGAAAAATTCGTCGCCGCCGCCCAAAAATACCAGGTGGGCGATGGATTTGCGCCCGAGACGACCATGGGGCCCCTGGCCAATAAAAGGCGGCTGGAAGCGGTCGAGGAAATGGTCGCCGATGCCACAAAACGCGGCGCAACCATCGCGACCGGTGGCCGCCGCATTGGCAATAAGGGCTATTTCTTCGAGCCGACGGTGCTCACCGACGTGCCGCTCGATGCGCTGGTCATGAACGAGGAACCCTTCGGGCCGCTGGCGCTCATCTCGCCATTCGACGGCATCGAGGAAGCGGTGACCGAAGCCAACCGCTTGCCCTTTGGCCTCGCAGCCTATGCCTATACCAGCTCGCAAAAGACCGCGATGCGCGTCAGCACCGGCGTCGAAAGCGGCATGATGACCATCAACCATAACGGCTTCGCCCTGCCCGAAGTCCCCTTCGGCGGCGTCAAGGATTCCGGTTATGGCAGCGAGGGCGGCTCGGAGGCGGTGGAGGCCTATCTCAACACGAAATTGGTCACCCAGGCCGGCCTGTAACGGCCCACGGCAACAGAAGGCAAGGACCACCCATGATAGATGACATGCTCCGCTCCTCCCCACTGACCGCTTCCCCAGTCCTGCATGCGGGGGGCGTTCATGGCTGACTCCACTGCGCCAACGCGCCTCGCTGCCGCCTATCAGCGGCTGGCGGAGCTCCGTCTCATCGTCGGGGCCGAAGGCAATATCAGCAAACGCACCGACCAGGGCATGACGATATCGGTGACCGGCACCCGCGTCGGCAATGTCCAGGCCGGCAGCTTTGTCGAAAGCGATTTCGCCGGCTCGACCACCGATGGTCGCAAGCCCTCGTCCGAATGGGCCATGCATGCGGCGATCTATCAGGCATTCCCCAATGCCGGCGCCATCGTTCACACCCATTCGGACGCCTGCGTCGCTCTGGCCGTTCAAAACCGCACACTGCCCGCCTTCCATTACCAGATGGCACGGTTCGGCGGCGGTGACGTGCGGTGCACCCCCTATGTCCTGTTTGGCACTGCGGAACTCGCTACGGCGGCCGTCGAGGCCTTGGCGGGACGCAAGGCATGCCTGCTGGGGAACCATGGCATGATCTGCTACGGCCGGACCCTTGCGGAGGCGCTGGCTTCGGCCGAAGTGCTCGAAACGCTGGCAAGGCAATATATTCTCGCCTGCAGCTCCGGTGTGCCGCTGCTGCTGAACGACGCGCAGATTGCCGAGGTCATGACGCGCTTTGCCAGTTACGCATCGGGTTAACCGACAACCAATTCCAGGCAAAAACCGGCGACAGCAATGCCGCCCTGCAACTTCTGCGACGACGCGTCGGCCGTCATGAATATCGGTTCAGTGGCCCCGCCCCAGGGAGGAATGAGTGCGTAATATCTGTTTTGGAGCGATAGCCGACGACCTTACCGGCGGCGTCGAACTCGCCAGCATGCTCGTGGCGGCGGGCGTTCGAACCCAGTTTTTTGTGGGTCCGCTGCGTGACGATCCTGCGGTCAATGCCGATGCCGTGGTGGTGGCGCTGAAGTCGCGTGTTGCGCCAACCGAGGCTGCCTCCCAGATGTGCCTTGAGGCCGGGCGGTTTCTGGCGTCACACCGGCCCCGTCAGATGTTTTTCAAATATTGCGCCACCTTCGCTTCGACCCCCAAAGGCAATATCGGCCCCTGCGTTGACCCTCTGATGGAGCTGTCGGGCGCGACGCAGACCATTTTCTGCCCGGCCTTTCCCGAGTTCGACCGCACCGTCTATAACGGCCATGCTTTTTCCGGCGACGTGCTGCTGTCGGCCTCGCCGAAGCGCTTCGATCCCGCCACGCCCATGACGGAGTCCAACCTCGCGGAAGTCCTGCGGCCGCAGACCGGGCGCAAGGTAGGCGTGTTGCGCTGGTCGAAATTGGCGGAGGGTGCCGACGCTTGTCGCGCCTTCATTCAGCAAAAACGGGCAGAGGGCATCGAATATTTCATCGTTGACGCGCTGTGCGAAGACGATCTGGCGCGGATTGCCGCGTTCAGCAACGACTGGCCCCTGGTGACGGGACATTCGGCGATGATCCGACATTACCCGCCGCATTGGCGGGCCATGAACTGGATCGACGCAGCGGCCGCCCCGCAGCCGCTGCCCTCCGTCTCGGGGCCCGGAGCCATCGTCGCGGGAAGCTGCTCGCGACGCAACCTTGAGCAACTGCACAGCTTCGAACAGAGCGGCCGACCGGTGTTGCGAATCGATCTCAACGACGCGGCAAACGGTGTCGACGTCGTCGAAACCGCCTTGGCCTGGGCCACGGATCGCATCGGGGACAATTCCTTCGCCATCGCCACCTCCGCATCGCCGCAATCCGTGGGCGAGCTGCAGGCCAGGCTTGGCCGCGAGGAAGCCTCGCGCCTCGCCGACGATGCCTTGGCCCGCATTGCCGCGGGCCTCGTTGCCCGCGGCATTCGTCGCCTCATCGTATCGGGGGGCGAGACCTCGGGCGCCGTGGTTGATGCGCTAAAAATCCGCGAATTGCAGTTGGGCCCCTACGCCAAGGGCAAGATCCCTCTGAGCGTGGCCGAAGGCCCGACCCGGCTGGGGCTTTGCCTCAAATCCGGTGCCCTCGGGAGCGACGAGGTCTTCAACGAGCATCTGGACGCCATGGCCGGCCGCTAGACACTGGTCCAGCCTGACGCTCTCCGCGCAGCACCACAACGCCGAGGACCAGTGTCCAGACGGCCCAAAGCGTGTAGCTGATCGAATTGATCATGCCGGTCATCGGCACCCCGAACGGCTCGAGCATTCCGACGATCACGCCGATGGCGATAATGAAACCGGCCGCCGCCGTGATGCGGTTGGTCTGCAGGATTAATGCCGAGGCCAGCAGGGTCCAGATTGCGGTGAAGAAGTAGCCCAGATGCTCGCCGACGCCCATGCCGAGATAATGGTTGGCAGCGTCGAAGAGCGCGACGGCCATCGATTGGTCGATCTCGCTTGCACCAGGAGCCACGTACATCGCGGCAAGGCTGGGGACGAGCACATGACCCAGCGCAGCAGTCCGAGCGCCTGCACCAGCCCAGCAAGCCCCCCTGCCCCAATCGAGAGCGCCGCCAGCAAGCTACCGCGCGTCCCCAGTTGAGGACACCAGCACCGACCCAAACGGCTCGTCGCCTGTGCTCAAGGCCTGGGCGGCCAGTTCGACAAAACGCTGCAAATGCTTGCGATCCACGTCAGTAATCACGGCCTGTCCTCTCATTTCAATGCATGTAACGCGATGGTAACTCGCTTTGCCGAGCGGCCCAATCGATGTCGGCGAGCTGGCAGCCTAACGGCCATGTGGTCAGCGGGGAACGTGAGCCTTTCGCGCTCCGAAGGCAACGACACCAAGAAGCGTTGATCAGTTCATGATGACTTCGGCAGCCTCCGACTCCATGCCGGCCGGGCCGCAGCTCGTGCGGCGTCAAACATCAACAGGATAAGGCCGCCGACCCGTTTTTGGGTTAGCCCACGCCCGAGGAGGGCGTTAACGTCTTGTTAACGAGGGCACCCCGCAAGTCGGGGGATGGGCGGGGGACAGTCCGTGAACAGATTGCAGTTGAATTGGCCGGCGCAGCATAGCGGCTGCGGCGGCGCTGTTGCCTATGCTGATTTCGGGACATTGCGCTGCCGGCTACTTGCCGGGATGGCCGGCGCGGCGCTGCTGGCCAGCGTGCCGGGGGCCAGTGCGGAAGGTCTGGTCTTCACCTGGAGCGGGGGTGATACCAGCCCGGGCTATGCGCGCCCACCCAACTGGGATCCCATCGTCCTGGATGCGGACGGAAATGTCGTCGAGACAACAGCCACACTGCCATCCGAAGGCGACTGGGCGATCGTCACCAGCGGCACGCCAACGATGAGCAATAGGGGGTGGTCCGCCCTCGGGCTCGACCTCAGTGGCGGGCTGTTCACCATCAGAAGCAGCAAACAGAATTTCTCGGATTATACCGTCGACATGCTGAAGCTCAGTGGGACCGGGCAGCTCAGCATTGGCCGCGATGAGCAATTCGGTCCGAGCGCGTTTTTCACACGCGACACCACGATAACGGGCGGCGCGGCGTCCGGCTTCGGCATTTTGAATGCCACGAATTCGATCTCGCAATCGGGCGGCGACGTCAGCCAGCTGACGATCAATACGCCGCACTACACCCAGTCTGGCGGCACCCCTGAGCGCCGCCGTGACCACCGATGTTTACGAACTGACCAGCGCCGAAGCGCTGTCGATCGGCGCGACCATCGACGCCTCGGAGGCCTTCATGCTCCGGCCCGACAGCGGGACAGCGATTGTCGACGCCGCGCTCACGGGTACCGGCAGGCTGATCAAGTCCGGCAGCGGCGCCGTGGTGTTGACGAACGACAATGACTTCACCGGCTCCGTCGTGATCGCCGCCGGCGTGCTGGAACTTCGCAACGGCAATGCCTTGGCCGACACCAGTGCGGTGAGCATCGCCAATGTGGCGGGTGCAACGCTCCTACTGACCGATTCCGAGACCATCGGCTCATTGTTGGGCGGCGGCTCCGAGGGCGGCTCCGTGCAGATCGCCGATGGCATGACGCTGACGGTGGGCGACGAGACCGACACGACTTTCCTCGGCACCATCGGCGGCGAAACTGCTGCCTTGGTCAAGCAGGGGGTCGGCACGCTGACGCTGGGCGGCGGGATCATGCTGGGCGGCCTGTCGGTGACCGGCGGGACGCTGCAGATCGGCACCGGCATGTCGACCGACATGGCCTCGTTCGAGTCGGCGACGATTGACCACGGCGCGACGCTCTATGTGGCGGAAGGCGCGACACTGACGATCCGTGTCCCCAACAACATCGTCAACAACGGTCATCTCATCAATTTTGGCACGGTGCATGACGATCTCGACAATGCCGCCGCGTTCGACAATTACGCGGTGTACAACGCCGATATCGCCAGCAATACCAGTGACATCAACAACCATGCGCCGGGCGTGTGGACCGGCAAGGTGCTGACCAACGCCGGCCAGATCAATAATTTGAGTGGTGCCCACTGGGTGGGTGATGTTGTCAGCAATAATGGCGGCATTCGCAATGCGGCAGGCGCCAGCTGGATAGGCGACCTCTCGACCAATGGCGGCGTCTCCAACAGCGGGACTTGGACCGGCAACGTCTTGGCTGCCTATGACCAGATTCACAATGAGAATGGTGCCCACTGGGTGGGCGACATTGTGGGGAACAGCAACGCTATTTTCAACAAGGCGGGCGGCAGCTGGAGCGGCAGCGTGATCGGCAATGGCGGAGGCGGCACGTTTGGGCAGATCCACAATTACGGGACCTGGATCAACGGCACAGTGGCGGGCAACGCCGGCATGATCCTCAATCTGAACGGGAGCTGGAGCGGGGATATCCGCGGTAACAGCGACTTCATCAGCAACAACACCAATGAGTCGGTTCTCAACCCGAATGGCGTGAACCAGGCGCGCTGGGCAGGCGATGTTTACGCCAACCGGGGCGTCATCACCAACGATCTGGGCGGCAGCTGGACCGGCAGCGTCAAGGGCAACCAGGGGACGATCAACAATCACGGCACCTGGCTCGGCGGCACCATCAGCGGCAACGGCGCCAATGGCGGGGTGGTCACCTCGGCCACGGGCATATGGACCGGCGATGTCGCCGGAAATTCCGGCTGGATCGGCAACGAGGGCGGGACCTGGAACGGCAAGATCTTGGGCAATAATGGCAATGTGTCGAACGACAACGCGCCCGGCGAGGTCGGCACCGGCTACTGGAACGGCGACGTGGTCGCCAATAATGCCAGCATTTTCAACGGCGGCGGCGGTGTCTGGACGGGGTCCGTGCTCGGCAATGCCGCCAGCGGCTACATCAAGAACGACGCACTGGGCGCGTGGGCCGGCGCGGTTCGCGGCAATGAAGGTCGGATCGAAAATCGTGGCGAGTGGACCGGGGCCTTGACGGGCAATGCCGGCACCATCTTCAATTCCGGTTTGTGGACCGGCGCCGTGCTGGCCACAAACACCGACAATGGCAATACCGGCAATACCGGCACCATCTCCAACGGCGCCAACAGCACCTGGAGCGGCGATGTGCTGGGCAATGCCGGCACGATCACCACAAGCGGCGTGTGGAACGGCGCCTTCACCAGCGCCGGCACCGTCAACGCGCGGAACCAGATCAATGGCGCTTTCACCAATACCGGCCTGCTGCGGCTCAGGGGTGCGTTGACCGGCATCACTACGCTGCGCAATGACGGCATTCTCGACATGCGTGGCACCAAGGCAGGCCAGACGCTGACGGCGGCGACCGCGAGCTTTGGTCCCGGTTCCAGCTACAATGTCAGTGTCGACTCGACCGGGCATGCGGACAGACTGATCGCGACCAGCGCGGCGCTCAACGGCACGGTCCGCGTTACGGCCAGCCCGATAGGCAACAGCTACAATTTCCTGACGCCCTATACGATCCTCAGCGCCGGCAGCATCAGCGGCGCCTTCAGCGGGGTGACGACCGATCTCGCCTTCCTCGATCCGCGGCTCGACTATCAGACGGCGGGCAGCGTGACGCTCAATCTGGCGCGCAACAATGTGGGGTTCGCCCAAGTGGGGGTGACCGGGACGCAGCGCGCCGCCGCCGCGGGCGCGCAATCGCTCGGCGCCGGCAACCGATGCCATCCTGTGGCTCAACGCCAGCCAGGCCGAGCAGGCGTTTGACGCGCTCTCGGGCGCAGCGCAGCCCTCGACCGCCAGCGTGACGATGCAGTCGGCGAACCTGATCGCCGGCTTGGCGACCAGTCGCATCGACCAGGCGTTCGACGCCCTCGGCGGCGGCGACAGTGTCAGCAGCTATGCCGAAAGCCCGACGCTGCTCTCGAGCCCCGCGCTTACCAGCGGCATGTGGGGACAATTCTACGGCGCGCATGGGAGCATCGCAGCCAGCCCTGGTTCAGCCGGCGTGGAATCGATGACAGGGGGCTTCGCCGCCGGTATCGATGGGCTGCTCGCCGACTGGCGACTGGGCATGATGCTGCAGGCCGGAGCGACCGGCACCAGTGTGGCCGGACTCAACGCGCGCAGCACCAGCGTCGATGCTGGCCTCGGGCTCTATGGCGGCCGCCAGTGGGGCGACACCAGCCTGTCGCTGGGGGCCGCATTGACGCGGCACGACATCAGCGCCAGCCGCGAAATAGCCTTCCCCGGCTTCAGCGATGCGCTGACCGCGCATTATTCGGCGGCAACGGCGCAGGCTTTTGCGCGGCTGTCCCACGAAGTCGACCTCGGCGCCGTCTCGTTGATCCCCTATGCGGGCCTCAGCCATGTGCGCCACGCCACTGACGCCTTTACCGAGACAGGCGGACCAGCGGCGTTGAGCAGCGCTGCCAACCTCATCGAGGCGACATTCGCAACACTGGGGCTGGGCGCCGAGCATAAGCTCGTCGTTGCCGATGACATGCTGTTGACGGTCAGCGGGGGCATTGGCTGGCAGCATGCATTCGCCGAAACGCCGAGCGCCCTGCACAGTCTCGCCGGCGGCACGAGCTTCACCGTGCTGGGGGCGCCCCTTGCAGCCGATATGTTCATACTGAGCGGCGGGCTCAACCTCGACGTGAGCGCCAATACCACGCTGAACCTCACCTATGACGGCCAGCTCGGCAGCGCGGCGCAGACCCACGCCCTGAAGGCGACGTGGAACAATACGTTCTGACGGTTTTGGCCAAGCGGCTCCCGAGTATGTACTACAAAGTCGCGAAAAACTCGGGCGTGAAACCCTCGTCAGCGCCACTCGTCCAAGTCTTCAGCTTCCGGCTGGCGATCTGACTTTTCAGCCACGCCTTGCGGATGGTGAGCCCGAGCACGACCGGGCCTAGCACCCCGCCGCCCACAGGCTTATCTCCATCTGCGCTTGCCGCCATCGTCGTGGGCCTTGCAAATGCGCGCTCAATGGCGCACTTCACCGTCAGCCTTTGGTTTGATCCTCGCCGATCGGCCTCTGGTTAGGGCTGATGTGGTGCTTGTAATACCCTTCAGCCCGCCTTTTGATTTCAGGCGAGCGCTCCGCTCCAGCCTCTGGCGCTTCGAACCGCGCGCCAACTTCGATGCTCCAACCAGATCCCTTGCCGGCGTTCACACCCGATTGTTGTGCCCGTGCCTTCAGGCTTTGTCTGGGACGAGTATCAAAAAAGCCGACCTGGTGTTTGCAGCGGCGAGCGTCGATCGCCCGGTCTCGGGACCACGCGAGCCACCTGACCGGCGTCGAGAGGCAAGGCATCGCTCTCCTCTTTGGAACTAGGCCAGCGCTCCGCCCGTTTTCACCGGAGATCCAAGGAGATTGACCATGACGTTGCCAGGCCCTCCCGAGAGTGATCCTCCGCCGGCACCAGGCCCTAATCCGAAACCCATGCCTGAGCCTTTCCCGGTGCCTGCCCCTATACCGAACATTCCGCCCATTGAGCCGGAAACACCGCCTCCGAATGATCCAATTCCAAACCCGGATGAGAACAATCCGCCCGTTTACGCGTATTCACCCCGAACTATCGCCGGCCCGGCGCATCTCGCTCGTCCGTGCGCGCTCTAGGCTCCGGTTCGCTAGCTCTGAAATAGATAAGGCCCGCCGAAGCGGGCCTTATCTGACGCAATGCGCCAACTTAGTTGGAGCGCCGGCGATCTGGCCCGCCTTCGCAGGCAGGCCAATCACCTGAAATACTAGAGCAGCGTGAGGTTGACGGCGGATTCCTTGCCGTCGCGGCCGCTCTCGATGTCGTAGGTAACCTTGTCGTTCTCGTAGAGGCCCTGGAGGCCCGACTGCTGAACGGCAGAAATGTGCACGAAGGCGTCCTTACCGCCGCCTTCAGGCGAGATAAAGCCGAAGCCCTTGGTGGTGTTGAAGAATTTAACAGTGCCGGTGATGGTGGCCATTGAAATAGTCCTTTTAAAGCTCGGTGCCTTGGCGCGAGCGCTGCCCGCCAGCGACATGCTGCGGGGCATAGAAACGTTCACATTCGAGCAGTGAGCCGAGGACCGGAGATGACCGGCAAAGGGCAGCCGTCATAGGCTGCAAACGTATAGCGGCCACTATTCGGACCAAAGCCGCACAAAAGCAAGGCCAAAGCTGCTTTCCGCAGTTTGCCTGGTATGCGGAGGTGGTAGCGCTCAAGCGGCGAAAATCCAGAAGTCGCTATGCGCCCATGCGGAGAGGCCCGGAAATGCTGGATATCGGATGTGACAAGGCCGCCCCACTTACGTGAGACGGCCTTACCGTTACGTTGCTGAAATCATTCAGCTAAATTTGGTAGCGAAGCCCAGATTTGAACTGGGGACACACGGATTATGATTCCGCTAAAAAGACCAGCAGTTCTTCGCATCTTTACGTGCCGTGCCAGTCATGTGCCATTCAAGTCATGAGTGCATCGGCCGCCGCAGTGACTTCTTCGTTTCCGTCGGCGCTGGGGAAGAGGTGACCGTACAGGTCAAGAGTCATCACTATGCTGGCATGACCCAAACGCTCTTGCACCATCTTGGCCACCAGCCCCATGCCTCCCATCGCCACGGGGTTGATGCACCAGCTAGCGTAGAAGTGTCTCAGGGCATGAAGCCCGGTATATTTTGCAAGCATGACTGGCTCGCACATAGCGTTCTTACCAGCTAGAGTAACACCCGCCTCAATTAATGAGGCCGCGATTGATGATGTTGGCGTGGCTTTCGGGCTTGCCCGCGCCATTCGGGAATGCAAGCCCAAGATCACCCTTTGGACATACCTGCTTCCATTCTCGCAGAGTGTTGACCAAAACCGATGGAAGTGGAATCGTCCGCTCCCTCGCTTCGGGGCCGGCTTTTTCAATAGTGATGGTGGCGGTGTCGGGCACATGCAGTCCATCACGAACCTCAACCTTTGCACCGGCTAGGGATGCATCGGCTTCCTTCTTTTTAGTGAACATCTTTCGCCGGCGCTTGCCTAGCCCGTCGACATAATCAGCCTGCCAGCCTTCTTTTGCTTGCCCACTTGGGGTATTCCAAATCCTCTTGCGTACTGACATCCCTACCTCTCGCTACTTGGGGAACCCGCCCCTTCGGGAGGGGTGTGCTCTACAGGAGTAGTCACCAACCTGTTCAGCTTCCCAAGAAGCGCCGATAGCTCTTCAACCTGGCGGCCGAGGCTTTGCACACGAGAGTCTTCCGCCCACTTGTCAATCAGGGCGTCAGGCAAGGGCGGGAGTTTAAGAGCACTTGGCACTTGGCCATTGATGCCGGAGCCAACCCCAAAATCACACTGGAGTTTGAAGATAGTGGTCAAAGGGTCAGCGCCGCGATACGCGACCTTGTTGGTTATCGTGCAGATGATGAGCCGAAGTTGCCGCTTTTGCGCCACGCATATTGCGTCACCACAAACTTCTCCCAAGGAATGACGGTGGATCGCGCTTGCGTGGCCGCACTGCGTCCCATGCCTGCGGAGGCCATCTATGTGGCCATGACACGGCACCGAGACACGGCCCCGTTATTTGTTGATACCGGCCGACTTACCCTGCCCAAGCTCGGCAACGGAAAATGCCCGTAAAACGGCGTTCTATGCTGAGTGCCAACGTCCAACCCGCAAGCTGAATGTCACTGACCTCAACCGGGACCTCACAGCTCTCTTGTCCGATAATTTGGTCAGGCCCACGGCAAGGGCCTCCGTCAAGGGTAAAACGCTCTTGCATATGGAACGGCGGGCCCGTCAAGACCTAGGTGACGCTGCTCGGCTTGATGAGCCGGTGACATTCAGTGGTATGCCCAATGCCCTCTTTCGCCAGGTTGAAAGGGTCGCGCCGACACACAATCGAGATATTCGCACACGTCCTAAACCTCGGTCCCGCATCGTCGACTGGCTTCTGGTCCTGAAGGAGAGGTTGGCCGCTCTGCTCTTTGAGACGCCTGAGAGGAGGCATACCTCCGTAGGCCGCCCGTACAGACCTGTTCACGCTCCGCGCGTCAAACGAGTTCGCCTCGGTCACGCTGGCCACTGAAGACCCAACAGAAAGCTTGGCCGCCTCTGAACCCGCTCGTTATCAGGATACGCCAAATGATGCACGCTGACCTCAATCACCTGCTCACGCACCCTGGGCTTGTTCACGCCCTCCGCCGTTCAAATGCCAATGCCGATCTTCTAATGGCACTCATAACAGACGGTCCATCGGGATTTATGACCCTCCACTTTGCGGCGCTCAAACTTCAGAAACTCTATTTCAGGAAGGAGAAGGAATGGGGATTCAAACCTACTTCGGGGGTAGAAGTGACGAAGATGGTTTGGATGTGCATGGAAACGTGCAAGAGCGGGATCGAACGGGCACTTGGCGAGGCGACGGTTGGCGCCATAGATGGAAATTCATGGCCCGTTGTTGCACTATCCACAAGGTTCGATCCCCAGTTCCGCCCCATGAAGCCCGTGAGTGACCTGTACGTTCCCCCTAAGAGAAATGGGCACTTGCGGCTGGTTGTCTCGAAAAACGTTGAAGCATAGACACCTCGGCATAGACACATGTATCTGTCGTTGCCCCATCAAATCCCATACCCATATTATGCGAATCTAGGTCGCGTCCGCTTCGCAAGCGGAACTTACCTGTGTCTGAATATGGGACGGAACCGGCTTGACCGATTTGGCAGCCAGCGACGGGCGCCGACTGTAAATTCGGCGCCAAGATGTAACCTCGCGGGCCATTGAGAATTCAATAGCTTACCGTGCCGATCGGCACCCAAGCTACGCGCCTGTTCCCAGCAGTGACTTGGCTATGTTGGATCTTTGTTCTCGCCAGCTGACCATGGCCAGGCCCATTCTGCATGCACCCGATCAATGACCTTGCGCAGGGTGGTGAGGTGTTCCGAGGGGTCATCCCGACGATAGCTGAGGATGATTGGGCTGGTGACATGGTCGGCAAGGTCCCGGTAGACGACGTCTCCGCGTTCGAGGAGACGTACTGAAGCGGGCACGATGCAAATGCCGGCGGCCGATGCGACCAGCCCGATGGCTGTTTGCAATTCCCGCACTTCGTGGATATGGATGGGCTCGAGGCCACGGTCGCGGAACAGGGAAAGAACCTGATCGGCATAGCTTGGCCGGGGCTCGCGCGGATAGACGATCAGCGCTTCGCCCGCCAGCGCGCTGAGCGGCACGGGCAGTTCCCCGGCTAGCCTGTGCCCGAGCGGCAGGGCGACCACCAGCCGTTCCTCGCGCAGCACTTCCCGGCGCAGGGCGGGGTCATCGAAGCGCACGCGGCCGAAACCCACATCGATGCGCCCCTCCTTGAGTGCCGCGATCTGTTCGAGGCTCATCATTTCGATCAGCGACAGTTCGACGTCAGGCTCAACCTCACGAAAACCGCGGATGACGCGCGGTAGCCGCGCATAGATCACCGAAGGCACGAAACCGATTACGAAGCGGGGTTTTTCGGCGGCGACAAAGCGCTTCATCATGCCACCCATCTCATCCATGCGCTGCATGACGCCGAGCGCCTGCTCGCGAAACAAGCTTCCTCCACGGGTGAGGCTGAGCGGCCGGCTGTCGCGGTTGAACAAGGTCACGCCAAGTTCGGCCTCAAGTCGCTGGATCTGCCGGCTGAGCGGCGGCTGCGCCATGTTCAGTTTTTCGGCCGCCTTGGAGAAATTGAGCTCCTGAGCCACGGCTAAAAAATAGCGCAAGTGCCGGATTTCAATCATCTATACCTACAGAGTATCGAATTGGACCGAGTTAGTCTTTTGTAGCTCGCCTGGGAAGGGATATCCATGGCCTCCAACGTATATCTGCGGGCTATGGATCAATGTTACGCATAGAGGCGATCGAAACCTGTCTAGTCGACTTGCCAACAATTCGTCCGCACGTTCTGGCGATGACGACGATGCAGCGTCAGACGCTGTGCGTGGTCACCATCCGCTGTTCTGACGGCGTGTCCGGCATAGGCGAAGCGACGACGATTGGCGGCCTCAGCTATGGTCCGGAAAGCCCCGAAACCATCAAGCTGGCGATCGATACCTATTTTGCGCCGGTCCTTGTGGGGGGCGACCCGACGCGTCCCGCCGCTCTCATGGCTACGCTCGACAAGGTCGTGGTGGGCAACAATTTCGCCAAATGCGCCATCGAAACGGCCTTGCTCGATGCCGTGGGGCAGCGCGTCGACCTGCCGGTGTCCGAGCTCTTGGGTGGCCGCCGCCGCGACACCCTGCCCGTCGCCTGGACCCTGGCCAGTGGCGATACGGCCCGCGATATCATCGAAGCCGAGTCGATGCTGGATCAGCGGCGCCACCGCATCTTCAAGCTTAAGATCGGCAAGCGTTCCCTGGCCGATGACGTGGCTCATGTTGCCGCCATCAAGAGGGCGCTCGGGGACCGCGCCAGTGTGCGCGTCGACGTCAACATGGCCTGGGACGAGGTGACTGCGGCACGCGGCCTGCAGATGCTGGAGGATGCTGGCTGCGACCTCGTGGAGCAGCCGGTCGCCGCCCACAACCGGCGGGCGATGGGTCGGCTGGCCGGTCGGTTCAATATTCCGGTCATGGCTGATGAAGCCCTCACCGGCCCGACAAGCGCCTTCACAATCGCTTCAGAGGCGGCAGCCGATGTCTTTGCCGTCAAGATCCAGCAATCGGGCGGCCTGTCCAATGCTGCCAAGGTTGCCGCCATTGCCGAAGCGGCCGGCATCGGCCTTTACGGCGGCACCATGCTGGAATCGGGCGTGGCAACCGCCGCCTCGGCGCAGCTTTTCGCGACTTTCCCGAGCCTGGCCTTTGGTACGGAACTGTTCGGTCCGCTGTTGCTGACCGAGGAGATCCTGGAAACGCCGCTAGCCTATGCCGATTTCGCGCTCAAGGTGCCTGATGGCCCCGGCCTGGGCGTACGCATAGACGCAGAAAAACTCGCTTTCTTCCGGCGTGACGCCGTCCGCAAGACCTATTCTACAGGAGCCTGACATGCTGTTTCACGTCCGCATGGATGTCGCCATTCCCTTCGATATCCAACCTGACCGCGTGGCCGAGCTCAAGCGCGTCGAGCGCGAGCGCGCGCAGGAGCTGCAGAAGCAGGGCAAGTGGCGCCATTTGTGGCGCATTGCCGGCCAATACTCGAATTTCAGCCTGTTCGATGTGGCCGACACCCAGGAACTGCACGACATTCTGAGCACACTGCCACTGTTCCCCTTCATGACGATCGAGGTTTTGGCGGTGTGCCGCCATCCCTCCTCGGTCCATGCCGACGACCGCTGAGCCGGTCAGCCATTCCATCGAGTGAGGAGATAGATATGACCCAGTTACTAGTTGATACGCCTGAAGTGCAGGACCTGCTGAACAAGCTGTCTGGCAGTGACACCGTCAGCGGCGACCCGCGCCTCAAAGCTATTGTCCGCCGTGTCGTCGGCGACCTGTTCGCCGCGATCGATGAATTCGACGTCTCGGAGGACGAATTCTGGCAGGCGCTGAACTATGTGGCTTCCGGTGCCCCGGAATTTGGCCTCTGGGCCGCGGGTCTCGGCGTCGAACGTTTCCTCGATATTCGCGCCGATGCCCAGGACGCCGCCCAAGGCATCGTCGATGGCACCCCGCGCACCATCGAGGGTCCGCTCTATGTTGCCGGGGCGCCGGTGGAGCACGGCTTTGCCCGGCTCGATGACGGCAAGGACCAGGGCGAGCTGCTCTATATGCATGGCCAGGTGCGCGACGTGGGCGGCAAGCCGCTGGCTGGCGCCAGGGTCGAGGTCTGGCACGCCAATACGCTGGGCAATTACTCGTTCTTCGACAAATCCCAATCCGACTTCAACCTGCGCCGGACCATCGTCACCGACGCGGATGGACGCTATGGCTTCCGCTCCATCGTGCCGTCAGGCTATGCCTGCCCGCCCGGCGGCTCCACCGAGGGCATCCTCAAGCAACTCGGACGCCACGGCAATCGTCCGGCCCATATCCACTTCTTCGCCTCTGCCGACGCCCATCGTCACCTGACGACCCAAATCAATATCGATGGCGATCCCTACCTGCGTGACGACTTCGCCTATGCCACGCGCGACGACCTCATCCCGGCCGTGAACTACCGCGAGGGCGAAGGTCCAGGCGCCAAGCACGGGCTCGAGGGTCGTTATGCCGAGATCGAATTCGATTTCGTGCTGCACCCGGCCAAGTCAGCAGAAGAGGCCAAGGGTTCGGACCGACTGCGCGCCGCAGTCTAGTCGTTACCAAAGGCAGGCGCGCCCGCGCCTGCCTTTTTCTATGTGAGAGGGTTCCTATGCCGGAGGTTCAGGTCAGTCATTTCCAGGCCGATGATGGCTGCCATATCGCCTTTCGGATGGACGGACCGGAAACCGCTCCAGTCTTGCTGCTATCGAACTCACTCGGCACCGACATGGACATGTGGCGTCCGCAGCTAGGAGCTTTCACCCAAAGCTTCCGTGTGCTGCGTTATGACAGTCGCGGGCATGGCCGTTCAGACTCACCCGTGGGTGGTTATTCGATGGATCGGCTTGGC
Source organism: Devosia sp. A449 (assembly GCF_054489375.1). Lineage (NCBI taxonomy): Bacteria > Pseudomonadati > Pseudomonadota > Alphaproteobacteria > Hyphomicrobiales > Devosiaceae > Devosia > Devosia sp. A449. The sequence goes on along the minus strand of NZ_JBTMWU010000003.1, from coordinate 318,248 downwards.
CGCGATGCCGTGCAACTGTTGGACCATCTCGGCATCGACAGGGCGCATTTCTGCGGGCTCTCGAAGGGCGGCATGGTTGGGCAGTGGCTGGGCTTGCGCGCTCCCGAACGGATCGACCGGCTAATCCTGGCCAACACCGCAGCCTATATGGGCCCGCCAGGCAACTGGCAGTCGCGCATCGAGGGCGTGCTGAGCCATGGCATGGCGCCGCTCGCCGAAGCCTCCATGCGCCGCTGGTTCACGACCGGCTTTCCCGATCGCAATCCGGAGGCCGTGGCACCAATCAACCAGATGCTGCTGGGCTGCAATCCAGTGGGATATGCCGGTTGCTGTGCCGCCATCCGCGACATGGACCTGCGGCCAACGGCCAGCCTGACCAGGGCACGGACGCTGGTGATCGCGGGGGCACGGGACCCGTCCACCTCAATTGCAGACGGGCAGTGGCTAGCCGATCAGGTTCAAGACGGGCGCCTTGCGGTGCTTGAGGCGGCGCACCTCTCCAATGTCGAACAGCGGGGCGCTTTCTCGGCCACCGTCATGGATTTTCTTAACCAATAGCGCTGTGCGAGGCGGCTCAAGATCAAGTTCTTGACGTCGGCAGAGCAATAGCCACGCGCGAAAGCGGCGATGCAGCACAGCTCAGCGAGCGGACGTCCGGCTAACGCTGTTCAGCGCTGCCACAGATTTTTCCAGCAGGCGAACCAACTCGTCGGTTTCCGCAGGGCTGAGCCCGGTCACCAGGGTTTCCTGGGCGCGCATTGCTGCCGCATGCGCCTGTTCGATGATCGCTTCACCTTCCGGGGATGACGTCAGCACTTTGGCTCGCCGGTCCCTGGCGCTGGTTTCGCGGATGATGAAACCCTTATCGACGAGCCGATCCACCACACCGCCAATAGTCGTCCTATCATAGGCGATCAATCCGGCAAGGGTCGCCTGGTCTATCGACGGTTGCCCCTGCACCGCCACCAGCGCGGCATATTGCACCGGCGTCAGGTCCAGTCCGCTCCTGCGCATCTCCACGTCGAATAGAGCGGTCGAAATCTGGTGGAAGCGGCGGGCCAGATGCCCCGGAAGTGATCTTACCCGCAACACGAACTATCCCATCCAAATTGACAAGCATGCTGATAATCAGTACGCTTATTATAAATTATCGAGGCAAGAATACCAGCGCCGATTGCGGGTCATGGACCGTGCCTCTGTAGCGCAGGGTTCGTCCGGGACAAGTAGCGGCTGAACAATTGAGCAAGTCGATGCAACTCCCTTCCAGCTCCGCCCCGCCGGCCGCAGCGCAAGAGCATGCGGACCAAAGCGGCACGATTGTTATCGTTGGTCACCACAAACTCAATCTCGACACCACCAGAAAGCGCATTACCTGGGCACTCGTGCTGGTCTGCATGGGATTCGTCGTGGTGCTGGCCCGCTTGTTCTGGCTCGGGACTATTGACGTCCAGGACAGCATCGATGGTCGGGTGCTCAATGCCGCGCTGGCGTCGCGACCGACAATCCTCGACCGGAATGGCGTCGCGATGGCACTCGACATTCGCGTGCCATCGCTATTTGCGGAGCCCCGCCGGATCATCGACGTGGAAGAAGCCGCGCAGGCCGTTCACTCCGTCTTCCCCCATCTTGCGCTGCCATGGCTGCGCAATCGTCTTGACGGCGACAGCGGCTTTGCCTGGATTGCTCGCGAGCTTTCCCCGCAAAAGCGGGATGCGCTCATGCGGCTCGGCATACCCGGCTTGGACTTCCTGACGGAAACAAAGCGGTTCTATCCCGCCTCTCATCAGGCGTCGCACATTCTCGGCGCTGTTAACGTCGACAATGGCGGCATTGCCGGCATCGAACACCATATTGACCGCGCGCACGATCTCGCGTTGCTCCACCAGCTTGGCCTCGCCCGCGACGCGGCCCTGGAGCCGATACGGCTATCGGTCGACATGCGGGTTCAGCACATACTGCACACAGAAATTGTGGGCGCGATGCAGCGCTATCAGGCTGCCGCTGCGGCGGGGGGGATCGTGGACGTGAATACTGGCGAGGTGATCGCTCTGGCATCCGTGCCGGACTTCGATCCCAACCAGCCCGCCACCATGCTGATTGATGGCCGGTTCAATCGGATGACCGCAGCGAAATTTGAACCGGCATCGATATTCAAGACGGTAACGATTGCCGGCGCATTGGATTCCGGCGCGATCAGCCTGGGCGATCAAGTCGATGCCAGCACGCCGGTACGATTTGGTCGCCACACTATCTCGGATTATTTCGGCAAGTACCGGGCCCTGTCGGTGCCGGAGGTCTACACCTTTTCATCCAATATCGGGACGGTCCGCATCGCGGAAAAAATGGGGACCGAGCCCTTTCGAAAATTCCTGACGCGGATGGGGTTCGATGGGGCGCCGTCGATTGAGCTGCCAGAGGTAACCGCGTCCACGATTCCAAAGACGCTCTCCAGCGTCGCGGCCGCAACGATTTCGTTTGGACATGGGCTCAGTGTTACCCCAATGCAGATGCTGTCGGCGACCGCGGCGCTGGTCAATGGCGGCTATCTCATCACGCCCACCCTCCTGCAACGGCAGGGCGCGATCCGGGACGAAGATAGGGTGCGGGTGGTCAAGGGCAGGACCAGCGCACAGGTGCGATACCTCATGCGCCTCAATGCGCTCCAAGGCTCCGCGCGGCGGGCCAACAATCTCGCCGATGGCTATCGCATCGGCGGCAAGACCGGAACGGCCGAAAAGGTCGTGGCCGGGCGCTACTCAAGCGAAAAGGTAACGACTTTTTTTTCGTCGGCTTTCCCGCTCGATGACCCGCGCTTCGCCATGGTCATCATGGTGGATGAGCCAGTATCGGAACGCCCCGGCACGGGAAGAACGTCGGCCTATAACGCTGGCGATATGACGGGCCGGATCGTGTCCCGCATAGGGCCGATCCTGGGCGTGCTGCCGCGCGTCTGGGACAACATCCCCTATGACCAGGTCAGTGGCTGACTTCAATCGCACTCCACAATGATTTCAATAGATATAGGCATACGAATATGACGTTCCTGGACCGAAGGCATTTCCTTGTTGGTGGCACGAGCTTACTGGCAACTGCGCTGGCCGGATGCACGACGACTGCGAGCCCGCCTCCGGCCCGTGCCGCTGCGACAGAGGGAAGGCGGGTCGTGCCACCTGAAGTCGCCCTGATGTATGCGGCCGTGCTGGACGACAAATTCCCGATCCGCGCCTCGCGGATGGAGCTGGTCCCCGAGCGGTTCTGGCGCCAGGATGTCGTGGACCCCACTGGCGAGGTGCCTGGTACCGTCATCGTCGACACCAATGACCGGTTCCTCTACCACGTCCGCGATGGCGGTATGGCTACGCGTTACGGCGTAGGGATCGGTGCCGCAGGATTTGCATGGTCTGGGCGGGCGCATATTGCCTATAAGCGCGCGTGGCCGACATGGACACCGCCTTCTGACATGATCAAGCGCCACCCCGAACTCGAGACGTACCGCAGGGGTATGGAGCCAGGTCCGGACAATCCTATGGGACCGCGCGCGCTCTATATTCATCAGGGCAGCGAGGACACCCTCTACCGCATCCACGGCAACCCGGACGAAAAGACCATCGGGCAGGCCATTTCCAGTGGCTGCGTCCGCATGCTGCCACAGGATATCATCCATCTCCACAACGAGGTGCGCAGTGGCTCGCCACTCATCGTGATTTAGGCGCCCGCTCGGCGCGATTTCATCAACCGGCTCCCAAGCACATCCAGAGCATCGGATCGTGTCTTCTGGTCATGGTCATAGACGGATAGTGCTGCTGACGCTGGCTATCGAGACGGCAGCGTGGTCCGCGCCCTACGCAAACAGGGGGGCGGCGTAGAAATTTCTGATTTGACGCGTCGATTGTCATTCCCCGTAAGCAAGAGTGCGGTAGCTCGAAGGAGTTTGATATCCAGAGGCGGCTTTAATGGCTGAACCCACGCCAGTTCTCGCAAAAGCTCCAGCTGCTCAAGCCGGTGAGGTTTTCCGCGCCTTCTTGAAGCTTGGCCTGACGTCGTTCGGCGGGCCGATCGCGCATCTCGGCTATTTCCGGGACGAGCTGGTGGTGCGTCGCAAATGGCTGGATGAGGCAAGCTATGGCGAGCTCGTCGCGCTCTGCCAGTTCCTGCCCGGTCCGGCATCCAGTCAAGTGGGTTTTGCGCTTGGTCTGTTGCGCGCTGGGCCACTCGGGGCCCTGGCGGCCTGGGCTGCGTTCACCGTGCCTTCGGCGCTGATCCTGGTCCTGTTCGCCTATAGCGCGACCGCCTTTGCCGGGCCGGTGGGCATTGGTCTGCTGCATGGTCTCAAAATCGTGGCCGTTGCCGTAGTCGCCCAGGCCGTGTGGGGGATGGCGCGAACGCTGGCGCCGGATCGGGAGCGGGCCAGCATTGCTCTGATGGCCGTTTTGATCGTCGTGTTCATGGCCGGTGCGCTCGGGCAAATCGCCGCTATCGTTGTCGGGGCGCTTGTCGGCCTGTGGCTATGCCGGACCGCTCCCGCTGCCGTGACCGGACACCTCAGATTTCCCCTCACCAAGCGGGCTGGAGCCATGGCGCTGGCGCTGTTTCTGCTGTTGTTGATCGGCCTTCCTATTGTGGCCTGGGCATCGCCTGGTCTGGCGCTGTTCGACGCCTTCTACCGGGCCGGATCGCTGGTCTTTGGTGGTGGGCATGTGGTGCTGCCCTTGCTGCAAGTCGAGGTGGTTCACCCAGGGTGGATCAGTGAGGATGCGTTCCTTGCGGGCTATGGCGCGGCACAGGCCATGCCGGGGCCGTTGTTCACGTTTGCCGCCTATCTCGGCGCGGTCATCGGGCCGCTGCCGAATGGCTTGGCCGGGGCGATGATCGCGCTCGCGGCAATCTTCCTGCCGGGCTTCCTGCTGCTGATTGGCGCGCTGCCGTTCTGGGATGCGCTGCGCTCCCGGCCCGCCATGCAGGCGGCGATGCGGGGCGCCAATGCCGCGGTGGTCGGACTGCTTGGCGCGGCGCTGTACGATCCGGTTTGGACGAGCGCCATTGTCGGCCCGTATGATTTTGCGCTTGCCCTGACGGGCTTTGTGCTGCTGACCGTCTGGAAGGCTCCGCCCTGGATCGTGGTGGCGCTCATGGCTCTGAGCGGGATGGGGCTGAGCCTGATGTAAAGGCTCATGCAAGAGTCGCCCATATATTCAGCACGCTGGATATATGAAATCAACAGATGCAATGCCGGCTTTGGCCGCGCTCGCCCAAACGACCCGGCTCGATACGTTCCGGCTGCTGGTGCAGCATGAGCCGGATGAATTGCCTGCTGGAGATTCCGCAAAATACCATGTCAGCGCATCTGGCAACGCTGTCCCGGGCGGGACTGGTCGAGTGCGAACGGCAGAGCCGCTCGATTATCTATCGCGCCGAGCTCGATCAGCTCCGCGACCTGATGCTGTATCTGGTCAAGGATTGCTGCGGCGGTGCTCGGCGAGATGCCGGCGATCGTCGATCGTGGACAGCAACACCGCCATGCCGATGCCGACTGCGGCGCCCAGCACTGTGTCGAACACGCGTTCAGGCGCGATCTCCGGCCCGGCCGCCTGCGCCGCGCCGAGATAGGTCATCAGCAGCGCCATCGGGGTCACCAGCACCTGACCGAAGGCATAGTTGATGCCAATCACGATCTCCGTCAGAATCTGGACGATCACCAGAACGGCAATCACGAGCCATACCGAGGGTTCCTGCATGAGCAGAACCCAGGCCAGTGCCGCGCCGACGACGGTACCGGCCATGCGTTGCAAGGCGCGGTTCATGCTGAGGTGAAGCTGCGTGCCCTGCATCACCGCCAGCGCCCCCATCGCGGCCCAGGCCGGGTGGTTCGCACCGAATGCATAACTCACCAAGATCGCGATCCCGGCGCCCGCAATGCTTCGAGAGGCGGCGTTCAGTCGGTAACCGAGTGGAAGCTCCGGATCGGCCGGGAATGGGCGCTCGGCGGTCGGGTGATGGCGAAACGCCTCGCTGGCGACACAGATTGCCCATGCCAACGCCGCGACGATCGCGGTAGCTGCGCTACGCTCAAGCAGTTGCTCAAGCGACATGTCGACCGACATGGACGCCCCGACCGCGAAGACGAAGATCAAGGGGCCAGGGGCCCCGAACTTTCCGGTGACGCTGACGAAAAGAAACAGGCCGCAGGATAATGCGAGCAAAATGAGCTGAACGAGCATCGGCGCGCCGAGCCAGGCGGCGGCCGACATGCCGAAAACCGCCAGTACCTGCCACAATCCACAGAGCAAAAGAATAAGTCCGCGCCGGCGGGGCGGCGCGAAGCGTCCGAACAGCGCAACCAATGCGCCCAGCGCAGCGAAACCGATCAGATGCGACCACGGCGACAGATGAACCAGCGGCAGCGCGATGGCCGCAGTGAGCGCTGCCTGCACGCCGGCGAGGATCGCATTCCGCAACGAGGGGTGTGCGGAAAGGGCCATGCTGGCTTTAAGCTGATGCGGATGCAGCAGATGACGCGCAGCATCGCGCCGGCGTGCCAGAAGCTCCGGGCGCCGGTCTTGCGGTCCTGTTGGCTCGGTTTCTCTCATGGGCTCTGCTCCGGCTCGGGAGCGACCGCAAGCTCCGTCAGGCGCCGGTCGATGGTTTGGAAATGAACGAGCAGCGCGGCGATGTCGCTATCTGAAAGCTCCGACAGCATGGCCGCTTCGGCCTTATCCAGCTCCTGCCGGATTTCGCCAACCCGGCCTTCCCCTTCCGGCGTCAGATAGATGAGCCGCGCCCGGCCATCGGCTTCGTCACGGCGCCGTTCGATCAGCCCCTCGCGGGCGAGAATATCGAGTACGCGAACCAGGCTCGAACCATCGACACCCACCAGGGCCGCCAGCTGCTTCTGGGTAATTCCGCCGCCGGTTTCCTGCAGATGCACCAAGGGCACCCAGGTGGCATCGGTGAGGCCGGCGGCGGCCAGATGAGCCTCGATCGACCGGCGCCAGCGGCGCGCGAGCAAGGAAAACAAAATCCCGAAACGGGACCGTGGCGAACGATGATTGGTCATCCGCCGTACGTATCAAGATTAGATTGAATTGCAAATCAATTCATTTTGTCAGCTCGGACACTGCTACCCGGCGATGACGGCGAACCTGCCCCTGACAAGACGCGAGGCGCGGCTCAGGCAGCGTGCTCGGCGCGGAGCAATTCCGCCCGGTCCGAAGCCATACGTCCCAGAACGAAGGATTTTACCACGTCGTCGAGCTCGGCGGCCTGGCTCTCGGTTTGCGCCAGCGCCGTGTTGAGCTGCTCCACCAATGTTGCATTGCGTTGCGTCATGTCATCGAGCGTGCCAATGGCCTGTCCGGCTTCTGCGATGGCGCTGGCCTGTTCATCGCTGGCGATCATGATCTGCTCCATCAGGGCGGCGCTGTTATTCAGCCCTTTTTGCACGTCCAGCAGGCTGGTGGTCGCAGCCGCGACCAGGCGCGTCCCCTGGGCGACTGCCCCGACACTGGTATCAATGAGTGCCTTGATATCGGCGGACGCTCTGGCCGCCGATTGCGCGAGGCGCCGCACTTCGATGGCGACGATAGCGAAGCCCCTGCCTGCCTCGCCCGCCCTGGCCGCTTCGACGGAGGCATTGAGCGCCAGCAGATTGGTCTGGAAAGCGATGTCGTCGATCATGCCGATGATGTTGACGATCTGGGTTGAGGCGCCATTAACGCGTTGCATCGCAGCATTGGCTTCAAGCATGACCGCGCCGCTATCGGCGGCAATCCGCGCCACCGCACCGGCTTCTGCGTTGACGTGACGGGCCTGCGCGGCGTTCTGCTGCACGGTTTGGGATAGCTGATGCATTGCAGCTGAGGTTTCCTCGACGGCCAATGCCTGGCGGGTCGTGCGGTCAGCTAGATCGGTGGCGCCAGAGAGTATCTCCTCGGTAGCGTTTTTGAGCGCATGCGAGGTGACGCGCAAATCCTGCATAATTTCGGAGAGGCGGTCGGCCACGCCATTGGTGTTGAGCTTGAGCGCGGCAAAGGCGCCCTCATAATCGCCAGTGACGCGCTGCGTCAGATCCGCAGCGGCGACGGCAGCCAGCACGGAGGAGGTCTCGGCAAGTCCGCGTTCAATGGTCTGCAGCAACTGGTTGATGCTGCCGACGACAGGCACGAGTTCGTCGAGGGCAAAATCATTGGGAAGGCGATGGCGGAAGTCGCCCCGGGCAGCGGCACTGGCCAGATTGGCCAGCACCATCTGGAACCGGCCGAGTTCCTCCTGACGCGCGCGCTGATTGGCGAACTCTTCGGCTTTAGCCAGCTGCTCGGCCTGCAAGGCCAGACCATTGGCGCCAAAAATTTCGAGGGCGCGGGCAATCTGACCAAGCTCGTTGCTGGAATTGGTCTGCGGCAGCGTGACGGAAAAATCGCCAGCTGCCAATCGATCGGTGGCCGAAGCCAATCGCCTTATGGTGCGCGACAGCCAGCGCGCAATCAGGAAGGCCAATGCCCCGCCTATGGCGAGCGATAGCGAGCCCACCGCCAGAACCCAGATCTGCACGGCGGCCGAATTGGCTGCCGCAATCGCTTCGCTTTCGGCCTGCCGCGCCGCATTGACATCGGACGCCCTAGCCGAGGCCTGCTCCAGCAACAGTTCGAGATCCGCAAGCGCGCCGCGCAGCGCTTCGCGTTCGGTCAGACGCACAAAAACGTCCTGCACTTCGGCGGCGTAGGCATCGAGCGCTGACAGCACCGAATCGACACGGGCAAGATCTTCGGTCTTAAAGAAGGTTGCGCGCAGATCCGCCAGGGCAGCGCCCGAGGCGGCCGACGAGGCCATTGCCAACGCCAGTTGCGCGTCGTCCGGACTCCCGATCAATTCGGCCACACCGAGGCGAAGCTGCAGTAGATTCTCCATCGCCAACCCAGCCAGCGCCGCCGCCTTGGCGTTAAGGTTGGCGGATTGGGAGGACTGATCGATCATTGCGCTCAGCGTTTGGGTTGCCGCAATGCCGGCGGCGTCAAGGCCGGTCAGCTGAACGGCGAGAACCTCATCGAGCGCGATCAGGGATGCGGCTTCAGCGCCATAGGCGGCGATGCTTTCGGCCATGTCGCCGCCGGCGCCCAAGGCGGCAAGCTCGGCAACGCTTTGGGTCACCAATTGGGCCGTGTCGTCGGTGGGCTCTGCCGCATAGTTTCGTACCGCCAGTCGCGCGCCGGTCAGCGTCGTCGTCAGGCTGCGCACCCGGGTTGCCTCCTCCGTCGCGGTGCGGAACCCATCGAGCGTTCCGGCAATGGTCTGCACACCGACGACGGCCAGTACGGTCAGGAGCGCCAACAGGACGATCATCACGGCAAAGGACGCATAGATACGGCCGGCAATCGAGATTTTCGAGAATAGCATGGTGCCCCCCAGAGCCCGTTCAGCAGGCGCAATACGGGCGGCGCGTAAATGAGTCGCAAACGCGAACGTCGTTCATCCGTCACATTGTCCGGCAAACCGCCGCGCTGCGGGCGTTAGCGACGGGATATGAAATTTCGATGGCGTTGCATTGACTTGACCCGCCTGACCACCTGAAACGATGGCATAGGGAGCGCCGTCGAAAATGGCATCGCAAGCGGCTTCTCAGGAGCCCGATCGGCACCGGGCCGCCTCAACCGTCATTGCACTGTCAAACACGCTGGATAAGTCCGCTCGTGCTGCGATCCTCCCCCCGCGCAGCCACACACCGGAGCTGCCATGCGTATCCTTCTTGCCGCCGGCCTGATGTTGGCCACCGCCCTCACCCCTGCCCTCGCCCAGGAGGGCAGCCTGGTGCTCTATACCAGCCAGCCCAACACCGACGCCCAGCAAACTGCCGACGCCTTCATGGCCAAATATCCGGGCATCGAGGTCGAGTGGGTGCGCGACGGCACCCCCAAGATCATGGCCAAGTTCCGCGCCGAGCAGGAAGCCGGCACGCCGCTGGCCGACGTGCTGCTGATCGCCGATGTGGTGACGATGGAAGGGCTCAAGGCCGAGGGCCTGCTGCTCAATTTCCCCGAAGCCGACACGACCGGGTTAGACGCCAGCCTGTTCGATGAAGACGGCGCCTATTTCTCGACCAAGCTGATCACCACCGGCATCGTCTACAACACCGCTGCCAGCCTGATCCCGACCAGTTGGCTCGACCTGACCAAGCCCGAAGCCAAGGACCAGTTGGCCATGCCCAGCCCGCTGACCTCCGGCGCGGCGCTGATCCACACCGTCACCCTGACGGATAACCTTGCCGAAGGCTGGGATTTCTATGCCGCTCTCGCTGCCAATGGCGCGCAGGCCTCGGGTGGCAATGGCGACGTGCTGACCGCGGTTGCTGGCGGCGAAAAACTCTATGGCATGATCGTTGACTATCTGCCGATCCGCGAAGCGGCCAAGGGCGCACCCGTTGCCTTCGTGTTCCCGACCGAGGGCGTTTCTGCCGTGACGGAACCGGCAGCGATCCTTGCTTCCGCGCCCAATCCCGACAATGCCAAGCTGTTCATCGATTTCCTGCTCTCCGAGGAAGGCCAGCAGCTGGCCTCGCTCCAGGGTTATATTCCGGCACGTGACGGCGTCGCCCTGCCCGCCGGCTATCCTGCCCGCGCCGACATCAAGGTTCTGACCTATGACGCCGCCGCTGCTCTCACCAATGAAACTGCGAACAAGGAAAAGTTCGGCGAGATCTTCGGCCAGTAACCAGGCGTGACACCAACGCACCCATCGATGCGGACAGACGGCACGGCTCCTCCCTTGACAGTGCCGGATATTCGCATCAGCAGAGCGGCGGGGCACATGCTGCCCGCCGCTCTCGTTATTCTGGTCGTGGGCCTGCTGGCCGCATTGCCGATCGGCCGGCTGGTCGCCACGGCGCTGGTTCCCGACGGCGTGCTCGATGCGAGCCCGCTGCTATCCCGGCTGGCGCGTACCGCCACACAGCGGGCGATATTCAACACCATCGACACTGCCCTGTGCGGCGCCCTGCTCGCCCTGCTGATCGGCGCCCCCTTCGCGCTGCTGGTCGCCGTCACCGACATGCCGCTGCGCAAGCTGCAAGGATTCCTGCTGATCCTGCCGCTGATGATCGCGCCGCAGGTCATGGCTCTGGCCTTCACGCACCTGCTGGGCCCCTCCAGCGCCCTGCTGGGCGCGCTCGGCATCGCCCCGCCGCCGGGGACCGCCAACCCCTTGCTGGGTCGGACCGGGATCATCGTGCTGTTTGGCATGCAGCATGCACCCATCGTCTTCATCACGCTGCGCGCCGGGCTAGTCTCGCTGCCGCGCGATTATGTGGACGCTGCCCGGGCCGCCGGCGTCGGTCCGTCCCGACTCTTGCTCGATATCGTGCTGCCGCTGCTGTGGCCCTACTGCATCGCGGCCGGCGCACTGGCCTTCGTCTCGGGCGTCGGCAATTTCGGCATCCCGGCCTTGCTTGGCATGCCGGAAAACTACCTGACGCTGGCGACGCTGATCTACCAGCAACTGTCCAGCAATGGCCCCTCCGTCCTGCCCCAGGTGGCCGGATTATCGCTGCTGATCTGCATCATTGCGCTAGCCGGCATTGTCACTCAGGGACTGGCCCTAAGGCGCAGCAGCTTTTCGGTCACCCGGGGTACGCCCATGCATTTCGCACTCGGCGCCTGGCGCTGGCCGGCGGCCATCGCGGGCATGATACTGCTCGGCGTGATGCTCATCCTGCCCGCGATGGCCCTGCTCACCACCTCGCTGGTGCCGGCCTTTGGTGTCCCGCTCTCGCTGGCGACCTTCACCCTGGACAATTATGCCGAAATCCTGTTCCGTCAGGCCTCGACCCTGCGAGCATTTGTGAACTCCGGCTATTTGTCCCTGCTGGCCGCTGCCATTCTGGCCTTGCTCGCCATCCCGCTGGCCCTGGGCCTCGCCAAATTGCCGCGCCCCGTGGCCCGGGTGGCGCATGGCCTGCTCGAATTGCCCTATGCCCTGCCCGGCATTGTGCTGGCCATTGCCTGCATTCTGCTCTTTCTGCGACCCTTGCCGCTGTTGGGCAGCCTCTACGCCACGCCCTGGATCATCCTCATCGCCTATCTGATGCGGTTCGCTGCTCTGGCCGTCAAACCGGTCGAGGCAGCGCTGGGCCAGTTGGCGCCTGACCTCGACGAAGCCGCGGCCGGCGCCGGCGCTGGCACGATCCGGCGCTTGCTGACGATTACCGCGCCGCTGGCAGCCCCCGCCGCCGCTGCCGGGGCGCTGCTGGTGTTCATGAGCGCCTTCAACGAACTCACTGTCTCGGCCCTGCTTTGGTCCAGCCGCAACGAGACCATCGGTGTCATCCTTTTCAGCCTCGAAGAAACGGGCCTCTCGCCGCAGGCAGCCGCCGTGGCGGTGATCACCTTGTTGGTGATCGTCCTGTTATTGGCTCTGCTCGACCGACTGGGCCGCCGCCTGCCCACGGGCGTGTTGCCCTGGCGCTAGTCCGTCCGGCACGATCCAGGCATCGCTGACGGCGAAATGCACCTGCCGGCCAATCTCCAGCCGCTCGCGTGCATTGATCAGTACAGTATCACCACCGGCAAGTTGCAGCGTCGTGTCATACCCCGCCCCGGCATAACGCGACCCAGCAACCACTGCTGGAATGCCCGCCTCGGCAAGCGCCAGGCCCTCCGGCCGCAACAGCAGCCGTAATTCGGCACCCCGCACTGTGCCGCGCGCCGATATCGGCAGCTCGCCGAGGCATACGCGGCCCTCAGACACCTGTGCCGTAACCATCGAACCACGGCCGACAAAGCCGGCAACCATGGCATTGACCGGCTCATCATATAGCTGCTCCGGTCGCCCCGATTGCTGCACCACCCCGCGATCCAACACGATAACGCAATCGGCCAGCGCCAGCGCTTCGGCCTGGTCATGGGTGACAAAGACAATCGTGGCCCCGGTTTCCCGATGCAACCGGGCAAACACATCGATCATCTCGGCACGCAGATGCACGTCGAGATTGGCCAGCGGTTCATCGAGCAAAATGATATCGGTGCCGGTCACCAGACACCGCGCCAACGCCACACGCTGACGCTGGCCGCCCGACAAACCGTCCACCGCGCGCTGCTCGAACCCCGTCAGCGAAACCGTGGCCAGCACCTTGCACACCTGCTCGGCAATCGCATCGCGGCCAAATGAACGCGCCTTTAGCGGATACGCAACATTGCCCGCCACATCCATATGCGGCCACAGCGCATAGGACTGGAACACGATGCCGAGATTGCGCTTCTCCGGCGGCGCCATCGCCTGCGCACTTGCAACCAGTCGGTCGCCCAGATGGATCGTCCCGCTATCGGGCTGCTCGAACCCGGCAATCAGTCTGAGCAGCGTCGTCTTCCCGCAGCCCGACGGCTCCAGCAGCGCCGTCAGCGACCCCGTCTCCAGCCGAAAACTGGCCTGCTGAACGGCAAATGTGTCGCCAAACTGCTTGGAAAGTTTGTTGAGTGCAATGACAGTCATCCGGGCTCTCTAGAAGCCTTCTGTGACAGCGAAGCGACGACCAGTTGCAACAAGTCCGACGGGGGTGTCGCCGGTGTGCTGCTCAAGATCGGCATAGGCCCGCGTGACTTACTAGCCCCGATGGTTCGTGGCAGAGGATTGGCGACAGCCATGCTACGCTACTCCGTATCGCCAACATTTTCCCATCCTGTGAGGCACCTGGCATGGATAGACTGGCTTGCGACCGGATGTTCGTTGCGGTCATCGAAGGCCGCAGCTTTTCTGGCGCTGCACAAAAGCTCGGCGTCAGTTCGGGGCAGGCCTCCAAGCTGGTGTCCCGGCTCGAGGAAGATTTGGGCGTGCAATTGCTGCAGCGCACCACCCGTTCAGTGTCGCCCACCGAGGCTGGCCGGGCGTATTTCGAGCGGATCAAAGGCCTGCTCGATGAGTTGGATGAACTCGACGCCACCATCCGCAGCGCGTCCGGCGCGCCGCGCGGGCGGTTGCTCATGTCGGTGCCGCTCACTTTTGGCACGCAGGTCCTGGCCCCGCTGTTTGCCGAGTTTGCGGCGGCATATCCGCTGATCGAACTGGACGTGTCATTCTCCGATCGGGTGGTCAATCTGGTCGAAGAGGGGTTCGATCTGGCGCTGCGTATCGGCACCTTGCGCGACAGCACCCTGGTCGCCCGCAAGCTCTGTCCGATCCGGCTGGTGACGACGGCAGCGCCCGCCTATCTGAAACAATTCGGCGCCCCGAACCGCCCGGAGGAGGTGAGCGGACACGCCTGCATTCTCGATACCAACCTGGCCGATGGGGCCAGCTGGCGCTTCGCCGGCGGCGTGACAGTACCGATCAGCGGACGGTTGCGTTTCTCCAATGCCGAGGCTTGTTCGGCCGCCGCGGCGATCGGACTGGGCCTGGTGCAAGGTCCCAGCTTCGTCGCGGGAGACCGAATTCGCACCGGCCAGCTGGTGCCGGTGCTGGCCGCGTATGAAGCCGACCCGCTGGCGCTATGGGCTGTTTATACCACCGGTCGGCACCTGGCGGCAAAAGTCAGGGTGATGGTGGATTTTCTCGTGGCGCGGTTTCAGGACAGCCCACCCTGGGACCAGGACTGGTAGAGTTCTTCTGGTTTGGAAGAAATCTTCTGCGTTTTGACCAGATAGCAGCTCGAACAGAATGGGTCCATATTCAGGTCATCGCCGCAGGGCAACTGACAGGAACGTAAAAAATGACACTCGCAATCATCGGCACCGGCAACATGGCCCAGGGCCTTGCCACTGTATTTTCCGCCACCGGCAACGCCATCGTCTTCGGCTCGCGCCAACCCTCTGACACTGCTATCTCGATCGCCGACGCCGTCGCCCAGGCCGACATCGTTTTTCTCGCCGTGCCCTATGATGCAGCAGCTGACGTGGTGAAGGTCGCTGACGGCTTTGCCGGCAAGATCGTCGTCGATCTCACCAATCCGATGAAGGCCGACTTCTCGGGCCTGGCCATTGGCTTTTCCACCAGCGCCGCCGAGGAAATCGCCCGGCTCGCACCGCAGGCCAAGGTGGTGAAGGGCTTCAACACGCTGTTCGCTTCGGTGCTGCAGAACCGCGGCCAGGTGGCCGGCACCCCGGCGACCGTATTGCTCGCCGGCGATGATGCCGATGCCGTGGCCCAGGTCGCAGCGCTGGTGAATGCAGCCGGTCTCAAGGCCATTGTCGCCGGCCCCTTAGCCGCCGCGCGCAATCTCGAGGCTGTCGCCGCTCTCAATATCGGGCTGGGCTATGGCCAGGGCAAGGGCACCGATATCGCCCCCACCTGGGTCGGCATCTGACCACACCATGATCAACGCTCCGGCCAAGGTGGCCGGAGCTGCATTTTGGAGACGAGTAAAATGGCAAGCAGTGACGCACCGATCGACATCGGTCATGTGGCGCTCGTGGTGCGCGACCTCGATGCGGTCGCCACCTATTATCGCGACGTGCTCGGCCTAGAGCCGCTGTCAGCCGATGGCGAGGTCCGCCGGCTGGGTGTTGGCAGTCAGACTCTGTTGGAACTGCGGCAGGACAAGGCGGCGCGCTTGCGCGACCCGCGCGCTGCCGGCCTGTTCCACACGGCGTTTCTGCTGCCATCGCGTCAGGCGCTCGCCGATTGGCTGGGCCATATCGCCCGCATCCGTGCGCCCGTCCAGGGCGCCTCCGATCATTTGGTTAGCGAGGCGATCTACCTCGCTGATCCGGAAGGCAACGGCATCGAGGTCTATGTCGACCGGCCGCGCAAAGCCTGGCAACATTCGGCCGAAGGCGTGGTGATGAGCACCGAGCACCTCGACCTCAATACCCTGCTTGAGGAGGCCAAAGCCGACTGGCGCGGTGTGCCCGCGGACAGTGTCGTCGGCCATGTCCATCTGCAGGTCGGCAATATTGCCGAGGCCGAGGCGTTTTATACTGGCGTGTTGGGCATGAAGCGCACGTCCCACTATCCCGGCGGCAGTTTCTACGCCTCGGGCGATTACCACCATCACCTGGCCACCAACATCTGGAACAGCCGCGGCGCCAAGCCTCTGGCCGGGGGCGAAACCGGCCTCGCCGAAGTCGTTCTGCGTGCCACCCCGGCCGAACGCGACGCCATTGCCAACCGCGCCGGCCAAAGCGGGGCGACATTCACACTGTCCGATCCCTGGAACATTCCACTCACGATTATCACGAAGGACGAAGACCATGCTGGTTGATGGAAAATGGACTGAAGACTGGCAGCCGGTGCAGGCGAGCGATACCAAGGGCGGCTTCGTGCGGCAGGTTTCCGGCTTTCGCAATTGGGTGACGCCCGATGGCAGCGCCGGCCCAACTGGTACCGGCGGCTTTACCGCTGAACCGAACCGTTATCATCTTTATGTGGCGCTGATCTGCCCCTGGGCCTCACGCACCCTGATCGCGCGCAAGCTCAAGGGGCTGGAGGACGTTATTTCCGTAAGCGTCGTCAACCCGCAACTGAGCGACCAGGGCTGGACCTTTGGTGGCTATCCCGGCACTGGCCCCGACGACATCAACAACGCAACCTATATGCACGAAATCTACACCAAGGCCGATCCGCACTATACCGGCCGCGCCACCGTGCCTGTCCTGTGGGACAAGCAGACCGGCACCATCGTCAACAACGAGAGCGCCGATATCGTGCGCATGCTCAACACCGGTTTCGGCCATCTGGCCAGCGGCCCGGACCTTTACCCCGAAGCCCTACAGGCCGAGATCGACGCGCTCAATGCCGAGATCTATCCGCGCCTTAACAATGGCGTCTACCGCGCTGGATTCGCGACGACGCAACTGGCCTATGAAGAAGCCTTCGATGGCGTTTTTGCGATGCTGGACACGCTCGAGACACGGCTAGAGAATGGCGGACCGTTCCTGCTGGGCGCCGCGCTGACCGAGGCCGACATCCGGCTGTTTGTCACCCTGGTCCGCTTCGACGCCGCCTATCATGGCCTGTTCAAGTGCAATTTGCGGCGCCTGGCGGACTATCCGGCATTGAGCGCCTATCAGGCGACCATGCTGGCAGTGCCGGGTGTGGCCGAGACCGTCAACATCGAGCACATCAAGGCCGGCTATTATTCGATCAAGGCGCTCAACCCCAATGGCATCGTGCCCAAGGGGCCCGATTTGCCGGGCCTTGCTCCGGTTTCGGTGCAAGGACAGAATTGATGGACCGCGGTCTGGTCATTCTCCTGCACGGCGTCGGCAGCAGCGGCGCCAACATGGCAGCACTCGGCCAGGCCATGGCCCCGGCCCTGCCTGGCATCGTGTTCGAAAGTCCGGACGCGCCCCATGGCAATGGCCGGGGCCATGAGTGGTTCAGCGTGGCCGGGGTAACGGCGGGCAATCGGCCCGACCGTGTCGCCGCTGCCCGAGCCGGGTTCGATGCGGTGATTGCCGATTTGATCACGCGACACGGATTTTCCGACGCCCTGCATCGCGTGGCGCTGCTCGGTTTTTCCCAGGGCGCGATCATGGCACTCGACGCGCTGGCCAGCGGTCGCTGGCCGGTGGGCGCCGTGGTCGCCTTTTCGGGGCGGCTGGCCTCGCCCTTGCCTCTGGCGCCATCGACCGGCACACCATTGCTGCTGGTCCATGGCGACGCCGACCCGATCATGCCGCCGAGCGAGAGTGTGCGAGCCGCCGAACAGCTAACGGCAGTCGGGGTGCGGGCCAAGCTCACGATTGAACCGGGGCTGGGCCATCAGGTTTCTCCCACCGGCCTCGCGCAGGCGGCTGCGTTTCTCGATGACGTCTTATCCTGATTGCCCAGCATTCAGCCAGCGGCCTGTCTGAACAGGCCGTGCGGCGGCGCGCTTTTGTGCCGTCCTTGCGCGGCATGGTGGGCTGGCGCCACGCCTTCCGGAGCAATGCGGCGGCCCTTACAAGTGGGGCGGCCCGTGATGGCGGAAGCGGAATTACACCCTCGGGGTGAGCGTGACCGCAACCGTGTTCCTGTCCCACCGCCCCCAGAAGCGGAAAGCACACTCCGTTAGGCGGAGTATAATAGACGAAGGGCGCCCCTCTTCAAATCAGCCGTTGGACAAGTTAATTGCGCCCCCGCGGCCCCATCCATTGACGTATCCAGCGGAAAAACCTCATCACATAGAAGGGCAGTGCATCAGTGCCAACATCGCCAGTAACGCCAGCATCAATAGGAGCGCCGGCAGGAAGGCTCCCGCCAGCTCCCATGCCGATAGAGTGCCGGGAGTCGGGAGCACATAGACCGTCCATCCCGCTATCAAGATGAACGCCACAGCGCAAAAGAGATAGAGAAAAAGGCGCATGGCCTCTGTTTAGAAGAAAAAATGAGCGATCAAAGACATCTCAGATCGCTTTTTCAAAATTGTGTACCGGGTGGGTTTGCACCCAAGATTTTCTGCTGCGAACATGCGGTTCGCTGGCCTATGCAAAGCGCTGTGCCGAGTCATAGCGCCGGCAAGGCAGCGGTAGCGAGCGCCTGCATCTGGGTGCCCTTGAAACCTTTGAGCGTCCCTAAAAACTCTTTCGCCGCGTCGTTGCCATAGGCGCGGTGGCTGATGGCAAAAAGCAGGCCGCCGATCTGGCCGTCGCTGCTCTCGGCGTTGGCATACCGATATGCGTTCCACTCAACGATATACTCTCCGTTCTCATCTTTGGTGGAGACAATAAAGTCGAGAATGACCTCGCCCGTCGCCTCATTCTCGATGAGGTCCATGTTGACCAGCGGATCAGTCTGCTTGCGGTCATTGAGCAGCTCCACCTGGGCGCTGGCCATGGCCAGCGGAGTTAGGTCGGCGGCAAGAAACTCTACCAGGATCATGCTGTCATAGGCTTCGGGCGTCTGGCCAGCGGGCAAATATTCCTGCTTGGTGTATTGCCCGTCGGGTTGGGACGACCAGGCCAGCAGATAGTCTGTATCGCCAAAGGCAATTGGGCCGGGCACGCCGAGATAGTCGGTCACGTCCTGAGCAATCACGGGCATCGCCGCCAGTGACGCAGCGACAACGACAGCAGCAGAGGCTAGGCGAACAAGGCGGGTTTGGCGCGGCATAGGCGGGTCTCCTTGCGAGATCATGATGGCGCGGCTTTTGCGCCTGTAGATGAGACGCTGCGAACGGCGCCCATCTTGGTCACAACGGTTATTTTTCTAGCGGTCAGCGACCGGCGTTGAATCACTTGCCGCCAGGCGCCGCTCGGCCTCGGCCTGATCAGGTGCATCGGCTATGAGGGCGCTGAGTTCCAAGTCTCGGGCATAGGCGCCGTCGACGAGGCGATAGACACGCCAAAACACGCTGTCATCGACCCGGATTTGCGCCCCCAGTAGGTCCAACTGCCCGAGGGATGTTACAAAAGCGCCACGAATATCACTTTGCTCGCCCGGAACCAGCGGCTGGGCATCGACCAATTGCTCGGTATCAGCATCGAGCCGGTAGATCAGCATTTCCGCAGGCGTGACCCGATAGCCCAGTTGGACACCGTCGCCGTCAAAGATCGTCATGGGCGCTGCGTCGGGTTCGATAGGCCGACCCCCTGGGCCCGGCTGGGCGCCCATGCGGATGCCATCCCCACGCAACAGCGCGGGGCCGGGCTCGCTCATCGCTGGCGGTTGAGCGGTGGGCGCTTCGGCGACGGCATGATCTAATGCTGGGCCGCTGGGTGACGTCATCATCAATCCCGGCACCACCGCAAGGGCCATGACAACGCCGAAAACGCCAATGCCGGCGGGCACCAGCCAGCCGGGTGAAACGCGCAGCCAAGCGCGGAGCCTGTCCCACAAGCCCCGCTCCGCCGCAGCACGACGGGTTTGTCGCCGGGCAAACGCCTCGCGGCTTTGCGCGATGACCGCTTGCATGACGACCGGATCGGGCTCCGGGTCGGCGAACTGCGGCAGCAGATCGAAGGGATCGCGTTCGGGCGTGCTCACAGCAGATCCCTCAAGGATTTACGGGCATTGTGGATGTGCCAGGACACGGTCACTTCCTTACACCCCATGATGGCTGCAGCTTCGGCTTGGGACATTTCCTCGCCGAATACCAGCAGCACCGCATCGCGCTGCTTGTCCGGCAACTCGCGCACGATACGCCAGATATCGTTGACCCGTAGTTGATCTTCCTGGTCCGGCTCGCGCTCCTCGCGGGTTATGGCGGCAACCGCATCGACCTGCCTGCCGCGGCGCTGATGGGTACGCTGCAGATCTCGCACCGCATTGAGCGTCACCCGATAAAGCCAGCTGGTGAACTTTGACCGGCCATCGAAACTGGACAGCGCGTCGGCCAGCCGCAGGCAAACCGATTGGGTCACGTCTTCAGCATCGCTCTTGTGCCCAAGCCAGCGGAACGCCGTCTTGTAGATGAAACGATAATGCAGGGCCACAAGGCCTTCAAATGCGGCAATGTCGCCTGCCTTTGCCCGGCGCACCAGACCATCGGCGTCGTCGGGCGGCACACCTATCTGTTCATCAACCAGTCGCACGCCGTCGCCAGCCCCCCATGACCCCGCACTCGTAACGCTAAGCAAGCAGAAAACTTGTGTCTGAAATGTGATGGTGTTGGCCGCCCGCGGCTCAATTGTCGGGCTTGCCATGGGTGTTCTCGTGATCATGGCGACGAGAACGCGGCGGTCCTCACCAAGAACCGGTCGATGATAGTATTCCCAGCTTGCGAGCGGATGGCAACTGCCGTCTCATCGCGCGACCAGGTCAGGTAAGACACGGTGCGGATTGTTGACATTGAAGCTGCCGACGCAGCCGCTGCGGCCCAGCCATCTGTCCAGCCGGCCGCATTCCTTAGAGCCGTCAACGCCGGCCCAGAATCCGCCGGCGAGCATGAGCGCAACAATCGGCAAGAGCGGTATCATCGTTCCTCCTGCATCCAGCAGACCGGGCCACTTTCCGGCAGTGCGCCGGCCTTGTCGCGATCAGACATGGCAAGGCGCGAAGTCATGAGCAAGCTCCCATGATGCGCCCGACCGTCAGCATCGACCCAACGAATGCGCCCTCGACCAGCAGACAGTCAAAATCGTCCCAGGCGCGCCGAATGCGGCGCGCGTCATTGTCGCTGGCGTCGAGAGTGGGCAATATCTCGCCCCACCAGAGCGGGCGCTGGAAACCACCGCTCGGAACGTCACCGCTGACAATACCGCGCCACGGGCATGGCGGCATGTAGCAGTTGATGCCGGTGCTGCCGACCTTCAACATGCCGTGCTTGATCGCCCCTTCGCCGACCGCATGGTCGGGCGCGTTCAACAGCAGAACTGCGGCAAGGATTGGTATCGCCTTGAATGTCGAGAACATGATGGCGCTCCTTCAGCGGCTTTCGAGGCGGTTAGCCTTGTTCCGATGCCGATAAGACGATTGGTTATGTACCGACCTTGGCCACTTCGGCGAAAAAATGGAAAGACGACCAAGCTTTGTTCGTGCCCTTCCGTCCTATCCTTGAGAGAACTGATCCGAAGGAGACGCCCATGCGCCTAACCGTTATCGCTGCCTCCCTGTTGCTCACCACCAGCGGCCCGGCCTTTGCCCAAAATCTCGACGCGCTAGCCGATGCCCTCGGGCATCTGCCCGAAACTATCCTGACCCAGCCGGTGCCGGAGCAAGCTTATTTCGTCGACATCTGGGCGCTGCGCGGGCTGGCAGGCAGTGAGTTGGGCGCAAAGAGTTTGTTGCGCACCCAGCTCGGCGCCGCGCTGCGCCCCATCGAGGCGCTCCACATGGGCGGGGTGGACCCTTGGGAAGAAAAATCCGGCATCGCCTTTGATCAACTCCATTATGTTGCAGGCTTTGGCCGCACGCCAGAAGTGGTGTCGATCTGGGGGCTAGCTGACGCCGCCGCTACCACTGCTCTGCTTGATGCCTTGACCGCGCGCGATTTCGTCCCGGTGGGCGATGCCGGCATATTGGGCAATGGCGAGCCACTGGCGCCAGACCTGAGGAACCGCAATCCTTCCGACCCATGGCGCGGCACCATGGGCGCGGCCTCGTTCGCGACAGCCGACGGTAATGCCGTTGTCCAATCGATGCACCCCGATGCCTTGCCGACACTGGTCGCGGACCAGCCCAGTGCCGCTGACAATCCCATCGTGGCCACCGCGCTCGCCGGCCTCGACCAGTCCGTTGGGGATGGCTGGATCGTCCAGGCGATGGTGATTTCTCCCGCTTTTGGTCTGACCCTGGTTGATCCGGGGGATTTCCTGTTGCCCCAAAGCGGCAATTTCGATGACGTTCGGACCAGGCTGGAAGCAAGCATGGACGCCAGCCTTGCGGGCATTCCGCCCTATTTCGGTGGCATCATCGCCGACGTACAATTGGACACCCCGGCTGTGGCCCTGTCGCTCACCTATGGCGATTGCGCGACGGCGGATGCAGCCGCACAGCGCATCGAACAGCGCTGGATCGAATCCATGCCCGATATGGCCCAGGGCACAATCACGGCCACGACGGCCGCAGGGGTCGATAGCCTGTGCGCCGCCATTGTCACCATCGTCAGCGATGGCGAAGATCCAAACGTCAACCCCACCTTCAACGCGTTGTTCGATCTCTATATGCGCCGGCAGTTTACCGTGTTGCAGATCGGGCAGGCGTCGTGAGCGGAGGAATATGGCGCCGGGTCGCAGACGCGGCCTGGTCGCCAGGGAAGCTCGCGGCGGCGACTCCGCAGCAACCTGCACGTCCAAGGCGCCAGACAATGGGGGCCACATGTTTGCCGAGCAATCCGAGACCCAAACAGCCATCGCCGCCTCCGTAATTGCCGATATCGCGAAGCCGCGGGACGGTCAGTGGGGCGACCGCCAGTGGCGGCGCATCGTTGTGAACTTCGAGGCGCAATGGTCGGCCGAGGACTTGGTCACCAGCGTGCTGAGCTTTGCCGTGGCTGGCGGCGTGGGCGTAGAGTTGGAAAAGGTCTCGGTCCAGTTGTCTCAGGCAACCGAGGATCTCTTTGCCCGCTTGGCAGCGCAGATGCAGGCGCAGAACGGTGTTTTCTGGACGGTGTGTGATCTGGTGGTGGACTCAAGCGGGCGTTTCACCTTCGATTTTTCTTACGATCCACCCTATCGGCTCTCCGGCAATCTCAATGACAAGCGCTTCGCCGACTACGTTGAGCGCCACCGGACCGAGTTGAATGCGAAATGATGCTCATCGGGCCCCGCGGCCGTCGTGACGGTGGGCGCGTTAAAGGCAGGGCGCGGCCCACCACTAGTGCCGCGCCCATACAATTCATCGCGCGCCGCTGACAAAGCCCGTGTCCGACAGCGCCATCTTCGACAGGTCAATTCCAAGCGCCAGGAAGGCTGCCTGGTAGTGGTCGGCGGCGGCCCGTTGTAGGCTCATGTCGCCCATCTGGCTGATATGAATGCGATTGGCCATGACCAGGACGGTATTGTAGATCAGGCTCTCGGCAACGTGCTGCTTTTCGGCATCGCTCATCATGGCGATAGCGGTGTTTTCCGCCATTGCCATCCGCATGCTGTTCCGCACCGATGCGATAGCCCGATCGCTGAGCGTTTCGACATTGTTGACCAAGGCCCAACTCGCCACCAGATAGCCGGTATAGGCGTCAGCAAGGTTGGCAGGGTCGAGGCCATTGGGCGTCGCTATTTCCTCGCGATAGCCGCGGAGCCAATCCTGGCGCAGTGCGGCATCGATGGCAGCGGCTTGCGACGGATGCGTGTTGATGAGTTCACTGCGAAACTGCTCGCGCACTTGTGCCGAAATACCGCGATCGGTGCCAAACTGCAGCACCTCGGCCGCCGTGCGCGCCTTTGTGGTCACAGCATGTGCACCGGCATTGGCCACGCTCGCCATGGCCTCCTGGGCAATGTAGGCGTTGGTCAAATCGATCGAGTCGTTGAACAGCACCATGCCGAAGTCCTGCGCCTGCACTGGGGTGGCCAAAAGCGCTGCCCCCAAGAGTGCGCCGATCAAATTGTGGCTGCCGATCATTCAGGTTCTCCTCGTTGCCTGCCTATTTGACGTGCCAGCTTCACCAAACCTTGGTGAGTAGATCGCGTTTTCCACGGGCGCGGTTTCAGCCTGCGAAAACGCCGAGTTCTCGCAGCGCATAGGCCATGACTGCGACAAAGATTATCGTGGCGGTCCAGATCACTCTATGGATGGGCTCGCTGACGGGTAGCCTCGCGAGTTTACCCAGCCCCAGCAGCAACAAAAGCCCCTGATACAGCGACACATAGCCCAGCAGTGCCCAGAACCCGAGCGTCCAGCCATGCGCCCCCGCGCCTTCCGTCGCCGACGCGCCAAAAACCCACAGCAGAAATACCAGTCCTGCAGCGCAGGCGATCAGGGCGGGCACACCAATATATAAAGCCGTGCCCAACATCGTGATGCCCCGCGCTTGATCGCGTCCGGGCCGAGCCGGTGGTGGTGATGCTGGGTCGGTGAAGCGCTCACTCATAGCGAAAATTCATGATGGCCTCGAATAAAGCACCTAGTGGTGCCGGTGGGGCGGCATCGCGCGGCCAAGCGATCTGATGCACATGGCCGGCCTGCGTCCGCTTGATGGCGCAAAAATCACCCGCCGGTTCGACCGTGGCCAGGCCATCAAACCCCGCCGCATCGAGCTGCGCATGCCACTGCGCAACAACGCTCCGGCTATGCACAAAATGCAGGGCGTCCTCGGCCGCATTGGGCTGCTGCGTATAGACCAATGTCGCGCCATCCTGACTGGCCGCGACCCCGCCGCGAGTGCCATCGGCGGCCAGGCAGTACACATCCAGCTCGCGGATAGAAGCGTCATTTGCCAGCGCGGCACTGGCGGAACCAAGCAAGGCGCCCGCCAGCAGGCCCCGCGCGGCGGCAATAAACAGAAGCGTCTTCATGGCCGGTTCTCCCAAGCTGTTGATGGTGAGACGCTCGGAGAGAGGCAAAGCTTGGTCGGACCGCTGCGGCAGGCGAGATTTTTCTTTACCGTTTGTGCCAAGCTTTCCAGCATACGCCGCGTCCTATCATCAAAGCCTAGCCAATTCCCCCCCGGCGACGACACAAATGGAGCGCCCTATGCGCGAATTTTCTGTGGTTCTTCCGCTCATGGCGGCTGCTGCCGCGCTGGTCGTTGCGCCGGCTTTCGTTGCCGGAAACACCGCAGTAATACGCTCAACCGTGGTCGGCATCGCCATCACCCCGCTGTCAAAACTACCTCCGGCGCCGAGCATTGCCGATGCATCAGAATTTTGCGCACACCTGGCCATCCCGCCAACCTCCCCGGGCGGGCTGGTAGCGGAACGCGCCGGATGGCGGGTGACCGGCGAACTCGATATCGGCGTGTTGACGGCTGTCAGCTTTGTTGGCGGCTTCGAGCCTGGCACCAGCGGCTCCTGCCAATCGCATGACGGCAATGTCGGCTTCTTTGCTGGCAAGGCCCTGGTCGCTGTGGCCTATGCGGCCCCATCCGCTCCTCTGCCTCTTGGCCGGATCGAACGCTTCGGCAACCACGGCCTGCGCCTCTGGGATGGCGATTACCTGCCCCAGCCCCTCGCCGATATTAGCTTGGGCGCTGATGGCGCCATCACCATCGCGGCCCTGGCGGCGGAGGAAACCTTCTGCGGCGGCGGCGCCATCGTGCCCTATATTTATGGACTGCCGCTTGCCGAGGCGCGCAACAAAATAGGCCAGTTTGGCTGGATGCCGGTTGAACCGTCCCTCGGCGAATGGCCTGACCAACGCAGCGCGGATCTTGCGGCGCTGGGCCTTACGGAGGTGACGGGATGCTCCGGTACCGGATTTGGTTACTGCGGCTTCGAGTATCACTCAGCCCAAGGCCGCTTATCGGTCTCCAGCGTCGGCGAGGCCGAACCGCCTGCCACCCCGACTGTCGCCGGCTACACCGTCACCTGCGCCCCAGGCTGAGTCAAAATCGCCCATGGCCTCGCCCCAAAACCACAGGAAACCCGCCATGCGCCGACTGGTCTATATTGGTGCCGTTCTGCTCGTCACCACCCTTGTCGGAGTGCCCTCTCCTGAGGCGCAAGATACCCCCTTCCCCGCTACGCTTGACGAAACCTATAGCGGCTCCCTGACAGTGGAGGTGTTTCCGGCCCAAGGTGGCGAGCGTGTGCACCGCGACACCGGAACAGTCGAAATGCGGTTCTCGCAGGCCGATGACGGCCAGATCGCCTTCAGCACCTCCGGCATGATCGAGGGCAGCGGCGGCTTCGATCTGGGCGCGACGCTGCAGCCGGGCCCAGATGGGGCGTGGCGTGAATTCAGCACCGAGGGGATGACCCAGATTGACGCAGCAGGACACTTTCTCGCGATTGACGTGGCCAATGGCTTTGAGACGACCCTGACCGGCGAAATATCCGAGCAGGACGGCAGTTTTACGCTGCGCCGCTTTCCAAGCGAAGCGGGTGCGACCTCCGATGACGCAGCCTTCAGCTTGATTTTTTCTATGGAGGTCGCAGTCGCATCGCCTGAACCAGACACCGTTCCAAACGCAGGCGCAGCCGAAGCTGCGACAGGCGAAGACAATGGCTGCAAACGGGTGGAGTGGCGCTTGGTCAATCGATGGAACCCGTTCGGCGGCGCCATGCGCCTCGACCGGGAACCTTACTGCGCACAGTACTGACGACGACTCTCGGCCGACGCGCATGTGATATTGCCCCATTAACTGTGAAACCATAAGTGCTGAGGGTTTCGATCCTCGGCCTGCAAGGCAACACCTCTCCTCTCCCCTTCCCGATCGACGGCGATTAGATCACAGACTCGCCATAGTTCGTCGCGGCGGGGTGAGCGTCCGTGTTCAAGTGGCTCCATTGTGCTGCGGATCACACTGAGCGCGACCGATCAGGACACAACATCATCGAAGCGGCCAAAACGGCGGGCGTCGGACGGATCGTCTATACCAGGCCTCTGCATGCCGACACCTCTGCGCTCGACCTGGCGGAAGAGCACCGGCAAACGGAAGCCGAATTGAAGGCCTCGGGCATCACGTTCACCATTCTGCGCAACGGCTGGTACACCGAGCACTACACCGGATCGATTGGTGGCGCGCTCGCCGGCGGCGCATTCATCGGCAGCGCGGGCAACGGCAGCGCGGGCAACGGCCGGATTTCATCGGCCCCGCGGGCCGACTATGCGGAAGCGGCGGTTGCCATTCTCACCAGTGAAGGTCACAACGGCAAGACCTATGAGCTTGCCAGCGACGACGCCTATACGCTTGCCGATCTCGCAGCCGAAATCTCACGTCAGTCGGGCAAGGCAATCCCGCACAAAAACCTGCCGGCTGACGAGTATGCCACCGTGCTGGCCGGGTTCGGCCTCCCGGAACCAGCAGCAAAGGCAGTTGCCGGCTATGATGTCGCCGCCGTGGACGGTGCGCTGTTCGACGATTCGCGTCAGCTTTCACAGCTGATTGGTCGCCCGACCACCCCGCTCTCGACCGCCGTCGCAGCCGCACTTCTGTAGGTCATTCCGATGATGGTCCGGCCCAAGGCGTGGGCTGGGCTCGCTTCCTAATACTCCAACCAAACATAATCTAGAGAAGGTTTATGTCTGAACTTATTACCGTTGCATTCGATGATCCAGTAAAAGCTGATGCAGTCCTTGGACCGGCCGCAGCCAACGAAGTGTGCAGATAAGCCATTGTCATAATAATCGACTGGACCAGGGCGAGGATTTTTTCATCATCGCATCAACTCTTCACTATGGATGTGAATGGTTATAGTGCGGATCGCTAAGTCCACGCCCGTATTGATCCAGTTCCGAACTGCTGTCGATATTGACGGAACGGCCCGCAAAGTATCCCGTCGTGCCCCCAGTCACCAGACCGACTACTAGAGCGACCCATAGCCAGTGCGCATGTACGGCGTACCGTAAATTAGTTGCGGGCTTGGGAGAGGTTGAAGCATTTCTAATTCTTTTTCGCGACATAGAATTTCCAGTTATTGAATAGCTTTTTCATGGCCCACCAGACTCAGAAAACCCACCCGATCGTGGTGGGTCAGAGCCCTGAGGTCGTTAGAGACGTCGCCGAAGTTACAACCAACACCCACTCCATTTTGAATGCTAGCGTGCGGCGCAACCAATCTTCAAGCGAGGCCGCGCCGCTCAGAGAGTGCACCTCGTGATGTTCCACCAGCAGCGCTGGCACGGAGATCATTACGACCGCAAGGGCGGCCGGAGCCGGCCTTCATGAGCCTTTCAGCCGGCCCCGCAGCTGGTATGTCCCGCACACCTGATCCTGACGCTGGCGATCTCTGGCCCCTTGTTGGCCGCATCAACCAATTCCCGAACGCCTGCGGTATCGGGCCGCTCCAAAGTCTTGCGGGCGCGATGAATGCAATACGTCCTAGCTCCCGGTGGGCATCATCCTCTTAAGCACGCCATCCTTCAGGACATAACGGTGGAACAGTGCAGCGCCAGCATGCGCAATGACGAGATACATTAGCGCCCAGGCCGCAACATCATGCAGCCCGGATACCTGCCGCGATAACTCGCGATTGGCTTCTGCAGCGACAGGGAGCGAGAACAGGCCGAAAAACGAGAAATCCTGCCCCTGTACCACCTCAGCCCGACGCCGAGCACGACTTGCAGCGCGAGGAGAACATACAAGATCCCATGCACCAACTTAGAGGCTAGCTGCATCACCGGAGCGCCGGCGCCAGGAAGACGGCGCGAGGCAAAGACACGCCATGCCAAGCGCCCCACAAGAACAACGGCGAGGGCGATGCCCAAGGACACGTGCAAATCCTCCAGCCAATCAAGATCCCAGTCGCGCGGTGTAGAATTCCAAACCAACGCACTGCCAAATAGGACGAGAACCGGAACCGCTGTGATCCAGTGAAATGCGATCGTGATGACGTCATAGCGATCTTGGGGTGACGGGGAGTTGGGAGAGTTGCCGGTCATGTTACGCCTCTATTCTTTCAGAGGAGAAGAGCATCATCACTGGGAGCGATGCCAACTTAACTCGCCGCAAGGTTCATGAATATTAAGTAAGGCGTGGCGCGGCCGATGCCCACCACAGCGAGGGACCGAAGCGGGCCGTGCTTGCGCTGCCTTGGCGAGAAAATCTCCTGCAATGGGTAGTCCGCAACCCAATGAGCCGAGAGAAACATCCGCAGGATCATCATGCTATCTCTCCATGTGCAAAAGCCCCTGGCTGTTGCGCCAAGGGCTGCTGGGCAGGTGCCTCTAGCAAGGCCCTGTCATCAGAGCCGGCCGAGCGATAGCTGCTGGGTGCTAGCGCAACTGAACTGGCTTGAGTGTGTCCTGATCAAAAAACGCCATCGAGCCGTCGTTCATAAAGGCGCGGACATAGCCGCCCCATTCTTCGACGCGGTCGACGTCAGAACCCCCGTAGGTGATCAGAGTCTTGGCAAAATCAGCGTCAAAGGTACGATCTTCGCTGGCCATGACGGAGGGTGCAAGACCGCCAACAATCAGGGCGGCGGCAAGAGTTGCAGTGAGTTTCTTCATGGCTTCTTTCTCCACATTGGTAACGTGGAATAGATGGGCCACGGGGCGGCTTGACCGCCAGTTACATCCCCGAAATTTTATTAATTAACGCTCATTTGCCGGCCATCTACATGGCGAAAATATGGCGACTACCCTGCCTCTGCCTTGCTCGTCCCAGGGCGATGAGCCTAGTCATTGAGGTGCTCCCTGATGGTCGCCCGCCGCCTGTCTAGAAGGAAACCGGACCTAGGGGACCATTCAGCAGACAAGGCCTCAATCTGGAAGAAGCTCCACTTTTGGCGGAGCTAATGGGTGCTTATTGGCCCCAACTCCGATGAGGTACATTTGTGAGAGTTGCGGCGTCACTTCGGCGAGATCGTGGAATGGCTTAGCTGACGGCGGCATTGGCGGGACCTGTTCCTGACCCATAGCCTCGAGAACGCTTCGTTGCCAACAATCTGGCTGGGCTGGAAGAGCGGGATAGCTTTAAGCAGCTTCGTTTCTTTGGTCCTGATGGCGACGGTTTCGCCCTCACCGAAGTCGATGGCCATCCCCGTGCGCCTTTCGCTGGCGGCCTGTTTCAGCCGATGATGGCTTCAAGGGCGTGGCCATGCGTCTGCGTGACGGCGGCGCCACCGGTGAACTGCTGAAGTATATGGGCTATCGGGAGATCGATCGTCGTGGCGCACTGACGCGATACGGCATCAGCGGCGGCAATGGCGCTGACTACATCGACCTGGAAGTGCTGCCCGTGCGGCCCCGGCTCGGGAAGGCGCAGGCTCGGTGCGCCACGTCGCCTTCGCCGGAAAACCGGGCTGCGCAGCTGGAAGTCCGCACGGCCCTGCTCAACACCGGGTACCACGTCACCCCCGTTCTCGACCGTGACTGCTTCTGGGCTTCCGCCCCCCGGGCGGGGTCCTTTTGAGGTGGCGACCAACGAGCCTGGGTTCGATCGCGACGAGGACACCGCACATCTGGGCGAGGCGCTGAAGATCCCGACCCAACACGACCATCTGCGCTCCCGCATTGAAGAGATTCTGCCCGCTCTTGACTAACGACGGGCGCCGGTGACAACCGGCGCACCACAGACCGGTCGACGCTAACAAATCGTGGCAGCGCTCACCCCAGAGAAGTTACCGGTCTCGAATGCCGTACCCGGTCAGCCTTTCGATAGCCGGCACCTTGGCCTTCGATCTTCACCGCCTGCACACCCGTTCGCTGGAGGATGTCCACGGCGTTGCGCAGCGCCGTGTCGGGATCGGTGGTGGTGCCGAAGGGCAGGTCGGATCATTCAGCCAGAGTGACGTTCAGCGTCGTCTCGTGGCCAAGCACAACATTGCCCAAGCTGTCGCCGACCAGGATCATGTCGATGCCAGACTGATCAAGTAGACCGGCCATGACGCAATCATAGGCCGTCAGCATGGCGATCGGTTCTGCGCAATCCCGGAGCCTTCGGATATCGCGTGTAGTCAATGCTTGGTCGTCGCCTGCACTGACATCTTGGCCATCCAATGATGATGTAGGACTCAAAAGTCCAGGAAGTTAGCCTGTGTTTTGCTCAGTTTGGACCTGTCACTCCGCCTTTCCGAACGGGTGAGCATAGGGCTCTGCATCGAGCCCATGAAACAAGCTAGTGCTGCCAATGACGACATCCTGCGCAACTTCTGCCGTGGCTCGGCGAAGCCGGCGCAGGGTCCGGGTCCGCAAGCCTGCCGTCAGTGCCTCGACCTGTTCCCGCAAAAGAAGGCAGCGAAGATGGGCTATCCGCCACTGCGAAGGGTCCTGCACCGCCGCATGATGGCAGATGGCCACCATGGACACGAGATGCTCGATCTGCAGGCCGAGCCTCTGCAGCGCCAGCTGCGCACTGGCCAGTTCAAGCTGGAAGGACAGCGTCAGTCGAAGGTAGCGCCAGCGTACCTTGCGAAGCTCAGCTTCCGCATATCGGGCATGGCCACGCAGTTCCTTTGGAAGGGTGCTGTGCCCCTTCGAGGATAGCATCTTTTTGAGGTCGTCCGCAGCATTCGCTACTATCCAGCCCAGCAGTCGGTAGACCGCCGGTGTCGTCACCACATTCGCCAAGACGCCGACAGAACGCCGCGGCGAACGCACAAGGTCGAGTCCCCCGAGCCGCAGCATGCGCCTGTCCGCCGCCACTGGCCTGCCGTTCTGGTCGATATTGGCCTTTTGCAACGCACCAAGCAGGGGCGCCAAGTAGCGGTCGACAAACGATGCCGTCACGTCGCGCACCATGCCCATGCGGATCATGTCGTTCTCGCCCTCAACGATGCCGAACAAATGCAGATTGGCGCGGGCCTTGTTGACGCGGCTGTTGCGATCAAAGGCGCGCCCGCCCATGACATGCTCGCTGGCCCGCATCGATTCATTGCCCGTGTCGGCCGCAGCCGACTTGGTGATGTCCCGCAGGCCCGCAAGATTGGCACCCGCCGCATCCTGGCTGAGCGCCAGATAGGCCAGCGCCCGCGCCTGCAGGGAGCCGCCAAGCATGCGACCGATCGCGAGCTGTGGCAGCTCATGCTTGATGACCGGACCACCGACGCCCCGGCGCTCCCCGGCATAGTGGCTAGCGTCACGCGCCAGCATCCTCTGATAGCCCGCTGACATCGCCGCCAGCATGCAGCGCCCGAGCCGAAGCGAATAGAACAGAACTTCCACCCCATCGCCCGGAATCCGATTTTCGGCCGGGATGGGGTAGTTGCTGAAATGCAGCCGTGAATTCACATTGGCAG
This sequence comes from Devosia sp. A449, assembly GCF_054489375.1. Taxonomy (NCBI): domain Bacteria; kingdom Pseudomonadati; phylum Pseudomonadota; class Alphaproteobacteria; order Hyphomicrobiales; family Devosiaceae; genus Devosia; species Devosia sp. A449. Next base: position 286,131 of record NZ_JBTMWU010000003.1, on the reverse strand, counting down.
TAAAGGCGTCGACGCCGGAAGGCTCGCACCGGAACTCCCAATCCTTCTCGCCGGCAGCAACATCTTGTTCGGGCAGCTCGGTGATGAACAGCCCCAGTTCCGTACCAGTCTTGCCGATGCGGGCGGCGACGGCAACAAGTCCGCCATGGCAGGCGCTGGTGATCCATAGCTTGTTGCGCGATCCGTCCGCGAACAGGCGATAATTTCCGTTAGCATCGGTCTCGACATAGGCCTGGATTTTCTTGGCATTAACGCCTGTACCGACCTCCGTCAGGGCGAAGGCAATCAACCGGCCCTTGGCTATCTCTGGCAGGAATTTGCCCCGCTGCATGTCCGTGCCAAAACCCAGAAGCGCACCAGCGCCGATCGTGAGCTGACCGGAGATTTCTACGGCGATGGGACCCAGCCCATTGGCGCTGAGTGCCTCCTCGATATGCGCCAGCTGCAAATAGCTCTGCGCCCGCCCGCCGAACTCGGCGGGCACCGTCAGGCCATAGGCGCCTGCGGCCGCTACGGCGGAGCGCAGCTGCGGGGAAATTTTGCCTCGGACGTAAAGGCAACCCCCTCCCCTAATGTCCGGAGCGCCGCGTCCAGTACCGGATGTGGTTTGTCGAGGGAGGCTGCAATTCGTCCGCCCTCCTGAAGCTCCTCGGCCCTTGGTGCCGGCCCATAGATAAGGCGCTCCACGAGGCTTTTACGGGTGGTCGCCAGCTTCCTGTCGGCGGCAAGAGCAGCAGCATCCAGCGCATTGATGTCCACCGCTGACTCGAGGTCGCCGGCAGCCTCAAGCACTGCGGCGGTTGTCGAGCTGGGTGCCTTGTTAGCCTGCATTGTCGATGACTCCTCATAAAACCCAGGACAGGGCTTGCCGTTCATGTTGTTATGCTTCATTACAATATAAATGGCAATCCTGGCGATTGCGGATCAGGGGGACGACGATGGTCGACTTTGCAAGCGTTCGGGCAATCGACTTCCACACTCATGCCGAAGAGCCTTGCGGCTGCCATGCAGACGATGGCTATGACGACCTGCAAAGCACCATGGCCAAGTATTTCCGCGCGCCCTGGACGCACCCGCCGACAATCCCGGAGACCGCTGCCCATTACCGCTCAATGAACATCGCCGCCGTCATTTTCCCCGTCGATGCCGAACGGGAAACCGGCTACCGCCGCTACGAGAACGAGGAAGTCGCCGAGCTCTGCGCGGACCATTCCGACATTCTAATCCCGTTTGCCTCCATTGATCCTCACAAAGGCAAGCTCGGCGCCCGCGAGGCGCGGAACCTGGTCGAAAATTACGGTGTGCAAGGTTTCAAGCTGCACCCGACCATGCAGGGTTTCTTCCCCAATGACCGGTTAGCCTATCCGCTCTACGAGGCGATGGCCGAGACCGGAAAACCGGTGCTCTTTCATACCGGGCAGACCGGCGTCGGCTCGGGAATGCGTGGCGGCAACGGCATGCGGCTAAAATATTCCAACCCCATGTATATCGACGATGTAGCGGCAGATTTCCCTGACATGCCCATCATCCTCGCCCACCCATCCTTTCCCTGGCAGGACGAGGCTTTGGCGGTCGCGACCCATAAGCCCAACGTCTACATCGACCTGTCCGGTTGGTCCCCTAAATACTTTCCGCCGATCCTGGTGCGCTACGCCAACACGCTGCTCAAGCACAAAGTCTTGTTTGGCTCCGACTGGCCGATGATCGCCCCGGAAAAGTGGCTGGCAGCGTTCGAAACCATCGACATCAAGGACGAGGTTCGCCCGCTGATCCTGAAGCAGAATGCCATGCGACTGCTGGGCGTCTCAGAGCCAGTCGCCCACTCTTAAACGCGGCCGTCAGCGGGGCTCAACCTCGCGACCATGCACTTCGAATACAAGATCGCTGGAGGAAAAGATGAACGCTGAGACATCACTGCGTCCGGTGCGCATGGGCCACGCAACCGTGCGGATCGAGCAGCGCGCGGACGGTACCACGATTGTGAAATCTGATGTCGCGCTGGCCAATTATGCCCGCTCCATTGTGGAGGCCATTGAGCATTGGGCTCACAAAACGCCCGATGCGGTGATGATTGCTGACCGCGGTGAAGATGGCAACTGGCGCCACCAGACCTACCGCCAGGTGCTGGAGTGCTTGCCGCCCCTGGCCCAATCGCTGCTCGATGCGGGGATCTCACTGGAACGCCCTCTCCTGATCCTTTCCGGCAACGAAATCGAGCACCTGCTTCTCGGTCTTGCCGCCATCTGGGTCGGCATTCCCTACGCCCCGATTTCGCCGGCCTATTCCCTCATCTCCACCGATTACGGCAAGCTCAAGCATATCGCTGCGAACCTGACGCCGGGCATGATCTACGCTTCCGACGGCGCTGCATTTGCGCCGGCCATAGCTGCCGTCTTCGGCAACGACATTCCAGTCGTCGTCCGTCGGAATCCGCCAGATGGTCGCTCAGTCACGCTTTTCGATGACATCGCGCGCACGCCTGTCACTCCAGCCGTAGAGGCTGCACATAACAGCGTCACGCCCGACACGATCGCCAAGGTGCTCTACACCTCAGGCTCCACCGGCATGCCCAAGGGCGTCATCACCACCAACCGGATGATGTCCTGCAATCAGGAGATGATCCGAACCGCCCTTGCGTTCTTGCAGGACGAACCGCCTGTCATGCTCGACTGGATGCCCTGGAATCATGTCGCCGGCAGCAGCCACAACACGGGCATCGCCTTCTACAACGGCGGCACGTTCTACGTTGATGACGGCCTGCCGACGCCCAAGGGCATCGGCAAAACCTTGCGCAATCTGCGCGACGTGCAGCCGACGGTCTATTTCTCCGTGCCCAAGGGCTACGAGTTCCTCGTCGCTGCGTTTGCCGATGACGCCGAGGTGCGCGCCAGCTTCTTCTCCAAGCTCAAGCTGATGCAATACGCTGGCGCGAGCCTCTCCCAGCACGTGTTCGAGGGTCTGGATGATGCCGCCCTGGCCGAGCTTGGCCTGAGGGTGTCGATCATCACCGGCTACGGGTCTACCGAGACGGCGCCATTCACCTTCACCACGACCTGGGCAGCGCCTCAGGCCGGGCATATCGGCCTGCCCGCTGCTGGCATGACCATCAAGCTGGTTCCCAATGGCGACAAGACGGAAGTTCGTCTCAAGGGTCCCAATGTCACGCCCGGCTATTGGCGCGATGCAGCAAAGTCGGCGGAAGCCTTCGATGATGAAGGCTTTTACCAGATCGGTGACGCCATCCGGCCCGTCGACCCGAGTGACTACAGCAAGGGCTTCATATTCGACGGGCGTGTCAGCGAAGACTTCAAACTGTCCACGGGCACCTGGGTCAATTTCGCCGCGGTCCGCAAGTCTGTCATCGACGCCTGCGCTCCGTTAATCCGCGATGTCGTATTGACCGGGGCCGACCGAAACCACATTGGCGCGTTGATTGTCCCTGACCTCGAGGCCTGCATGCGACATGCTGGCATTACCGGCGAGATCGGCACCGCAGAATTGCTCGCTACTCCGCAGGTTTCCCAGACCTTCCGCGCCAACCTGGCACGACTGGCGCAGGGGGCCACCGGGAGTTCCAACCATGTCGCGCGCGCCTTGGTCATGACTGAGCCGTTGAGCCAGGATGCTGGGGAAGTGACCGACAAAGGTTCGATCAATCAGCGCGGGATCTTGGCGGGCCGAAAGAGTCTGGTCGACCAACTCTATGTCGAGCCTGCAGCAGATGCAGTGATGCAGATGCCAAGAGCAACTCAACCAGACTGATGCGCCAGACAGGATTAGGACAATGAAATTTGACGGCAAAGTCGCTTTCATTACTGGAGCTGCCTCAGGCTTGGGCGCGGCCAGCGCCAACCGCCTTGCCGGGGCCGGCGCCAAGGTCGCAGTGTTTGACCGTAACCGGGAACAGGGGGAAGCTATCGCCTGGGAAATTGGCGGCGCCTACTTCGACTGTGATGTCACCGATGCGGTCGCCGTGGAAGCGGCTGTCAGTCGTGCCGTGGCGGAATTCGGCACGCCTTCCCTTTTGCTCAACTGCGCCGGCATCGGCTCGGCCCAGCGCATTGTGGGCCGGGACGGTCCGATGCCGCTCGAGGCGTTTGAGAAGGTGGTCCGGGTCAACCTCGTGGGCAGCTTCAACATGATGCGCCTGGTTGCCCACGCCATGCAGCAGGCAGAGCCGGACGCCAATAACCAGCGCGGCGTCATCATCTCCACGGCCTCTATTGCCGCCTATGAGGGGCAGATCGGGCAAGCCGCCTATGCAGCCTCAAAGGGTGGCATCGTGGCGCTCACCCTGCCGGCCGCCCGCGAATTTGCCCGCTTCGGTATCCGGGTGCTGGCGATTGCACCGGGACTATTTCTGACTCCCCTGCTTGATGAATTACCGATCGAAGCCCAGCAGGCCTTGGGCGCGTCCATTCCAAATCCGGCGCGCCTGGGCAAGCCCGACGAGTTCGCCGCGCTCGTCATGGCGCTGGCCGAAAACGACTACATGAACGGCGAGGTCGTCCGGCTGGACGGGGCACTGCGGATGCAGCCCAAATAACTCATGCAGACATCGCCCTGCTCAGCAGCTTAGCCAAGAGGTAACATGCACCAAACGCCCGAACAGATGGAACCCACCCCCCTCGTTATCGCGCAGACGGGGAAGGTTGCGCACCTGATCATCAGCAGGCCGGAGAAGCGGAATGCCCTCAATGATGCGACCATCGCCGCGCTCGACAGCTATTTCTCCGACCTTCCCGCTTCGGTTCGGGTGATCCTGCTTTCGGGAGCGGGCGGACATTTCTCGTCCGGGCTCGACCTCAGCCAGCAGGTGCATCGTCAACCGCTTGAGGTAATGGCGCATTCCCGAAATTGGCACCGCGTCATGGAATTGTTGCAATATTCGCCGTGCCCGGTCATTGCGGCTATGAACGGAGCGGTGATGGGCGGGGGGCTTGAGCTCGCCTCGGCCTGCCATGTGCGCATCGCTGAAGAGGGTACGCAGTTCCGCATGCCGGAGGGTCTGCGTGGCATTTTCGTGGGCGGCGGCGGCTCGGTGCGCATTGCCAAACTTATCGGGGCGGACCGACTGACCGAGATGATGTTGACTGGGCGCACCTACACGGCCGCCGAAGGCGAGCGCTTGGGGCTGGCGCACTACGCCGTTCCGGCAGGAGAAGCGCTGAACAAGGCTTTCGAGTTGGCCCACCGCATTGCGGAGAACTCGCCGGCAATAAACCAGTTCATTGTTCAGGCGATCGCGCGCATCGCAGCAATGCCGCCGGAGGCAGGCCTTTACACTGAGAGCCTTGCCGCAGCCTTGAGCCAGACAGGACCCGATGCCGAAGAAGGATTGAAGGCGTTTCTTGAAAAACGCCGCCCGATATTTAGCTGACGGTGGGAGCAAGCATGGCCACGCTAGCTGAGCCGGTCGAGCAGCGCGAACAGACGCTGCGTCTCATGCCCTCCCCCCAGCCGGTTGATGCAGTCTTGCTCAAAGCCAGCTTGAATCCTGCGGGCCTGCTCAAAAAAAGCCACGCCTATTGGCGTGAGGTAGAGCGCATTGGCGCGCTTGTCACCGGCGTCTGATCGCCGCTCGACGAGGTTCCGGCTCTGCAGCTGGTTGATTGTCACGACGAAATTGGCGCGCTTCACCCCGAGCACTTCGGCGATCTCACTCTGCTTCTTTCCCGGATTCTCGGCGATCAGCTCCAGCGTCGAATACTCCACCGGCCGCAACTCCAGTTCGGCGAATGCCGTCATGAACCGCTGGAAGACGCTGATCTGCGCGCGCCGGAGGCGATAGCCGATAATATTGGTGGTCGCTTCGCTGTTCACGTCTGATACTAAGCCTTCCCGCTGATGGCTGCGCCTCAGCCATCTATACCACCGCCAGATAAAAAGCCCGCTGCAAAGGCGTAGCGGGGCTGAAACGCCCAGGCCACCCCGCCCCACCGGCAGCGGCCGAGAACAGCGGCGAGCACCTGTCATGGAAGAGGCCGCTGGCAGGTCACGCGAGATAGGCCAACGCGCGAATGCAGCCAGCGATTATTCGGCGTCAAAACTTCTGTAGAGACCAACCAAGTCTTCACAGGACTGCAGGCAATGATAGCGCGCGGCCTGTTCGGCAGCGTTCTCATCGCCTGCCGCGATCGCATCAATTATCGACCAGTGCTCTTTGTTAACCTGCATAAATCTCGCAGGCGAAGAATGGCCATACTTTTCTCGAATGCCGCCAATCAGATTGTGATGCTTGCGGCGGATTTCCAGGGCCTCGGTATTGCCGGAAATGCGCGCCAACTCGGCGTGAAACTCGCCGTTCAGGGTCCCACGCAAAGCCGTTTCGACCGCCTCGAGCTGGCGCTGGATGCCGCGGAGATGATCAACTTGCGCGGGCGAGGCCACGGACGCGCATCGACGCGCCAGAATGCCGTCCACCCCGGCGCCAATGTCATACACATGGCGGATCAGTTCCTCGTCGAAAACCCGAACCGTCGCCCCACGATTGGGAGAAATAACGACCAGGCCTTCGCCCTGCAATTGTTGCAAGGCTTCGCGGATGGGATTGGAGCTAATCCCAAACTGCGCGCATAGCTCCTGAACTTTCAGCCGCGAACCCGGCGGATAGACGCCGTGGATGATGCATTCACGAATGGCATCGCCAACCCGTACATACCCGGCCCCCCCCACTGAAAACTGGTCCAATCTACTCACCATTCACCCAATGCTTAAAATTAACCCTTACCCGCCCGACGGACCAAAGCGCTAGCCACAATCCGCGTCGCCTTGCCTCGAGCCCATCAATCACACGTTCGGATTGCCAGCGTCAAATATAATGCATAATGTATTATGTGAAATGTCGGGCTGCTGGAGAATCCATACCACTGATGGGTGGCTTGGCATCGTGCTGGCTCGCTTCAGCCGCCGCCGAGGTCGAATGGAGGGTCCAGAGCATTGATGATGAACGAGAATTCGAAGAAGCGCAGCGTGCCTGGCGCCGACTCCACCGGCAGCGTGCAATCGATCGATCGCGCGATCGGCCTGCTTGGAACCTTGGCCGACAACGAGGATGGCCTGCGGCTAACGGACCTCGCGAAAACCACACGCCTGTCCTTGTCCACAACGCACCGGCTGATGACCACTTTGCAGCGGCATGGTTTCGTCCAGTTCGGGATGCACACCAATCTCTGGCATATTGGCAGCCAGGCCTTTGTCGTTGGCAGTGCCTTTGCCAAGCATCGCAATTTCGCGGCTCATCTCACGCCGTACCTACGCCGCCTGCGCGACCAGACCAAGGAGACGGCCAATCTCGGCGTTGTTGACCGCGGGCAATTGCTCTTCCTGACCAGAGTGGAAAGCCGCGAGATCATGCGCGCCATCTCCAATGTCGGCGGGCGCGCGCCGCTCACAGTCTCTGGTATGGGAAAGGCCATGCTGGCCTCCTACGACGATGACGACCTGTCCTCGTTCCTGAAGGCCGAAGGGCTAAAAACCCCCACCCCCAAAAGCATCAGGACACCCGGTGAATTGCGGAAGCAGCTCATGGCGGTCAGGGAATTGGGCTATGCGGTGGACGACGAAGAGTACCTGTTGGGTCTGCGCTGCGTGGCCGCGGTCGTCTACAATCACTGCGCCGAACCAATGTGCGCGATATCAGTGTCCGGGCTTGCCCGCCGCCTGACGGATGGCCGCCTGTCGGCGCTGGGCAATCTGCTCAAAGAAACCGCTGCCGAAATCACCATCGCCATGGGCGGCCGTATGCCCCAAGAAAATGCCTAGCGGAAGGTCCATGCCCCACGGCAATGATCCCGTTTGCGGCGGGCCGACACTTTCGTTGCACGACCGGCCCGTCGCGGCTGGCTTTAGGCCGTTGCTCCGGGCTCCCATTCGGCGCCCCATACCTGCACGACATGGTCTGGCGCTACAGTCCGGTATACGCGGATCGGCACTTGGTAGTCCGCAGGCCGGATCGGGTTTTTTATGTCGCCTGCCGGCACCCTACGGCTCCGATCCCGCAACAGAGGGTCCGGTGTCGGAACGGCAGCGATGAGGGTTTTGGTATAGGGGTGCTGCGGATTGGCGAAAATCGCCGCTGCCGGCCCCATTTCGACAATTTCCCCGAGATACATGACCGCAACCCGGTGGCTGACCCGCTCCACTACGGCCATGTCATGAGAAATGAAGATATAGGACAGGCCCAGATCGCGCTGCAGATCGAGCAACAGGTTGACGACCTGCCCCTTGATTGAAACGTCGAGCGCCGAAACGGCCTCGTCAGCCACGATAATCTTGGGCTCCAGCGCCAGGGCGCGGGCGCGGGGCCTGACGCGGCGGTTCGATATTGCTTCCGGCCGCCGACCCGACGCTGGCAGCGCGCTATCTCGAATTGGGGGCGACCTTCGTGGCCGTGGGCACTGATGTGACGCTCTTTTCCAGCGCCCTTGCGGGACTGGCCGGAAAATTCAAGAAAGCCCCCGTCGTCGGGGCAACGTTCGGCACCGGATATTGAACACCCGGCTAGGCGCCATTACCCGGGCGTGCATCGGCAACGGCACGCGCGGCGCTTCCTCGTCGCGCTCGATCTGGTCAACCGGCTTGAAGCCGAGACCCGCAGCTACGCGTTGACGCTGCTCAATACCGAGTGCACCAGCGCAGGATGGCGATCCAACGCCTGGCTGATCTGGCGCGACGCGGCCTGAAGTGCAGGAACACGTGTCCGTATCAGCGTTTCGGAATCCACCCGTTCCGACAGCGCAGAACAGTTTATGGCCGCGACGACGTGCCCCGCCCGGTCCATTACCGGCACAGCCACTGCAATCACGCCATATTCCAGTTGGTCCTGAACCGTCGCGTAGCCATCGAGCCGGGCTTTGCCCAACAGAGCCACCAGTTCGATGGGATCGAAATTGGTGCGAGATGTGTATCGCTTGAACGGCCCCCTGGCCAAGTACTGCTCCTGTGCGTCGCGAGACTGGCCCGAAAGCAGAACCAGGCCGAGCGAGGTCGCGTAACCACCAAGCGCCGGCGTATGAGGCTGCGGCGGAGCCAAAGGAGCTCCTGACTATCCAGGCGCCACCCACACTGATCTGTACGATCAGGTGGACCTGATACCGTTCGACAAACTGCAATCATTTTTCGAGCAGCACCTGAGCGCATAATTTGTGGCCGACGCCTTGTCTCTGGCAAGGCGTCGGCATTCGCATTACGGCGACAAGGCTTCAGGTAATGCTCAGCCCGGACAGCTTGCTGCATAAGTCGATGACGCGATCCTGCACGCGAAGGCCCCGTGTTTGTGTTTCCGGCTCGCGCGTCTAAAGATGGTAGAAATATTGCCCCAACAGTGCGGCTAGGCCATGGTGCCTGCTGCCGGCGCGACCTGAGTTGTGGCGCCCTGTTCAAGATCGTCCGGAGCACCCTGGCCACCCATCCGGGTCGGCACCCAGTCGGGATCGACCGCATTGCTGAAAATGTCTGGCCGCAGGCGCGCGACCGCCAAAGCCAGCGCGGCGACCAAGAACTTGCTTTCGCTGTAGGCCTGCGTGCCGTTCCAGCACTTGGCGCCGCGCGACCGCAGCATCCTGACGATTTCGGCACTTGTTGCACGCAACTATGCGGCCGACCTTGCGACCGAACTGGAGCGGGCCCTGGCCAATGGCGTCACCGCCACCGAAGTTTCGGAGATCGTCACTCATCTCGCCTTCTACGCCGGCTGGGGCACGGCAAGGCTTCACGCGAATGTCCGGCAACACTAGGTGCCATCCTAAAGCTGCTGGTCTCCTTCCCCGCCGAGGCTGTGTGAGAACTCGGTGCCGGCAATAGGTTACTTCCGTCACGGCTATCGCGCGCACAGCCTCCGCGACCGTTTTTCCCTGCGAGGTCAGTACATCGACCTACCGACGTTTGGTGACGATCTCTTCGGCCGTCGGACGTTTCCTAGCCATCTGCGTATCCTTTCAAAAGGGGAATATCCCATACTTCAAAAAGGACCACTTCTGTGGGGGCAGACCAGACGGCAAGTGCCAAATCACTTCCCCTTCTGCAATACGTTCCATATCGGACATCATCGACCGTTCGCTTTCCTCCAAATGCTGGCACCACAAGTAGGTACTTGAGACGTGCCGTTTCGCCATAGAAGACCTCGAGGCCTACATCTTGTAGTCACGGACAGAGCCACGAAGGCTTTCAAGCGTGTCGGAATAGCGGCAGGCGTTTGCGACGTAGCTGAGAGCATTGCTACGGATCCGATCCACCTCATCTTGTGCCAGGACGCGGACGGCCCTTGCAGGCGACCCGACGACAAGAGAGCGATCGGGCAAATTCTTGCCCTCCGTTACCAGGGCGTTGGCACCGACAAGGCTCTGTGCCCCGATAGTCGCGCCATTGAGAATCGTCGCGCCCATCCCGACAAGCGTGCCATCACTGATCGTGCAGCCATGCAGGATAGCCCGGTGCCCGACCGTACACGCCTGCCCCACACTGAGGGGGAAGCCAGGGTCTGTATGGAGCACAGCACCATCCTGGATATTGCTTTGGGACCCCACGTCGATCATTTCATGGTCGCCGCGCAAAATAGCGCCAAACCATATGCTCACCTGACCATGCAGCCTGATCCGGCCTATGAGATCTGCGGTCGGCGCGATCCAGCAGGTTGGGTCGATCTGCGGCTTGACGCCATCCAGGGCAGAACAGGGCATGACGTTCTTTCCGGTTTTCGGTACGCGCCTAGGCTTCGATCAGCACAAGGCGAAAGTCGTTGACGTTGGTCCGGGTTGGGCCGGTCATGATCAGCCGGTCCTGAGCGGCAAAATAGGCATATGAGTCGTTGTTCGCGAGGTGTCGCGCAATGGACTGATCGTCGTCATTGGAGATGGCGCCGAGATCAATCCAAGCTCCGGCATTGTCTTCGATGCCGTCGATGCCATCGGTATCGCAGGCCAGTGCGCTGATCCCGCGCCGCTGGCCAAGTTGCGCAACCAAGCCGAGCAGGAACTCGGTATTACGCCCACCCCTTCCAGTGCCCCGCACTGTCACGGTCGTTTCACCGCCCGAGATCAGAGCAACGGGGCCGCTGCGGGCGGATTGGTCCGCGTGATAGCTTGCGATAGCGGCAAAGGCGCGGCCAACTTCACGCGCCTCGCCTTCGATCGCATCGCCCAGCATGATGGCACGATAGCCCAAGCCTTCCACGCAACGTGCTGCTGCCGCAAGCGCATCGACGGGCGTCGCGAGCATATGCCAGACAGGCGGTGCACCGCATAACTCAACGACATTGCGAAGGATCGCCTGCCTGAGATCGACATGGGTGGCGATGGCGTAGCCATCCAGCAGGTCAAGTGCACGTTTGGGGTTAGAGGCGGTGGAGAAAGTCGGGCCTGAGCCGATGTCGTGAGGTGCATCGCCCGGCACATCGGAGATCAGATAGGTGACTAGGCGTGCTGGAGCAACCAGCGCGGCCAACCGTCCACCCTTGATAGCAGACATCGAGCGCCGCACGGAATTGATCTGCCCGATCGGTGCCCCACTGGCCAGCAATTCTCTATTAATCCGGCGTTTGTCATCAAGGGTGACGCCGTCCGCGGGCAGGCTCAACAACGCCGAGGCACCACCAGACACGAGGCAAACGACGAGATCATCGGGCCCGGCGGAGCGTGCCAGGTCCATGATGCGCGTTGCCGCGGCGTGGCCGCTTAGATCGGGAATGGGATGGCCAGCCTCGACCACTTCGATGTGCCGCGTTGGGGTGCCATGTCTATAACGGGTGATAACAAGCCCTTCGCAGGGATGTTCCCAGGCAGCCTCGAAGGCGGCAGCCATGCTGGCCGCCGCCTTGCCCGCCCCCAAAACAATGGTGCGGCCAACTGGCGGCGGGGGCAATTTGCCGTCGAACTTGCCCTCCGGCAAGGCAGCCGCCAAGGCCGCATCGAAGATGCGGCGCAATCGGAATTCGGAGCTCGAGGGCATTTTCAGTGCTCGCTTCAGCCGTTAAACTTGACGGCGCCAGCACCTTTGAGCCCGAGCAGGGTACGGGCCTCGTCAGGCGTCGCCACGCTCAAGCCGAGGCCTTCGATGATCTGCACGGCCTTGCGCACCTGGTCGGCGCTGGACTTGGCAAGTTCGCCCTTGCCGATCCACAGGCTGTCCTCGAGGCCGACGCGAATGTGCCCACCCATCGCGATAGATTGTGCACCGATACGGAATTGGCTCGATCCGGCTCCCAGTACGGACCACTGGAAGTTACCGCCGAACAGACGATCCGCAGTCCGCTTCATGTGCATGACGTCTTCAGCGTGGGTGCCGATGCCCCCGAGCAAACCAAAGACCGACTGGATGAAAAATGGCCCCTTGAGCAGGCCTCGATCGGCAAAGTGTGCCAGGTTGTAGAGATGGGCAATATCGTAGCATTCGAACTCGAAACGCGTTCCCTGCTCGTAGCAGGCCTCCAACACGTATTCGATGTCGGCAAAGCTGTTGCGGAAGATCAGGTCGCGACTGTTTTCGAGATGTTCGCGCTCCCAGTCATACTTGAATTCCTTATACTTGCTCAGCATCGGATAGAGCCCGAAATTGATCGAGCCCATGTTCAGCGAGGCAAGTTCCGGCGCGAACTGAACGGCGGGCTTGACGCGCTCTTCCACTTTCATGAAGGGGCTGCCACCGGTGGTCAGATTGACCACAGCATTCGTATTCTCGCTGATGGAGGGCAGTAGTTCGGCAAAGCCCTCGGGGCTTTGATCTGGCCGACCGTCGGCGCGATTGCGCGCATGCACATGCAGTATCGCGGCGCCTGCCTCAGCCGAAGCGAGAGCCTCGGCGATGATGGCCTCGGCTGTCACCGGCAGATATGGCGACATGCTGGGGGTATGGATGGCACCCGTCAGGGCGCAGGTAATGATGACAGGTCTGCCCTTGGACATGACTGGATTCTCGCTTGAAATTTGGGGAGGGTCAGAGCGTCTCGACGTTGCCGTCGACGCCGATGAGTTGGCCGGAAATATTGCGACCGGCACGCGACAGCAGGAACGCGGTGGTGGTCGCGACATCTTCCGGATCGACCATGCGACGCATGGAAATATTCTGCATGTAGCGTTCGCGCATTTCCTCGACCGGCACCCCGACCTGACCTGCCCGATCAGAAATCACTTTTTCCATGCGCGGGCCTGCAACGATACCCGGCAGCAGGGCATTGACGCGGATTTCGCTGGGTCCGAGTTCCTTGGCGAGGCTCAGGGTCAGCCCGACAACGCCGAATTTTGCCGATGAATAGGGCGTGCGGAATGCATATCCATGCCGGCCGGCCGACGACGACATGTTGACGATCGCGCCGCCGCCCGCCGCTTTCAGCAAGGGAACTGCTGCACGGGCACACAAAAATTGACCGGTCAGGCAAATGTCGATGGTCCGCCGCCATTCCTGCGGGTCGATATCCTCTATGCCCCCGGTGGGGCCGGAAATGCCCGCGTTGTTTACCAGCGCATCCAGTCCGCCCAGCGCTGTTGCTGCGGCGCCAAAAAAGTCGGACACAGCGACCTCATCGGACACATCGGCTTGCATCGCGAAAACCTCGGGGAACTCCGCCTGAACGTTGGCGAGCGCGGCCTGGGACACGTCACAGATGGCGATCCGGCAACCGTGCGCAGCCAACTCCTGTACAATAGCCAGCCCGATGCCACCGGCTCCAGCGGTAACGATAACGCGTTGGCCGGCAAGCCCCGCCAAGCCTTTCACGGGTGAGAGATAGTCTGTCACCGCAGACCTCCGCGATAAAGGGCAGCATGGCTTATGGAAAACATGGGACACCAATTTGACTAGAGAGGAGACGTTCGCTGTCTCTTGATACTTTTGATCATAGATCAAATATCGACACCTCTTCAAGCGGTGGTTTTTTTCCCTTAAGGTGCAATAGGTGGCCGCAGTCGAATCGACCTGGCCGGTTCGGGAAGCACGAATGAGCACATTGCCAATTACGCCCATTGCCCACTCCACAATGCATGAACATGTCTATAAGCGGCTCTGCGAGCTCATTCTTGATGGCAGCATCGCTCCGGGTCAGCTGGTCACCATTAATGGCTTGGCGGATGCATTCGGTGTGAGCGCCATGCCGGTGCGCGAAGCGCTCAAGCGGCTGACGGCGGCGAATGCCCTGACGGTGGTGTCCGGCCGCACCATTGGTGTGCCAAACCTTGATGCGGCGCGGCTGAGAGACCTGCGCCGCGTCCGGCTTTTACTGGAGCCGGCCGCTGCGCGATGGGCGGCGGAGCGCGTCGATGCCCCCTTCCTCGCCGTCTTGACCGAGATACTTGCCGAACTGGAAGCGGCCGCCAAGTCGATGGACCGTGCGGTCTACGTGCGCGCCAACTACAAGTTCCATTTCACCATCTACAAGCAGGCGGCCTCCGAGACCGCGCTCAGTGCTATTGAGACCCTTTGGCTGCGTGTCGGCCCTTCATTCCACCTGCTGCAGAAAGAAGGGCAGTACAGCTACTCCAACATGATGCACGAAGCGGCGCTCGATGCATTGCGCAACGAAGATGCCGACGCGGCGGAGAAGGCTATCACCAGCGATATCAAGGACGGCATGGATTCCCTGCTGGCTCTGGTCTAGAGCCTGTCTGCCGAAAGTGGGAACCGGTTTCGGGATAAAGACATGCGCAAAAACAATGGCCTAAAGCGCATAGAGCGAATCTGAAAGATCGCGACGCGCTTTAGCCGGCGGACGAATAGCCTCCGTCGACCGGCAGACTGACGCCAGTGATGAAATCTGCCGACGACGAGCAGAGGAATAGTGCTGCGCCACCAATGTCTTCCGGCCGGCCCCAGCGACCCGCAGGTGTTCGGGCGAGCACCCGTTCGTGCAGATCCGGGATCTGTTGCTTGGCACCAACCGTAAGGTCGGTATCGATCCAGCCCGGTAGAATCGCATTGACCTGGATGTTCTGCCCGGCCCAGGCCTGCGCCAACGACTTGGTCATCTGAACGACTCCACCTTTAGCAGCCGCATAGGGGGCAGACATAGCCGATCCAAAGATCGACAGCATCGAGCCGACATTCAGCATCTTGCCGCCACCGCGCCTGCAGATCAGGGGATATGCCGCCTGTGAGACCAGGAAGGCCGATGTCAGGTTTATGGATATCAGGGCGTTCCATTCAGCCAGATCGTAATCCTGAGGCAACTTGCGGTCATTGGTGCCGACATTGTTGATCAGAATGTCGAGGCCGCCAAACTGCGTGACAACGCGTTCCAGTGTCGCCTTGACACTCTGCTCATCTGTCATGTTTCCCTCAAGAGCCAAGGGCGGCGGAGCAGTGGGATGCGTCAGAACCTCAACCGCCGCGGCATTCTTTGCCGTATCGCGACCAACGATGGCTATTGTCGCTCCCGCGCCGGCCAATGCGCGTGCCATGGCCAAGCCAATCCCGCCATTGCCACCGGTTACCAAGGCAACCTTGCCAGTCAGCTCACCCATTGCTCAGCTCCAGATTGAAAAATACCGGGCGGCAACCGCCCGGCATCGTTGGTGTTGGATCGGCTTAGTTGCCGGTCCAGCCCTTGTATTCGTCGACATTGGCGCGGGTCACCAGCTTGGGCTCAACCAAGATCAGCTTTTCGGCCGGCACTGTTCCGTTCATCAGGTCATAGCCCATCTTCACGGCAAGCTGCGCCATGCCATAGGGGTCCTGGCTGGCCGAAGCCTCCACCAGCGTGTCGGCCTTCAGGGCTTCCACGATATCGGGAGCACCATCGACCGAAGTGATGATGATGTCGCCACGGCCGAGCTGCTTGGCCGCCAGATCGCTACCCAGGGCCTGCGGATCGCAGCAGGCAAACACCGCATCGATATTAGCAAATCGCGTCAGATCGCTCAGCATCACTGCCATGCCGCCATCGCGCGAGCTCTTGCCGTCCTGATTGTCCGCCAGAACGTTGATGCCGGCATTGGCGGCGAACACTGCCTTGCAGCCATTGATGCGGTCGATCACCGCCGAATTCTGTGGCCCGTTCTGAATGACCACATCGCCACTGCCCTTGAGCTCGTCGACGATGAATTGGCAGGCAATTTCGCCGGCTTTCACATTGTCGGTGGTGACAACGATATCGGCATTGGCAACGCCGGTATCGACGGCCAGCACCTTGATGCCGGCGGCCTGGGCGCGGGCCACGGCTGACTCGACGGCAACCGGATCGGCCGCTGTGATGACGATCAGGTCAACGCCGGCAGCAATAAAATTGTCGATCTGCTCGAACTGCTTGTTGAGGTCGAGCTCAAAGCCTAGCGTCGTGGTGCGAACATCGGGATTGATCGCCTTGGCGGCGTCTTCTGCACCCTTGGCCAAGGCGACGTAATAGGGGTTGCCCAGCGACCCTACGGATATGCCGATAGAGGTTAGTTCTTCTGCTGAATGCACGGCCACGCTGCTCAAGGCAAGGACGGCGAGTGCTGAGATTATAGTCGCTTTCATTGGTCTATTCCTTGTTGCCTAACCTTCAGGCCGCGCCCTGAGGACACGACCGCCCCGCCCTAGGTGGGAGCGTCATCTACTGCCGGAGCCGATCGAGAATGACCGCTCCGATGATCACGAAACCCTTGATGATGTACTGCCAGACGTCGCTGACCCCGATCAGCACGAGGCCGTTGGTCAACACGGCGATGATCAGGGCTCCAACCAGCGTTCCCCAGATAGAACCCACGCCGCCGACAAAGCGGGTGCCGCCCAGGATCACTGCCGCAATCGCATCGAGCTCATAGGATTGCCCCAGCTGCAGGCCGTTGGCCGCATAGAGACGCGAGGCCGACATGACCCCGCCGAGCCCGGCCAACAGGCCCGACATGCCGTAGGTAAACAGGATTACCTGCCACACGCGGATACCGCTCAATCGAGCTGCCTTGGGATTGCCGCCAACCGCATAGATCCGCACGCCGAGCACGGTGAAGCGCAGGATGAACCAGGAGACGACCACCACGGCCAGTGCAATGATCACCATCCACGGCACGCCGAAAAAATTACCATTGCCAATGGCCGCGAAAGGCAAGTCTCGGTTGAATACGGTCTGGTCGTTACCGATAAGTCGAGCCAGGCCGCGTACGGCCGTCAGTGCGCCAAGCGTCACGATGAATGGCTGCAGCTTGAATACAGAGATCAGCGTGCCATTGGCCATCCCGAGCAGCAGGCCCATGCCCAGCGCCAGTCCGACGGCTGTAAAAGCTCCGATATTGGGATCGAGCGAAACCAGGACGCCGACCATAGCCGCGGCTGCCAGCACGGACCCCACCGACAGGTCGATCCCGCCGGTAATGATGACAAAGGTCATGCCGGCCGCGAGCACAATATTGATGGACGCCTGCTGCGCCACGATCGAAAGGTTCTGGACCGATACCACGCGTCCGGAACCCCACGCGGCGACGAGATCGCCCGTCTGCAGATAGCCGCTCAGCAACTGGAAGACGATGACCAGCAGGATCAGGATCGGCAGCATGCCGACAGCCCGGATGAAGGAGCCGACATGCGCCTGCTTTTCCGACGCCGCCGCGGTTTGAGATGGGCTCTGCATGGCTTTTCCTTTGGATCTGTTCTAGGCGGTCGCTGACGCTGGCGCGGAGCCGGTCGCAATGCTGATGATGGCTTCCTGGGTGATGGACAGACCGGTGAAGCCGCCCAACTCGCCGGCGATCAGGCCTTCGCGCATCACCAGTACGCGGTCGGCAATGCCGATGATTTCGGGTAGCTCGCTGGAAATGACGAGCACGGCAACGCCTGCGGCAGCGAGACCGCTGATGATCTTGTAGATTTCGGACTTGGCGCCGACATCCACCCCGCGCGTTGGTTCATCGAGAATGAGCACAAACGGATTGCGCTGCAGGAGACGTGACAGCAGCACCTTTTGCTGGTTGCCGCCCGAAAGGGTGCCGACCAGGGTGCGATCGTCGTGAACGCGGATGGCCATAGCCTTGATGGCGTCGGCAGAACGCTGCTTGGCCTTGGACTTATCCAGAAGTAATCGTGCACTCGCGTCGTCCGCGATGACGTTGAGGTTGAGGTTGCTGCGCACAGACATGTCGAGCAGCAGCCCCAGCCCTTTTCGGTCCTCAGTCAGGTAGGCGATCCCCGCTTCCAGCGCATCCACCGGCTCGGACAGCGCCAACAGCTTGCCATTAAGCGAAATCGACCCGTTCCGCGGACGATCAGCGGCAAAGATCAGGCGCGCGAGTTCAGTTCGTCCGGCGCCGACGAGCCCGGCAAGACCGAGCACTTCGCCGGCACGAATGTCGAAGCTGCAGGGGCCAATCCAGTCACCGTCGCCAAGCTCCTGCACCGACAGCACCACCGGCGCCGCCGACAGGTCGGTTCGGGCATCGCCGTCCTTGGTATAAAAAGTTGAAATGTCGCGCCCAACCATCATGGCGACGAGACGGTCGGCAGCAATTTCGTCCCGCTGCAACTGACCGACATAGGCGCCGTCCCGCAGCACCGACACGCGATCGGCCAGATCGTAGATCTCGTTCATCCGGTGGCTGATGTAAACGATCGCCCTACCCTCCTCGCGGAGCTGGCGCACAATGGAAAAAAGCCGGTCGGTCTCGCGCGAAGACAGCGATGTCGTCGGCTCGTCCATGACGAGCACCCGCGCGTCGAGCATCAGGGCGCGGCCGATCTCCACCATCTGCCGCTCGGCAACCGACAGGGTACCGACCTTGCGATCGCGCGCCCAAGCCAGTCCCAAGCGTTCCAACACCGGCTGACACAATGCCTTGAGCCGAGCACGGGAGCGGATGCCCCAGTGCGATGGCTCATTGCCCAGCGTCATGTTGTCCATGACGGTGATGTTCTCGGCCAGGGCAAGTTCCTGGTGAATTATGGCAATGCCCAGCTTGCGGGCATCTATGGGGTTGCGCACGTCGCGCAGCTGGCCGTCCATCAGGATCTGGCCGCCGGCATCGGCCGGGGTATTCCCCGACAGGATGCCCATAAGCGTAGACTTGCCAGCACCATTTTCGCCCATCAATGCATGGATTTCTCCGGCATGGACCGACAGGGACACATCCTTGAGCGCTCGCAAGACGCCGAACGTCTTGCTGATATTGCGCATCTCCAGCAGTGCCGGCCGATCCGTATCGGTCTGGGCAAAATGGGTCATGGCCATGCCTTTCTCCCCTCGATCAGGCGCGCATCGCCTGCCGCGCGGTGACGGTTGCTTGCTGGTCGACGGCGCCGTTCTCGGTCAGCACCACGCCAAACAGCTCTTCCGCCTTGTCCCGGGTGAAGTAGCCCTCGCTGACGTCGAGGGCGACCGAAGCTTCGTCGCGCTCGAACGGCAGGCCATAGCCGCCGCCACCGGAAGAGATGGAGACAATGCGTTCGTTCTGGCTGAGCGAAACGCCACCGCAGGCTTCCTGCTGCTCCAGACTGCCGTTGTTGAGACGCTTGAGCGCGCCGGTGGCAGAACCGGGCAGACCGCCAACAGCGCCCTGAGCGACATTGATCATCCCGTCAGCATTGTAGAACACGCGCATGCTGGCATTCTCGGACGGACCAAATTCCACTCTAACCGAGGGCGCGCCGCGGAACTTGCCAGCGCCAGCCGTGTCGGAAAGGATCCGTCGTTCCCAGACCGTGATCGGATAGCTCAACTCGTCGACCTCGATGCAGTCGTGGCGGCATAGGCCCGCATTGCCGACGTGGATCAGGGTCAACCAGCCGTCCTGGCTGGGGGTAGCCGGCCCGCCCGTGATCCCCAGGTGGACCTGGTTCACATAGGCAGTGTTGCCGCGCCGCGGGTCATTGCCCGAAATCACACCGCCAGCCGGCGGGAAGATCGGACCACCCTCGGCCATGCCAAAGCCGGGCGAAATCTGGGCGATGGCGCGCTGCACCGGCGAGGCAACCCGGTCTGCCAGATTGGTTGTAGCGACCGAGCAGCTGAAAGGGTGACGTGGAATGCCAACAACGCAGTTTTCGCGCAGGTGAACTGTCAGGCGCCGGAACGAGCCGGCATTGGCCGGAATGGTGTGATCACCCAGACCATTGAAAACACCAACCAGCGCTGCGCTGCGGGACGTACCCTCGGTCAGGTTGAGGCCGCACGGCAGGCAGTCCGGGTTGTCCCGCAGGTCGATCTCGATGCGCCCGGCCTCGGCGTCGAGTGTCAGCTTGACCTCGACAGCAATGCCATCTGGAGCACCCGGAAACGGATCGTGGGTAGAAGAGACCGTCACCGAGCCGCTCTGGAGGCGACCGATCGCCGTGGCAATGCGGCGTTCCGAATAGTCGAACCATTCTTCAACATGGTTGGCCAGCCGATCCCAGCCAACTTCCTTGCCGAGTGACAGCAGTTCCCGCTCGCCAATGCGCACCGCTCCAAGTGAGGCGAGATAGTCACCCCACCAGATATCTGGAACGCGGATGCGGGTCTGACACATGCGGATGACGTCGCCGATATCCTTGTAATCGCGCTGAATCTGGACCGCCGGGAAAATCAGCGCGCCCTCTTCGTATACGTCGGCCGCGTCGCCAATATAGGTGGTCGGCTTGGAGTTACCGCAGTCGGCCTGGTGGGCCTTGGCGATCACCGTGTAGCGATGCACGCCATCGTCATCGATAACCGGTACGACCAGGCAATGGTCGGCGGCGTGCGAGTTGCCGTGATAGGGCGAGTTGTGCAGAAACGCATCGCCGCGCCGCATCTCGGGGTGCATCTGGCTGACATAACGCGCAATTTCATCGGGACCGGCCATGACGTGGGCCGGGAGGCTGACAGCGCCGGCGATGAGGCGAAAATCGGCGGTGAGCACGACGCAGGAAAAATCATGGCCGCTGTTCAGCACGCCAGAACGTGCCGTTCGGAACAGGGTGTTGGCCATCTTGCGGGCGATACCGTCGATACGGCTGGCCAAAATTGCCATCTGCACGCCGGAATTTGCATTGCTCTTGGTCATGTCAGAATTCCCCGAAATCATAGCTGCACCACGAGGCCGCCGGCCGTACTGCGGCTTGCGATGGTCCCCCGATCGATGACAACGGTGGTGAAAGGCGACTCCACAATGGCGGGACCTGCCATGGCCACACCCGGCGCCATCTCGTCGACACGGCGCACTTCGACATCGGTCCAGCCCTCGCCAGCGAGGTAGACAGGCCGGTGCAACTGTTGGGGCTCACCCGTCACGGTGATCGTCTTGTGCGCACTTTCACTCTGCAGCTTGCAGCGGACATAGGCGCGCCAGGCAATAATCTCGATGCCCGACTGATCATCAGAGATCTGGAACAGCGTCCGGTGTTCGGCATGGAAGGCCTGGATCAGCGTCGGCAGCACATCAGGCTTGCTGAAATCGTCGTCGGGTACGCCAATCTCAATTTCCCAGACCTGCTTGGGATAGCGCGCCTCCACCGCGACCTCGATCGAAGTCGAGACCGCGCCATGGCCATAGGCTTCGATAAATTCTCGGCACTTGGCCTTCAACTCGGCAATGACAGCATTGGCCGCCGCGGCATCGAAATCCGCGCTGGTCATGTAGCTGACCTTGGTGAACTCGCCATAGAGTTCCGACATCAATGCGCCGACGGCGCTCAAGGTCGCGCCAGTCTCCGGGATTAGCACCGACTTGCAGCCCAGGCGCCGACCGACGGCAACCGCATTGAGACCACCGGCCCCGCCCCCACCAATCATCACGGCAGATGACGTGTCGATACCTTGATTGACGGTGATATCCTCGATGGCGCCGACCATCTTCTCTGTCGTGAGTGACATGACCGCCAAAGCGGCGTCTTCGATGCTCACACCGAGCTTCTGGGCGACGTTGATATCGAGCGCCTTGCGGGCACTCTCCACGTCCAACAGCATCGTACCGCCGAGGAAAAAACCCGGATCGAGATAGCCGAGGATCAGCGAGCAATCGGTAACCGTAGGCAGCGTGCCGCCACGTCCATAGCTGACCGGTCCCGGCATGGCGCCCGCACTTTGGGGACCAACATGCAGCAGCCCGCCCTCGTCCACCCAGGCGATCGAGCCGCCGCCTGCACCAACGCTGGTCACGTCAACCGAGGGAAATCCCGTCATGTGCCCCTGGAACGGCTGGCCGATCCACGTCTCCTTGGTACGCGGAATACGCCCCTGTCGAACGATGGAAACGTCATAGCTGGTGCCGCCCGTATCGGCGACGATGGCCACATCGCTGCCCGCATCGCGCTTGGCGTAAAACCGCCCGGCAACGGGCGCCATGGCCGGACCGGAATTAAGAGCATGGATTGGTGCCGCCGCCACTGCGTCAGCGTCCATGACCCCACCCTGCGAGGTCACCATCAACAGCCGGCCGGCAAAGCCAGCGCCGATAAGCCGGGATTTCAGGCTGCTAAGATAGTGATGCATGGTCGGCTTCAGCGACGCATCCATGCAGGCGGCCGACGCGCGGCGATACTCGCGCAGAGTGGGATTAAGCTGGTGGGACAGCGTGTAGGGAATGCCCGGCAAGGTTTTTTCGATCAACTCGCCGACGCGCTTTTCATGCGCACCATTGGAGATCGACCACATCAGGCAGACGCCGATAGCTTCGACATTGCGCTCGCGCACCTGCCACAGCAGGTCGACCACCGCCTGCTCATCAAGTGGCTGAATAATGGCGCCGTGCGGGCCGATGCGTTCGTCGATCTCAAAGGTCATCGAACGCGGCACATAGGGCGAAGGATAGGGCATCGAGTAGTCGAACGGGTCCGAGCGACCACCCTCTCGGATCACCAGGATATCCGGATGCCCTTTGGTGGTCAGAAATGCTGTTCGGGCGACGTTTCCAGTCAGCACTGCGTTGAGCGATCGGGTCGTGGCATGCATAAAGCTCTCGACGCTCGAAAGCAGGTCAACGGTGTCGAGGCCATAGTGGATCGCAGCTAGGCCGATGGCATTGAGAATGCCCTCAACCGGATCATGCGGGGTCGTCAGGCTCTTGAAAATTCTGATCTCATCATCGGTCGCGACCGCAAGATCGGTAAACGTTCCGCCCGTATCACACGACATACGCATGCCCATTGGGACACTCCCATCCACTGCTCAACTACACGCTGACCAAATCGCCAAGCGACTTTTGATCAATGATCACATTGAGGACTTTGGGCGAGTTCGTGTCAAGGCATTAGTGATGCATGTGCAGTCGATTTTTTCGAATGCCCATTTATGAAGCAGCCTGCGCGCGCTGCGACCGCTCGGAAAGAAGGCAGATTCGACGCTGAAATCGCGACCGTGAAGGTTTAGGTCCGAGAACCGAGGTGTTACTGTCGCCAAGGACGTGTCGCTTCCGGCTCATCTCAGACTTTCGTGGCCTGGATGCACTGTGGCTTAGCGCCAAGGTCGTCTGCCTCTTCCTTCCTCATAATGTCGCTTGGCTCGATCTGGTCCGCGACGGCTGGACCAGAATGGTGATGTGGCGTCGCTTGCGCTGTCGCGCACATTTTGAGGACGGGGCCTGAGGCAGACTTGACTGCGGATTTGTCCGCTAGCGCCTGCGGCGCTTGCCCCAGATTTGATGAAGCTGGGGGTGGGTGAGGGTGGGCGGATCGCCTTCTTCCCCCTCAACACGATCTTCTTCTCCACGAAAAGTCGCGGATCATGTGCCAACGCGTGTGCCGTGGACTTGCCGTGCTTCCACGGAAAACGCCGGAATAGCCCGTATTTCCTGGGGATAGAAATAAAACGAGGGCCGCTGGTCATTCGACCAACGGCCCTCTCTAAGTGGCTGAATTTAATCAGCTAATTTGGTAGCGAAGCCCAGATTTGAACTGGGGACACACGGATTATGATTCCGCCGCTCTAACCAACTGAGCTACTCCGCCTCAAGGGGCTGCGCGGGTTTCCCCGGCGACGCGACTTACCTAAGTTTAGCACGCCGTGCTGTCAAGACACCAGTGACGATGATTCAACACACCATTTCGTCGCCGCATGCTTCTGGGCGCCGGAACGGGGTGCGCCGACGCCCGCTATCCATCGTTCGATAATCGACACCAGTCTGTCGAAATTGTCCGTCTGCACAAACCGTCCCGTCTGGCCTACATCTAGCTCAACACAGCGGCGCCCAACCCCGCCGACAGCAGGAGACAAAACATGACGCTCGAACTCGGAGGCATCCATCACCTCACGGCGGTCACCGCCGAGGCCAAGAAGAACCTCGCCTTCTACACCCAGACCCTGGGCATGCGGCTGATCAAGAAGACCGTCAACCAGGACGACACCACCGCTTATCACCTGTTCTATGGTGACGGCGTGGCGTCGCCCGGCGCCGATCTGACCTTCTTCGACTTCGACGCGGCACCGGAAAAGCGCGGCAACCACACGGTGAGCCGCACCGGTCTGCGCGTCGATAGCGAGGACAGCCTCAATTGGTGGAAGGACCATCTGCAGACCCACAATGTCGGCACCAGCGCCATCAAGGAGCGCAATGGCCAGCTCTCGCTCGATTTCGAGGATTTCGAGGGCCAGCGCTTCCGCATGGTGATCGACTCCGCCAACAAGGTGAAGCCCTGGGCCAAAAGCCCGGTGCCGGTCGAGCGCCAGATCATTGGCCTCGGGCCCATCAGCATGGCCGTGCCGCGGCTGGATCGCACCGAGGCGGTGCTGACCCAGGTGATGAATATGCGCAAGGTTCGCTCCTACGCCATGACCAGCCACACCCCCGAAACCCATGTCTTCGAGATGGGTCCGGGCGGCCCCGGCGCCGAACTGCATGTGGTGGTCGATCCGAGCTTGTCGCCCGCCCGTCCCGGCGCCGGTGGCGTGCATCACGTGGCTTTCCGCACCCCGGATCAGGATAGCCTGCGCCAGTGGATCGCGCGGGTCACCCAGGCCGGCCTGCGCTCGAGCGGCGAAGTGGAGCGCTATTACTTCACCTCGCTCTATTTCCGCGAGCCGAACGGCATCCTGTTCGAAATCGCCACCGACGTTCCCGGCTTCACCGCCGACGAGCCGCTGGAAACCCTGGGCGAAAGCCTGGCCCTGCCGCCCTTCCTCGAAGGCCGCCGCGCCAGCATCGAAGCCGGCTTGAAGCCGCTGGTGTAAGACGATGCCTGTCTAGGCCTGGATCTTGGTTCAACCGTCATTGCCGGGCCTGTCCCGGCAATCCAGCGATGTTCACGCATCCCTGGACCACCCGGACAAGCCGGGTGGTGACGGTGTGACGAGATCCTGTAAAGCGCTGGTCCGCCCTCTCCCCGCTGGGGAGGGGGCTTTTTTTTGTGGCTGGCTAGCGCGGCGGGGTCGGGTCGTCGGTGCCCATACCGCCACCGCCCATGCCCCCACCACCCATTCCGCCACCCATACCGCCGCCGCCACCGCCACCACTACTACCCTGCCCGCCTTCACCCTTGCCGCGCCCGCCGCCGCCGGCACTGCCGGGGCGGGTCGGGCCCTGCATCGGGATGGTGAGATCGGCGGGAATGCCGTCAAGATCGAGCGCCTTGCGGATGAAATTGCGCAGCGACACCACGAGATCATGAGTATGCACCGGCCGGCCAGCCACCAGTTCGCGCGCCGCCTGTTCGGCCAGCCGCACCTGCTCCTCGGTGCCCAGCAGGATGATGTCGGACAGCGAGGCTTCCACCGCATCGCGAATCCGCCGCGTCCGGTCCGAGCCTTCGCCATCGCCATCGCCAGTGGGTTCGGCCACCGCATCGCCTTCGGCCTCATCGCGGCGCAATTGGCGCAAATGGATCGGGCTGACCGTCAGCGTGCCGGTGAACGAGCCGCCCAGCACCTTATAGGCGGCGATCAGCGTCTTCAGCCGCTCGTTGATCTGCCGGTTTTGCCGCTGCTGCCGCTGCTGGATGGTGACCATCATCAGCAGGCGAATGCCGATGCCGATCAGGGTGAACATGGCCAGGCCGAGCACAGTGGTGAGCACGCCCTGCCAGGAACTGAAATCGAAATTGCGCAACGCGGCCTCCGGGGATTGGGAGCGGCACTGTACATGATTGGGTGAGGATGGCGCTGGGGTTGTAGAGACGATCAAAAACACGGTGTCATCCCGGCCTTGAGCCGGGATCCATCTTGAGATCTCAGGATGGATCCCGGCTTTCGCCGGGGTGACATCGTGGGCGGGGCAACACCAGCCGCATAGAATGCGTCAGGGCGTGATAGCGTTGTCCGCGCCAGTCGCCTTGCTCGCCCCATCCCGCTGCAGCAGCGCCGCCGTCTTGATCAGTTGGATAAACTCCGCCCGATAGCCAGCCTCATCCGCCCCCTTGCCCGAGCGGGCCAGCGCCTCCACCCCGTCCCAGTCCATGGCGCTGCCATAGTCACTGCCCTTGAGCTTCTGCCCAAACGCCGCCACCGCGGCGGCAAAGCGCATGTCGTCGCTAACCTCGGCGATATCGCCATAGACCACGCTCGGCGTCACCGGCGTTTCGATCAGCTGGCTGACATCGCTGTCCGGCAGCTTGTAGCGCATCTTGAGGAAGGCGATTTCATCGCCCGCCGCCGCCGTCTCGCTCGCTTGCCCATAGCGCAGCGGATCAACCAGCTCGCCCCCCGAACCCACCGGGGTGATTTCATAGAGCGCGGTTACGGTATGCCCGGCGCCAATATCGCCGGCATCCACCGCATCATTGTTGAAATCCTCGCGGTTGAGCGCCCGCGTCTCATAGCCGATCAACCGATATTCGCTGACCACGCCCGGATTGAACTCGACCTGGATTTTCACATCCTTGGCGATCATGTCGAGCGTGCCGCCGATTTCCTCGACCAGCACCTTCTGCGCCTCGCGGAAGCTGGCAATATAGCTGGCATTGCCATTGCCGGTCTGGGCCAGCGCCTGCATCGTCGCGTCATCTAGATTGCCGCGCCCAAAACCGAGCACCGATAGCGTCACGCCACTATCGCGCTTGAGCTTGATGAAGTCCTTGAGCGCCTCAGGATCATCGATCCCGACATTGAAATCGCCATCGGTGGCCAGGATCACCCGATTGGTGCCGCCGCTCACCTTGGCCTGTTCGGCCAGCCGATAGGCCAGGGTAATCCCCTCGGCGCCCGCCGTGCTGCCGCCCGCCGACAGCTGGTCCAGCGCGCCCAAAATCTTGGCCTTGTCTGTGGCCGAGGTCGGCTCCAGCACCACCCCGGCCGAGCCGGCATAGGCGACGATGGACACACTATCATTGCCCGACAGTTGATCGACCAGCAGGCCAAAGGCGCGCTTGAGCAGCGGCAGCTTGTCCGGCGCATCCATCGAGCCCGAGGTGTCGATGAGGAACACCAGATTGCTCGCTCTGTCTTCGCCAGCCGCCGGCACATAGCCCTTGATGCCGATCTGCAGCAATTGCGTCTTGGGGTTCCACGGCGTCGGATAAACCGCCACGCTCGGCTGGAACGGCACTGCGGCGCTTTCGGC
This sequence comes from Devosia sp. A449, assembly GCF_054489375.1. NCBI lineage: Bacteria > Pseudomonadati > Pseudomonadota > Alphaproteobacteria > Hyphomicrobiales > Devosiaceae > Devosia > Devosia sp. A449. The sequence goes on along the minus strand of NZ_JBTMWU010000003.1, from coordinate 258,793 downwards.
AGCTTTGTAATCATAGGGGAAATAATTGATCAGCTCCTCGATGCGCACCGCATCGGGCCCGGGCAGATAGCCGTCCTCCAGCAGCCGCCGCACATAGGCATAGCTGGCGGTATCGACATCGATCGAGAAGGTCGACACCGGCTCATCGGCCACGATTTTGAGCCGCTGCTCGTCAAAGCTGGTGAACTGGTCGCCGCTCGGCTCGCTCGGCATTGCCCCGCCGACGGGCATGGGCGCTGGCGCATACAGCGCCTCGCTCTCTGCCATGGCGCCGGCAGGCGCCATCGACTGCACCCGGTTGGCCACGCTGCTGTCGAGGGCGATGCTCGGCGCCGGCTGGCGCGCCATTTCGGGGGCGGGCCGGGCGGCGATGTTGGGCGCCTCCGCCTTGGTCTGGGCAGTGGCCACCGGCACGTCGGCCGGCGCCGGCGCGATCTCGACCTGCTGCGGCACCGCGACGCTCTCGGCGGGAGTCATCGAGGTCGTCGTATAGAGCTGATAGCCAAGCGGCAGCACGAGCAGCGCAATGGCGGCAGTGCCAATGGGGAGACGCAAATCCATGATCGAAATCCTTTTGGAGGAGCTGATGATGGATTTGAGACGCTGGCCCCAATGACTTCCTTGGGGCGTCGGGGCGGTTTTTTGCTGGCTGGCGGCAAACGCGGCCCGGCCCGCCGCCAGCGCACGCGCTTTAGCATCCGCATGCGGGGCGGGCGTGGTCGCACCTTCTAGCCGGTTCAGGGGATCGTGGTCACTCATAGCAGCCCCCTCAGGGTCTTGCGGGCCTCATGCACATGCCAGGACACCGTGGCCTCGCGAATGCCCATGATCTCGGCCGCGTCCGCGTGGCTCAATTCTTCGGCATAGACCAACAGCACCGCGTCGCGCTGCTTCTCCGGCAGGCCCCGCACGGCGATCCACAGCTGGCGGCTGGTGGCGGCCTCTTCCTGGTCGGCGGGCTGTTCGTCCGGCGTCACTTCGGCATAGGCATCGGCATATTTGCCGCGCCGTTGTCCAGCCCGCTGCAGATCGCGCACCGCATTGAGCGTGATGCGATAGACCCAGCTGGAAAACGCACTGCGCCCGTCAAATCCGGCAAGCGCCGCACCCAGCTTGACGCAGACATCCTGGGCAATATCCTCGGCATCGGCGCGATTGCCGCACCATTTCCAGGCGGTGCGAAAGATCTGGTCATAATGGCTCTCAAGCAGCTCTGAGAAGGCGTCGGGATCGCCATTTTGCGCACGCACCACCAGCGCCCGCGTCACCGCGTTCGCTGCCTCGGCCGGCGCTGCGGCATAGAGCTCCATCACCATCTCTGCCTAGAGTCGGCTGCATTGTAGTGATAAGACGCTGGTGCGCGCCCAGTCCTTGGGTGCTTTGCGCAGATTTATTTGAAGGCTGATCCGATGGACGAACCCAAGCTGAGCCCCTTCGCGCTGACCCGCTCGCGTATCGTGCTGCTGATCCTGGGCGCCGCACTGGTGCTGATCGCCATTTCCACCGCCATGGGCGGGCTGAGTTCCTACCAGGAACTCAAGGAAGCCAGCACCGCCGCCAAAGACGCCGCCGCGGTTGAGGCCCCGGCCGAGGCTCCGGCCGCCCAATAGCGCCCCACCCCTCGCCCCTTGGGAGGGGCAAACAAAACACGCCCCATCCACGGTGTCACCCCGGCCTTGAGCCGGGGCCCATCCCCAAATCGCGCCGTTGCAACCATCTCAAGATGGGTCCCGGCTCAAGGCCGGGATGACATCGCGTTTTTGGATGCTGAAGGCAAATTATGCCGCAAACACCTGCGGCACCGCCTCGGCAATAAACCCGCCGCCCCAGACTTCCGAAGTCGGCGTATCATCGGCGTAAAACACGCAGGCCTGCCCCGGCGAAATCCCATATTCGCCCGACACCAGCGTCACGAACACCTCGCCATCGCGTTCCTGGATCACCGCCGGCTGCGGCCCCCGCGTCGAGCGCACCTTGACTTCCACTGGCGCGCCATTGCCGGCGCTCAGCTGGCTCAGCGGCGTGCCGCCCAGCCAGTTCACATTGCGCAACCGCACCGTATGGGTCTTCAGCGCCTCGCGCGGGCCAACGATCACCCGGCCGGTCTTGTGCTCCAGCTTGATGACATAGAGCGGCTCGGCCGCCGCCACGCCCAGACCCTTGCGCTGGCCGATAGTGTAATTGACGATCCCCTCATGCGTGCCCAGCACGCGGCCGTCGAGATGCACAATCTCGCCGGTCGCCACCGCCTCGGGATGCATCTTGCGGATGATGTCGGAATATTTGCCCTGCGGCACGAAGCAGATGTCCTGACTGTCGTGCTTTTCGGCGATTTCGAGCCCCATGTCGCGGGCCAGCTCGCGCACTTCGGCCTTGCTCATCCCGCCCAGCGGGAAGCGTAGATAATCCAGCTGCGCCTGGGTGGTGGCAAACAGGAAATAGGTCTGGTCGCGCTCGGCATCGACCGGGCGGAACAACTGCCGCCGCCCATCGTCACCCAGCCGCGACTGCACATAATGCCCGGTCGCCAGCGCATCGGCGCCCAGATCCCGCGCCACTGCCATCAGGTCGACGAATTTGACCGACTGATTGCAGGCAATGCAGGGCACCGGGGTTTCCCCCTGCTGATAGGCATTGGCAAAGGGCGCAATGACGCTCTTTTTGAAGCGCTCTTCATAGTCGAGCACATAATGGGGAATCCCAAGCGCGGCAGCGACCCGGCGCGCGTCGTGAATATCCTGCCCGGCACAGCACGCGCCTTTGCGATGGGTGGCTTCACCATGGTCGTACAGCTGCAGTGTGACGCCGACGACGTCATAGCCCTGTCGGGCCAACAGGCCGGCAACGACCGAGGAATCAACGCCCCCTGACATCGCGACCACAATGCGCGTGTCTTCGGGACGTTTGGCAATATCAAGCGAGTTCAACATGTGTGTTCCAGTATCCGGGTGGGTTCAAGGGCCAGCGGACGAGTGGGCGGCTTTTACGCTGTTCTCGGCGCGGCTGCAACGCCACCGCCCGGCAACAATTGCCGCTGCCGCAGCAGCTCTTGCCGCCGGGGCCTGAGCCACTTTCACGCCCGCGCCATCAAGCCATTGTTTTTGCGTCGATTTTCACCACATCCCAACTTGGCACCACACTTGCATCAGCTCTGGCGGACTAGTCTCACTTTTACGGGGCCGCTTGCGTGGCATCACATCTGACCGTTACCAGCGCCGTCGCCGGCATCACCTCCAGCAAGAGCCTCAATGGCGCTGCGGGGGCGGATCGTGGCGCGCGTGATGTTTTTGCTGCGCTGGTGGGCAATGCCGCCAAGCCGGCCGAAGCGACTGCCGCCGCCAAGCCCGAACCCGCTATCGAGCGCAGCCCGACCACGCCGTCTGCCGGCTCCGGCGGCGACGAGGCCCAGCGCCAGGACGACCCCGACGCGATTGCCGCCGTCATCGATGCCGTCATCCCAGCCCAGGCCGCGCCGGAAACCGCGCCGCTACTCGCCGAAATCATCGACGGCCTGGCCGACCTGCAGGCCCGGCTCGCTGCCGGCGAACCGCTCGATGCTGAAGCCCTCAAGCGCCTCGACGCCGCGCTGACCAGCCTGAGCGAAGCGCTCGGCCTCGACCTCGATGCCCTGCCCGTGCTCGGCGATCTCGCCGCGCTGGCAACCGATGAGTCCAGTTTCGAAGCCCGGCTGACCGCAGCTTTGGGCCCAATCGCCAAATCCCTGCTCGACGGCGCGGCCACCACCGACGCGACGCTGAGCGCCCAAGCCAAGACGCTGGGCGAAAAGCTTACCGCCCTGCTCGCGGCGCTCAATGGCGACGACCAGCTGACCTTGCCGGATGACGCCGAGCTGGAGGCCGCCTTGTCCCGGCTCACCACCCCGCCCAAGCCGGCCGAACCCGTGCTGGCGACGCCCGAACTCAAGCTGACCGAGCCGGCCCTGACCGGCAAGGGCAAAGCCGACATTGCCACCGATCCCGACGCCGAGCCCGCCGACGCCCCGCTCAAGCCCCAGCCCACCGGCACCACCGCCGAGGCCAAGCCCGATGACCGCAAGCCGGTGGATGCCCGCCCCACGGCGGTTGCCGCTGCCGTCGACACCCAGCCCGAGGCACCCGTCGCGACCCAGTCCGCGCCGGCAGCGCGCGCCGATATCGTGGCCGCGCCGCGCGTGGTGCAGGCCGGCTATCAGACCAACCAGCAACAGCTCAACCTGCCCCAGCTTGCTTTCGAGCTGGTGCGCCAGGTCAGCGACGGCAATACCCGCTTCCAGATCCGCCTCGACCCGGCCGAATTGGGCAAGATCGATGTGCGGCTCGATATCGACGCCTCCGGCAAGGTCAATGCCAGACTGACCGTGGAAAAGGCCGAAACGCTCGATCTGATGCAGCGCGACCAGCGCGGGCTGGAACGGGCGCTGCAGCAGGCGGGCCTTGATGGCGCCAAGACCAATCTGGAATTCTCGCTCAAGCAGAACCCTTTCAGCGGTGGCCAGCAGGACGGCAATGGCGGCCGCTCCCTGTTCGACGCCGAGCTGGCCGCGACTGCCGACGAGGCGCCGCCCCCGACCGTCAACCTTTACCGCGGCAATCTCAGTGCCAGCGGTGTCAACATTCTCGCATAAGGAGCAGGTGGCATGGCCGTCAGCGGTGTTTCGGGCAATTCAGGCGCCAACCAGATGGCGACTTCGCGGTCGACCATCGCGGATAATTTCGACACCTTCCTCAACATCTTGACCACCCAGCTCAAGAACCAGAACCCGATGGACCCGTTGGACACCAACCAGTTCACCGCCCAGCTGGTGCAGTTCACCGGCGTCGAGCAGCAGCTCAAGACCAATGAGTTCCTGGCCGCGCTGATGCAGTCGAGCCAGAACACCGCCAAATCGGACGCGGTGTCCTATATCGGCAAGGAAGTGACCTCCTCGGGCAAGACCGGCGAGCTCAGCGACACCAATGCGGTGTTCTGGGCCTATAGCGCCGACGCCAACGCCGCCAACGCCACCGTGACCATCAAGGACGCCAAGGGCGAGATCGTCTATGTCGAGACCGGCCCGCTGGAAATGGGCCCCGGCACCTTCCGCTGGGATGGCAAGGGCAGTGACGGCAATATTCGCCCCAACGGCGTCTATAGTGTCGAGATCAAGGGCGCCGATGCCAATGGCAAGCCCGTGCGCATCAGCACCGCCTCGATCGGCATCGTCACGGCCGTGGACTTCACCGGCGCCGTACCGGTGCTCAGCGTCGGCAGCCGCCGCGTCACCATCACCGACGTCACCGACGTGCGCATTCCCGACGTAACCGCCAAGCCGCCACCGGCCGACGACAAGGAAACCGACGCCGCCTAGCGGCTTGCCCCGATGCCGTCCCCTCCCCTTGAGGGGAGGGTTAGGGTGGGGGTGTCGTGGTCTCCACATACACCGAGCTGTGGGAGCTCCCACACCCCACCGACGCTCACCGGCTTGGCGTTTTACTGTCCCTTGGTACAGCAATCCAATGCCTTGAAATCCCAGACCATTCTTAACCTGTTGTAAGTTTCCCCTTAGTCGAATTTTAAGGCCGTTGGCCTACTCTCAGTCTCATATGGTCAGGTTGAGTAGAGAGTAAAATGACCGTACAAATGCGTCCTCGCGTTAAGTACGTAATCGGACCGGACGGAAGTCCGCTCACGATCGCAGACCTTCCCCCCGCCAACACGCGGAGGTGGGTCATCCGCCGTAAAGCCGAAGTCGTCGCCGCTGTGCGCGGCGGACTGCTCAGCCTCGAAGAAGCGTGCGACCGCTACACGCTGAGCGTCGATGAATTTCTGAACTGGCAGGCCGCCATCGATAAACATGGCCTCGCCGGACTACGCACGACCTGGATCCAGCACTACCGCGAAGGCTGAGTGCACCGATCCGGAACAATTTCAAAGCCCGCCAGGTCTTCCCGGCGGGCTTTGTGTTGTCTGGGCGGGGCCCAGAGCCCCTTTTCCCCTCGCGCCCGACCAGTTCTTCCCTCGCCCCACCCACCGGCCTCCCTCGCCCCTTGCGGGAGAGGGACAGACCTGACGCGTTCAGCGGAAGGTCAGGGTGAGGGGCTTCGAGCTGTCCCGCCGGGCAAATCGCTCCTGTGGAACGATTTGAAGCAAGAAGGCCATGAGAGCTACGTTCGAATGGCGCAAACTCGCGCTCCCAGATGCTGAAAGACCAGCGACCCCAAGCATCCAAAAACTCGGTGTCATCCCGGCCTTGAGCCGGGACCCATCCTGAGATTTATTCAGCGGCATGATCCCGGGATGGGCCCCGGCTCAAGGCCGGGGTGACATCGTGGGTGGTGCCAATATCCAACCCCTACGGCGTCTCCACCGCCATCCAGCGTGCCCCCGCTTCCCGCTCCTTCAGCCGCTGATAATAATCCACCACCGCCGGCAGCACCGGCTTCTCCGCCTTGATTTCCAGCCAGCGATGCACCGACAGCCCGAGCGCGATATCGGCGATGCTGAAGCCATCGCTGATAAACGGTCCACTCTTGGTCAATTGCGCCTCCAGCATCGCCATCCGCGTCCCCCAGCTGGTCATCGCGGCGGCAATCCTGGCCTCATCGTCATAGCCCGGGGTGCGGCGGATCAGCGCCTGCACCGCATAGCCCCAGGACGGATTGAGTTCGCTGGCCTGCCAGCTCAGCCATTGCAGCGCCAAGGCGCGCAATTCGAGCTGTTCGGGCAATAACCGTCCCTCGCGCTCGGCCAGATAGATCAGGATGGCATTGCTTTCCCACAGCGCGAAGGCCCCTTCGACCAGCACCGGCACCTGCGCATTGGGATTGAGCGCCAGAAATTCGGGCGCTTTGGGATCGCGCAGCGGCAGACCCCAATCCTCGCGCTCGTAGGCCAGACCCAGTTCGTCCAGCGCCCACAGCACTTTGCGCACATTGATCGAGGTGATGCGCCCCAGCAGTTTCAGCATTCATTCATCCTTTCGCCACTTATCCCGGCAGTTTCTGCCGAAATTTGCAAACTGCAACCGGGGGTTAAGACAATATTTACCATCAGCTAGGTAATTTTTGCCCACCGGTCGTTTCGCGTGTTCGCGGTGCTGGCCATATCTGGAATCGAGTGCCGGCGTGGATAATTTTACCCAGCTCATCAACCGCATTGGCCTGCCCCGTCTGGCAGCGATGGCGGTCGTCGCCGTGCTGATGCTCGGTTTTTTCGGCTTTCTGGTGCTACGCGCCCAGACCCCGAATCTGGCGCCGCTCTATACCGGGCTGAGCCTCGAAGATTCCTCGGCCATCGTCACCGAGCTGCAGACCCTCAATATTCCGTTTGAACTGCGCGGCGAAGGCGACACCATCCTCATTCCGCGCGACCAGATCACCACCACCCGCATGACGCTGGCCGGCTCGGGCCTGCCGCAGCGGGGCCAGGTCGGCTACGAGATCTTTGACGAACAGTCGACGCTGGGCGCCACCAGCTTCGTGCAAAATTTGAACAATGTGCGCGCCCTCGAAGGCGAACTGGCCCGCACCATCGGCTCGCTCACCCGCATCAAGAGCGCCCGCGTTCACCTCGTGCTACCCGAGCGCGAGCTGTTCCGCCGCGAACGCAGCGATCCGTCCGCCTCCATTGTGCTGGCGGTGCGCGGTCAGCTGGCCAGCGGCGAGATCCGCTCGATCCAGCATCTGGTCGCTTCGGCCATCGAAGGTCTGACGCCTGGCCGCGTCTCGATCGTCGATGATCAGGGCAATCTGCTGGCTTCGGGCACCGCCGACGAACAGGGCGCCATTGCCGGGGAAGCCGCCGAGCGCACGCTGGGCTTTGAAAACCGCCTGCGCACCCGCGTCGAGGACATGCTGGCCAATATCGTTGGCGCCGGGCGGGCCCGCGTCGAAGTCAGCGCCGAGATCGACTTTAACCGCTCGACCACCACCCAGGAAACCTTCGATCCGGAAAGCCAGGTGGTTCGCTCCAGCCAGGTCCGCGAAACCGAAAACCTGTCCGGCGGCCTCAATGGCCAGGTGACCGTCGCCAATGAGCTGCCCGGTGCCAGCCAGAATGCCGGCGCCGCCGGTCCCACCGAACAGGGCACTTCTTCCGAGGAAGTCACCAATTACGAAATTTCCAAGACCACCCAGGTGGCCGTGACCGATGCCGGCGCCATCAAGCGCCTGTCGGTCGCCGTGGTGGTCGATGGCGTTTACGCCGCCGACACTTCGGGCACCCCGGTCTATACCCCCCGCTCCGCCGACGAGGTCGCCCAGTTGCTGACCCTGGTCCGCTCGGCGGTTGGCTATTCCGAGCTGCGCGGCGACAGCGTCGAAGTCGTCAACATGCAGTTTGCCGAGCGGCCCGAGCTGTCGGTGCCGGGGACCGACAGCGCCGGTGGGTTGCTCGATTTCACCCGCGACGATCTGATGAACGGCGCCGAAATGGCGGTCACCCTGCTGATCGCCCTGGCGCTGGTGTTCTTCGTCATGCGGCCGCTGCTGGGCAAGGCGCTGACCCCCGAGAACCTGCCGCTGGCCCTGCCGCCGGCCGCCGAACTGGGCCATCATGGCCTGCTCAGCGCCGATGGCCAGATCATCGCCGAAATCGACGATGGCCCGCATGACAAGACCCCCGCCTGGGTCGCCAATGCCAAATCCATGGGCGAAACCCAGCTGCAGACGCTCAAGACCGTCGGCACCCTGGTTGAAGAAAATCCGCGTCAGGCCGCCTTGATCGTGCGTGACTGGCTGGGGAGCGCAGCGTAATGGCCCTCACCGCGCAATCCCTTGATTCCCAGGAAGGCGTCAGCCGCCAGCTGATCGTCAGCGACGCCACCACCGCGCGCGTGCTTAAGGGCGACGAGAAAGCCGCCGCTTTGCTGCTGGCGCTTGGCCCCGACTACGGCAAGCCGATTTTCGATGAGCTGGACGACCTTGAAGTCAAACAGCTCAGCCGCGCCATGGTGCGCCTTGGCCCGATCACCCAGGAGATGCTGGACGATCTGATGGTGGAATTCGTCACCACCATTTCGTCCAATGGCTCGCTCTCGGGCAATACCGACTCCACCGAACGCCTGCTGCTCAGCTTCCTGCCGCAGGAAAAAGTCGATTCCATCATGGAAGAAATTCGCGGGCCGGCCGGTCGCAACATGTGGGAGAAACTCTCCAACGTGCAGGCCGACGTGCTCGCCGCCTACCTCAAGAATGAATATCCCCAGACGATCGCCGTGGTGCTGTCCAAGATCGCCACCGATCACGCCTCCAAGGTCCTGGCCGTCCTGCCGGAGGAACTCGCCATGGATGTGGTCCAGCGCATGCTGGGCCTCGATCCGGTTCAGAAGGAAATCCTCGAAAAGATCGAAACCACGCTCCGCACCGAATTCATGTCGACGCTGAACCATTCCAAGCGCCGCGACAGCCACGAACAGATGGCCGAAATCTTCAACTCTTTCGACCGTCAGACCGAAGCCCGCTTCATCACCACGCTGGAAGAGCACAACCGCGACGATGCCGAGCGCATCAAGGCGCTGATGTTCACCTTCGAGGATCTGGCCAAGCTCGAATCCTCGGCGATCCAGACCCTGCTAGCCAAGATGGACAAGAAGGAACTCGCCATGGCGCTCAAGGGCGCCAACGAGACCGTCAAGGAAACCTTCTTCAAGAACATGTCCGGCCGCACCGTCCGGCTGCTGCAGGACGATATGGAAGTCATGGGCCCGGTGCGGCTCAAGGACGTCGACGAGGCGCAGGGCCGCATGGTCTCCACCGCCAAGGATCTCGCCGCCAAGGGCGAAATCCTCATCGTCAAATCCAAGTCCGACGATCAGATGGTGGCGTAACTTATGGCCCAACCCGCCCGCTTCACCTTCGATCTCGACCTCGGCCAGCGCACCACCCCGCAAGCGCCGCCCGAGCCCACCATGCCCGAGCGCCTCGTCGCCGACCTGCTGGCCCAGGCGCGCGAAGAGGCTTATGCCGAGGGCGTCGCCGCCGGCGAGCGCAATGCCACCTCGATGGCAGCGCAGACCCTGGCCGCTGCCGCCGGCACCCTGGCCACCCAGACCGCCGGCATGGCGGCAGCGCTCGACGCCGCCACCGGCCAGTCGCGCCGCGAAGCGGTGGAACTGGCGGCCAGCATCGGCCGCAAGCTGGCGCTGCATCTGCTGGCGCGCTACCCCACCATCGAACTCGACGCTTTGATCGCCGAGTGCATGCAAAACCTCAATGGGGTGCCGCATCTGGTGGTGCGCTGCCACCCCACCATTGCCGACGGCATTCGCGACATCGCCACCGCCCATATGCACACTTCCGGCTTTGCCGGTCGGCTGGTGGTGATGGGCGATCCCGATATCCGCCTCGGCGACGGGCGGCTCGAATGGGTCGATGGCGGGCTGGTCCGCGATATCGGCGCCATCGCCAGTGACATTGATAGCAAGATTTCGGCCTATCTCGCCGCCCGCAGCGGCCGGGCCAGCCAACAGGAGAGCAGCCAATGAGCGCTTCCGATCCCGGTGACGACATCACCACGCAGGAACCCATCAGCTTCGAAGAAATGCTGGCCCCCAGCAAGCCCGACGGCCCCGAAGCCTATGGCGAGCGCAGCGCCTCCGATCTCGAAGCGGTATTCGACGTGCCGGTCCGCATCTCGGTCGTGCTCGGACGCACCAAGATGGCGGTCAGCGACCTGCTGCGCCTCGATACCGGCACCGTCATCGAACTCGACCGTCAGGTCGGTGAAGCCGTCGAGATTTTCGTCAATGACCGCCTCGTCGCCCGCGGCGAAATCGTCCTGGTCGAAAGCAAGCTCGGCGTCACCATGACCGAAATCATCAAACCACAGTAAGGGAGGCCAGGATGCGTCTGCTCATCATCGGAGCCCTCGAGGGCCAACTCAGCGAAGCCACCAAGATGGCGATGAATGGCGGGGCCAAGGTGGCCCATGCGCCCTCCGTCGAGATCGCGCTGGCCGCTTTGCGTGCCGGCCGTGGCGCCGATCTGCTGCTGGTCGATGTGGTGATGGATATTTCCCGGCTGATCGCCGGCCTCGAGGCCGAACGCATCGCCATTCCGGTGGTCGCCTGCGGCGTCGAAGCCAATGCCGCCGCCGCCGTCAACGCCATCCGCGCCGGGGCTAAGGAATATATTCCTCTGCCGCCCGATGCCGAGCTGATTGCCGCCGTCATCGCCGCCGTCGCCCGCGACTCTTCCGAATTCCTGTTCCGCGATCCGGCCATGGAGCGTGTCGTGCGCATGGCCGACCAGATCGCCGGCTCCGACGCTTCCATTCTGATCACCGGCGAAAGCGGCACCGGCAAGGAAGTGCTGGCCAAATACGTCCATTCCCGCAGCAAGCGCGCCAACAAGCCCTTCATCTCGATCAACTGCGCCGCCATCCCCGAGGCGCTGCTCGAATCCGAGCTGTTCGGCCATGAAAAGGGTGCCTTCACCGGCGCCATCGCCCGCCGCATCGGCAAGTTCGAGGAAGCCTCGGGCGGCACGCTGCTGCTCGACGAAATCAGCGAAATGGATGTCCGCCTGCAAGCCAAACTGCTGCGCGCCATTCAGGAACGCCTGATCGACCGCGTCGGCGGCGGCAAGCCCGTGCCCGTCGACATCCGTATCCTCGCCACCTCCAACCGCAACCTGGCCGAAGCGGTGCGCGAGGGCAGCTTCCGCGAAGATCTGATGTTCCGCCTCAACGTGGTCAATCTCAAGCTCCCCGCTCTGCGCGACCGCCCCGGCGACATCGCCGCTCTGTCCGAGCATTTCGTCGCCAAATACGCCAAGGCCAATGGCCTGCCCCCGCGCGAGCTGTCCCCCGACGCTCGTGCCGCTCTGCTGCAAGCCCCCTGGCCGGGCAATGTCCGCGAGCTGGAAAACACCCTGCACCGCGCCGTGCTGCTATCCTCGGGCGATATCATCGGCCCCGATGCCATCGTGCTGCCGGACGGCATGGGCCTGGTCGAAGCCGCTTCGGCCAATTCGCTCTCCGCCCAGCTCGCTCAGACCGCTGAAACCATGTCCCGGGCCCTGGTCGGCCGGACCGTGGCCGAGGTCGAACGCGAGCTGATCCTCGACACCCTCGATCACACGCTGGGCAACCGCACCCACGCCGCCAACATCCTGGGCATCTCCATCCGCACCCTGCGCAACAAACTCAACCAATATGCCGACGAAGGCACCAACGTGCCCGATCCGGGTGAACGGCGCAGCGTAGCTTGATGGCACACCCCTTCCCCACCCACCGGATTCCCCTCTCCCCTTGCGGGAGAAGGACAGGATTTCTGCGTTCAGCAGAAATCCAGGGTGAGGGGTCTGCCTCCGCATACGCGATGTGCGGACACACACCCCTCATCCGCCCTTCGGGCACCTTCTCCCGCAAGGGGAGAAGGGGAACGCAGTGTAGCCCATGACCGATCTCCCCAGTGGCCGCCCGCGCGCTCCGTTCAAAATCCCGACCGCCAATTCGGTCTTCGACATGCTGCGCTCGGGCGATATCGCCCTGGCCGCCGGCGTCATGGGCCTTATCGTCCTGCTCATCGTGCCGATGCCGGCTTTGCTGGTCGACGGGCTGCTCGCCGTCTCCATCGTCTTTTCGGTGATGATCCTGATGACGGCCCTGTTCATTCAGAAGCCGCTCGAATTCTCCGCCTTCCCCACCGTGCTGCTGATCGCCACCATGCTGCGGCTGGGCCTGAACCTGGCCACCACCCGCCTGATCCTCTCCGAAGGCCATAACGGCACCGCCGCTGCCGGCCACGTCATCGAGGCCTTCGGCAATTTCGTCACCCGCGGTAATTTCGTCATTGGTGCGGTGGTGTTCATCATTCTGGTGATCGTCAACTTCATCGTCATCACCAAGGGTTCGGGCCGTATCGCCGAAGTGGCCGCCCGCTTCAGCCTCGACGCCATGCCCGGCAAACAGATGGCCATCGACGCCGACCTTTCCGCCGGTCTGATCGACGAAGACAGCGCCAAGAAGCGCCGCGCCGAACTCGAAGGCGAAAGCGCCTTTTTCGGCAACATGGACGGCGCCAGCAAATTCGTGCGCGGCGACGCCATTGCCGGCCTGATCATCACCTTCATCAACATCTCGGCCGGCATTCTGATCGGCGTGATGCAGGAAGGCCTGACCTTTCAGGAAGCCGGCAATGTCTACACCCTGCTGACCATCGGCGATGGCCTGGTTTCCCAGATCCCGGCGCTGATCGTCTCCACCGCTGCCGGTATCCTGGTCTCCAAATCCGGCGTCACCGGCTCGGCCGACAAGGCCCTGTCGGCCCAGTTCACTGGCTATCCGCGCGCTCTGGGCATGTCGGCCGCCGTCATGGCGCTGCTGGCCCTGCTGCCCGGCATGCCGATCCTGCCCTTCCTGGCGCTGGCCGCCGGCGTCGGCTACGTCGCCTGGCGCGCCGCCCGCACCAAGGACGAGAAAGCCGCCGACGAAACGCTGCAGCAGTTGAGCAAGGCCCCGTCGCAGCCCGGCGCCCCCGGTGGCCCGGCCGCCCATGAAGAGGCCCCGATCAGCGACAGCCTGCGCATCGACGAACTCAAGCTCGAACTCGGCTATGGCCTGCTCAGCCTCGTCAAGGAAGATGAGAATGGCAGTGACCGCCTGACCGAGCAGATCAAGGCGCTGCGTCGCCAGCTCGCCATCGAGCTGGGCTTCATCATGCCGCCGGTGCGCATCCTCGACAACATGCAGCTTGAGCCCAATGTCTATAAGGTTCGCATCAAGGAAGTCGAAGCCGGCACCGGCGAGATTTATGCCAGCCAGCTGATGGTGATGGACCCCTATGGCAACCAGATCGACCTGCCGGGCACCCACACCACCGAGCCCACCTTTGGCCTGCCCGCCACCTGGATCGAGCCGGCGCTGCGCGACGAGGCCGAATTGCGCGGCCTCTCCATCATCGATCCGTCCACGGTCATTTCCACCCATCTGACCGAAGTGCTCAAGGCCAATGTCGCGGACCTCCTGAGCTACGCCAATGTGCAGTCCCTGCTGTCAGGCCTGCCCAAGGAGCAGCAGAAGCTGGTGGAAGACATCGTGCCCGGCATGATCACCGTCTCGGGCGTGCAGCGGGTGCTGCAAACCCTGCTCAACGAGCGCATCTCGATCCGCGACCTGTCGACCATTCTCGAAGCCATCGCCGAAATCGCCGGCCCCGGCCGCTCGGTACAGACCATTGCCGAGCATGTGCGCAGCCGCCTGTCGCGCCAGCTCTGCGCCGCCAATCTGGGGCCGGACGGCAATCTGCCGCTGCTGACCCTGGGCCCGCAATGGGAACGCGATTTCGCCGAAGCCATGGTTGGCGAGGGCGAAAACCGCCATCTGGCCATGGCCCCGAGCCGCTTGCAGCAATTCATCGGCGCCATCCAGACCGCCTTCGAGCGCGCCGCCCAGCAGGGCGAATTGCCGGTACTGATCACCTCACCCTCGATCCGCCCGCATGTCCGCTCGATCATCGAGCGCTTCCGCCCGCAGACCGTGGTGATGAGCCAGAACGAGGTGCATCCCCGCATCCGCCTCAAGACCGTCGGCAGCGTCTAGCCATGACCACCGGCCAAATCCATCTGACGGGCTATGTCGAAATTCCCGCCGACCGGCTGGCCGCCGTCTTGCAGGCCCTGCCCGAGCACATCGCCCTGACCCGGGCCGAGCCCGGCTGCCTCAGTTTCGAAATCGTCCACAGCGCCGATGACCCGACCCGGTTGCTGGTCGCTGAACTTTTCACCGACCAGGCCGCCTTCGACGCCCACCAGCACCGCGCCGGCGCCTCCGCCTGGGCCCGCATCACCGCCGGCCTGCCCCGGCACTACACCATCACCACCACGCCCTGATCGCCATAAGACGCAGCGTCAGTTTGATCCCAAAACTCACCCCACCCACGATGTCACCCCGGCCTTGAGCCGGGGCCCATCCTGAGATCCCGCCGGCAAAACCATCTCAAGATGGATCCCGGCTCAAGGCCGGGATGACACCCTGTTTGTTGTGCCTCCAACCCCGATGACACCGCATCCACCACTGGTTATTCTCCCCCCATGTCCATCACCATCCTCACCGTCCCGCCCTTTTCCACCCTGTGCAACGCCGCCTTCGCGCTGCGCCGCGAAGTCTTTGTCTGGGAGCAGCACGTCCCCGAGGCAGACGAGCACGATGCCGATGACATGACCGCCACCCATTTCGTCGCCATCGTGGCCGGCGAAGTGGTCGGCACGCTGCGGCTCATCACCCTGCCCGAGCACATCAAGATCGGTCGGGTCGCCGTGCGCCAGTCGTTTCGCGGCCAGGGCATTGCCAAGGCGATGATGCTGGCGGCGATGGATCATGCCCGCGCCCAGGGTCGCGACCGCTTCTACCTCACGGCGCAATCGGACAAGCTGGGCATGTATGAAAAGCTCGGCTTCGCCGCCTTCGGCCCCGAGTTTCAGGATGGCGGCATGCCGCACCGCGCCATGCGCAGCTATGACTTGTGAGCGGCTCGCAGGGACAAATCGCTCCGGTGGAGCGATTTGAGTGAACAAGGCCATGAGGGCTACGCCCGAATGGCGGTGCCGTATTAACCAATTAGCAGGGCCTTAAGCCTGTCGCGCGGCAAGCCGTTTCCTGCCCCGCTGATTGCGCTATTATTGGCGATGTCGGGAGGTTTGCGCGCCCTGTGCTGCGCAGCGCCCGAACAATACCGCCAGGGAGGCGGAGGAGGCCGGCAGCGATTTCGCTAGCCGGCCTTTTCAATGCCGGTTCCCACCAAATCCCAGCCAGCGCTCAATAATCTTTCGGAACGCCTCCGGCCGACCTGCGTTGTCGTGGACATAAAGGGCCGCACGATGCGCTACCGGCAAGTTTTGCACCGTACGGCCCGTTCACCTTTGACGATGAACCTTTGGAGCCTACAATGATCCGCACTCTTTTGGCCACAACAGCCCTTGCTGCCCTGCTGACCACCGGCGCAATTGCCCAGGACGCTGCTCCGGCCGCCCCCACTCCAGTGGAAAATGCCGTCGATAACGCCGCCGATGCGGTGAAAGACGCCACCGACGCCGCTGCCGCTGCCGCCAAGGATGCTGCCGCAGCCACGCAGGAGGCCGCCGGCAAGGCCGCTGACGCTGCCAATAATGCAGCCAACAATGCCGCTGTGGCCGTCGACAATGCCACCCGCCCGCAATTCGAGCTGTCGACCGGCTACACCGCCGTTGATACCGACAATCTGGGCACCCGCCTGATCGGCCAGTCGGTGTTTTCCTCCACCGGTGACGATGCCGAGGATATCGGCAAGATCACCGACATCGTGTTTGACGATAACGGCCAGATCGTCGCCGCCATTATTGGCGTCGGTGGCTTCCTCGGCCTGGGTGAAAAGTCGGTCGCGGTGGACTTCCGCAGCCTCGAATTCACCATCGCCGCTGACAACACCGAGCGCTGGGTGGTCCCCACCACCGCCGAAGCGCTGAACGCTGCGCCCGATTTCGTCTGGCTCGAGGATGAGCCGGCGCCGGCACCGGCTGACGCCATGGCGCCTGCCGCAGCGCCTGCCGCACCCGCAACCAACTAATCCCTCGCGGATTATCCCTTGGGGAGGGCCGGCCTTCGGGTCGGCCCTTTCTGCGTCACAGGAGATTCTTCAATGCTGCGTCCGTTTCTGACTGCCACCGCCCTCGCTCTGCTGCTGGCGTCGCCCGCCCTGGGCCAGGCCGCTGCCCCCGTTGCCCCCACGGAGCTGCAACAGAGCGGCCTGACGCCGCCCACAGTGCTGTCGCAAGGCTATGCGGCTGGCGGCGAGGATGTGCTGGTCACCCAGTTGCTCGGCCAAACCATTTATTCGGCGGTCGAGGACCCTGCTGAAAACATCGGCACCGTCACCAATCTGGTGGTCACCGCTGGCTTGGGTATTTCGGCCGTCGTGGTCAGCGTTGGCGGCTTCCTCGGCGTCGGCGAGAAGGAAATTGCCGTCGATTTTGCCCAGCTCGAATGGGCGATGCGCGACGATGGCTCGCGCCGCTGGGTGCTGCCCACCACTGCCGAGCTGCTCACCGCCGCGCCGGCCTTCATCTGGTCGGACAGCGAGGAAACCACCGGCAAGCCCGCCCTCACCACCCAGGAAGAAGAAGACCAGCTGGTCGACGGCAACCCCAACGCCACCGCCATTGATCCTGCCCTCACCACCGACCAGCCCGAAAGCCCGGCGATCGGCGCCCCGCTCGACCGCACCGGCTTTTCCGATTTCGATGAATCCGGCCTGACCGCCGACCAGTTGCGCGGCATCGGCGTCTTCGGCGTCGACGACCAGCAGATCGGCACCATTGGCGACATCATCACCAATGCCGATGGCAGCTTTGACGCGGTGATCGTCGATGTCGGCGGCTTCCTCGGCCTCGGCGCCAAGCCGGTGGCGGTGGGCTTCGACAATCTGGCCTTCTCCTCCGACACCTTCGGCAACCGCTATCTGTTCCTCAACACCACCAGCACCCAGCTCGAGGCCCAGGCCACCTACGATCCCACCACCTACGCTAATGACCGCGCCAGCCAGCGCATGGTGATCAACCCCTAGCCGCGCTTGATTTCTCCGGTCGAGGCAGGCACAAAGCCTGTACTCGATCGGACCCGGTGCAATTCCGGGTGGCTCTTCCGGCCGCCAATCCGCCGGACACTCCAGCTGACATGACCCACTGATCCGCGCGCCTTGGCGCCCGTTCCGTTTGGTCGTCTGGACCCCAACATGACCTTTGCCCAAACCTTGCGGCGCGATTGGCTGAGCAACATCCGTGGTGATGTGCTGGCCGGCATCGTCGTCGCCCTCGCTCTGATCCCCGAAGCCATCGGCTTCTCGCTCATTGCCGGGGTCGATCCCAAAGTCGGCCTCTACGCCTCCTTCATCATCGCCATGGTGATTTCCGTCGCCGGCGGCCGCCCGGCGATGATCTCGGCCGCCACCGCCGCCACCGCCGTCTTGATGGGCAGCCTGGTGCGCGAGCATGGCCTGCAATATCTGCTGGCCGCCACCATTCTGGCTGGCCTGCTGCAGATCGGCGCCGGTTATCTGCGCATCGGCGGCATCATGAAATTCGTCTCCCGCTCGGTGCTGACCGGCTTCGTCAATGCACTGGCCATCCTGATTTTCATGGCCCAGCTGCCCGAGCTGATCGGCGTCTCCTGGCAGACCTACGCCATGATCGCGGCGGGTCTGGCCATCCTCTATCTGTTCCCGCGCCTCACCCGCGCCGTGCCCTCGCCGCTGATCTGCATTCTGGTGCTGACCCTGCTGTCGCTGGCGCTGCAGATCGATGTGCGCACCGTCGCCAATCTGGGCGAGCTGCCCTCCACCCTGCCGATGCTGCTGTTTCCCGATGTGCCGCTGACGCTGGAAACCTTGTGGATCATCCTGCCCTATTCGGCTGCCGTCGCCGCCGTGGGCCTGCTCGAAAGCCTGCTCACCGCCTCCATTGTCGATCAGATGACCGATACCAAGAGCGACAAGAACCGCGAATCCATCGGTCAGGGCATTGCCAATATGGTCAGCGGCCTGTTCGGCGGCATGGCCGGCTGTGCCATGATCGGCCAGTCGGTGATCAATGTGAAATCGGGCGGCCGCACAAGGCTCTCCACCTTCATCGCCGGAGCCTTCCTGCTATTCCTGCTGATGGTGCTCGGCGACGTGGTCGGGCTCATTCCCATGCCGGCATTGGTGGCCATCATGATCATGGTCTCGATCGGCACCTTCAACTGGTCGTCCTTCGCCGATCTGCGCAAGCATCCGCGCCGCTCCAGCATCGTCATGCTGGCCACCGTGCTGACCGTGCTCGGCACCCATAATCTGGCGCTGGGCGTCGGCGTCGGCGTGCTGCTCTCCGGCATTTTCTTTGCCTGGAAAGTGGCGCAGATTTTCCGCGTCACCACCACGCTGTCCGATGATGGCCAGGAGCGGCACTACCGGATCGAGGGGCAACTCTTCTTCGCCTCGACCGAAAGATTCCTCGACGCCTTCGACTTCGCCGAACCGCTCCAGCGCGTGACTATCGACGTCAGCACCGCCCATATCTGGGACCTCAGCGGCGTCAACGCCGTCGACGTGGCGATCCTCAAATTCCGCCGCGCCGGGGTGGAAGTCGAATTACTGGGCATGAACGAAGCCAGCGCCACCATCATGGACCGGCTGGCCGTGCATGACGAAGCCGGCGCCATCGACCGCGTCCTCGGCCCCTGACGCCAGGCTCTCCCCCACCCCCGATGTTTGGTGGCGGACACCGCCCCTCCCCACCGTCACCACCCGGCTTGTCCGGGTGGTCCAGCGATGGTTGAAGCTCCGCTGGATTGCCGGGACAAGCCCGGCAATGACGGCAAAACTAAATCAGGCCCCCAAACGCAAAAAGGCCCGCAAACTGCGGGCCTTTTTTCAAATTCCGTAACGCTTACTGGCTGCGAAACCGCAGCCGGCCGATTTCGTCATATTCGGCCTGTTCCAGCTTGAGCTGCTCGGCAGCCTCGCGCTGGTGCTCGCGCTGGTCGAGCAGTTCGACCTTTTTGAGATCTTCAAGGGCTTCGGCGAGCGCGTCCTGGGCCGCTTCGAGCTTGCCCTTCATGTCGCCGGCCGAATTGAGCAGATTGTCGCGCCTGGTCAGCGCGGCCTTCGCAAACGTCGAATAGGCGAAATGCGCCACATCGGAAATGCCGGTCTTGGTCTGCTCGATTTCAATCTGCTGGTCGAGTTCGGACGCCATGCGTTCGAAATCGGCCACCATCATCTCGATCTGCGCGACCTGACGGCGCTTTTCGTCCACCTGGAACTTTTTGAGCCGAATGAGGCTCTCGCTGCGCGATTTCAAGACCTGTACTCCTTACACACCAAGTCAGTTCCGGGACCCATACCCAGTCCCATCAGCCTGCCGCGCCCGCCTCGGCCACGATCTCCGCGAGCCTTTGATAGCCCTCGGCAATCGTCGTCGTCTCTTCCCGCTCCTGGCTCAAAAAAGCCTCTAATGCGGGATAGATGGCGATAGCGCGGTCCACTTTCGGATCTGACCCTTTCCGGTAAGCCCCCAGCCGGATCAGTTCCTCCATGTCGGAATAAATCGACATGAGTTCTCGCGCCTTGGCCAGAACCGGCCGAAATTCGGCTGGCACACACCCTGGCATGGTGCGCGAGATGGACCGGAGCACGTTCACAGCCGGGTAGCGTCCCCGCTCGGCAATCCCGCGCTCCATCACAATATGACCATCCAGAATACCGCGCACGGCGTCCGCGATGGGCTCATTGTGATCATCACCTTCGACCAAAACGGTAAATAGTCCGGTAACAGAACCGGTTAATGGAGTCCCCGGACCCGCCCGTTCCAGCAATCGTGGCAATTCTGTGAACACCGTAGGCGGATAGCCCTTGGCGGTCGGGGGCTCGCCGATGGCCAGCCCGATTTCGCGCTGCGCCATGGCAAAACGGGTCAGGCTGTCCATCATGCACAGCACGCGCTTGCCAGAATCGCGGAAGAACTCGCTCAGCGCCAAAGACATATAGGCCGCCTGCCGCCGCATCAGCGCCGCCTCGTCACTGGTCGCCACCACCACCACCGCATTGGCCAGCCCCGCCTCACCCAGATATTCCTGGATGAACTCATGCACCTCACGCCCGCGCTCGCCGATCAGCCCGATGATCGCCACATCCACATTGGTGTTGCGCGCCAGCATACTCATGAGCACCGACTTGCCAACGCCCGAACCGGCAAAAATCCCCAGCCGCTGCCCCTCGCACACCGTGGTAAAGGTGTTGAGGCAGCGCACCCCCAGTTCGAGCGGATCGCCCACCCGCACCCGGTCATGTGCCAGCAGCGGATTCTGTCGCAGCGGATAGGCCGTGGCGCCGCGCGGCAACGGTCCCTTGCCATCGATCGGCTCGCCATTGGCATTGATCACCCGCCCCAGCCAGCCCTCCGAGGGAAACGCCGCGCCGTCATGGCGCTGGAACACCGCCTTGCAGCCCATGCGCACGCCCGAGAGCTGCCCGAATGGCAGGCACAGCGCATGCCCATCCTTGAAGCCGATGATTTCGGCGGCCAGCACTTCGCTGTTCACCGTCTCGATCTGCACCCGGCCGCCGACCCGCAATTCGCGCACCGGCCCGACAATTTCGATGAGCAGCCCCTGCACCGATTTGACGCGACCGAACACTTCGATGTCGTCGATGGCCTCAATGGCCGAGATCAGCGCCTTCATGTTCCGCTTAATGTCCGCTCGCTGGTGGCCCGTTTATGGTTTCCAAACCGGCCGAACCATGGTCAATCACGAATCACACAGTAACCCATCGTTAAGCAAATGGCGCTATTGCAAGCGGTGGACCCGTCCGTGCGCCATTTGGCCGGACCCGCCGCCAAACCCTTGCCAGACCTGCAATTGCTTGAGTCTAAAGAGTCGTTTAGAGCGACGACTTAAACCATTTTATTAAGAAAAATTCATATAAATTGCTGTTAATTTTCAATAACTTAGACTTAATTTGTACGGATGGCATTTGCGTATTGCCCAACCGAATTAAACTTTGTTAACTATTTGGACTTAGGGTTCAGTCATATCCAGTAGGGTTGGCGTGGGCAGGCCAGGTCCCACGGTTCCAGCAGGAACGCATGACAAGGGGAATATAATGCGGGTACTCCTTATTGAGGACGACAGCGCGACAGCGCAAAGCATCGAACTGATGCTGAAGTCCGAAAGTTTCAACGTCTACACCACCGATCTCGGTGAAGAGGGTGTCGATCTCGGCAAACTCTATGACTACGACATCATTCTTCTCGATCTGAACCTGCCTGACATGAGCGGTTACGAGGTGCTGCGCACCTTGCGCGTCGCCAAGGTTCAGACGCCAATTCTCATTCTGTCCGGCCTTGCCGGCATTGAGGATAAGGTACGCGGGCTCGGCTTCGGCGCCGATGACTACATGACCAAGCCCTTCCACAAGGACGAGCTCGTGGCCCGCATCCACGCCATCGTTCGGCGGTCCAAGGGTCATGCCCAGTCGGTCATCACCACTGGCGAACTGACCGTCAATCTCGATACCAAGACCGTCGAAGTGCAGACCCAGCGGGTCCACCTCACGGGCAAGGAATATCAGATGCTCGAGCTGCTCTCCCTCCGCAAGGGGACCACGCTCACCAAGGAAATGTTCCTCAACCACCTTTATGGCGGCATGGACGAGCCTGAGCTGAAAATCATCGACGTGTTCATCTGCAAGCTGCGCAAGAAGCTTTCGGTGGCCACCGGTGGCAAGAATTACATCGAGACCGTCTGGGGTCGCGGCTATGTGCTGCGCGAGCCGGACGAGGTCGAAACCTATTCAGAAAACGTCGCCTAGCCCTCCCAGGCTCTGACGTTACTTGAAGCCCCGTGTGACCCAGTCGCGCGGGGCTTTTTCTTTGCCCCTGCACCAAAAATTCTCCCGACCCTGTCGAAACCGGCGCCCCCGGCTCGTCGTTGGGTCAGAAGCGCCCAGCGCCGCACCGAGGAGAATTTCATGTTCCGCATTGCCATCATCACTGGCCTGTTGCTTGCCAGCAGCGCCGCCTTCGCCCAGTCCGAACCGGTCGGCGCCACCGTGCCGGTCAACGGCATGGAGATGTATTACGAGGTGTCCGGCACCGGCGATCCGCTGATCGTCCTGCATGGCGCCTATATGAATATCCCGACCATGGGCGCCATCATCCCCAAGCTGGCCGAAACCCATAAGGTCTATGCCCTCGAGTTCCAGGGCCACGGCCGCACCAACGATATCGACCGCCCCATCACCTATCCCAACCTCGCCAGTGACGTCGCCGCCTTCATGGATGCCGTGGGCGTCGAGAAGGCCGATATCTTCGGCTATTCCATGGGCGCCGCCGCCGGCCTCCGCCTCGCCATCGACCATCCCGAAAAAGTCGACCAACTGGTCGCCGCCTCGGTCGCCTATGACATCTCCGGCTGGCAGCCGGCCTTTACCGCCTTCATTCCGAACATGACCCCCGAAATGTTCGTCGGCACTCCGATGGAAGACGAGTGGAAAAAACTCGCCGTCAATCCCGACGGCTTCCGCCCCGTGGTGGAAAAGCTCATCGCGCTGGAAAGCGAACCAATGGCCTGGGAAGCCGAGGTCAAGACGCTGGCCGCGCCGATGCTGATCATCGCCGGCGACGCCGATGTCTCCACCCTCGAGCACAATGTCGCCCTGTTCCGCCTGCTCGGCGGCGGCGACATGGGCGACATGGGCGCCCCCCTCTCCCCCTCGCGCCTCGCCATCCTCCCCGCCACCTCCCACACCGCCGTCATCAACCAGGTCGACCTGCTCTACGGCCTCATCGAACCCTTCCTGCAGGGACAGACCCCGGAAGGCTTCACGGGAATGTAGAGGCAGTTCTTGAGCACCGAGGCATCAAAAAACACGGTGTCATCCCGGCCTTGAGCCGGGACCCATCCTGAGATGCAGCCACTGGGATGATCAGCAGCCTTGGCGTGTTCGGCCCACGCCCTCCCAACCTCCCCCATCTAGGGGGAGGTGCTGTCCTGTGGTTTTGGCCAGATGGTGCCCCAAACTCGATCTGATACCTCCCCCTTGATGGGGGACTTGCAAGCGGCCCGCAGGGACAAATCGCTCCGATGGAGCGATTTGAGCGCGTAAGGCCATGAGGGCTACGCCCGAATGGCAGGAGGGGGTGGAGCCCCACGCACCGATCCCGCGAGGCCCCCTCATCACCAACCATCTTGCCCCCGCCACATCATCCTGATTTCATCCCCCGCCATGACCTCTCAGTCCGAGACTCACCGCGCCATCACCAGCGTCTGGAAGATCGAGCAGCCGCGGTTGATCGCCGGGCTGACGCGCATGGTGCGCGATATCTCGCTGGCCGAGGAACTGGCGCAGGACGCCCTGCTGATCGCGCTCAAGGCCTGGCCCGAATCCGGCGTGCCGAAAAATCCCGGCGCCTGGCTGATGCAGACCGCCAAGCGGCGCGGCATCGACTATTTCCGCCACCGCAAAATGGCCGCCACCAAGCTCGAAGAAGTCGGCCGCCTCATCGAGGACGACACCCCCGATCACGAAACTGAACTGGTCGAGGCGCTGGATGACGAGGTCGGCGACGATTTGCTGCGGCTGATCTTTACCGCCTGCCACCCCATCCTGCCGGCGGAATCGCGGGTGGCGCTGACTTTGCGCCTGTTGGGCGGGCTCACCACCGAAGAGATCGCCCGCGCCTTCCTCGCCGCCGAGCCGACCATCGGCCAGCGCATCGTCCGCGCCAAGCGAACCATTGCCGAGGCCGGTATTCCTTTCGAGGTGCCACGCGGCGCCGAACGCGTCGAGCGCCTGTCCTCGGTGCTGGGGGTACTCTATCTGATTTTCAACGAGGGCTATTCAGCCACCGCCGGCGAAGACTGGATGCGGCCGCAACTCTGCGAGGAGGCAATGCGACTCGGTCGCACCCTGGCCCGGCTGGCCCCCGACGATGCCGAAGTCCATGCGCTGATCGGGTTGATGGAAATCCAGGCCTCGCGCATTCCGGCCCGCACCGATGCCAAGGGTGTTCCGGTGCTGCTGCTGGATCAGGATCGCGCCCGCTGGGACCAGTTGCTGATCCGCCGGGGGCTGGCCGCCCTCGACCGCGCCGTCGCCCTGGGCGGCGCCGACGCCCCCTATGCGCTACAGGCCGCCATCGCCGCCTGCCATGCTAGGGCGCGTAAAGCCGTCGATACCGATTGGCGCCGCATCGCCGATCTCTATGCAAGGCTGGCCCAGCTCACCCCTTCGCCGGTGATCGAACTCAATCGGGCGGTAGCGATTTCCATGGCCGATGGTCCGGCGGCGGCGCTGGCGCTGATCGAGACCATCAAGGACAATCCGACGCTGCAGAACTATCATCTGCTCTATGGCGTGCGCGGCGACCTGTTGAGCAAATTGGGTCGCCACACCGAAGCGACGCTGGAATTTCGCCGCGCCGCCGAGCTGACCCGCAATGAACGGGAACGGGTCTATCTGATGGGGCGGGCGGAACAGTCCGCCTGACAAGAAAACCGCAAGAAATCTGCCAGCATGCAGCACTAGGCTGCTGCTGCGACCGGCTCGAATTTGGCTTCGAGAAGGGCTCGGTCGAACGGCTTCATCATATAGTCGCTGGCGCCGGCCTTCAGCGCTAAGGCTATGGCGCCAATATCATTTTCGACGGTGCAATAAACCACATGGGGTTTCTCGCCGCCAACATAGGCCCGCAGCAGCTTGAGAAATTCGAGCCCGCTCATGATCGGCATATTCCAATCAAGCAGGATGGCATCCGGCATTTCTTGCCGGCATTTTTCAAAGGCGTCCTGCCCGTCTTCGGCTTCCTCGACGATATAGTCCATGTCCTCAAGCAGGCGGCGCGCCACTTTGCGCACCACACTGGAATCATCGACAATCAGGCAGGATTTCATCCCCCAAGACTCCATTGAGGCGAACGCACACTCCGATTATGCGTTCGCACATCCTAGGAATTGGTTAGCATTTCCGGCTCAGGCCGCGACGGGCTCGACCACTTTGGGCGTGGCGGTGAGGACAAACTGCGCGTCCTCCAGCCCGATCTTGATTTCCATATCCGTCATCCGTGCCAACACACCCGTGTAGAAGGGCTGGATGCCCCGCGCATCGACGAAGCCCTCCTCGGGCGTGCCCGCCAGCAATCCGACGCAACCCGCTGGAATCAAAGTCTTTTGGCGCTTTTCTGGGTCGCTCTTGGAGGTGAATTCAAACCGCTCCTGGCCGGCCTCGCCCTCGATGGTGGCCTTGACCTGCCCGCCGCGCGGCACCGACATGGCGGCGATCAGCAGCAGATTCATGAACAGCTTGGCCTTGTGCTTGGGCATCAGGATCAGCGGCACATTCCACTCAAGATCGGCCTTTTCGATCTCGAACAGGATACGGGCAACGCGCTCGCATTCGCGGGTGTCGATATCGGTGCCCGAGGTCGACGACGCGCCATAGGCCAGCCGCGCAAATTCCAGCTTGGCCCGACTCTGCTTGGCAGCGCTGGCGATCAGATCGCGCGCGCCTTCAGCCATTTCGGTCTGGTTGGGATCGGCCAGCACTTCAAGGCCATTGCCGATAGCACCGATGGGATTGATCAGGTCATGGCAGACACGGCTGCACAGCATGGCCGCCAGATCGGTTGCCTTCAGCTCGATGATGTCCATCTGGGCAGTCTCCGTAAGAATCAGTTCAGCCGACATTAGAGGGTGATCCATAAAAGTGGGACAGGTGAAATTGTGGCGCCGGGCCGGCGATCAATTGACCGAGAGGGTCTTCGACAATTCGGTCCAATGCGTCTCAGCCTGCTGGGCAGCCACGTCAGGCGCCAGCAGGAAGGCTTCGCGATTGGAGGCCGAATAGAACAGATACAGCCGTTGCTTGAACACGGTGTAAATGCGGGGGTCGCTGTCAGCGACATAGCCGCGCGCCATCCCCATCGCCCCATGCCCGCCAAACTGCGGCGCATAGATCTCGGGGGAGCGCTGGAAGATGTCGCGATTGGCGGCACTAGCGAAATGCCAGGACACATTGTTCCAGATAAATTCAAAATCCCCCCGCCCCAGCTGCGGGTCGGACTCGGTGAAATAGCTCACCGGGTCCATGCCATAGATGGCCACCCCGGTCAGTGGATCGGTGACGATCAGCGTCACCATCGACTGTGCCCGGACCGGCAAAATAGCGAGGCTAGCCATGCTCAATAGCGGCAAAACAAAGGCAAGCATGGTTAAGATTTGTTTAGAGATTTGCTTCATCATGGACCCAATGATCGGCATTGTCGGCGACCAAAGTCTGCCCGACAAAACTACGGTCCAAGCCTTAACGACTCCGTAACCGCCGGCGTCGCCCCTCGCCCCCGGGAGATTTCGATGTTCAAGCGCCTCGCCCTCATCATTGCCATCATGGCCGCGCTCGTCGCGCCGATGCAAACTGCCTATGCTCAGGGCTCGCTCAGCGACAGCTATTCCGGCGAAGATCTGGTCGACAGCGGCAAGGAATTCTTTGGCTCCGCCTCGCAGGGCCTGGCCTCGCTGGTCGAGCGCGCCGTCAGCCAGTTCGGCCTGCCAAATGGCTATATTCTGGGCGAAGACGCCGGTGGGGCGCTGTTTGCCGGCGCCCGCTATGGCGAAGGGATCCTGCACACCCGCAATGTCGGCGAGTACAATATCTACTGGCAGGGCCCGTCGATCGGCTTCGACATCGGCGGCGACGGCTCCAAGGTGATGATGCTGGTCTATAATCTCAATCAGGTGCCGGACGCGCTCGGCCGTTTTGCCGGCGTCGACGGCTCGGCCTATATCATGGGCGGCTTCGGCATGACCGTGATCAAGCGCGGCAATGTGGTGATGGTGCCGATCCGCTCCGGCGTCGGCGCCCGCCTCGGCATCAATGTCGGCTATCTCAAATTCACCAACGAGCCGACCTGGAACCCCTTCTGACGCAATCCTGACTGGCCCCACCTGCAGCGGGGCCGTGACGGAACCTCCCAGAACCGTTAGGGTTAAACCCTGGCAAACCTGGCGGCCGCGCCATGATGCTGCCAGATAGGGATTGCCCGTATTGCGTGCCGATGCGGTTTCGGAGTTTGGCCGATGGTCATCGAGAACATCATGTATTTCGCGCTGGGCCTGCTGATGGCCGGCCTGGTGTCGCTGATCATCCTGCCGGCCGTGTGGAAGCGCGCCGTGCGCCTCACCAAGCGCCGCATCGAAGCCGCCACTCCCATCACCATGGCTGAATTCCGCGCCGACAAGGATCAGTTGCGCGCCGAATTCGCCCTTTCCACCCGCCGCCTCGAAATCACCGTCGAGACCTTGCGCAGCCGCCTCGCCGAGCAATTGGGCGACGTTAATCAGGCGCGCAGCGACCTTGGTGCGCTGAGAGCCGAACGCGCGCAGCACAGCGCCATTGTCGAGGAACTGGAGACGCGCGAAGCCGAATTGCGCGCCCGGCTGAGCGAGCTGGAACGCGAGAATACCGATCTGTCCCAGCACTTGCGCATGCGCGAGCGCGAGTTGGCGGCGCGAGCCGACACGTTGGAAACCCAGCATAAAGTGCAGGCTGATCCGGTCGAAGCCCCCGAGGCTGATAGCCTGGTCGCCGCCGAAGCGCGCATGGCCAGCGCCGAAAACCAGCTCAATGCCCTGCTCGCCGAAACCAGCCACGTGGTGGAAAAATCCGCCGATCAGGCCGACCAATTGCTGGCCGACAAGCTCAGCCTCGACGCCGAGGTGGACGCGCTGCACCAGCAGGTGGGCAATGTCGAAGCCAGCATCCTGGCCGATTGGGACAGCGAGCGGATCGAGGATGCCTATCTGCGCGAAAAGCTCAACGACATCGCCGCCAGCGTCAGCCGGCTGGTTTATACCGTCGATACAGAAACTCCGGCAGCCACGGCCGAAGAGGAAAGCCTGTTCGACCGCGTCCAGCGCTTCGCCGATGATAGCGAGGGCAGTGACCTGCTGCCGACCAAGGGCCAGCGCAAGGGCTCGGTGACGGATCGGCTGACGGCGCTACGGGAAATCCAGGGGCGCTAGGGCTTAGCCCTTGCCACCCTATTCCGTCGCCAGCACCACCACGCGCAGCAATTCGCCCGTTGCCGGATCGAACAATGCCAGCGTCGTTGTACCGCCCGCCACATAGGTGACGTTGAGGGCGCCATCGCTCACCATGGCCGACACAATTTCGGCACCCGCGGGTAGCATAACGCTTTCCGCCATCGTGGGCGGCGGAGCGTCGCGCATCACGCGATAGACAAGGGCGATGCCAATCGCCATAAAGCCCAGCAACAGGATGCCGATCGAAATCCCGAAGGAACGGCGCGCCTTGGCAAACATTGCCAGCGCCTCGGGGGACAGTGGCTCGTCCGCTTTGGGGCCGCTTGGCCCAGTCTGATTAGGATCGCTCATGGCCGAAAATACCGCTGCAGAGTTCGAGGGCGACGAAGTCGAGGTCGTGGTCGATGCCGATCTGGCCGGCTTGCGGCTCGATGCCGCCTTGGCCAAGGCCCATCCGGTGCTGAGCCGCAGCCGGATCAAGGATCTGATCCTGGCCGGCGCCGTCAGCATGAACGGGAAGACCGTCAGCGAGCCCAAATACCGGCTAACGGCGGGCGAGACAATCATCCTTCTTGCCCCACCCCCCGAAGACGCCGAACCACACCCGGAAAATATCCCGCTCGACATCCTCTATGAGGACGATCAGCTCATCGTCATCAACAAGCCGGTCGGCATGGTGGTCCACCCTGCCCCCGGCTCGCCCGATGGCACGCTGGTCAATGCGCTGCTGTTTCATTGCGGCGATAGCCTGCAGGGCATTGGCGGGGTCAAGCGCCCCGGCATCGTGCACCGGCTCGACCGCGACACCTCCGGCGTCATGGTCGCCGCCAAGACCGAGCGCGCGCATCGGCATTTGTCCGCGCAGTTTGCCGATCATGGCCGCAGCGGCCCGCTGCACCGCGCCTATACCGCCTTTGTCTGGGGCACCACCGAAACAGCCAAGGGCACCATTGAGGTCCCGCTCGGCCGCGACCAGAACAACCGGCTCAAGCAGACGGTGCGCCAGGACGGCCGCGAAGCCGTCACGCATTATGTCGTCGAAGCCCGCTATGGCGATCCCGGCTGGGACATCACCCGGGTCCAGTGCCAGCTCGAAACCGGCCGCACCCACCAGATCCGCGTCCACATGGCCCATATCGGCCACCCGCTGGTCGCCGACAGCGTCTATGCCTCGGGCTATGCCACCAAGATCAACAAGCTGCCGCCCGACCTCGCCGAGCCGGTGATTGCGCTGGGCCGGCAGGCCTTGCACGCCGCCGAACTGGGCTTCGAGCATCCGATGACCAAGGAGGAAATGTTCTTCGAGGCCCCGCTCCCGCCCGATCTGGAGGCGCTGCAGGAGGCGTTGGATGGCTATAACAAGGCGTTTGCGCGCTAGACCCGACCTTCACTACAAGGTGAATGAACCAAACTGCGGTTTAGGCGTCTAATCTATCGGTGCCCCGCTACGGGCGCGCAACCATTACGGCTTTGTAACGTTTCTTCTGGTTGCCGCCCCTTACAAAGGCCGCATTGGCGCCTATATATCCATCGTAGTCTGGCGATGGGCCGTTGTGGCCATGGCCGGATTGTTGTCCGCTCGCGGAATGCGAGGGAACCAGAAAGGGGTGCGTGTCTATGGCCCAGACCAATCTACCAGTGCTCTCCGCCGAAGGCGGATTGAGCCGTTATCTTCAGGAAATCCGCAAGTTTCCCATGCTGGAGCCGAATGAAGAATACATGCTGGCCAAGCGCTACAAGGAACATGAAGATCCCGGCGCGGCCCAGAAACTCATTACCAGCCATTTGCGGCTCGTGGCCAAGATCGCCATGGGCTATCGCGGCTATGGCTTGCCGATTTCCGAAGTGATTTCGGAGGGCAATGTCGGCCTGATGCATGCCGTCAAGCGTTTCGAGCCGGAAAAGGGCTTCCGCCTGGCGACCTATGCCATGTGGTGGATCCGTGCCGCCATTCAGGAATATGTGCTGCGCAGCTGGAGCCTGGTCAAGATCGGCACCACCGCTGCCCAGAAGCGGCTGTTCTTCAACCTGCGCAAGGTGAAGGGGCAGATCGCCGCGCTGGACGATGGGGCGCTGCATCCCGACCAGATCAAGCAGATCGCCACCACGCTGAAGGTGACCGAGGCCGACGTGGTCTCGATGAATGCCCGCCTCTCCGGCGACGCCTCGCTGAACTCGCCGATGCGGGCCGACGAAGGCGCCTCCGAATGGCAGGACTGGCTGGTCGATGACACGCCGAGCCAGGAAACCAGCCTTGGCGAAAGCCAGGAGTTTTCCGAGCGCATGGGTCTGCTCAACAATGCCATGGACGTGCTCAACGAGCGCGAACGGGCGATCTTCCAGGCCCGTCGCCTGCAGGACAATCCCAAGACACTCGAAGAGCTGGCCCAGGAATATGAGGTCAGCCGCGAGCGTATCCGGCAGATCGAAGTGCGGGCCTTTGAGAAGGTGCAAGACGCCGTCAAGGAAGCCGCCCGCGCCAACTGAGCGCGATGAAATATTCAAAAGGCGGGCCCGGTGCCCGCCTTTTTTGTTTTCTGCACGCTTGCACGGTGTCACCGCGAACTAAGGCTGGGCGGCCAGTTGGCTTGCCGCGATCAAATCCCACAGCCGCTCCTTGCCCAGGATCAGCAGCCACGGCGTATCGTCCATCGGCTCGATGACCACCCGGCCGCCAGTGCCTTCATTGGAGGTGCCGATCAGCCCGCCGGGTTCCAGCGTCAGCCCGTCCATCGGATAGAGCAGCCCGCTGGAGCGGACGAAATCGATCGGCAGCAGCGGATGGATCGAGACGCGTTCGCGGATACCGGCCTCAAAGGCGATACAGCCGGTCACCGCCAGCGCCACATCCACCTCGTCGACCAGCAGCAGGCGGCGCGACGGCGCGAATTGCAGCACGGCGCTGAGCGCCGCCAGCGTATGGTCGAGCCGCTTGCCGGTCATGCCCAGCGCCAGCGTCACCGGCGCGTCGGTGGAATACAGCGCTTTCTGGAAATCGGTGGTGATCTGCTCGGGAATATGGATCACCCGCGTCCGCGCCTCCCAGCGGGCGCGGTCCCGCAGCGAATCGAGGTCGCCGATGATGGCGGCGGGCAGCAGCCCGGCATCGCCAATGGCATCGCCGCCGCCATCGGCCCCCACCAGCATGACGCCGCGCCCGGCCAGCTCCACCAGCAGCGCCGGATCGACCGCGCCACCGCCCACAATGGCCAGCGGCCCATCGCATACGACCAAGGGCCCATGGGCTATCGGCACCGAAGTGTCTTGCACTGTCACAATGGTCTCATTAAGTGTGGGGTGTCTCGCTGGGGTGTTCCGGGGTTCCGGAGCTGAGAGTTACCCATTGAACCTGAACCAGGTCATGCTGGCGGAGGAAGTTCGAGATGGCAAGGGCCTCTCGTCGGTCCACGCCATTGACACATATCCCTTCACCCATGACCGCACACCATTGAAGGGATGACCCATGGTCAAATCCACTCGTCTGGCGCTTGCGGTCCTTGCCGGATTGTTCGTCGCACCTGCAATTGCGCAGGATACGCCCAAGCTCACCATCTACACCTATGACGGCTTTGCCGCCGAATGGGGCCCCGGCCCGGCGCTCAAGACCGGCTTTGAAGCCATATGCGGCGGCTGCACCGTCGAATGGATCGCTGCCGACAGCTCCATCGGCACGCTACGCCGCGTGCAGCTTGAAGGCGATACCACCGAGGCCGACCTCATCGTCGGGCTCGATACCGCCGTCGCCGGCGAAGCCCGCGCCACGGGCCTGTTTGCCGATCACGGGCTGAGCCTCACCGATCTGGCCTTGCCGGGCGAATGGACCGACGCGCAATTCGTGCCCTTCGATTATTCCCATTTCGCCTTCATGTACGACACCGACACCATGACGGTGCCACCGACCTCGTTCGAGGAACTGATCGCCCTGCCGGAGTCGGTCAAGATCGTCATCCAGGACCCGCGCTCGTCCACTCCGGGCTTTGGCCTGGTGCTGTGGGTCAAGGCTGCCTATGGCGACCGCGCCGCGGAAATCTGGAGTGGCCTCAAGCCGCATATCCTGACCATCACCCGCGACTGGAGCGAGAGCTATAATCTCTTCCTCAGCGGCGAAGCCGATATGGCGCTGAGCTACACCACCTCGCCCGCCTATCACATCATCGAAGACGGCGACGAGACCATCAAGGCAGCGCTGTTCACCGAGGGACACTACCCGCAGATCGAAGTGGCCGGCGTGCTGAAATCGTCCGACCAGCAGGAGCTGGCCAAGCAGTTCCTCGCCTATCTGGTGTCGCCCGACGCCCAGCAGATCATCCCGCATACCAACTGGATGTTCCCGGTGGCCGATCTGGCCGGCGATCTCGATCCGACCTTTGCCGCGCTGCCGCAGCCGGACAAGACCCTGACCTTCACCGACGCAGAAATCGCGGCGAACGGCCAGGCCTGGATCGACGAGATGCTGGCAGCGGTGCAGTAGGCGTCGAGATGGCCGCTATCACGAAATGGCACCTCCCCCGTCACGGGGGAGGTGAAGCTCGGTGGTTGGGGCGGCAATCATGCTGACCCTGCCCCACCGCCCCTACCGCATCGCGGCCTCCATTGCCTTGGCAGGGGCCATCGCCGCCCTCATCGGGCTGGTGCTCTGGGCCATTCTGGCCGCGGCCACCGATAGCGGTGGCAGCGCCTCGCGTATCGATATTCCCCATCTGCTGCGCATGACCTCCATTCAGGCCGGGCTGACCACCATCCTGTCGCTCGCCGTCGGCACCATGCTGGCCTGGGCGCTGAACCGGCTGCGCTTCCCCGGCCGCGATCTGGTGGTGGGGCTGTTCGCCTCGGCCATCGTCACCCCCGGCATGGTGGTCGCCTTCGGGCTGCTGTCGATCTGGGGCCGCAATGGCTGGATCAATCAGGCCAGCGAGGCGCTGTTCGGCTTTTCCATCGGCAATCCGGCCTTTGGCCTGTCGGGCATCCTGTTTGCCCATGTGGTGCTCGATGGCGCCTTTGCCGCCCGCATCATGCTGGCCCGGCTCGACGCCATTCCTGCCAGCCGGCTCAAGACCGGGCAATCGCTGGGCCTGTCGCCCTGGCAGCGCTTTGCCATTCTGGACTGGCCGGCCCTGCGCGGCACCATGCCGGGCCTCGCAGCGATCATTTTCCTTCTGGCCTTCACCAGCTTCCCCATCGTGCTGCTGCTCGGCGGCGGCCCGGCCAACCAGACGCTGGAAGTCGCCATCTATGCCGCCGTACGACAGGATTTCGACCTGACCGGCGCGGTGCGCCTTGCCGCCACCCAGATTGCGGTATGCTCGCTGGTCATTCTGGCCGCCTCGGCATTGGCGCCAATCCCAGCCAGTTTCGGCGCCTCCGCCGCGCCGCGCTGGCGCGATGCCGGGCCGGCGCGACTGCTGCAATGGCTGGTGCTGGCGCTCTGCACCATCGGCTTCGTGCTGCCACTGGTCTCGGTGCTGGTCGATGGGCTGGGCAGTGGCTTCGGCGCCCTGCTGGGCCGGCCGGTATTCTGGTGGGCCGCGGCCAGCAGCCTCGTCATCGGCGCCAGCTCGGCGCTGCTGACCCTGATGCTGGCCTTGACGCTGGCGCTGGGACGCGGCGCCACCGGGAGCGGCTTCTTGCGCACTGTGCTCGGCATGCCGGCCTTTGCCTATCTGGCGGTGCCGGCTGTGGTGCTATCGCTGGGGTTCTTCTTGCTGGTACGCCAGCTTGGCATTGCCCCCGCCACGGCTGCGCCCTTCGTCGTCATCCTGGCCAATAGCCTGCTGGCACTTCCCTTCGCCATGGCCACGCTGGGGCCACCGCTGGAGGCCATTGCCCGCAGCCGGGGCAAGTTGATCCGCTCGCTCGGCCTCTCCGGTTGGCGGCAATTTATCGCCGTCGAATATCCCCTGCTGGGGCGCGATATCGGCGTAATGCTGGCGCTGGCCTTCTGCTTTTCGCTGGGCGATCTGGGCGTCATCGCTTTGTTCGGCACGCAGGATTTCCAGACCCTGCCGCTGCTGATGTTCCGCGCGCTGGGCTCCTATCGCAGCAATGATGCCGCCGCCATCGCCGCCATCCTGCTGATTGGTACCATTATCGCCTTTGTCGGCCTGCCCAAACTTTTCGAAAGGATCGCCGATGCTGCGCGCTGAGAACCTCAGTTTTGCCTATCCCGGCCAGACCGCGCCCTATTTGTTCTCCTTCGTGGCCCATCCCGGCGACGTCACCGCCATTTCCGGCGCCAGCGGCTCGGGCAAATCGACCCTGCTCGACCTGCTGGCCGGTTTTCTGACCCCAGCCGCCGGCCGCCTGATCCTCGACCACGCCGATCTGCTGAAGCTGCCGCCCGAGGCCAGGCCCGTGTCGCTGTTGCTGCAGGCGGATAGCCTGTTCGAGCATTTGAGCGCCGCCCATAACACGGCGCTGGGCCTGCCTGCGGGCACACCCAAACCCGAGGCCAACCGGCTCGTCGCCGCAGCGCTGGCCGAAGTCGGGCTGGAGGGTATCGGTGCGCAGGTCGCCAGCACGCTTTCGGGCGGGCAGAAGCAGCGCGTGGCGCTGGCCCGCACCCTGTTGCGGGCACGCCCGGTGCTGCTGCTGGATGAGCCATTCTCGGCGCTGGATGACGAAACCCGGCTGGCGGTGCGCGACCTGGTGCGGCTGCTGACCATTCGCCACCGCTGGCACACCATTCTGGTGAGCCACCATGCCGACGACATCGCCGCCCTGGCCCAGCGCCGCTACATGCTGGCGGATGGGCGGTTGGCGGCAGCCTGACTGCTTACGACGCCCAGGCGGCGAAGACTTTGCCGAACAGAGCCTGGGCCGTCTCATCCTTTTCGAGGGTGAGGATGGCGTTGCGGCCGGTGCCATAAACCACGGCCAGATCCATCCACTGGCGATTTTCCAGCAGATCGGTGTTGGTGGTGGCGTCGGCCGGGGTCGCGCTCAGCGCGAACAGGAACGAGTTGCCGACAACACGCGCCGAGGCGCCGACCAGCGCCGTGCCCGGCACCAGTTCCTGGTCCTTCAGCAGCACGCCCGGCAGATTGGCGATGGTGCCGCCGATAAAGGTGTCGCTCACCTTGAAATCGACTTCCATCAGATGGCTGGCCGGCAGGCTCGGATCGGAGTTCTTGCGGATGGTGATGTCGACGCCCAGATTGCGCGCCGGAATGCTGGCCGTGCCCTTGAGCGTCGGCAGGCCGAGTTCATCGACACCTTCGCTCCACTCCACCGTGCCCGAGAATGGCACGGCGCCCGTGCTGCCGTCCTGGCTGGCTTCGAGCAGCAGCGACTGGCTGCCTGCCAGCACCGCCGGATCGACTGAGGCGGCCGGATCATTGGCCGCTGCCAGCGCCGTGGCTTCCGCATCGGGCAAGCGCTCTTCGCTCTTGATTTCGCCGCCGCTTACATCGGGCAGGACGGTTTCATTGCCCGTCGGCTGCACCGGTACGGGCGTCGGCTCAAGCCGATCTTCCAGTTCGAGCCCGCCAAGCCCGGAATTGGCCTCGCCGCTGGTCGGCGTCGGCGTGGTATTGCCGGGGCCCGCCGCGACATCGCTATTATCGGCCGGCTGCACCGGATCAAGAGTCGGCGTCGTGGGCGCCGCATCGGTGGTTTCGGTCACCGGGGCCGATGCCTGGCCAAACATCTGGTCGAGATCGACATAGCCCTCGCGCCAGGCCCAGAAGCCGCCGCCGCCGACACCGGCCAGCAGGATGGCAAAGACCACGAGGAAAATGGTGAGGCCGCCGCCACCGCGCGACACCGGTGTCCGGGCAAAACCGGCATCGTCGCTGTCCTCGGCAGGCGGCATGGAAAAACTATTCGGCGCTGGCTCGGGCGGGGGCGGCGTGGTTTCGCCGCGCGCCTCACGGTCCAGCGTTTCAATGGCGCGCTCGATGACGCCCTGGGCTTCGCTCGGATCGGGCTCGACCTCGACTTCACGAACACTGGAGAGCGCCGTTTCGACCGGCTCGGTTTCGACGACGCCGACCGGCATGGTGACCTGCTGGCGGGCGACGCCCTGCCCGCCCATCGACGGCTCGATGCGGGTTGTGGTGCGGGCCGGCTCGGCGGTGGAATTGGCGGCCAGACGCTGCGCATCGCGGCGCGGCTCGAAACTCGGCGCCTTGAGCGGGGTTTCCAGCGGCCGCACATTGGAGGCCGGTGGCAGTGGAGTGACCGGCACCGACGGCCCCACGATGCTGGGCACGGCACGCGGCTCAAGCTTGGCGGGCTCGGCCGGCTTGGCTTCGTCCTCAACCAGCGTCACCTGGGCACTCGAAGCCTGCGAGATGATGTCCTCGATCGACATCGCGGCAGGCGGAGGGGCAGCAACAGGCGCGGGCTCGGGTTCAACCGGCTTGGGCGTCTCGGCCGCCGGCGCAGGCCGGCTGGGCTCGACGACCGGTGCCGGTTCGGCTGCCACTGGTGCAGGCCGGCTGGGTGCAATGGGTGGTGGAGCAGCGGGTTCGACCGCCGCCGGCCGGGCAACGGGCGGCGTGATCGGATGGGGCGCCAACGCATGTTCGCGCCCCAGCGTGATGACCGCTTCGCTGGCTTCCTGTTCGACCTGACGGATACAATCTTCGAGCTGCAGGCGGTGCTGGGTGATGTCACGCGCCGGCAACGGGGGTGTGATGGCGCGCAATTGGCCAACGAGGGCCGAACGCGCCTTCTCATAAACCGCCCGCCGGGCGGCCCCATTATTCTCCGGCAGCGCCGAGATGGCGCGGCGCAACAGCTCCTTGTAGTCCGCCATTGGTCAGTTGGTACTCACAATTGCAGCGACGTCTTGTAACAAAAAATATCAGTCTTGGAATGGGTCAACGACAAGGATCGTATCCAGCCGCTCCGGGCTCGTCGACAGCATGGCGACGGGCGCCCCAATCTGCTCCTCGATAAAGCGGACATATTTGATCGCCTGCGCCGGCAATTCGGCCCATGTGCGAGCGCCGGCAGTAGTCTCGGACCAGCCTTCAAGCGTCTCATAAATCGGCTTAACGCGGGCTTGTGCCCCCATTGAGGCAGGCAAATAATCAATCCGTGATCCGTCCAGCTCGTAGCCGACACAGACCTTGATCTCCTTGAGGCCATCCAGCACGTCGAGCTTGGTCAGCGCAATGCCCGTAATGCCCGAGGTCTTGACGGTCTGGCGTACCAGCACCGCATCGAACCAGCCGCAACGGCGCGGCCGGCCGGTATTGACGCCGACTTCCTTGCCGACAATGGCCAGATGCTCGCCGATCTCGTCATCCAGTTCGCAAGGGAACGGGCCTTCGCCGACGCGGGTCGTATAGGCCTTAGTGATGCCCAGCACATAGCCGATGGCGGTGGGGCCAAGGCCCGAACCGGCCGCAGCCTGGCCGGCAACGGTGTTGGATGAGGTGACGAAGGGATAGGTGCCGTGGTCATTGTCGAGCAAGGCGCCCTGCGCGCCTTCGAACAGGATGCGGGCGCCAGCCTTGCGCTTGTCGTCCAGTACCTGCCACACCCGG
Organism: Devosia sp. A449; assembly: GCF_054489375.1. Taxonomy (NCBI): domain Bacteria; kingdom Pseudomonadati; phylum Pseudomonadota; class Alphaproteobacteria; order Hyphomicrobiales; family Devosiaceae; genus Devosia; species Devosia sp. A449. The sequence continues at coordinate 220,769 of NZ_JBTMWU010000003.1, read as the reverse complement.
TCCATGAAGGGCAGGATTTCGGCGGAAACCGAGATCAGCTCGTCGTAAATCGTCTGCGCCGCAATCTCGGGCAGGCCCATGCCGCGCCGCAGCGCATTGTGGTGGCCGAGCAGGCGCTCAACCTTGACCATCAGCGTCTCGGGCTCGGACAAATCGATCAGGCGGATGGCGCGACGGCCAACCTTGTCTTCATAGGCCGGGCCAATACCGCGCTTGGTGGTGCCGATCTTGAGACCCGACGTGGAATCCTCGCGGATCGCATCCAGCTCGCGATGCAGCGACAGAATCAGCGGCGCGTTGTCGGCGATGCGCAGAATTTCCGGGGTGATCTTGACGCCCTGCGCGCGCAGCTTGGCCATTTCGGCGACGAAATGATGCGGATCGACGACCACGCCATTACCGATGACCGACAGCTTGCCCTGCACCAGACCCGAGGGCAGCAGCGCCAGCTTGTAGCTGACTCCGTCGATGACCAGCGTGTGGCCGGCATTGTGGCCACCATGATAGCGCACTACCACATCGGCGCGCTCGGAAAGCCAATCGACGATCTTGCCCTTGCCCTCGTCACCCCACTGCGAGCCGACGACAACCACATTAGCCATAGAAATACCTTCTCCAGGATAGGCGCGACATAAAGGGCCCGATCGCTCCGATCGCTCCCTTCTCCAGATATTGGACGTCCGTTCCTCCGGCAACCCTTGGCACACATTCCATCGGGGCCGAATAACTGCTAAGTCCGACTGTCCTTACATCACCCGTGCCCCGATGACAAAGCCGCTAAAACACGAAAACCGCGGCATTTCCGCTGGACTGCTCGAGCAACCCTATCTGTTGCTGGTTCTGGCACCCCTGTTTTGGGGTGGCAATGTGGTCGCGGCCAAGCTGGTGGTGGGGGAAATCGACCCGCTGCTGCTGCTGGCCTCGCGGTGCCTCGGGGCGACGCTGTTCATCTTCCCCTTTGCCTGGCGTTTCCTCGCTGCCGACTGGCCGGTGATCCGCCGCTATTGGCCGCTGCTGATGATGTATGGCGTGGTCGGCTATGCGCTATTCAACGTCTTTCTCTATGTCGGCCTGACCACCACCACGGCGGTCAATTCCTCCATCGAGCAGGCCGCATTGCCGATGCTGATCATGGCGGCCAACTTCATCATCTTCCGCGTCCGCGCCACCTGGCTGCAGATCGTCGGCGTGCTGACCGCCATTTTCGGGGTGATTCTGGTGGCCACCCATGGCGACCCGACCCGCATCCTGACGCTCGATATCAATGTCGGCGACGGCTATGTGATTCTCGCCTGCCTGACCTACACCGCCTATACGCTGGCGCTGAAATACCGCCCGCAAATGCACATCATGAGTTTCATGACCGTCACCTTTTCGGGAGCGGCGCTGGCCGGGCTGGTGATCCTGCAACTATTCGGCGGCGGGCTGGGCCAGTTCGCCACCCTGACCGAGGCCTCGCCGCTGGTCTGGGGCGTCATCATCTATGTGATGATTTTCCCCTCGATGTTCAGCCAGGTATCCTATGCGCGCGGCGTCGAACTGGTCGGCGCCAACCGCGCCGCACCCAGCCACAATCTCATTCCGGTGTTCGGCGCGCTGGGCTCGGTACTGATCCTGGGCGAACGGCTGGAGCTGTATCACTATCTGGCGGCCGGCATCATCATCGGCGGCATCGTGCTGGCCGAATGGGCCGCGCGTCGGCGGACGGCGGCGCTGGCGACGCGATAGCGTTCTTCCCTTCTCCCCTTGAGGGAGAAGGTGGCGCGCAGCGCCGGATGAGGGGTCGCCTCCACGAGCATAAAAGCATGGGGATACTCGGCACCCCTCACCCTGTTCGCCGCTGAACGCGGACGAACTGTCCCTCTCCCTCAAGGTGAGAGGGACGATGGTACCAAACAAAAAAGGCCGGTGCTCACGCACCGGCCTTTTTCATCAAATTACGCCTGCCCTAGAAATGCAGCGCTTTAGCCTGCTTGACGCCCTCAAGCGCAGCAATCTCTGCCAGCTGTGCTTCGGTCAGCGTGCCGTCGATGGAGACCAGCGCGATGGCGTCGGCGCCAACATCGGCACGGCCGAGGTTGAAGTTGGCGATGTTGATGCCCAGCGTACCGAGCAGCGTGCCCAGACGGCCGATATGACCCGGCTTATCCTCATTGGTCACATACAGCATGGACGGCGTCAGCTCGGCTTCCATGTTGATGTCCTTGACCTGGATGATGCGCGACTTGCCATTGGCGAACAGCGTACCGGCCACGCCGCGCACCTGCCGCTCGGTGGTCACCGTCAGGCGGATATAGCCTTCATAGGCGCCCTGGCGGTCCCGGTTGGTGGTTTCCACCGTGATGCCGCGATCCTTGGCGATCTGCGGCGCCGAGACCATGTTCACATCGCCCAGCGAGGGCTTCAGCACGCCATTGATGGCGGCCGCGATCATCGGCTTGGTGTTGAGCTCGGCCACATTGCCCTCGAACTCGATCTTGATGCCCGTGATCGCCGTCTCGGTGAGCTGGCCGGCAAACAGACCCAGCGCTTCCGCCAGCTTGACCCATGGGGTCAGCAGCGGCGCTTCCTCGGCAGAGATCGACGGGAAGTTCAGCGCATTCGTGATTTCACCGCTCATCAGATAGGCCGAAATCTGTTCGGCCACCTGCAGCGCCACATTTTCCTGCGCTTCGGTGGTCGCCGCACCCAGATGGGGGGTGCAGATGACGTTGGGCAGATCGAAAAGCGGATTGTTCTCGGCCGGCTCCTGCAGGAACACGTCGAGCGCCGCGCCGGCAACCTGGCCGGATTTGAGCGCGTCGAACAGCGCCGCTTCGTCGATCAGACCGCCACGGGCGCAGTTGATGATGCGCACGCCCTTCTTGGTCTTGGCCAAAGCGGCCGCGTCGAGGATGTTGCGGGTCGCATCGATCAGCGGCGTATGCAGGGTGATGAAATCGGCGCGGCCCAGCAGCTCGTCCAGATCGACCTTTTCGACGCCCAGCGTCTGGGCGCGCTCGGGGGAGAGGAACGGATCAAAGGCAATGACCTTCATGCGCAGACCCAGCGCGCGGTCGGCAACGATGGAGCCGATATTGCCGGCGCCGATCAGGCCCAGCGTCTTGTTGGTGACCTCGACGCCCATGAAGCGGTTCTTTTCCCACTTGCTGGCGCGGGTCGACGCGTCGGCCTCGGGCAGCTGGCGGGCCAGCGCCATCATCATGGCAATGGCATGCTCGGCGGTGGTGATCGAATTGCCGAAGGGGGTGTTCATCACAATGATGCCCTTCTTGGTCGCCGCCGGAATGTCGACATTGTCGACACCGATGCCGGCGCGGCCGATGACCTTGAGATTGGTCGCGGCAGCAATGATCTTTTCGGTCACCTTGGTGGCCGAGCGGATGGCGAGGCCATCATACTGGCCGATGACTTCGAGCAGCTTTTCCTTGTCCTTGCCCAGATCGGGCAAATAATCCACCTCGACGCCATTGTCCTTGAAGATCTGGACGGCGGTTGGGCTGAGCTTGTCGGAAACGAGAACTTTTGGCATGGGAATTTCCCTGAATTTTGAGTGGGGTTCCCCTCCCGGAACAGCTCCGAGTATTGAGCGCGATAGCGCCACAAACTCGATCAGCACCTCCCCCTTGATGGGGGAGGCTGGGAGGGGGTGGAGTCGTTAAGCCGCAGCCTTGAGCAGCGCCTTTTCCTCGGCAAAAGCCCAGTCGAGCCACGGCGTCAGCGCCGCCAGATCGGAGGCTTCCACCGTGCAGCCGGCCCAGATGCGCAGGCCCGCCGGAGCGTCCTTGTAGGAGCCGAAATCATAGCCGACGCCGAGCTTGTCGAGGCGGGACACTATGGCCTTGGCAAACGCCGCCTGACCATCGGCATCGAGCGCGGCGATCTCGGGATCGGTGATCGACAGGCACACCGAAGTGTTGGAACGCTGATCGACGTTCTTGGCCAGGAAATCCACCCAGTCGGTTTTGGCAACCCAGTCGGCCAGCACCGTGAAATTGGCGTCGGCGCGAGCCTGCATGGCCTTGAGGCCGCCGATGTCCAGACCCCACTTCATCGCGTCGACCGCGTCTTCGATGCACAGCATCGAGACGGTATTGATGGTCTCGGCCTTGAAGATTCCTTCGATCAGCTTGCCGCCCTTGGTCATGCGGAAAATCTTGGGCAGCGGGCGGTCGGGCTTGAAGCTTTCCAGACGCTCAACGGCGCGCGGCGACAGGATCAGGATGCCGTGTGCGGCTTCGCCACCCAGCGCCTTCTGCCAGGAGAAGGTCACCACATCGAGCTTGGCGAAATCGAGGTCCTGCGCAAACGCCGCCGAGGTGGCGTCGCAAATGGTCAGGCCCGCACGGTCGGCCGGGATCCAGTCCGCATTCGGCACGCGCACACCCGAAGTGGTGCCGTTCCAGGTGAAGACCACGTCGCGGTTGAAATCCACCTGCGCCAGATCGGGCAATTCGCCATAGGGCGCCTCGAGCACGCGGACGTCATCGAGCTTGAGCTGCTTCTGCACGTCGGTGACCCAGCCGGCCCCGAAGGATTCCCAGGCCAGCATGTCAACGCCGCGGGCGCCAAGGGCGCTCCACAGGAACATTTCTACCGCGCCGGTATCGGAAGCGGGGACAATGCCGATGCGATAATCGGCCGGAACTTCGAGCAGTTCGCGGGTCAGATCGATGGCTTGCTGGATGCGGGCCTTGGCCGGCTTGGCGCGGTGCGAACGGCCGGTCAGCGCGTCGGCAAGCACCTCAAGAGTCCAACCAGGACGCTTGGAGCATGGGCCCGACGAAAAATTTGGATTGGCCGGTTTTACCGCCGGTGCGGTTTGGGGCGTAATAGCCATCTTCAGCGACCCTCCCAGGTCTATGCGTCTCGCGTTAGGGCGAGATGTCCTAAGGCGGGAAATACGCCTGTGCCGAAGCGGCGTCAATGGGGTCCTATTGCGGAATGTGAAAAAGCGGCGATCACCTCGCCGCTTTTTGTTCGCATCGTCAGGGCCGTGGCCCGCTTACTGCAGGCGCGCTTGCACCATCTGGCGCAGCAGGCCGAGATCCTTGGCAAAGGCGCGGATGCCTTCGGCCAGTTTCTCGGTCGCCATGGCGTCTTCGTTCAGCAGCCAGCGGAAGGCCTGCTCGTCCACCTGCAGCGGTGGCGCGGCCGTCACCTGCTGCGGATCGAGCTTGCGCACCAGCACGCCCTCGTCCTGCGCCAGCGCCTCAAGCAATTGCGGGGAAATGGTCAGGCGGTCGCAACCGGCCAGCGCTTCGATTTCACCGACATTGCGGAAGGAGGCACCCATCACCACGGTCGAAATGCCGTTGGCGCGGTAGTAATTGTAGATCTCGCGGACGGATTTGACCCCAGGATCATCCTCGGGCCCATAAACCTGCCCGGTGCTCTTGGCGTACCAATCCATGATGCGCCCGACAAAGGGCGAAATCAGGAACGCCTTGGCGTCGGCACAGGCTACGGCCTGCACCTTGGAGAAGATCAGCGTCAGATTGCAGTCGATGCCTTCGCTCTGCAGCACTTCGGCGGCGCGCACGCCTTCCCAGGTGGCCGCCAGCTTGATCAGGATGCGCTCACGGCCGACGCCGCGCTTGTCATAATCGGCAATGATCTCGCGACCCCGCCGGACCGAGCCGGCAATGTCGAAGGACAGATCGGCATCCACCTCGGTGGAGACCCGGCCGGGGACCAGTTCCGCCAGCGCGACGCCCACCGAAACCGCAAGCCGGTCGGCCACGGCCTTGACCACGCCGTCCGACGATCCGGTCTGCTGCCGGCCCCACTGCACGGCCTCCTCGACGGCAAACGCCAGTTGCGGCGTGTTGAGCGCCTTGAGGACGATGGTGGGATTGGTGGTGCAATCGGTGGGCCGCAGCGCCCGCACTGCATCAATATCGCCGGTATCGGCAACCACCGTCGTATAGGTCCGTAACTGATCGAGTTTGGAAACCATTCGCGCCTTCTATCCTGAATGTAGCTGTCCCAACGGCCGGACCTGGGAGCGGCGCCGGCCTGGGCAGATGATTGAAACGATTAGTGTTTTTCTTGCAGTAGCAAATCTGCCGTGTCGGAATCCGTCGCCAGATGGCTGACATAACCACCCCGCATGCTGGCGCGGATGGCGTCGACCTTGTCCGGCCCGAACGCGATTCCCAGCCGCGTCGGCACCGCCTTGAGCTGCGCCAGCGAGATCGAGATGGTGCGATCATCGAGATCGGAATGCAGCATCTTGCCGTCGGCATCGAAGAACCGCGCGCAGATCGATCCGGCGGCCTTGCGCTCGATCAGCTCGGCCAGGTGAGCCTGGTCGAACAACCCATGCTGGAAGGTTGATGAGCCGGGCGCCATGCCGCCAATACCGATGATAGCCACGCTCAGGCGCTGCATCCGTTCGAACACCGCCACCGCCGCGTCAGAGGCCACGATAGCCTGGGCAATCCCGGCATTGGGCACCACCGCCGGCACCGGCAGCATCCAGGCCTGACCGCCCAGTTTCTCGGCCAAAGCCCGGCAAATCTCGCTGGTTCCCGACGCCGATTCGGCCCGCGCGACGCCGCCGATCAGGGTGATAACTTCAACATCGGCCGAGCGGCCGCGTTGCATTTCGGCGACGGTGGCGGCGACGGCGCGGCCGTTGGAGACGCCGAAAATGCTGCCGCGCGCGACCAGATCGCGGATTACGCGGGCGGTGGATTGGGCCAATTGCTGTTCGGTGGCGGCGTAGCTGTCCATGGTGGGGACGACGCAGGCATTGCTCAGGCCGAATTTGCGGACCAGCTCAGCCTCTTTGGCGAACTGGCGATAAGCGCTTGATACGACACGGGTTTCGACGAAGCCGAGGGCCAGCGCCTTTTGCAGATACCGGCTGATCGTCGCCGGCGAGACCTCCATTTTGGTGGCGATCTCGGCCTGCGGCAGTCGGTCTTCGTAATGCAAACGGGCGATCTCGAGAATGCGGTCGAGGTCGCGATAGGGTCTGGACATGACGTGATGCTAGCGCAGTCCAAACCAATCAGCAACGCAAAATCACCTCATCTAGCCGGGTAAACGCAACCTATTTCACAGCGGTGCTGACAGCATGCTGGCAGATTTCTTGCGATTTTCTGGCATTTAGCTTGCCAGCGCTCCGATCAGTTCGGCGTCATCGAAGGGTTTGCAGAACACGCGCTGGGCGCCCCAGACTTCGGCCAGGGTCAGCATGGTTTCGGTACTGAGACCGGGGCCGCCACCGGTCATGCCAAAAACCCGCAAATTCGGCTTGAGCTTGCGGCAGGCCTTGATCACCGCGACACCATCCAGGCCGGGCATCCATAGGTCAGTCAACAGGACATCGAAATCCCGCTCCGATAATTGTTGCAGGGCCGCCGCGCCGCTTTCGGCGGTTTCAACCTGCCAGCCGGCCGCTGCGACCGTGATGGCGAGCGATTGGCGCACCGCGAAATGGTCGTCGACGATCAGGATCGAGGGCTGTTGCGTCACGTCGCGTCTCCATGGGATGCGGGGAAATACATATCGAGGCGGGAACCCTGTCCCGGCTGGCTGAAAATGGCGAGGGTGCCGCCATGCTCGGCCACCAATTGCTTGACCACGACGAGGCCAATGCCGGCCGCCTGCCCCTCGGGCTTGGTGGAGACGAAAGCCTCGGTGACCCGCGCCAGCAGCGCCTGGCTCATGCCCTCGCCCTGATCGGTGACAGAGAGCATGGCGCCATCGTCCCTGGGCGTCAGGTCGATGCTGATGATGCCACTATCATCGGAAGCGCGGCGCGCATTGGCGACGACATTGATCAGAATTTGCAGGATGTCGCCGGGCCGCACCAGCACCTTGGGCACGGCCGCCAGACGGGTTTCCAATTGCACAGTAGCGGGCAGGATCAGGCGCAGGGTGGCGATGGCGTCCTGCACGGCGACGTCGATCTCGCGCCGGGGTGTCGTCAGCTCCGTGTTGCGCGCCCCGACCTTGAGAATCTGCCCCACCACGCTGATGGCCTGCTGCGCCGCCAGATCGATCAGATCGAGCATGCGGCCGGCGGTTGGCGCGTTGGCCACATGGTCGCGCAGCCCCTTGGACATATTGACGATGGGCTGGATCACATTGTTGATTTCGTGCGCGACGATGGCCGCCAGACTGCCCAGCGAAATCAGCTGCCGTTCCTGCTGGCGCTGATTTTCCTGGTCGATGGCCACCGTCACGTCGCGCAGGATCGCCCGGAAATGCGGCGCGTCGGATGCGGCGGCGCCGCTGAGGCTGAACCAGCGCGGATCGTCCGGCGCGCCAGAGGCGAAAATGTGATTGTTGAGCGGCCGCCGATCCCGCGCCGCCTCGGTCAGCAGATCCTGCGCGCGGGGCGGCAACCCGCCGGCAATGGCCTCCCCGGCCCCACCGCCGGCGAAATAGATCAGCTTTCCCGCCGCATCGATTTCGACATAGATATCGCCGCCAATGCGGGCAAAGCTTTCGAGCCGCTGCAGCAGCGCCTGGGTGCGTTGGCGCAGGCGCGCTTCGCGGCGATACAGCTCCATCGGCGTCACCACCGAGAATAGCAGCAGCGACAGCGCCAGGCCGAAATAGAGGCCGTTGAGCGCCATGGCACTGGCCGCCTGACCCGGCGCGGTATCGAGCTGGAGCCGCAGCAGGCCCGTGGCCACCAGCGGCAGCCACAGGATGACAAACAGGATAGCGCGGCGGGGTGCATGGCGCGCGCCCAACACCAGCAGCAGTGCCAGCACCGCTGCCGCTGCAATGCCGATATAGGGCAGCACGCGCCGCAGCAATCCTGTATCGGCCAGTCCATCAAGGAAGGCCGCGACGCCAATCAGCAGCAGGCCCCCGGCCAAAATGTCGATAGCGCGCCGCAGCCGCCATGATCGCCGTCCGAGATAGAGGAAGCGGACGGAGAAACTCAAAAACGCCGCGTAGAACAGCACCGAGGCTGACAGGGAGAGGGCGCGGGCCAGCACCAGTGCGCCCGGCAGCAGATGGGTTTCGAGCATGGCCTGATCGCCGGCCACATAGAGCGCGGCAAACAGCATGGCGGCGGCGAGACTGAAATAGATGCCCTGCCGCTGCACCAGACCCAGCGGCACCAGATAGACCACCGTGGCGGCCATCATGCCCAGCAACAGCGCCAGCCCGATAGTGCTGCGGGCATAGAGGGTGATGAATTGCGGCTCCGGGGCCAGATAGAGCGTCGCCCGCATCGATGATCCGGTGACGATGCGCGCATAGAGCGCGTCGGCCTGCATCGCCGCTACCGTCAATTCGAAGACGGGAAACCGGTAGCTGGTTTGGGCGTCCCGCGTGAAATGCTGCTCGGTGCGCTGCGCTCCCGGGCCGACAGCATAGAGATCGACGGCGCGAAACCGTGGCTCCTCCATCGACAGCACATAGGGGGCAGCGAACTCGGTCGGGATCAGTGCCCGCAACTCGGCCAGTGGCAGGCGCAGCCAGAATGCGGTCTGTGGCGTGCTGCGCACCCCCAGATTGGGGGCGCTGCCATCGGCGGCAGCAAACAGAGCCGGCTGCGCCAGCAGATCGTCCAGCGTCACGGCGCCGCTGGGATCGACATAGGCCTCGGCCAAGCCGCCGATTTCGAGCCGTTGCTCGGCGCGCTGGCTGAGGCCATAGAGCAGCGCCGCCAGCAAGGGCAACATGACCAGCAGCAGGCTGACAATGCTGCGCCGCTCGATCCGCGCCGTGTGGATCGCGTGCTGGTCCAGCGCGATGTCGCTATTGCGGCTCGCCATCGTGCAACACCCGGATCATGTCCTCCAAGAACCGCGCAATGATCTCGCGTTCCGGCCCATCATAGCGTTCGAACACGCTGCGCGCCTTGAGCAGCGGGTCCATCTGCAACAGCGCCGCCCCCTCCTCGGTCAATTCGAGCGCCGTCGCCCGCCCGCGCCCGGCCGGGCCGGCGGTCTTGAGGTAGCCTTTGGCGATCAGGGTGCGCACCGTGCGCGCCACCGAGCCATGCTCCTGCCCCTGAAAGCGCGCCAGATCGGAGGAGGTACGCAATTGCGGCGGCATCCGCTCGATATAGCGCAAAGCCGCCCACTGGGCCGGAAACAGCGCCTGCACATGGGCCTGCGAATGCAGCCGCCGCGCCACCTGATCGAGCAGATTGGCCAGCGACGGCGTGGGGATCAGCGGGTCTGCCAAACGAATTGCCTCAACTTGTCTGCCCGTCCCAGCACGGCCCATTTGCCTAAGCTATGCCGCGAATATCGCCCCCTGTCACGCCTTGACTGTGCAGCGACGAGCTAAATATGCTCACTGAACATTTATGGGGGCGGCAATGAGCAACAGGCATCTGGGACAGGGGCGGCGAAAGGCGTGGCGGTTGGGTGTGGCGGCAACACTCATCACGCTATCGGCGGCTCCCATGGCGCTGGCGCAGGAGTTGCGCAGCGGATCGGCGCTGGCGGGCGTGCAATGGCCGGTTTCGGCCTATGACTGGTCCGACGGTCCCGGCGGGCCGCGCCAACTGCTGCTGGAGCAAGGGGCGGCTGAGCTGGGCGGCACTTGCAGCCCGACGCGCGAATTCCACGTCTGGAACCTGGTGGCTGAGGAAGAGCCCGAGCAATTCCGGGCCAGCATTCTGACCAGCTATGCAGCGGCCGGATGGACCCTGACCGAGCAGGCCGGCGTCACCCCGACGGTGTTTCTGACGACGAAGAATGCGGATCGCCTGGTGCTCTGGCTCAATGAGCTGCCCGAGGATCATGCGCTGGCGCTGTTCAGCTGTCGGCTGGAAGGGGCGACGCCGGCGGCGGCGATCAGTTCGTCGACCAGCGACAGTCAGAGCATTGCGCCCACGGATTACTCATGGGTCATCAGCCTGATCGGGCTGGGCTTCGTCGGCCTGGGGGTGGTTTTAGGCGGCCTCGGGCTGCGGAAACGCCGACGGGCGCAGGCATCGGCTGCCTGGGACGAGGTGCCGGCGCTGATCGTTTCGAGCATCGTCGACAGGAATGAAATGATCCGCGAGCGTTCGGGCGAGGACAATATCGTCTATACGCCGATCATCCATTACAGCTATGTCTATGACGGCAAAGCCTATGAGGGGAAGCGGCTGCGCTTCGGCTCCAGCGGCACCGACGAGCAGGCCGACGCCGAAGCAATTGTCGCCCAATACATTCCCGGCGCGACCGTGACGGCGCGGGTCAATCCGCAGGAACCAGGCGTGGCGACGCTGCTGGTCGATGTGCCATCGCGGGCCGGGACGTTTCTGTTTCCCATCTTGCTGGCGATTGCCGGCGCCTTCATCCTGTCCGCCGGACAATCCTTTTTGCCCTGACCAAAGCAGCATCGGGCCGGCTGCGGCGGGCCCGATGCGCTGGCGTCAGCTATCCAGCGCGGCGCAGCTCTCCCAATCATAGGACAGCGCTTCGCCGGCATAAATTTTTGTCCAGACGGTTTTGCCATAGGACCGGCCCAGCTCGTAGCGATCGCTCTCGCCCATGCCGGCCTCGACCATCAGATCGTCGCCGCGCTCCAGCAGCCGGTTCCCCACGGCCTCGAGCTTTTCCGCCGTTTCGGCATCGCCGTCAGTCTTGGTAATCTGGGCCGTGGCCAGAAAACCGGCGCCGCACACCATAAGCTTGTCGATCTCGACTTCACGCAGCGCCGCTTCGGCCACCGCCACCAGCTCGGCGCAGACTGAGGGATCAAACCCGATATCGAGCTCATCGCTCAGCACCGCGTCCATTTCAGCGGCATAATGGCCCCCAAGCCGCTCGCGTTCGGCTGCGTCCATGCCCAGATCGGTGAGCATGGCATCGGCGCGGATCATCAGGACCTCGCCCATCTGCTGCAATCTGGCGGCTTCCTCAGGCGTATTGTCCATCCCAGGGTCATCGGCCACCAGCAGATAGGCGCTGCCGCAGCGCAGATGCGATTTGGTCGGCTCGTCCATCGTGGCCGCCTGGGCCGGCAGGGGCAGCAGCACGCCCAGACCCAGAGCAAGGCAGAGCAGTCCTCTAAGCATGTCGGTTATCCTTGTGCGGGCAGCATCACTGCTCCGGTTTTTCGCGCTCAGTCACGTCGTTCAAACCCTTGAGGGCGACTGCAACACCGGCATCGGCGGCGCGCTGATACCACTGCCGCGCCAAGGCCAGATCCTGCTTTACGCCCAGCCCCTTTTCATAGTGATCGCCCAGATTGTTCCAGGCGATCGGCTGGCCGAGATCGGCGGCCTCACGGGTCCAATGCAGCGCCTTGGCATAGTCGCGGGCCACGCCCTCGCCGCTCGCATAGGCATGTCCGAGCATAGTCATGGCGGTGGGCTCGCCCAGCGCGGCGGCCTGCTGCAACAGGACGGCGGCATGGACCAGGTCGCGCGCCACGCCATTGCCCTCGCTATACATGACGGCCAGATTGGCGATGGCCAGCGGTTCGCCCGCTGCGGCCGCGCGCGCGAATAAAGCCACGGCGCGCGGGGCATCGACGGCGGTGCCGAACCCGCTAGAATAAAAATGTCCGAGCTGATTGACCGCCAGCGAGTCGCCCAGATCGGCGGCATGCTGATAATATTGCGCCGCCACGGCATAATCCTGCTGCACGCCCAGCCCGGCCTCATGCAGCCAGCCCAGATAATAGAGGCCATAGGGGTCGCCCTGCCCGGCCGCCAGCTCGGCCAGTCGCCGCGCCTCCACCAGATCAACGGCTACGCCGAGGCCTTCGCCATACATCGACGCCAGATTGGCCTGGGCGCGCGAAAAGCCCTGATCGGCGGCCAGCCGGTAATAGCGCACCGCCTGTTCGGCATCGGCGTTGACGCCCAGGCCGAAATCATAGGCCCGCCCGAGCCCGCGTTGCGCCGGCGCAAACCCCGCCTCGGCCAGCGGCGTGAGCAGGCTGACGGCGCGCGCCGGATCGGGCGTCAGATGGCGGCTATCGAGCAGATAAATGGCGTAAAGCGCCGTGCCGAGTTGGCTGCCGCCAGCGGTGGCACGTTCAAGATAGGGCAACGCCGCCGCCGGCTGGAACGCTTCGGCATAGGCATGGCCCAGCCAGGCGGCGATGTCAGGGGACGCTGGATCGTCGGCAAGCGCCGCCGCGCAGACTGCGATGGCCCGGTCTGGATCGGCGATGCGCTGGGGGTGATGGGCAAAACCACGCTCGAAGGGCGAGGCGGCCAGCTTGGCACAATCCTCGCCCGCCCCCGCCTGAGCCGGCGCCACCAGCAGCATCGCCAAGGCGACCGAACCCAGCATGCGATCGGACCTGCCCACAGCACCCCTCCAAACTGCTCACTGAATAGTTAGTGGCAAAATTCGGTGCTGGCAAGGTGGCCCACAAACAAAAATCGGCGCCCTTGCGGACGCCGATTGGGGTCGATTGAGGCTGCGGCCCGTGGCAGGCCGCCGCGCCGATCAGTTGAAGCGGTAGCGCAAGGTACCGCGCACTTCATGCAGCCAGGCATTGTCGACCCAGGCCGCCGAGGTGCCAGCCGCCGAATTGTTGATCTGGTTGATATAGACAGCGCGATAGCCGACATCGGCGACAACAGCACCGAAATCATAGCCGACGCCGACCATGCCGGCCGCAGCCAGCGAGCTGTTATTGCCATCAGGCATCGTCGTGCCCACCGGGCCCTGCACCGCCAGATTGTTGAACGCCATACCGGCGCCGGCACCGACATAACCAAACGCGCCACCGGCTGCGCCATAGCCATAGGACTGGCCGAAAGCGAAGTCGTAGTAAACGTTGGCCAGCGCAATGGTCGAGCGCAGGGTGCCCTTATAGTCGCCGGGGAAAGCCCCGCCGGCCTTGGAGACGGTCAGGCCGCTATTGTGGACATAATCCACCGTGGCATCGACGCGCAGGCCAGTGCCGGTTTCGTAACCGAAGCCGGCGCCGACACTATAGCCGTAGCCCCAGGCCGTGATCGGATCGACCGCCAGGGTGAAGGCCCCGCCGCAGCCGAAGCAGTCATAGCCCTTGCCGTCCTTGCCCCACAGCCCATTGCCGGCCGCGCTGCCGCGCAGGTAGAACGAGCCGGCGACGCCGTAATCCACATCGGGAATATCGATGATTGGCGGATAGTCAGGAAAATCCGCGGCTAACGCCGGGGCAGCGACAAGGGCGGCTCCTGCCACCATGATCGCAGCGATAAGCTTACGCATTTGAAAATGTCCTTTGATTGCCACGACGCTAATGTGTTGCGGCCCAATATCGGACAATTTCCTTAAAGCTCACTTAACCTAAAGATTTAACCCTAACGAGACATGAGCGCGCTGTTGCTAGTCGAGGACAAGTAAACCGCGCGGCGCGATTATTAGCGGTCAGGCGATTTCGCGAATCGCCGCTTCCACTGCGGCGACGACGCTGGTGACCAGCGCCGCATCATCGGCCTCGCCCATGACGCGGATCACCGGCTCGGTGCCCGAAGCCCGCACCACCAGCCGCCCGCCCTTGCCCAGCATGGCTTCGCCATCGGCAATGGCCTGGATGACCAGCTTGTGCTCAAGCGGCTTGCCGGCCTTGAATTTCACATTGCGCAGCAGCTGCGGCACCTTGGTGAAGCGGGTGCAGATTTCCGAAACCGTGCGCTCCTGCAGCTTGAGCACCGCCAGCAATTGCAGCGCCGCCACGAGGCCATCGCCGGTGGTGGTGAAATCGGACAGGATGATGTGGCCCGACTGCTCGCCGCCGACATTGAAGCCCTTGTCGCGCATGGCTTCGAGCACATAGCGGTCGCCCACCTGGGTGCGCTCGAGGGTGAGACCCAGCGAGGTCAGGTAACGCTCAAGGCCCAGATTGGACATGATGGTGGCGACGATGCCGCCGCCGACCAGCATTTCACGCTCCAGCCAGCTCTGGGCGATCACCGCCATGAACTGGTCGCCATCGACCACTTCGCCCTTTTCATCGACGATGATGACGCGGTCGGCGTCGCCATCCAGCGCAATGCCGATATCGGCGCGCACTTCCTTGACCTTGGCCGCCACGGCCTCGGGGGCGGTCGAGCCGACCTTGTCGTTGATATTGAAGCCATCGGGCTTGTCGCCGATGGTGAAGACTTCCGCCCCCAGCTCCCACAGCGCGATCGGCGCGACCTTGTAGGCCGCGCCATTGGCGCAATCGAGCACCACGCGCAGCCCGGCTAGATCGGTGTTTCGCGGCAAGGTGCGCTTGGCATATTCGATGTAGCGGGTACGGGCTTCCTCGTCGCGATGCGCCCGGCCGATGCCGCGCCCATGCGCCAGCGACGCCGACATATCGCTATCGATCAGTCGCTCGATCTCGGCTTCCACCGCATCGCTGAGCTTGTAGCCATCGGGGCGGAACAGCTTGATGCCGTTGTCGTCATAAGGATTGTGCGACGCCGAGATCATCACGCCCAGATCGGCGCGCAGCGAGCGCGTCAGCATGGCCACGGCCGGAGTCGGCATCGGCCCGAGCAGATAGACATCCATGCCCACGGCGGTGAAGCCGGCGGTCAGCGCCTGTTCGAGCATATAGCCCGAGCGGCGCGTATCCTTGCCGATCACCACGCGATTGCGATGTTCACCGCGCACGAATTTCTGCCCGGCCGCCATGCCGACGCGCAGCGCCAGTTCCGGTGTCAGCTTGTCGCCATTGGCGAGCCCGCGAATTCCATCCGTACCGAAATACTTGCGTGACATGATCTGTTGTTCTCCCGGTCCGACGCGTCGAATAATACCACTTCTGGGCGAAATAGCGGAGATTTCGCCCAAGCAAAAGGGCCGCCTCGCGGCGGCCCCTTAAAATTTACTGGCCCATCAACTATTGGGCTGCGGCTCAAGCCCGGTTTCGGGCGGCGCATCGGGACGCTTCTTGCTGGTTTTGCCAGCCGAAGGGACGCCGCTCGCCTTGGGTGGCGCCGTGCCATCTTCGTCCGGGCGGGTCGGCTGCACACCATCCATCAGGGCACGCAACTCGTCGCCGGTCAGCGTCTCGAACTCGAGCAGCGCCTGGGCAATCGCCTCCCACTGGTCGTGGTAGGTGGTCAGGATGTCCTTGGCCGAAGCCTCGCCATCCTCGATCAGCTTGCGCACTTCCTGGTCGATGATGCGGGCCGTGTCATCCGACATATGCTGGCTCTGCGTCACCGAATGGCCGAGGAACACTTCCTGGTCATTGGACTTGTAGCGCACGCGGCCGAGCTTTTCGCTCATGCCCCATTCCATCACCATCGAGCGGGCGAGACTGGTCGCCATCTGGATGTCACCGGAGGCGCCACTGGTGACCTTTTCCGGACCGAACTTGATGATCTCGGCCTCGCGGCCACCGAACAGCATGGTCAGGCGGGCCAAAGCCTTTTCGCGGGAGAACGAATAGGTATCGCTCTCGGGCAGGGTCATCACCATGCCCAGGGCACGGCCGCGCGGAATGATGGTGGCCTTGTGGATCGGGTCGATGCCGGCAACCTTGAGCGCGATGATGGCGTGGCCAGCTTCGTGATAGGCGGTCAGCTTCTTCTCGTCCTCGGACATGGCCATGGTGCGGCGCTCGGCGCCCATCATGATCTTGTCCTTGGCGTCTTCGAATTCGGCATGGGTGACGAAGCGCTTGTTGCGCCGCGCCGCCATCAGCGCCGCCTCGTTGACGAGGTTCATCAGGTCAGCGCCGGAGAAGCCGGGCGTACCACGAGCCAGAACCTTCAGATCGACGTCGGGCGCCAGCGGCACCTTGCGGACGTGAACCTTGAGCACCTTTTCGCGGCCAGCCACATCCGGGTTGGGCACCACGACCTGACGGTCGAAGCGGCCGGGACGCAGCAGCGCCGGGTCCAGCACGTCGGGACGGTTGGTGGCAGCGATCAGGATGATGCCTTCATTGGCTTCAAAGCCGTCCATCTCGACCAGCAGCTGGTTGAGGGTCTGCTCGCGTTCGTCGTTACCGCCGCCGAGACCGGCGCCACGCTGGCGACCGACGGCGTCGATTTCGTCAATGAAGATAATGCAGGGCGCGTTCTTCTTGGCCTGCTCGAACATGTCGCGGACGCGGCTGGCGCCGACACCGACGAACATTTCAACGAAGTCCGAACCCGAAATGGTGAAGAAGGGCACGCTGGCTTCGCCGGCAACCGAACGGGCCAGCAGCGTTTTACCGGTACCCGGCGGGCCGACCAGCAGCACGCCGCGCGGAATGCGGCCACCCAGGCGCTGGAACTTGCCCGGATCGCGCAGGAATTCGACGATTTCTTCGAGATCCTGCTTGGCCTCATCGACGCCAGCCACGTCCTCGAACGTCACCTTGCCATGCGATTCGGTGAGCAGCTTGGCGCGCGACTTGCCAAAACCCATCGCGCCGCCCTTACCGCCACCCTGCATCTGCCGGATGAAGAAGAACCACACGCCGATGATGACGATGAAGGGCAACCAGGAACTGAGCAGGATGGTCCAGAACGGGCTGGCCTCCGGCGCCTTGGCGGTGATCGACACGCCCTTGTCTTCCAGCCGCGAAATCACGTCGGCGCCATCGGGCAGCACGGTTTCAAACCGCGTGCCGTCGCGCAGCGCGCCGCTGACGATATTATTGGTAATGGTGACACTGGTCACACTGCCGGTTTCGACATCGGTGACGAACTGGCTGTAGCTCTTGTCGGACACGGAAATCGAGCGGGTCGACGACTGAAAGACCTGGAACAGGCCCATCAACATAAAGAGAATGACCAGCCAGATGGCGAAGTTGCGGAAATTTCCGTTCATCAATCCTGTCCCGGAGAGGCCGCACACACAGGGCGCGACGAGTAGTGCCGAATGTATGTCCGGCATTGGGGCGTTACAAGGGCATGACCTGCGGCCGTTTGTGCCCGCCGTCCAGTCATTTTAACGCGATTGGGTTAATGCGCAGTGGGGAAACGGGGTGGTTGGGGGGCGCGGGATGGCGGTCTTTCGTCCCCTCCCCCTTGAGGGGAGGGTCAGGGAGGGGGTCTTTCGCCTTGCGCGCTAGCCCATCGACCCCACCCTCGATCCCTCCCCTCAAGAGGGAGGGAAGGTCGACTGAGAAATCGCCCCTCAGTCCACCAACACCTGCACCTTGATCCGCTCATCAAATGACCAGCCGCCCAGCGCCAGCACGCCGCCGGCCGCATCGCGGACGATGGGGGCGGTGCGCAGGGCTTCGGCGGGGGCGGTGATCTTGGTGCCGAGGATGCGCTCGAGCCGGTGGCGCGGCAGATATTCGCCGACGCTGGCGGTGAAGCCGGCATCAGCCGAGAGATTGACGATGCGGAAGCGCTGCTCCCAGACCAGCTCGCCATGCGGGGGCAATGGCGCATCGGGCGGCAGCACCCGGCCCGGCTCGCGCGCCACCACAAAGGCCGCCTCCTTGAGCCGCACGACACAGCCAAGCAGCGTGGTGGTGCGGCTCAGGTTTTCCTCGACAATGGCGAGGCGCAATCGCTCCACCTGCCCCAACGCCCGCGGCTTCTGCCGGCCGCCGACAATATTGAGCACCCGGCCCAGCAGGCGGGTAGCAATGGCCGGGCTCAGCCCGACAAAAGGCGACATCTCGATGCTGGCGGCGCCAAAGCCATCGAATTGCACGATTTCGGTGAAGCAGGCATCGGCCATCTGGGCAATGGCGGCATCGGCCTCGCCCATGCGCTCGGCGAATTGCGCCAGCGTCGCCGCATCGAGTCCCAGCGCAGCCAATTGCGGCAGCGCCTGCCGCCAGCGCACGCGTTCGTAGTGCGGATCGTTATTGGAGGGGTCTTCGGAGGGCACCAGCCCCGCCGCATCGACCACGGCGCGCAACGCCGTCGGCTCGAGATCGAGCAGTGGGCGATGCACCAGCACGCCCTCGATCTGGGCCATGGCCGCCATGCCCTTGAGGCCTTCGACGCCGCTGCCATGCGCCAGCCGCATCAGCACGGTCTCGGCCTGATCCTGCCGGTGATGCGCCGTCAGCAACACGGAAACGCCATCCTCGACCATGGCCTGACCCATCAGCCGATAGCGGGCCATGCGGGCGGCCGCCTGCACGCCGCTGACCGGCTTGTCGCCGCTCCAGGCCAAAGCGCGGGCCACAAGACCGCGCATTTGCGCCGCCTGCACCACCGCCGCGACCTCGCTGGCCGCTTCGGGCCGCAGGCCGTGATCGACGGAATAGACCACGAGCCTGGGCGCATTGGGCAATTCGGCGGCCCAGCTATGCGCCAG
The DNA here is from genome assembly GCF_054489375.1 of Devosia sp. A449. Classification (NCBI taxonomy): domain Bacteria; kingdom Pseudomonadati; phylum Pseudomonadota; class Alphaproteobacteria; order Hyphomicrobiales; family Devosiaceae; genus Devosia; species Devosia sp. A449. The sequence continues at coordinate 201,627 of NZ_JBTMWU010000003.1, read as the reverse complement.
CAGCAGCAGCGCCAGGCTGTCGGCCCCACCGGAGACGGCGAGGCCAATGGCCGGTTGGTCGGCTACGGCGGCGAACAGGGCTTGCAGGCCGGCCGCGCTATGAAGATCGGGACTTAGGCGGGCGGGCATTCGGCCCGTGTCTTCTCCTCGCTCAGCCGCGTCACAAAGGCTGGCGTCAGCGTGGTGTAGCGCTTGTCGACTTCGGCAAAGGTGCGGCAGGCGGTTTCGCGCTCGCCGGCGCCCGACAGTGCCATGCCCAGCTTGAGCAGCAGGTCTGGCGCGCGCGGGCTGTCCGGCACTTTCTGGAACGCGTTGAGCAACACGTCGGCCGCCTCGTCATAGGCGGCGCGCTGCAGCAGCACATCGCCGAGGAAATTGGCGGCGTCGGGCGCCTGCGCATTATCGGGATAGAGTTCGAGGAACTGGCCGAACTGATCCTCGGCAAAGGCATAGTCGGCCTTGACCAGCGCGTCATAGCCGGCGGCGAATTGCGCGTCGGCATCGGCATCGCCGGATTTGGCGGCGGCCGGATCATAGCTCAGATTGAGCGGTTGCCCGGTCACCAGATCGACGCCGCCACGGGCGCCGGTGCCGACCAGCGGATCGGCGGATTCGCCCAGCTCGTCAGTCGGCGCCGCGCCGTCATCGAAAGTGGGGTCGAATTCGATTTCGCCGGGCAGCGGCTGCACGCCCTGCTCGGGAATGACGGTCAGCGGCACGCCATTTTCATCGGCCGGCACGGCATTGGGGTCCTGCGGCAACACCTCGGGCTGCGTCACGCCGCCCGGTTGGGTTGCCGCCTCAGTTTTTCCCCCAGCACCGCCTTCCAGCGCCTGAAAGCGGAATTCATTGTCTTCGCCCATGCGGTTGACGATTTCCTGCATCTGCGTGAGCTGGAAGGTCAGGCCTTCGATCTGGCCATTGAGCAGGCGGATCTGTTCTTCGAGCTGCTGGATGCGCACCATCAACTGGGCCGCGTCCTGCGACTGGGCCACATGAATGCGCGCCGGGGCGGCATTGGTATAGGTGAGCCCGCCCAGTTCAGCCGGCGGTAGGCTGGTCTGCGCCGCCATGCCGGGAACGGTGATGCCAAGAGCCAGGGCCAGTGCGCAGAGCGCCGTCTTCCCCCCTCTGGTAAATGCCGAAAGCTTCAAAACAACGTCTCCAAGCGCGGGATGCGAACCCCCAACATGGGGCGGATGCACCTGCCGATAAAGGGCAATTTTGGTCAAAAAGAAGCGCCCGGACCATTTTACTGGTTCCGGGCGCTCTTGCCTCCAGTTTGCACTGGATTCCATAGGCTTTCGGTTTCGCGAAAAGCCGGGTTTTCTACCTTACTGGACCACCGTCACGCCGCGACGGTTCTGGCTCCAGCAGGAAATGTCGTTACAGATCGCCACCGGCCGTTCCTTGCCGAAGGACTGGCTGGTGATGCGCTGGCCGTTAACGCCGCGTGACACCAGATAGTTCACCACCACGGAAGAGCGGCGGGCGCCGAGGGCGATATTATATTCACGGGTGCCGCGCTCGTCGGCATGGCCTTCGATCATGACGCGGTAATTCTGGTACTGGTTGAGCCAGGCGGCCTGCTTGTCCAGCGTGGCCATGGCTTCGGGGGTCAGCGAGCTGGAATCGGTGGTGAAGAACACGCGGTCACCGACCGAAACCAGGAATTCCTGCTGGCTGCCCGGCGCACCGCCGCCCGGCCCGAGATTGCCGACGCCGGTCGGCATGGTGTTGGGCGTGCGCGAACAGGCCGCGATGACCACGACGAAAAGCAGCATCGCGGCGGCGCGCAACACAGTGTTGATGGGTGCGGTAATGACCACGGGTGGGCTCCTGAAAGGCTACAATCTTAAGCAAGGCATTTACCGCGCTTAATCTTAAGGCCGGGTATTCTGACGTGGTTAATCTTGTGCTATCGCGGCGCCAATGTGGCAGGAATCCTGGCTTTTTTGTGATGGTGCAGTTTAGCCACAGCTCCGGGGGCGATCACGTTAAGGTTAAACGAGCGCTGCCCCCGGCCGGCCACGATGGCGCCGGTCAGGAACTGCACCGCATCCTAGGCCCTTTCGAGCTTGGCGAATGACGGCACGAGTGCCTGATAGAGCTCCCGGTATAAGGCCAGATCCTGCCGCAGCAGGTCGCCGAGCTGGCGGTCGGGTTCGACGATGGTCCCGCCCAGTTCCGGGGTCAGGGCAGCCAGGCTCTGCCCGGTCTCGCTGGCGAGAGCCAGCCGCGCCACGCCGAGGGCGGCGCCGACGGCACGCGACGACAGCAAATGCAGCGGCGTATCGAGGATCGACGCCACCAGCCGGCACAGCAGCGCACTGCGGGCGCCGCCGCCCACCACCGCCAATTGCGCCGGCATGGCCCCGAGATTTTCCAGCGCCGCATAGCCATCGGCCAGCGCGAAGGCCAGCCCACGCAGCACGGCGCGTCCGACATGACCGGCCGAGTGATCGACCAGCAGGCCAAAGATCACGCCGCGCGCATCGGGATTGTCATGCGGGGTGCGTTCCCCGGCCAGATAGGGCAGGAAGACCGGCATGCGCTGGCTCACATCCAGCTCTTCGGTGGCCCGCAGCAATTCGGATACGCTGAGCCCGGTGAGTTGTGCGGCCCAGGCAATCGCCCCGGCCCCGCTTTGCAGCGCGGCGGCGCGATACCACAGCTGCGGCAGGCCATGCGCCAGAATTTGCACGGTGCTGCCCGGCGCCGGGGCATAGAAATCCTGGGCAATCGAGATTTGCGCCGAGGTGCCCAGCGAGATGAAGCCCCGGCCCGGCGCGGTCAACCCGATACCGATGGCCCCGGCCGCACCATCACCAGCCCCGGCAATGACCACCGCCAGTCGGTCTATCCCCCAACGGGCGGCAATGGCGGGCAGCAGGCGACCCGAGATTTCGGGCCCCTCGATGACCCGCGGCAATTGCTCCGCTTGCAGGCCGAACAGGTCCAGACTTTCATCCGACCACTGCCGCCTGGCCTCATCAAACAACAGCGTGCCGGCTGCATCGCAGGGGTCGGTGACGAACTCGCCGGTCATGCGCAGGCGCAGATAATCCTTGCAGAGGCTGATGCGGACCGTTCGCCTTGCCGTGTCCGGCTCATTGGTCCGCAACCAGGCCAGCTTGCAGGCGGTGAGGCCGGGAGCGGCCCGCAGACCCGCCCGGCTCTCCAGCGCCACATCCTCACGATAAATCCCGGCTTCAAGCCGGGCCCGGTTGTCGTTCCACAGCATGGCCGGGCGCAGCACGGCGTCGTCGGCGCCCAGACACACCAGCCCATGCATCTGGCCCGACAGGCCAATCGAGGCGATGGCGGCGACCCCGGCCGGGGTCAGCCCGCGCAATTCCGCCATGGCGGCGTCGAGCGCGTCCCACCAGTCTTCCGGCGCCTGCTCGCTGGCCCCGGCGAACGGACTGCTCACCAGCAATGGCCGTTCGACCCCATGCAAGGGGCGCCCCTCGGCATCGATCAGCACCAGCTTGAGCGACGACGTGCCCAGATCGATCCCTAAGGCGGTTCCTTCAAACACGGTTCGCATCGGGCTCCAGGACGCTAGGCTTAGCCGCGCAGGCCGGACCAGCCTGGATCGGAGGCGTAGCTTTCGGTGGGGATGGTGAGCAGGTTACGGCCCCAGATATCGACGCTCATCAGCTTGGGGCCGTCATTGCCGCCCGGGTCCTGGAAGAACATGATGACGCGGCCATTCGGCGCCCAGGTCGGGCCTTCGGCGTGGAAGCTGGAATACAGCATGCGCTCGCCAGTGCCATCCGGGTTCATGATGCCGATGGAGAACTGGCCACCGCCCTGGCGGGTAAAGGCGATCAGATCGCCCTTGGGCGACCAGACCGGGGTGGAATAGAGCCCCTGCCCGAAGCTGACGCGCTGCGCATTACCGCCGCCGGCACCCATCATATAGATCTGCGGCGAGCCGCCCCGGTCGCTCTCGAAGACGATGCGGCTGCCATCAGGCGAATAGGACGGGCCGGTATCGATGGCCGCGCCCGAAGTGAGCTGCTGCGGCGTGCCGCCGCCCGTGCCCACCGAATAGATATTGGTGGCGCCATTCTGCTCCACCGAAAACGCCACCGTGCCGCCATCGGGCGAAAAGCGCGGCGCAAAGGTCATGGCGCCGACATTGGCCAGCCGCTGCTGGCGACCGGTGGACAGCTGCAGCAGATAGACCTGCGGATTGCCATCGGCAAAATTCATATAGGTGACCATGTCGCCATTGGGCGCGAAGCGCGGTGTCATCGCCATGGTGTTGCCATCGGTCAGATACTGCACATTAGCGCCGTCCTGATCCATGATCGCCAGTCGCCGCACCCGGTTGGCCTTGGGGCCGCTTTCGGCGGTGTAGATGACGCGGGTATCGAAATAGCCACTGCCGCCGGCCAGCGATTCATAGATCGCGTCCGAGATGATATGGGCGACGCGGCGCGACGAATTGGGATCGGTATTGTAGCTCTTGCCGACGACCTGGGAGGCCTGCTGGGTATCCCAGACACGGACTGACGAGGAAATGGTGCCGCCGCGCTCGACGCCACCCATCACCAGCGCATCGACATTGGCGGTGCGCCAGATGTTGAAATCGGGGCTGTTGTTGACGTCGCCGACCTTGACCGGCAGCGAGGCCGGATCGAGCGGCAGGAACAGGCCGGAGCGGCGCAGATTGTTGCGCACGATATCGGCGATTTCCTTGCCGAAGGCCGGATCGGACGAGGCAAAGTCGGGAATCGCGATCGGCAGCGGCTGGAAATTGGCGCCTTCCACCACGATGCGCAATTGCGCCATCGCCATGGACGAGCCGGCCAGCAGGGCTCCGCCTGCCAGGCCGAGCTTGAGGGCGTTGCGCCTTGTCATCAGGGTCATATCAACTCTCCGTTCTCGCCGTCGCGATTCATGGTGCTTGTCAAACAAGCCAATTCAAAGTCACGGCCGCAGTTCCACTTCGATCTGCCGCCACTGGTCATAGGCATCCGCCGAAAGCATGTCGTAGGGACCGCAAGCGGCCACCGCGCGCTGCGCCGCCCGCGCCACCGAGCCGCCCTCAGTCGAGGCCGGAGCGGCGATGACCTGGGTGTTGGCCACCGTGCGGTCGGGGTTCATCGTCACCCGCAGAGTGACGTTGAGCCCGCTATTGATTTCGCTGGGCATCAGGTTCCAGCAGGTCTTGATCCGGGCCACCAGCCCGTCAATCGCCGACTGGCTGAGCCGCGCCGAGGTGCCGGTGGTATCGCCCAGCGTTGGCGTACCGCCCTGCCCGGTGGTGCCACCGGTAGTCTTGTCGTTGTTGATGATGGCAGAAATATCATCGGCCAGCGACGCATCGAGCTGCGGGTTGGGCTGCGGCTTCGTCGTCGGCTTGGGGGTCGGGGTCGCCGCAGCCGTCTGCTGACGCTTGCGCTCCTCTTCCTCGCGCTTCTTGCGCTCGGCTTCGGCAGCGGCAAATTGCTGGCGCTTCTGTTCAAGATTGGCCGGACGCGCCGCCGGGGCGGGGGCGGCAACAGCGGGCGTCGCCGGCTCCGGCGTCGGCTCGGGCACGGGGGCCGGCGTTGGCGTCGGGGTTGGCGTCACCACGGGCGTCGGTTCCGGTGTCGGCTCGGGGGCCGGTTCAGGCTCGGGCTCGGGGATTGGTTCGGGGGTCGGCGCTGGCGCCGGGCGCGCGGCCGGCACCGGGGCCACCACCGGCTCGGGCGTTGGCGCGGGTGTCGGTTCCGGGGTCGGCTCTGGCGTTGGTTCGGGCTGCGGCTCGGGCACGGCTTCGGGCTCGGGCGCGGTATTGGTCACCGGGGCCGGGGTCGGAATATCGGCCGGCGACGGGGTCACCTGATCCTGCTCGGTATTGCCGGTCGGCTTGGCCAGCTCGGCCGGCTGGTCATCCTCGACAATGGAGGGCGTATCGGTCTCGACGATCTCGCTGGTCAGCTGGCCGGCGCGAATATTGGAATATTCCTCGACCGACACCAGGTCGACGGAGATGGATTCCACTACCGGCGTCAACGGTTCACGGAACCCCAGATTAATGAGGCCGATGGTCAGTACCGCGATGTGGGCAAGAATCGAGACGGTTACGCCGGTACGCATCGGACTGGACTATGATTCCGGCTGGGTGATGAGGCCAATCTTGGAAAAGCCTCCGGCCGACAACAGCCCCATGACGCGCATGACGGCGCCATAATTGGCACTGGTATCGCCGCGCAGGAAAATCCGGTCTTCCGCCGGATTGACGCCAAGCACATTGAGCTGCGCCACCAGATCACTCTCGGCCACGGCGGTCTCATCGATGAATACGGCGCCATCCGGGGTCACGCCCACGGTCACTGGCTTGGCCTGATTGGGCATCGCCGCCGCCGCCGAGCTGGGCAGGTCCAGCGGCACGCCCGAAGTCATCATCGGCGCCGCCACCATGAAAATGATCAGCAGCACCAGCATCACGTCCACCATGGGCGTGATGTTGATTTCGCTCATGATCGCTTTCTTGCGGCCGCGACGGCGACGTCCGCCGCCGCCACCGGCAGAAACACCCATCCCCATCAGTGGCTCCGCGCTTCGAGCTGGCGGCTGAGAATGGTGGAGAATTCGTCGGCAAAGCCTTCCAGCCGGCCGATCAGCTTGCCGGCATCGGAGCTGAGCTTGTTATAGGCAATAACCGCCGGAATGGCCGCGACCAGCCCGATGGCAGTGGCGAACAGCGCTTCGGCAATCGGCCCGGCCACCACGGCAAGGCTGGTATTGGACGAGGCGGCAATGGCGGTAAAGGCGTTCATGATGCCCCACACCGTGCCGAACAGCCCGATAAACGGACCGGCCGAACCGATGGTGGCGAGGAAGCCAAGGCGCTTTTCCAGCGTTTCGCTCTCGCGGGCAATGGCCACGTCGAGCACCTTGTCGAGGCGCTGCTGCATGCCGACAAAGCTGGCGGCATTCTGCTCATGGCTGCGTTTCCATTCCTTCATCGCGGCGACAAACACCGCGCCCAGGCCCCCGGACGGCTTTTCCGCCTGCTGCTGATACAGCTCTTCCAGCGACTGCCCGGACCAGAAAGTCCGTTCGAACTTGTTCATCTCACTATTGCTGCGCCGATAGGTGATGGTCTTGTCGACGATGATCGCCCAGCACCACACCGAGGCGCCCAGCAAACCAATCATCACGGACTTCACAATCCAGTCGGCGGCCCAGAACAGGCCCCAGATGGACAAATCTGCGTGCGGAGCCACTACTCCCACAGCATCTACGGCTTCCATGTCGTGATCCTTCTCGGCCCGGTTCATGCACCCGACCCTCAAGCATCAGGCGATGGGGTCGAAATCTGTCAAAATTAAGAGAAATGCCCACAAACCCAGCCCTGTGCGGACCGGTTGACAGACACGTGCTCGCTTTGCCGTAATTATGGTCAAGAAGAGGTTAAGAAAGAGAGTCAGGGAACCGCACCACCCGTTCTGGCCGCGCGAGCGGCCTCACTTCTACGTGACGACAAATTCCCTTAGCCTAGAGGCCTCGCTACGGAGATCGGATCACATGGCCAAGCTGTTTTTTGGAATGAACCAGTCGCTGGATGGTTACGTCGATTATCAGGAGTTTGGACCTGACCCCGTGCTGTTCAGACACTTCATCGAGCAGACGCGCAATATCGCCGGGAGCCTCTATGGCCGCGGCCTCTACGAGCTCATGCGCTATTGGGACGATGAGCAGCCCGATTGGGGCGCCGCCGAGCGCGACTTTGCCCAGGCCTGGCGCAGCAAGCCGAAATGGGTGGTGTCACAGTCGCTGGCCTCGGTCGGCCCCAACGCCACGCTGATCAAGGATGATCTGGCGGGCGCCATAGGTGACCTAAAATCCCGTTACGACGGAGAGATCGAGATTGGCGGGCCGGTCCTGGCGCAAAGCCTGACCGAGCTTGGCCTGATCGATGAATACCGGATCTATCTCCACCCCGTCGTGCTGGGGCGCGGCGATCCGTTCTTCACCGCCGCAAGGCCACCTCTGCATCTGGTGGGCACCGAACGGATCGGTCAGGACGTGATCAGGTTGAGCTACGTTCCGGCCTGAACCGCTCGAGGATGGTCTTCGGCATCCGCGCCGCGCCGCCGCTGGTCTTGATGGCCACGACCATCACGCTCGCCCGCGTCAGCACCGTCTCGTCGCGCAGAATGGTCTGGGTCAGGGTCAGCCGCGCCCCGGTAATGGCGGCGACGTCGGTGGTGACGGTCAGCAGATCATCGATATGGGCCGCGCCGTCAAAGGCGATGTCCATCTGGCGCACGGCAAAGGCGATGCCCTCGTCGGCCAGTTCGGAGTGATGAATGCCCATGTCGCGCAAGAACTCGGTGCGGCCGCGCTCGAAGAATTTGAGATAGGCCGCGTGATAGACATTGCCGGAAAAATCGGTGTCTTCGTAATAGATGCGGACCGGAAAGCGATGCTGGGTCACGCCGCCGGCTCCGCCTCGTGGAACACCACATGCTCGGGCGCCCCCGACAGCGCCCGCAGCCGCTCCGGCAACCAGGGCGGCAGCAAATTGGCCTCAGCCAGCGCCGAGCCATCCAGCTTCAGCCACGAAAACTGCAGCACATGGCCCTCATCCTCGCGCACCAGAAACGGCTGCGCCCCGCCGGGTCGCACGTCCTCGGGCAGCGTGATGGCGTAGATGAACCCCAGCTCATGGAAGCGGTCGCCCGCGCGGCCGTAAAAGCTCTCCGAGGTGAAGAGCAACGGGCCGACAGTGACCGGCATCACCAGTTCCTCGGCTATTTCGCGCATCAGCGCCACATCGCTGGGCTCGCCCATTTCGACCCGGCCACCCGGCAGCATGCAATAGCTGTCGTCATCCTCGCGGCAGACCAGCACATGGCCATCCCGCATGGCGACCCCGGCCACGCGATAGTTGAAGCAGGTGCCGCCGACCGGGAAGCTAAGCATGATGCGGTCTGTGCTCATTCCTCGGGCTCCTCGAACAGGCTCTGCTGCATGCCGATAAAGCCCTGCGGCACGATCTTGCCGAGATGCTGGAACGCCGCACCGGTCAGCATGCGCCCGCGCGGGGTGCGCTGGATAAAGCCCTGCTGCAACAGATAGGGCTCGACGATTTCCTCCACCGCGTCGCGTGGTTCGCTCAGCGCGGCGGCAATGGTTTCGATGCCCACCGGGCCGCCATTATAGAAGTCGGCAATGGTGGTGAGATAGCGCCGGTCGAGCTGATCAAGGCCACGCGCATCGACATCGAGCCGCAGCAGCGCCTTGTCGGCAATCGACCGGGTGATTGTCCCCGAGCCATCGACCAGCGCGAAATCGGTGACTCGGCGCAGCAGCCGCCCGGCAATACGCGGCGTACCGCGCGACCGTCGGGCAATTTCCATCGCCCCATCCGGCGCCATCGGCATGCCCAGCAGCCGCGCCCCCCGCGTCACGATCTGAACCAGTTCCTCGGGCGTATAGAAATTGAGCCGCACCGGAATGCCGAAGCGGTCGCGCAGCGGCGTGGTCAGCAGACCCGCCCGCGTCGTCGCCCCGACCAGGGTGAACTTGGCCAGATCGATGCGCACCGAGCGCGCCGCCGGACCTTCGCCGATGATCAGATCGAGCTGGAAATCCTCCATCGCCGGATAAAGGATTTCCTCGATCGCCGGGCTGAGCCGGTGGATTTCGTCGATAAACAGCACATCGCGGTCTTCGAGATTGGTCAGCAGCGCCGCCAGATCCCCGGCCTTGGAAATCACCGGACCGGAGGTGGCGCGGAAGCCGACGCCCAACTCGCGCGAAATGATCTGCGCCAGCGTGGTCTTGCCCAGCCCCGGCGGGCCGACAAACAGCACATGGTCAAGCGCCGCGCCGCGCTGCTTGGCCGCCTGGATGAACACTTCGAGATTCGCCCGCGCCGCCGCCTGCCCGACAAATTCGGAGAAGCCGGAAGGGCGCAGGGACACATCAAGCGGATCATCGCGTCCGGCGGCAGGAGAAGTCAGGGTCACGCGAGCAGTTCCATTCCGGGAATAAGGTCGGCGGCATCATGGTCAAAAGTCACGGTAGCTGAGCACCCGTTGGCCAGGTTCATGCACGCAATGAGACAATCGGGGAAGCTGCCCCCGCTTGCCGTTGCTGCCTCCCACGCCTGCTCGACTATCTCACGCCGGTCGACCTCAAACTCCCGGGCGTCCAGCAAATCCCGAACCACCGCGAGCAGTTCATCGGCGGGAAACCTGAACCGGCTGCGCAGCAGCCAAATCGCTTCCATGAGAACCGCTACATTGATGAGGATCGAATGAGCATCGTGGTTTTGCTGCAAAAATGCCCGAGCCTTGGCGACCTGGATTACGTCATCGTCGACCAGCATGCGAACGAGCACATTGCTATCAATCCCGATCAAGCGAGCGCTCATATCGTTCGGTGACGGCTTTCCCGATCGCCTCGTCCATGTCCTCGACAGTCAGGGGCTGTTGCCCGGGACGCTTGTATTTTCCGATAAGATCAACTGCGCTGCGCCTCGGCCGCAACAGGTAAACCCCGTCCCGCTTGATGATATCGATCTTGTCACCCGGTCCAACCTTGAGGTCGTCCCGCACGTCCTTGGGCAACGTCATCTGGCCCTTGCTCGTAAGCGTCGTCACCGCCATCGCATTACCTCACACGAAATTCTTACATTTCAATATAGTAAGGAGCGAGCAAGGAAGCAAGGCTAACTGCTCAATTCCCGCAAGCCCAGCCGGATCAGCTTTTCGGTGGGAATGTCGTCGCCGTCGCGGGCCACGATGCGGGCCAAGGCCGCCGAGGCCTGGGCGTTGGAATAGCCCAGATTGGTCAGTGCCGAGACGGCGTCGGCAATGGCAGTTGGCGCAAGCCCATCGCCCAACGCCGCTTGCAGCCCCAGCGTACCGGCATCGATCCCCGGCCCGGCCGGCACCTTGCCCTTGAGTTCGGTGATCAGCCGCACTGCCAGCTTGGGCCCGACGCCGCTGGCGCGGCCCATCATCGCCTTGTCCTGCAAGGCCACGGCACTCGACAGTTCAGCCGGCGTCAGCGCCGACAACAGCGCCAGCGCTACCCGCGCGCCCACCCCCTGCACGGTCATCAGCAGGTTGAACCAGCCCTTCTCGCTCTCATTGGCAAAGCCATAGAGCCGGATCATGTCCTCGCGCACGATGGTTTCGATGAACAGCACCCCGGCCTCGCCGACGCGCGGCAACAACTGCAGCGTGCGGCTGGAGCAGAAGGCCACGTAACAGACGCCACCGCAGTCGATCAGCACATGGTCGTCACCAAAGCTGTCGACCAGCCCTTTGAGCTTGCCGATCATGCCAGCGCCTTCAGCCGCTGGGCGGCGACGCGATGATGGGCATGGCAGATGGCAATGGCCAGCGCGTCGGCCGCGTCAGGCCCCTTGAAATCGGCCGTCGGCAGCAGCGTCTTGACCATCAGTTGAACCTGTCCCTTATCGGCGTGGCCGGTGCCGACCACGGATTTCTTGACCAGATTGGCGGCATATTCCGCCACCAGCAGGCCGCGCACCGCCGGCGACAGCAGCGCCACGCCGCGCGCCTGCCCCAGGATCAGCGCCGAGCGCGCCCCCGCATTGACGAAGGTTTCTTCCACCGCTGCCTCGTCCGGGGTGAAGCGCTCGAGCACTTCGCCCAGCCCGGCAAACAGGATCGCCAGCCGTTCCGCCAGCGAGCCATCGACCGGCGGCGTCACCGTGCCGGCGGCGACAAAGCTCAGCCGGTTGCCCAGCGTCTCGATCACTCCCCAGCCACAGCGACGCAGGCCGGGGTCGATACCGATGATTCGGGTAGCAGCACTCATGCGACAATCCTTAATGAAGCGAGGCCAGCCTACCAAGGCCAATGTGAACAAAGAGGCAACAAAGCCCGTGGAAAACGCTGTATACGGTAAAATTGTAGCTATCTCGGAAACACCATCTTCAAGCCACGACCCTAGTTTCGCCCCGGGAATGCAGGGGCAAATCATTCATGGCCGAGATTCGTCGGAAACTTCCGAAGCGAGCGTGGTTGCGCGTTTATCGCATCGCAGGCGCATTGATCGGCTTGTCGATCATGCTGTCGCTGATTTTGACCAATGTCATCATGGAGACCTTCTCCGCCGGCATTAACGTGCAGGGGCTGGTGGTTTCCATCGCCATGCCGCTGACGCTGGGCGGGCCGCTGATCTTTCTGCTTATGCTCAAGCATGAGCGGCTGCGCTACGCCAATAGCCAGCTCGAACATCTGGCAGCCACCGATTGGCTCACCACCTGCCTCAACCGGGGCGCCTTTACCGGCGCCGTCATCCGCCATCTCGACCGTCTGGCGTCCGCCCATGCCCAGGGCGCCCTGCTGATCGTCGATGCCGACGACTTCAAGAGCGTCAACGACCGCTTCGGCCATGACCATGGCGACAGGGCGCTGCAGTTGATGGCCAGCGCCATCCGCCAAGCCGTAAGCGGCAATGATCTGGTCGGTCGGCTGGGCGGCGAAGAGTTCGGCGTGCTGCTGGTCGGAGTCGATAGCGCTACCGCCGACGACGTGGCCGAACGCATCCGCAGCGCCATTGCCACCATCACCTTCGCGCCCAATGGCACGAAATATCCCCTGTCGGTCAGCATTGGCGGGGCCATCTATGTCGCCGGTGCCCAGTTCAACGACCTCTACCGCCTTGCCGACCAGCGCCTCTATGCCGCCAAGCATGCCGGCCGCGACCGGGTCGCCATCGCCCAAGCCGCCTGAGCCCACGGAGCCACCACACCGCCCAGTTGATCGCCGAGCCGCCTGCATGGCGGCATCCCACCACTCCAGCCCGAAAGGCCGCGCCAGATGCTGATCTCCAAGACCCTGACCGCGATGCAGACCTGGTCCAGTGTCGGCCGCTGGACCCTGTTTGGTACGCTGGCCTGCATGCTGGTGGCGGTGGCATTCAGCGCCTTCATGTTCCGCGACATGGGCGAGGCGGCGCTGCATTTGGCGATTGTCACCGCTGCGATCCTGCCCGTCATGCTGGGGGTGCCGGTATTTCTCTATATGAGCCTGCGGCTGCGCATGCTGGCCATCGCCAATCGGCGGCTTGGCCTCGTGGCGCGCACCGACAGCCTCACCGCCTGCCTCAATCGCGGCGCCTTCGCCAGCACGGTGAGCACCCTGCTCACCCAGCGGTCGCGCCGCGCCGGCGGCGCACTGCTGATGATCGACGCCGACAACTTCAAGGCAATCAATGATCTGTTCGGCCACGAGGCCGGCGACGAGGCGCTGACCATCATCGCCCGCTCGATTCGCACCACTTTGCGCGGCGGCGATCTGGTGGGCCGCATGGGCGGCGAGGAATTCAGCGTCTATCTGCCCGATACCGACCAGCATGCCGCCGAAGCGGTCGCCGAGCGCATCCGGCGTTCGGTCAATCTGGCGGTGTTCACCCCCGCCGACCGCCAGCGCAATCTGTCGGTCTCCATCGGCGGCGTCGCCTTCGACGGTTCGGCGAGCTTTTCCGAACTGTTCCGCATTGCCGACCAGCGGCTCTACAACGCCAAACAGAGCGGCCGCAACCGCGTCGCCATGGCCCATGCCGACGACTACCCCTCCATCGGCCTCAAGCGCATTGCATAAAAAAGGGCGGCGCCGCAGCACCGCCCCGAAATTCACTGGATTGAAGCCTCAGCCTTCCAGCTTGGCCGCGTCTTCGTCGCTCATCTCGAAATTGGTATAGACGTTCTGCACGTCGTCATCTTCTTCCATGGTGGCGATCAGCTTCATCAGCGTCGCGCCCTTGTCGGCGTCGATCATCGTATTGGTCTGCGGCTTCCACACGGCCTTGACCGATTCGGCCTCGCCCAGCACCTTCTCCAGCGCCGCGGCAACATCCACCATCGCTTCAAACGTGGTGGTGATGTAGTGGCCCTCTTCGTCGCTCTCGACGTCGTCGGCGCCAGCCTCGATGGCCGCTTCCATCACCTTGTCTTCATCGCCAGCAGCCAGCGGATAGGTGATCTCGCCCACCTTGTCGAACATGAAGCCGACCGAGTTGGTTTCGCCCATCACGCCGCCATTCTTGGAAAAGTAGGAGCGGACATTGGAGGCGGTGCGGTTGCGGTTGTCGGTCAGCGTCTCGACGATGATGGCGACGCCGCCCGGGCCATAGCCCTCATAGCGGATCTCGTCATAATTCTCGCCGTCCGAGCCGATCGCCTTCTTGATGGCGCGTTCGATATTGTCCCGCGGCATCGACTGGGAGCGAGCATTGGTCACCGCCAGGCGCAGGCGCGAATTGAAGGCTGGGTCGGGCATGCCCATCTTGGCGGCGACGGTAATTTCGCGCGCCAGCTTGGAGAATACCTTGGAGCGCACGGCATCGGACTTGCCTTTGCGGTGCATGATGTTTTTGGCATGTGAATGGCCGGCCATCGGTCACTCCCCTCGAAAAAGAAGCTGCAGGATTATGGTGCCGGGTTATAGGCAAGCGCAGCACATTTGTGAAGCTGAGCGCCTGCCACCCGTGACGTCCACGCTAGCGCGCCGGGGGAGGCCGACCGGAACGACAACCGCTGGGGCCAAAGCTGTTCGAGGCCGGGCTCAATCGAAAATCGGCTCCGCTTGCGCCAGCGTGCCACCGATGCGAACCGGCAGCACCTTGAGCGCCAGCCCGCTGCGCGGATCGGTTTCCACCGCCACGCCGCACAGGGTCGCCTCGCCCTCGGCCGGGGTGAACCGCCCATTGGGAATGCCGGTGAGAAAGCGGTTGAGCGGCTCATCGGTATCGGTGCCGATGATGGAATCGAAATCCCCGCACATGCCGGCATCGGCCATCAGCGCCGTGCCGCCGCGCAGCACGCGGTGATCAGCGGTGGGAATATGGGTGTGGGTGCCAACCACCAGGCTCACCTTGCCATCGAGAAATTGCCCCATGGCCTGGATTTCCGAAGTGGCCTCGGTGTGGAAATCGACAATCACCGCATCGGCCTGCTCGCCCAGCGGACACGCCGCCACCGCAGCCTCAACGGCGCGGAACGGGTCATCCGCCGGCCCCATGAACACCCGGCCCAGCGCATTGATCACCAGCACGCGATGGCCATTGCGGCCCTCGACAAACATCGCCCCACGCCCCGGCGTGCCCGGCGGCATATTGATCGGGCGGATCAGCGTAGTCTCGCGCTCGATATAGGAAATCGTCTCGCGCTGGTCGAACGCATGGTCGCCCAGCGTCACGATATCGGCGCCGGCCTGACGGATGGCATTGAAATGCGACTCGGTCAGCCCCTTGCCGTGGCTGGCATTCTCGCCATTGACCACGACGAAATCAAAGCCATAGCGCTCGATCAACCCCGGCAGGCGCTCGGTCACGGCATCGCGGCCGGACCGGCCCATCACATCGCCCAGAAACAGAAATCTCATGAAGTCGCGCCGAAATGGCGCACACCCGCCTCGGTGACAATCGCGTCGAGCGGCACGTCATGCGCCTCGCGCGGAATCTGCTCAAGCTCCTGCGCCGCAAAGGCGAGGCCGACCAGCAGGGGCTTTTTCTTGAATTTGGCCAGGGTCCGGTCGTAATAGCCGCCGCCATAGCCCAGTCGGGTGCCGGTGCTGTCAAAGCCGAGCAGCGGCATGATGACGATATCGGGCTCGGCCTTGGGCGCCAGCTCGGAGGGGGCCAGCGTACCGAAACCGGATTCATAGAGCGACGCGCCCTGCTCCCAGACCCGCAAATCCAGCGGCTCTTCCTCGCCCATCACCACCGGCAGCACCACTGTCTGGTCGCTATCCATCAACCGCACCAGGATCGGCTGGCAATCCAGCTCGTCGCGAATGCGCCAATAGGCAGCGACCACGTCGGTTTTTTGCATTTTGATGCCGTCGAAGAAATGGCCGGCCGCCGCCAGGGCCGCCTCGGCGCGCTCGGTGTGGTCCAGCGATGCCCGGGCCGCCCGGGCCCTGATCCGCAGCGCCGCCTTGGCTTCCTCGATCATCTCATCAACCATGACGCGCGCAAACCCACTAGAACAAGAGGGGCCGGAGCACTTCGCCGATGCTCCAGCCAAATAAGGTGCCGCCCTGGCCGTGTGATACACGATCCCGGGACCTACTTTACGTAGGTGGGCACCGTATGTCTGAGCCCAGGAGCTCAGTCAGGGACAGCTCCCTTAGGATCGATAAGGCCCCGGGGATATAGGTATCCATCACGCGCCGGGCAGCCATTGAGATATAGGCGCTTTGCCGCGTTGTGCAAAGGGTACGTTACAAAAGCTCGAACCAGTTTTGCAGGCCGTGCAGCACGCGGACGATAACAACGTCCTCGTCCTCAATGACGTACAGGATGTTGTGGGCGCCGAACGGCATCAATCGGACGCGGCTGGTGGCGGCCTGTCGCTCACCGGCCATTCTGGGCTGCGCCGCCAGCGTGTCGAACATATCCAGAAAGCTGGAGATGTAGTTCTGCGTGTGCCGGAAGCCGAAATTGGTGATGCCCTGCTCGGCAATCCTTTGGAGGTCGAACGTCGCTTGCTCGGACGCTCGCCACGCCATGCTCTAGGCTGACTTGCGAGCGTTGACCGCCGCCTGCGCCCGATCCATCAGCCGCGCCAGCAATTCATCGCGCCCGATCTCGACAATGCCGCTGGCCAGCGCTTCGTCGACCATGTCCTGCAGCTTCTGTTGCGCATAGGCCCGCTGATCGCGGCGCACCAGATCGCGGACATAGTCACTGCTATTGCCGTAGCGGCCGGACTGCACCTGTTCTTCCACCCAGGCTTTCATCGCGTCAGGCAGGGAGATATTCATCGTGGCCATAGCAGTCTCCTTCGGCCCGAAGACTAGCAGAATTGGCAAACCTTGCCAATCTTTGCCAAATTACCCCTGCGGCAGCAGCGCCGCGCCATCGAGCGCCCCGGCCACGCCCTCAATCGCCTTGGCGGCGTCGCTCAGCTTGGCCGCGAATTTTTCTTCCAGCGACTCGATTTCGGCCGCCACTTCCTGGCC
This sequence comes from Devosia sp. A449, assembly GCF_054489375.1. NCBI lineage: Bacteria > Pseudomonadati > Pseudomonadota > Alphaproteobacteria > Hyphomicrobiales > Devosiaceae > Devosia > Devosia sp. A449. The sequence goes on along the minus strand of NZ_JBTMWU010000003.1, from coordinate 184,669 downwards.
GGCTCGGGTCAGCACCAGCACTTCGCTTTCCAGCGCCTTGATCTTGCGTTCGGCGGCGGCCAGTTCATCCACCACGGCGATACCGGCCATCACCGTCAGCCGGTTGTCGCCAATTTCCCCAACCGCGCCCTTGAGCTGCTCGACCTGGGTATTGAACCGGTCGGCCAGCCCGATCAACCGCTGCTGCTGACCCTCTTCGCAGGCCATGCGGTATTTGCGGCCGTTGATTTCGACATTGACCTCGGGCATCGCCTTACTCCGCCTTCGCCAGCACTTCGCGGACGGTTTCCATCGCTTCCACCAGCCGGCGCGACACGTCATGGGCGCTGTCATCGAGCCGCTTGGCCCGCGCTGCCGTCTTGTCGAGTTCGGTGGCGAGCCGCGCCCGCTCATGCACCAGCCGCTGCGTATCGACATCGATGCGGTTCTGCTGGCGCAGTCGGGTGCCCAGATTTTTCACGCTCTGGTCGAGCCGCGCCATGGCGCGATCGAACCGTGCCTGGGCAGCATTCAACCCGTCTTCAAGTTCCGGCTCACTCATTGCGATTACGGTCCTCAATTCCCGGCAGCGTCGCCAGCATAACGGAGCCGCCCGCCTTGGCGCAATGCAATCGGCTGACATTGACAGGATAGTCGAACCTGTTATGCCTCGAACCGCCTTTGGGAGAAGGGTTCCAGCGCCGCTTCTCCCCAGATTTTCAGCCCTGATGAAAGCGCCAGCCCGATGACGAACTCCGCCCAGCAGAACGATTTGGCCAATGCGATCCGCTCCTTGTCGATGGATGCAGTCGAGAAAGCCAATTCCGGCCATCCGGGCCTGCCCATGGGCTGTGCCGACATTGCCACCGTATTGTTCACCAAGGTGATGAAGTTCGATCCCGCTGACAGCAAGTGGGCGGATCGCGACCGCTTCGTGCTCTCGGCCGGCCACGGCTCGATGCTGCTCTATTCCTCGCTCTACCTCCTCGGCTACGAGGACATGACCGTCGAACAGATCAAGAATTTCCGTCAGCTCCACGCCAAGACCGCCGGCCATCCTGAATATGGTTATGCCCAGGGCATCGAGACCACCACCGGCCCGCTCGGCCAGGGCGTCGGCAATGCTGTCGGCATGGCCGTGGCGGAAGCCAAGCTGGCTGCCGAATTCGGCGCTGACCTGGTCGACCACCATACCTGGTGCCTCGCCGGCGACGGCTGCCTGATGGAAGGCATTTCCCAGGAAGCCATCGCCCTGGCCGGTCACCTCAAGCTCAACAAGCTGACGCTGATCTGGGACAACAACTCCATCACCATCGATGGCGCCGTCTCCAATTCCGACTCGACCGACCAGATCGCCCGCTTCAAGGCGTCGGGCTGGAACACCATCGAGATCGACGGCCACGATCAGGCCGCCATCGAAAAGGCGCTGCTTGCCTCGAAGGCGTCCGACAAGCCCACTTTGATCGCCGCCAAGACCACCATCGGCTTCGGCGCCCCCAAGAAGGCTGGCACCGAGAAGGTGCATGGCTCCCCGCTCGGTGCCGAGGAACTGGCTGGCGCCAAGGCCGCGCTGGGCATCACCTATCCGGCGTTTGAAATCCCCGCCGAAATCCTCTCGTCCTGGCGCGCTGCCGGCACCCGCAGCCAGAATGTGCGCGGCGAGTGGCAGTCCCGTCTGGCCGCTTCGGCCAACCGCCTCGAATTCGAGCGCCGCATCAATGGCGACCTGCCCGCCGGCTTCCTCGAAGCCATGGACAGCTACAAGCGCCAGCTGACCGAGGACAAGCCCAAGGTCGCGACCCGCAAGTCCAGCCAGATGGCCCTCGACGTCATCAACGCCATCGTCCCCGAGACGCAGGGCGGCTCGGCTGACCTGACCGGCTCGAACCTGACCAACACCAAGGAAACCCAGCCCTTCACCGCCACCGATCGCTCGGGCCGCTACATGATGTACGGCATTCGCGAGCATGGCATGGCCGCGGTGATGAACGGCATTGCGCTGCATGCCGGGCTGATTCCCTATGGCGGCACCTTCATGGTGTTCACCGACTATGCCCGCCCCGCCATCCGCCTTTCGGCGCTGATGGGCCAGCGCGTCATCTATGTGATGACCCACGATTCGATCGGCCTGGGCGAAGACGGCCCGACTCACCAGCCGGTGGAGCATCTGTCGGCGCTGCGCGCCATTCCGAACCTCTTGGTCTTCCGCCCGGCCGACGCGGTGGAAACCGCTGAATGCTGGCAGCTGGCGCTCGAAAGCACCACCGCCCCGTCGATCCTGGCCCTGTCGCGCCAGAACCTGCCGGCGGTGCGCACCGAATATTCGATGGAAAACAAGTCGGCCAAGGGCGCCTATACCCTCGCCGGCGATCTCGACGCGCAGGCGGTGATCTTCGCCACCGGCTCGGAAGTCGCCATTGCGCTCGAAGGCAAGAAGGCCCTGGAAGAAAAGGGCATCACCGCCCGCGTCGTTTCGGTGCCGTCGATGGAGCTGTTCGCCAAGCAGACCGACGCCTATCGCGCCGAAGTCATCGGCAAGGCCAAGGCCCGCGTTGCGGTCGAAGCCGGTATCTCGATGAGCTGGGACAAGCTGCTCGGCGACCGTGGTCGCTTTGTCGGCATGACCTCGTTCGGCGAGTCGGCCCCCATCGACGCGCTCTACGAATACTTTGGCATTACGTCCAAAGCCATTGTTGAAGCCGTCACCGCACAGTTGTAAGAGAGCGACAACCTCGCTGACGCAACTTCCTCCCTAGGAGCATCCTCTATGGCAATTCGTGTCGCCATCAATGGCTTTGGCCGCATCGGTCGCAACATCCTGCGCGCCATCATCGAGTCGGGTCGCACCGATATCGAAGTGGTGGCGATCAACGATCTCGGCCCGGTCGAAACCAATGCTCACCTGTTCCGCTTCGATAGCGTCCATGGACGCTTCCCCGGCACGGTGACGGTCGATGGCGACACCATTGACGTGGGTCGTGGCCCGATCAAGGTGACCGCCGTCCGCGATCCGGCCGAGCTGCCGCATGCGGCCATGGGCGTCGATATCGCGCTCGAATGCACCGGCATCTTTGCCTCCAAGGAAAAGGCCAGCGCTCACCTGCGCGCCGGCGCCAAGAAGGTGCTGATCTCGGCTCCGGGCGAAGGCGCCGACCTGACCGTGGTCTATGGCATCAACCACCAGTTGCTGAACCAGGACCACATCGTGGTCTCCAACGCTTCCTGCACCACCAATTGCCTCGCACCCGTAGCCTTTGTGATGCACAAGGAATTCGGCATCGAGCACGGAATGATGACCACCATCCATTCCTATACCGGCGACCAGCCGACCCTCGACACCATGCACAAGGATCTCTATCGCGGTCGCGCTGCGGCCCTGAGCCAGATCCCGACCTCGACCGGCGCTGCCAAGGCCATCGGCCTGGTGCTGCCCGAGCTCAAGGGCAAGCTCGACGGCATTTCGATCCGCGTGCCGACCCCCAACGTTTCCTGCGTCGATTTCAAGTTCATCACCAAGCGCGATGTGACTGCCGACGAAATCAACGCCGCGATCCGCAAATATGCCGATGGCGAGCTGAAGAACATCCTCGGCTACACCACCCAGCCGCTGGTCTCGATCGACTTCAATGGCGATCCGCATTCCTCGACCATGGCGCTGGACCAGACCAAGGTGATGGGCGGCAATTTCGTCTCGATCCTGACCTGGTACGACAACGAATGGGGCTTCTCCAACCGCATGTCCGACACCGCCGTCGCCATGGGCAAGACGCTCTAGGCTAGCCAACTCGGTGTGGGTGGCGCTATGTCACCCACCCACCGTGTCACCTCGGCCTTGAGCCGGGGCCCATCCTGAGATCTCAAGCTGGATCCTGGCTCAAGGCCGGGATGACATCGAGGGTGGGTGAGTTCGGAGCCCCCCATGGACGACAAGATCGACTTCCGCGCCGAGCTGAAACAGCTCTATCAGCCCGGCCCCCGCGACTTCGTTTTCGTCGATGTCCCCACCATGAATTTCGTCATGGTCGACGGCCAGGGCGACCCCAACACCGCGCCCAGCTACCGCAGTGCCGTCGAATGGCTCTACAGCGTCAGCTACGCCATGAAGTTCGCCTCCAAGGACCTCGGCCAGGACTATTTCGTCCCGCCGCTGGAGGGGTTGTGGTGGGCAGACGATCCCAATGACTTCATCACCCGCAACAAGGCCAATTGGCACTGGACCATGATGATCATGGCCCCCGATTTCCTCACCCGCGCCATGTATGACGCCGCGCTCGAAAAAGCCGCCGAAAAGCTGGGCGACGCCCCCGCCAACCTGCGCCTCGAACCCTATGCCGAAGGCCGCGCCCTGCAAATCCTGCATCTGGGCAGCTATGACGAGGAAGGCCCCGCCCTCGAACATCTGCACCAGGTGGAAATCCCCGGTCGCCAGCTCGTGCCCAATGGCCACCACCACGAAATCTATCTCAACGACCCGCGCAAGACCGCCCCAGCCAAGCTCAAGACCATCCTGCGCCAGCCGGTCCGCCCCGCCTGAGCGGTTGCCAGCGCGCCGCATCCGCTTCTAATCTGGCGCCAAAACCCCACGGTGCCGCCGATGAGCCTTGACCGTTCCGTCCGCTGGCGCGGCCTTGCGCCTGCCAGCCTTGAGCATTGCCACATCATCGCCACCGCCCGCGATACCCGCATCCGCTCGACCCTCATCACCCCCGATTATGGCCTCGCCTATCGCCTCAAGCTCGACGAGGCCGGGCATATCCGCACTGCGCGGCTGGAGCGCACGGATGGCACGGTGCTGGAGCTGTTTTCCGACGGTGCCGGCAATTGGTCCGACGACCGCGCCGAGCCGCTGGCGGCGCTGCGCGGCTGCATCGACCTCGATATCTGGCCCACGCCGCTGACCAATTCGCTGCCCATCTGGCGCTGCCAATGGACCACCGACGTGCCGCAGCGCTTCGCCATGGTGTGGATCAATGCCGACGATATGAGCCTGCGCCGCAGCGAGCAGCTTTACACCCAGCGCGATGCCACCCATTTCCGCTTCCAGTCCGCCGATTTCGAGGCCCTGCTGGAGATCGACGCCGATGGGCTTGTCCTCAACTACCCCGGATTGTTCACCCGCGCTGACTGAGCCCCCCTTCCCCGCCTCTCTCGGCTCTGCTACGCCACCAGCGACGATCTAGCCCCCGGGAGCCCGCCATGTCCGCGACCTTCAAGACCCTCGACGAACTCGACCTCAACAACAAGCGCGTATTGCTGCGGGCCGACCTCAACGTCCCGGTCGCCGACGGCAAGGTCACCGACGCCACCCGCATCGAGCGGCTGGTGCCCACCATCCGCGAAATCGTCAAGCACGACGGCAAGGCCATCCTGCTGAGCCATTTCGGCCGCCCCAAGGGCAAGGTCGATCCCGAATTTTCGCTGGAGCAGGTCTGCGCCGCCGTGGCCAATGCAACCGGCCATCCGGTCGGCTTTGTCGCCACCGACTGGACCGACATGACCGCCGCGCAGGCCGCCATCGACTCGGCCCCCGCCGGCTCGGTGCTGATCATGGAAAACACCCGCTTCCACCCCGGCGAGGAAGCCAACGATCTCGAACTGGCCAAGCGCATGGCCAGCCTTGGCGACGTCTATGTCAACGACGCCTTTTCCGCCGCCCACCGCGCCCATGCCTCCACCGCCGCGCTGGCGCATCTGCTGCCTGCCGCCGCGGGCCTCGCCATGCAGGCCGAGCTGGAAGCGCTGCAAGCCGGCCTCGGCCAGCCGAAAAAGCCGGTGATCGCCGTGGTCGGCGGCGCCAAGGTCTCCTCCAAAATCGACCTGCTGGAAAACCTTGTCGCCAAGGTCGATGCGCTGGTGATCGGCGGCGGCATGGCCAATACGTTCCTCCATGCCCAGGGCCATGGCGTCGGCAAGTCGCTGGCTGAAAAGGATCTGGCGGAAACCGCCTTGCGCATCATGGACAAGGCCGTCGATAGCGGCTGCGCCATCATCCTGCCGATCGACGCAGTGGTCGCCTGGCATTTCAAGGCCGACACCCCGACCCGCCTCTATGGTGTCGACGCCATCGACAATGACGGCATGATACTCGACATCGGCCCGTCTTCCATCGAGCGCATCATCGCCGCCATCGACGACGCCAACACCGTGGTGTGGAACGGCCCGATGGGCGCCTTTGAAATGAACCCCTTCGATGCCGGCACCGTCGCCATCGCCAAGCACGTCGCCAAGCGCACCCATGACGGCAAGCTGGTCTCGGTCGCCGGTGGCGGCGACACCGTCGCGGCGCTCGCCCATGCCGGCGTCAAGGACGCCTTCACCTACGTCTCCACCGCCGGCGGCGCGTTCCTGGAATGGATGGAAGGCAAGCCCCTGCCAGGGGTCGATGCGCTGAAGAAGTAGTCCAAAACACGATGTCATCCCGGCCTTGAGCCGGGACCCATCCTGAGATTTTCGCACGCCCACCACCTCAAGATGGGCCCCGGCTCAAGGCCGGGGTGACACCGAGCGCGGGGCAATGCCAAGCCAGCCCCTACCCCTCCGTCAGCTTGAACTCGATGCGCCGGTTCCGCCGATAGGCATCCTCATTCTCCGCCGGATCGAGCGGGGTGAACTCGCCGAACCCCGCCGCCACCAACCGGTTGGGCGACACGCCCTTGCTCACCAGATAGCGCGCCACCGAAATCGCCCGCGCCGCCGACAATTCCCAGTTCGACGGGAAGCGCGCATTGGAAATCGGCCGAATATCGGTGTGCCCGTCAATGCGCAGCACCCAGTTGATATCGGGCGGAATTTCCTGCTCCAGCTGCAGGATCGCGTCGGCCAGTGCATCGAGATCGGGCGTGCCCTCGAGCGAGATATCGGCCTGCCCGGCCGCAAACAGCACTTCGGACTGGAACACGAAGCGGTCCCCGACCACCCGCACATCGGCGCGGCCTTCCAGTATCTGCCGCAACCGTCCGAAGAAATCGGAGCGATAACGGGACAGATCCTGCACTCGCTGCGCCAGCGCCAGATTGAGCCGTTTGCCCAGATCGGCAATCTGGGTCCGCGATTCGGTATCGCGGCTTTCCGAGGCTTCCAGCGCCGCCTCCAGCGCCCCGATCTGGGTGCGCAGAGCCGCCAGCTGCTGGTTGAGCAGCGCCACCTGCGCATTGGCCTCGTCGGAAAGCTCCTGCGCGCTCAGTAGATCATCCTGCAACCCGGCAATCGCCGCATCCTTGTCGCCAATGCCCGCGCCAATCCCGGCCAATTGGCTGGAGAGGCTCACATTATCCGCCTGCGCGCTGCCCAAAGTGGCGGTCAGCGTGGCAATCTGCGTGGTCAGATCGTCCGAATTGGCTCGTTCCAGCTGCAGCAGGTCGGTCAGCTCGGCAATCTGGCTGTTGAGCCGTGACAAAGCCGTGTCGCGGCCCTGCAATTCCTGGCCCAGGAAAAACTGGGTCAGCATGAACAGCGACAGCATGAAAATGATGACCAGCAGCAGGCTCGACAGCGCGTCGACGAACCCCGGCCAGTAATTGGCCTCCTGCCGCCTGCGGCTACGGGCTCCGGCCATGGATCAGTTCCGCCGCTCGGTATCGGCCTGCGACAGCACCGCGTCGATCAGCTCGCGCAGCTTGCGGTTGGTCTCGCCCTGCTCGGTGATATGGGCGCGCAGATCGTCCTGTTCGACGCGGATATGCTTGACCAGCCCGTCAATGCCACGCGCCAGCTCGGCCATGGCGCGAATGGCGTTCTGGCTCGAATTCTGGTTCTGCATGCTGTCGCCGAGCTTGTCGAACATCGCCTGCATTTCCGGCCCGCCCGCATTGGCCTGCATGGCGCTGACCGGATGATCCAGCTCGGTCATCGAGGTCATCCAGTCCTCGAGATCGGTATAAAACGCGTTCTGCGCCTGGCTGGTCTGCAAATCGAGAAAGCCCAGCACCAGCGATCCGGCCAGACCGAACAGCGAGGACGAAAACGCCGTGCCCATGCCGGCCAGCGGCGCGCTCAGCCCTTCACGCAGGCTGGCAAATTGCGACGCGCTGTCGCCATTGCTGACATCGAGCGCATTGATCACCCCGGCCACGCTGGTGACGGTTTCCAGCAGACCGTAAAACGTGCCCATCAGGCCCAGAAACACCAGCAGCCCGGTGAGGTACCGCGAGGTATCCTTGGCTTCATCGAGCCGATTACCGACGCTGTCCAGAATCGACCGCATCGAAGAAGGGGTAATGACGGCTTCGCCAATCCGCTCGCGCAGAATGCCTGCCACTGGCGCCAGCAGGATCGGCGGCCGCACATTGGTGGAGGTGCCGTCCTGCAGGGAATTGACCCATTTCACCTCGGGAAACAGCCGGATGACCTGGCGGAAGCTGAGGAAAATACCGACAAACAGGGCGAAGAAGATCATCGAGTTGATGAACGGATTGGCCCAGAAAAACGTGACGATAGTGGTGAACAGGATCGCCGCCACCAGCGCGACCAGCACCAGGAAGATGACGATCTTGACCAGGTAAACCGTCGGACTGGCGAGGTGGTAGGGATCGTAGCCTTGCGTCATCAGTCTGTACCTTGCCCCACACGCGCAAATCACTGCGTGGGCAGAGTAGTCAGCACGGTTGGGCGTGACAATGACAAAGGTTAACGGATGGAGGCTGGGTGCGCCACGGCAGCCACTCCAAACTCGATGTCATCCCGGCCTTGAGCCGGGACCCATCCTGAGATCCCACCGCACCCACCCATCGGAGGATGGGCCCCGGCTCAAGGCCGGGGTGACACGGTGGGTGGAGGATGACACAACGCAAAACAAATGCTTCGCTACCCCATGGGCAGGGACTATTTCGTCTACATCGTCGCGAACCGACGGCATGGCACGATCTATGTCGGCGTCACCAATGATCTGATCCGGCGCGTGCATGAGCATCGCGACGGCATGGTCGACGGCTTCACCAAGGAGCATGGCTGCAAACACCTGGTGTGGTTCGCCACCCATGGCGACATCGAAGCCGCCATCCTGCACGAAAAGCGCCTGAAAAAATGGCTCCGACCGTGGAAAGATCAACTGATCGAAGCGCAGAACCCCGATTGGCGCGATCTATGGTGGGACATCACTGGCACGATGCCACCGGAGCAGTGAGTGATCACCAGCATTCCCCGAACCTCGATTTCACCCCAAACTCGATGTCATCCCGGCCTTGAGCCGGGACCCATCCTGAGATGCCACCGCGCCCACCCATCGGAGGATGGGCCCCGGCTCAAGGCCGGGGTGACACGGTGGGTGGGGTAATTGCGGTGGTTGAGAACCAGCGCCTTACTGAATGCCCTTGAGCTGCTTCAGCAACGCCGCCTGCAGCGTTTCATTGCCGGCCACGACTTGGCCATTCCACACCGAACCGGAGCTGCCGGCGAAGTCGGTGACGAAGCCGCCGGCTTCCTTGACCATCAGCAGGCCGGGCGCCACGTCCCACGGCGACAGCCCGGCTTCCCAGACGGCGTCGTAGCGGCCGCCGGCCAGCCAGGCCAGATCCATCGAGATCGAACCGGAGCGGCGGATGCCGGCGACGGCCGGATTGATATGGGCCAGCTGGCGCAGCTGCAGGGCATCATTGGCGGTGCCCTGGGTCTTGATGCCGGTGCAGACCACCGCATCGGCCAGCGACTTGCGGCCGGCAATGCGCAGGCGCTTGCGGTCATTGAGCCAGGTGCCGCCGCCCTTTTCGGCGGTGTAGAGTTCGTCGAGCACCGGGTTGTAGATCACCGCGGCGACGATCTCATTGGCGCGTTCCAGCGCAATGGCGACCGCAAACAGCGGGATCGAGTGCAGGAAATTGGTGGTGCCATCGAGCGGGTCGATGATCCAGCGGTGCTGGCCATCGGTGCCGGCCACTTCGCCGCCCTCTTCCATCAGGAAGGCATAGGTCGGGCGCGCCTTGAGCAGTTCGTCATAGACGATCTGTTCGGCGCGCAAATCGGCCTTGGAGACGAAATCGGCCGGCCCCTTGCGCGAGACCTGCAGGTTTTCGACTTCGTTGAAGTCCTTGGTCAGCGAACGGCCGGCCTTGATGGCGGCATTGACCATGACGTTGAGGATTGCTGAGCGTGCCATGTCTTAGTCCGCCCGGCGCATATAGGTGGCTTCGGTGGTGTCGACCACGATGCGTTCGCCCACGGCAATGAAGGGCGGCACCATGACCCGCAGCCCATTGGCCAGGATCGCCGGCTTGAACTGGCTCGACACGCTCTGACCCTTCTGCACCGGATCGACCTCCATGACTTCGACAATGACGTTGGCCGGGAAGCGGATGCCCAGCGGCGTATCCTCGTGCATTTCGAGGGTGATCTTCATGCCGTCCTGCAGGAACGCGGCGCGCTCGCCGACGAAATCCTTGGCCAGTTCGACCTGTTCATAGCTTTGCTGATCCATGAACACGAGATTATCGCCCTGCTCATAGAGATAGGTGAAATCGCGGAATTCGAGTTCGACGGTTTCCACCGTCTCAGCCGAACGGAAGCGCTCATTGAGCTTGGTGCCGCCCAGAATGGCCTTGAGTTCGACCTGGGCATAGGCGCCGCCCTTGCCCGGCTTGACGTGGTCGACCTTGACCGCCACCCACAGGCGATCCTGGTGGTTGACGACATTGCCGGGGCGGATTTCGTTGCCGTTGATCTTGGCCATAGATGCTCGCTTGCGTTGGTCGCGGCTGCGGCCGTCGAAGGACGCGGTAGGGCGCAATGCCGCCCAACCGCGTGGCTCGACAAGCTCACCATAAGGTTCGAAACTGAAGACCCTAGCCGCGCAAAATCGTGTGGCGACTTTCTGCCTCAGAAACCCCTTGGTTTCAAGGGTCTTGCGGCGCAGCGCTGGAAGGCTCCTCGCCGGCATCGACCGGGGTCGGCAGCGTAGCATCGTCGTCGGACGCGCCGGTGGTCGGAATTTCCAGCACGGTTTCGATGCTGGGCGGCGTCGACGGCCAAAAGCGGGCGCGTTCCTCGGCGCTGGCTAGCTCCCCCTCGGGGATCGACACCAGCAGCCGGTCGAGCGAGGGATCGCTGAGCCCCTGCCGCCGCGCCAAGGCGCGCCACATCGCGGCGTCTTCCAGATTCAGCGCCACGCCCTCGCCCACCGCCAGCAATTTGGCATAGCGGTTCTGCGCCACGGCATTACCGCCTTCCGCGGCGCGGCTATACCACATCGCCGCTTTGGCCACGTCCTTGTCGATGCCCTGCCCCAGATAGAGCAGAGTAGCGTAATCGATCTGTGCCGCCGGCAGATTCTGCTCCGCCGCCAGCCCGATATAGCGGGCCGCCTCGGTCGGGTTGGGGGCGACGCCGGCCCCTTCGGTCAGCATCGAGCCATAATCATATTGTGCCTCGGGCAGCTCGGCGTCGGCGGCTTCCTTCATCAGCGTCGCGGCCGTCACGAGGCTCGGGGAGGCATAGACGCCTTCGACATGCAGCAGCGCCATATTGTATTTGGCCGGCACATAACCCGCCTCCGCCGCCTGGCTGAACAGGTCGGCAGCCCGGGCGCGGTTCTTGGGCACGCCAATGCCGTCCTGATAGGCCAGCGCCAGCGCAAAGACCGCCAGCCGATCGCCATTATTGGCGGCGAGCTGATACCAGCCGGCCGCGCGCTGATCATTCTGCCCAACGCCCAGCCCCTTGGAATAGAGTTCGGCGATCAAGGTCTGGGCCGCTGCATCGCCCTGTTCGGCGCGCGGCAGGGCATAGCCCAGCGCCGTCAGAAAATAGCCGCGCTGGAACGCGCCGAAAGCTTCGTCGACCGGCACCCGTGGCCCGAAAATTTCGTCGGAGATGGCGTCGGCCGGATTGGCCGGATTCGGCGGATTTTCTTCCTGCGCTGCGGCGGCGAGCGGAGTCAGCGCGAAAAGGGCAGCAAACAGCAAGCGAAGCATCAGCTTTCCCCCAGCATGCTGGCAGCGAGTGCTTGCGCCATTTCGGCCGGTGCCGGGGCGGCCCACAGGCTATCCGACAGCGCCACAAACTCGGCGCCATGCGCGTCGGCGGCCTCGGGCGCCGCCGCAGGCAGGCTCAATACCGCAGGGATTTCAAAGGTTTCCGCCCACCACTGCGCCAGCTCGGCGGCATCGTCACCCGGGCCGAAAAACACGTAATCAATGTCCATTTCACCCGCCGTCATGGCGTCATGGCGCGACGCCAGATTTCCAGCACCAACGATCATTGCTGGCTTGATGGCGGCAATGGCCGCCTTGATTGCAGCCGGGCCGCCGGTGACGTGAACCCCGTCGGCGCCGAGCCGTCGCGCCAGCGCCGCATCGTCCTCCAGCAGCACGGCGCAGCCCGCGCCCTGGCCGATATTGACGATGGCTTCGGCAGATTTCGCATAGGCCGCAGCATCTTGCGTCCCGCGCGCCACCAGCAGCGCCGAAAATTCGGCAGCACTCAGCACGGCCATCAGGCTGGGCAGGTCGGGATTGGCAGGGGTGATCAGATAAAGCTGGGGCGCCATGACAGTACTCAATACGGAAGGGCCTCTTGACCGCCCATTTTGGCGACAAAGAGGACGTTCTCCAATAGGCGATGGTCCCGACAGGCGCAAAGAAAATGCGCGCCCTCCGGGGAGAGCGCGCATCCGCATGACGTTGGGAGACGTCGGGGCGTTTGGGTTTTTAGGCGGCCTGATCCTGCTCGCCGCTCCAGGTGCCGAGCGCTGCCAGCGAATTCATGTGGGCGCGATGGGTGAAGGCCACCTGGGCCTGCGGGAAATTCTCGCGACGGCCAGCCCAGGTGCGCAGCGCCACATTCTGCAGCGCGCGGCCATAGGAGAAGGTCAACGGCCAGGGCTTGCCGCCAATCTGGTTCATCGCCGACAGATGCGCCGTCGCCTCTTCATCGGTCTGCCCACCCGACAGGAAGGCAATGCCCGGCACGGCGGCCGGCACATGGGCGCGCAGCACCGCCACGGTGCGGCGAGCCACTTCCTCGACGCTGGGCCGGTCGCGCGAGTTGATGCCGGGCAGCACCATGTTCGGCTTGAGCAGCATGCCGCCCAGATCGACACCGGCCAGACGCAGTTCCTTGAAGGTATTTTCCAGCACGTCGCCGGTCACCGCCGCGCAGCGCTCCAGCGAGTGATTGCCCGGATCGCCATCGCCAACCACTTCGGGCTCGACCACGGGAACGATGCCGGCCTCCTGGCACAGGATGGCATAGCGGGCCAGCGCATGGGCATTGGCGCGGATATTGTTGCGGGTGGGGGCGACGTCATTGATGGTGATCACGGCGCGCCACTTGGCGAAGCGGGCACCCAGATCGGCGTAACGCGCCAGTCGCTGGCGCAGGCCATCGAGGCCCTCGGTGATTTTCTCGCCATTCTCGCCCGGCATGGGGAAGGCGCCGCGATCGACCTTGATACCGGGGATAACGTCGGCATCGGCCAGGATGGAGCGGAACGCCGTGCCATCAGCGGCGGACTGTTCCAGCGTTTCCTCGGTGAGAATGACACCGGAGATATAATTGGTCATCGCGCCGGTCGAGCGGAACAGCATTTCGCGGTAATCGCGGCGCAGATCGAGGGAATTGGGCAGATTGATCTTGGCAAAGCGCTTGGCGATAGTGCCTTCCGATTCATCGGCGGCCAGGATGCCCTTGCCGGGCTCCATCAGTTTTTGGGCAATGGCGTTTAGCGACTTCGTCATGGTCCGACCTCGAGGGGATAATTTGCCCGGAGATTAGACTTTGGTTTTGGTCAATTCGATTAGACCTGTGGTTATGCGACGAAAGGTGAATTCACGCGGCACCGCCTAGCTGACGTCGTCCAGCCGGAATTGCAGCCGCGCCAATTCGGCATAGCGCCCGCCCTTGGCGACCAGTTGGTCATGGGTACCATGGTCGATAATGTGGCCGCCATCCAGCACCAAAATCTTGTCGGCATCGCGGATCGTCGCCAGCCGGTGGGCGATGACCAGCGTGGTCCGCCCCTGCATCAGATGCTCCAGCGCCGTCTGCACCAACTGCTCGCTCTTGGCGTCGAGGGCACTGGTCGCTTCGTCCAGCAACAGAATCGGGGCGTTCTTGAGAATGGCCCGCGCGATGGCGAGGCGCTGCTTCTGCCCGCCCGACAGCATCACCCCACGCTCACCGACCAGCGAGGCATAGCCCAACGGCAGGTCGACCACGAAATCATGCACCAGAGCGGCGCGAGACGCGGCCTCGACTTCGGCGTCACTCGCCTCGGGCTTACCGAAGCGGATATTGTCGGCGATGGTGCCGGCGAAAATCGTCGGCTCCTGCTCGACATAGGCAAAACGCTGCCGCAGCTCGGTCAGCCGCAATTTCCGAATGTCGATGCCATCCACAAGAATGGCGCCGTCGGTCACATCATAAAAGCGTTGCAGCAGCGACAAAGTGGTCGACTTGCCCGAGCCCGAGGCCCCCACCAGCGCCACCGTCTCGCCATGCGCGACGGTAAAATCGAGCCCGCGCAGCACCGGCTCGGAGCCGTCATAGGAAAAATCCACCTGCTGGAAGGCCACGGTGCCCAGCGGCGGCTGTGGCAGCGCTATGGGCTGGGCCGGATCCTTGATGGTCGGTTCGGTATCGAGGATTTCGGTCAGCCGCTCGGTGGCGCCCGACACCTGCTGCAAGGTGCCCAGCACGTCGCTGATATTGGTCAGCGCGCCGGACGCCATCAGCGCATAAATCATGAACTGGGTCAGCTCGCCCGCCGTCACCGTGCCGTCGAATACGGCGCGAGCGCCCCACCAGATCAGCACCACGATCGCGGCGGTACCCAGGAAAATCGCCATGCCGACCAGCACCGAGCGCGCCAGCAGCCGGCGCAGTTCGGCCATATAGCTGTCGCGGCTGTGGCCGGCATAAATCGCCGACTGCACAGCTTCCTGGGTGAAGGATTTGAGCGTGCGCGTTGCGCCCAGCATTTCTGTGGACATAGCCGACAGGTCGGCCAGCGCATCCTGGGTCTTGCGCGACATGCCACGCAGGCGGCGCGAATAGGCGATCAGCGGAAACAGAATGCACGGCACCAGCACCGCCACCGCAATGGTCAGTACCGGACTGGTCAGCATCATCATCACCAGCGCGCCGATGATGGTCACCAGCGAGCGCAGCGCCAGCGAAAAGCTCGACCCCACTGCCGAGCGGATGACATTGACGTCGCCATTGAGCCGGCTGGTGAGTTCACCGACCCGGTTGGTGTCGAAATAATGCGTATCGAGGCCCAGCAGATGGGTGAAGACCGCTTCGCGCAGGTCGGCCAGCACCTTTTCGCCCAAGCTGGAGATGAAATAGAAGCGTGCGCCGCTGGCGATGCCCATCACAGCGGCGATACCGACGATCATCCAGCCATAGCGGCTCACATTGGCCAGATTCTGCGTCAGGAAGCCTTCGTCGATCGCCCCGCCCATCACATAGGGGATGGACAGCGAGGACAGTGCCGACACCAGCAGGAACAAAATGGTCAGCGCCAGCCGCACCGGATAGCGCAGCATGAACGGCACCAGCTTGCGCAAGGGCCGCAGCTTGCGGGCATTGACCACCGGTGTGGTTATGATGGATTCAGGATCAGCCTGAGCCGGGACCGCCTGGTCTGTCATCGGTTACGCCACTGCTTTTCTGGGTCCGATGGGTTCCGGGCCGCGCTGAGGCTTGGATATAGGCACTGCCCGGAAGTGCGGCAACCGCTTTGTCCGGTGCAAAATTGACGCGCCCGGTGGTTTCGCGGACAAGGCCTTGCGAAGGCGGCAGGGTTTCTGTATGAAGCCGGCAACACCCAATTTTAGATGCTCTCCGGGCGCTACGGCGCCCGTTTGATTTGAGGCGACACCGATGAAGGCAGATATCCATCCGGACTACCACGCGATCACCGTGGTGATGACCGACGGCACCAAGTACGAGACCCGCTCGACCTATGGCAAGCCGGGCGACACGCTGCAGCTCGACATCGACCCCAAGACCCACCCGGCCTGGACCGGCGGTACGGGCCAGCTGATGGACCGCGGCGGCCGTGTTTCGCGCTTCAAGGAGCGCTTCAAGGGCCTAGGCATCTAAGCCAGCCTCTGATCAGATTCGAAAAACCCGGCCTTGTGCCGGTTTTTTTGTTGTCTGGACCGGCAGCCCTTAGATCGCTCCGCTGGCGGCATCGTGTGTCAGGGATGTCTGGTGAACGGCCTAAGCCCGGCCGAAGGCGGCCTTGAGGCGGGCCAACTGGTCGGCAATGCCATTGGCGATGCCGGGATCGAGATCGGGCATTTTGCCCCGCTCCAGCGTATCGAACTGCATCACCCGGTCGAACAGGCGGTCGCCCTTGTCGATATAGGTGCGCAGGATTTCGGGAAGCTGGTCATAGCCGGGGCCGCCGCGTTCCGATGGGGTAGCGGAAAACTTGACCTTTTCCTTTTCGGAACGGGCGTTTTCCTTGCTGATTTCGCCTTCATTGACGGCGCGTTGCAGCAGTAGCCACGAGGCGAGCTGCATCAGGCGCGTGGTCAGACGCATCGATTCCGTGGCGTAGAGGAATGAGGCTTCGCGGCTGAGGATACGGCTATCGGCGCGGCCCTCGCCATCGAGATAGGAGGCCACGGCCTCGATCAGCCCCATGCCCTCACGATAGAGCACGTCGAACCCGCCGGACGCCACAATGCGCGGTCCGATGGCAATCGCCGACCCAGTCTCGTTCAAATCGGTCACGAACTGCTCCCTCTGAGGTCGCCATGCTAGGCGCAATCGGGCCAAGCGTCATCCGTTTGGACCGATCAAGCTGAAAAGAGCTTTAAGAACAGGGCCATGTGATGGCAAACCGACGCCTGAAAAGAAAAAAGAGCGGTAGGAACCGCTCTCGAAGTTAACAGGGAGGCGTCAAACAGAGGGAGAAATCGCTCTGCCAAATCCAGAAAACTCTGAATAAATTTAGGTTACCGCGCAGAGATTAATTGAGCGTTAACAGGAGTCGATTTCTTAACCGTGCCGCTTGGCACTGTGTTGACGACAATGGCGCGCACCAGCGTGGGAGCACTTCACGCTTAGAACTTGAACGCCGATTCGGCGGCCTTGCGGGTGGCCCCGCGCACCTCGATGGCCGCCTTGAGCCGAGCAATCTCGGCTTCTAGCAGGCCGATCCGCTCGGTCAGTTCCTCCACCGACATGGTATCGATGACCATGCCCACCTCATGGCCTTGAGGCTTTTTGATTTCTTCGTCGAACATGGTCAGCCTCCTGTGGCAGATTTTCAAGCCGAGCTTAGCGGCAAAGGCTTGCCGCGCAAATCCACATCGGCGAGCATGGCGGCATGAGTTTACCCGCTGAAATGAATGTCATCGCCATCGCCCGCGCCGGTGGTCCCGAAGGGCTCGAACAGCAGACCTGGCCCGTACCGGCCTGTGGGGCTGACGAAATCCTGATTCGAGTCGCCGCCGCCGGGGTCAACGGCCCCGATCTGGCGCAACGGCGCGGCCATTACGATCCGCCGCCCGACGCGTCGCCATTGCCCGGCCTCGAAGTGGCTGGCGAAATCGCCGCGCTGGGCAGCGCTGTCGCCGGCTGGCAGCTGGGCGATAGGGTGATGGCGCTGGTCAATGGCGGTGGCTATGCCGAATATGTGGCGGTGCCGGCGGCTCAGGCCCTGCCCGTCCCCAAGGGCTGGACGCTGACCGACGCCGCCGCCCTGCCAGAAACCTGGTTCACCGTCACCCAGACGCTGGTGATGCGGGCCGGGCTGGAGCCGGGCATGAGCGTGCTGGTGCATGGCGCAGCCGGCGGCATTGGCGGCGCGACTGTCCAGATCGCCACCATTCTCGGCGCGCGCGCCATTGCCGTGGTGTCCTCCCCGGCCAAGGCTGACTACGCACGCCGCCTCGGCGCCGTCGCGACCATCGACTATACCAAGGAAGATATTGCCGCCCGGGCGCTGGCGCTGACCGACGGCAAGGGCGTCGACCGCATCGTCGACATTATCGGCGGCGCCATGGCCGAACAGAATATCGCCGCCGCGGCCCGGGGCGGTCATATCATCCAAGTTTCGACCCTCGACGGGGCCAGCGCCAAGCTGTCGCTGCGCACCATCATGGCCAAGCAACTGACGCTGTCCGGCTCGACGCTGCGCCCGCAGAGCCCGGGCACCAAAGCCGCCATCGCCGCCCGCATCCGCGCCGACCTGCTGCCAGCGCTGGCGGCGCCGGACTTTGCCCGCCCCGCCATCGCGACCTTCCCGCTGGCCGAGGCTCATGCCGCGCATCGGCTCATGGAAGCCCGCAGCCATATTGGAAAAATCGTGCTGGTCACCCGGTTTGGCGCCGTAAAATAGCGCGGCATGCCATAGGCAAAAGCCGACATTTCCATTGCAGAGCGGCGGTTAATTCCATATATTGGGTCAATATTCCCCCTCAGCATGAAGCAAAGAGGCGGAGCGGCCCGGAGGAACACCGGCCGCGCCTGCAGGAGAGATTCATCATGACCCAGCCCTTGTTGATGCCGAAGGCAACTGCTGTCTGGCTCGTTGACAACACGGCGCTGTCGTTCGAGCAGATCGCTGCCTTCTGCACGCTGCACCCGCTCGAAGTTCAGGGCATTGCCGATGGCGATGTTGCTGGCGGTATCATGGGCGTCAACCCGATCCAGAACGGGCAGCTGACCCGCGAGGAAATCGAGAAGGCCGAGAACGACGTCAATTATCGTCTCAAGCTGAGCGAGCCCAAGGTTCATGTGGCGGCCAGCAAGCGCAAGGGTCCGCGCTACACCCCCATTTCGCGCCGCAATGAGCGTCCCAACGCCATCAAGTGGCTGGTGCGCAATCATCCGGAGCTCAAGGACGCCCAGATCATGCGTCTGGTCGGCACCACCAAGTCGACCATCGATTCGGTGCGTGAATCGACCCACTGGAACGCGGCCAATCTGACCGCAATGGACCCGGTGACGCTGGGCCTGTGCAGCCAGATCGACCTCGACCTTGAGGTCAAGCGCGCCAGCAAGGGCAGCGTCGGCCCCGATGAGGTCGAAGAAGGCACCATGCTGATGACGGCCGAGGAAGCGCTGGCCCGTTCGGGTAGCCGCGGCCATAGCGAAGACGCCGATGGCGAATTCGCCAGCAACGACCATCGCCCCGAACAGGCGCAGGACGATTTCGACGCCGACTCGGTGTTCTCCAAGCTCAAGTCGCTGCAGCCCAACACCGACGACTGATCCATCCCGATACGACAAAACTCCCGCGCCAGCGGGAGTTTTTCTTTGTCTGGCAACTGCCGGCGCGGCAATGACATTGCACTCCACCGACTGGACCGCTCATGCCCATCTTCGATCCCTATTTCGTCGCGGTCGCAGTCAGCGCAGCGCTCATTGTCGGGCTGTCCAAGGCCGGGTTACTGGGCAGCCTGGGCATGGTCGGCGTGCCGCTGCTCAGCCTCGTCATGCCGGCACGCGATGCCGCCGGGATGATGCTGCCGGTGCTGCTGGCCATGGATGTGATCGCCGTCTGGACCTATCGCAAGGAAGTGAACTGGCACATCCTGCGCATCATGCTGCCGGGCGCCGCCATCGGCACACTGCTGGGCTGGGCGCTGTGGTCGGTGGTGTCCGATGCCGGGGTGCTGCTGTTTGTCGGCGTGGTGACGCTGCTGTTCATCCTCGACGCCATCCTGCCGCTGCGCAAGAAGCTCGAAGGCCTGCCACCATCACGAATCTGGGGTAATTTCTGGGGCGGCTTTGCCGGCTTCACCAGCTTCATCAGCCATACCGGCGGCCCGCCCTTCCAGATCTTCGTGCTGCCGCAGCGCCTGCCCCCGGCCATCTATGCCGGCACCTCGGCGTTTTTCTTCGCCATGGTCAATTCAGCCAAGCTGATCCCGTATTTCTTCCTGGGCCAGCTCAATATCCACAATCTGACCCTGTCCGCCGCGCTGATTCCGGTCGGCATTCTCGGCGTGCTGATCGGCGTCTGGCTGGTGCGGCGCATCTCCCTGTCCTGGTTCTACCACATCGCCTATTGGCTGGTGTTCCTGCTGGCCCTCAAGCTGATCTGGGACGGCGCCAGAGGGGTGTTCTGGGGGCTCTAGCCCCCACCCAGCTGGCCAACAAAAAAGGGCCGCAGCACAGGCTGTGACCCTTCAATCCAATACTGGAAAACCTGCTTTTTACTGGGTCGTCGCCGCAAACTTGTAGAGTTGGTCCTTCACTTCGAGTTTCTTGCGCTTGAGCGCTGCGACCGTAAGATCGTCGACCCGAGAATTCTGCATCTCGGTCTGGATCTTGCGGTCCAACTCCTGATGGCGCCGTTCGAGCGCCGCGATATGCCCTTCAGTCGTCATGACAACTCCTTGCAAGCCTATGTGGACGAGGGGATCGTCACAAATAATTCATGCTTTGTCGACGCCCTTTCGAAGCCCGTTTGAAAACGGGTGCAAAAGTTCCCGTGATCAGTTAACCAGAGGTAACGGCTGAGGCGTCAGGAGCGCGCGGAATCAATGCTTTCGCTCACCAAGGAACAGGAAGCCAGCCTGGGTCTGGAATTAGCCACTAAGCGGCAGGAACACAGCGATCTCAACGCTGCCATCGACACGCTGACCGAGTCCCATGTCGCCGACCGGATGCTGATTCAGCGGCTCAAGAAGCGCAAGCTGGCGCTCAAGGACCGCATCGTCCAACTTGAGAATATTCTGCTGCCCGACATCATCGCCTGAGCCGATAGCCGCCTTGTTTTGTGGCCAAATCTGGGCTAAGTGCGCGCTTTGCGGAGCTTGAGGATGAGGGCTCTATGCTGATCAAGCCACCTGTCGCCATTGTCATGGGCAGCCAGTCCGACTGGCCCACCATGCGCCTTGCTGCCGAAACGCTCGAAGCGCTGGAGGTGGAATATGAGGCACGCATCATCTCCGCCCACCGCACCCCCGACCGCATGGTCGACTTCGCCAGCAATGCACGTAGCGAAGGCTTCAAGATCATTATTGCCGGCGCCGGCGGCGCGGCCCATCTGCCCGGCATGATTGCGGCGATGACGCCGCTGCCGGTGTTTGGCGTGCCCGTCAAATCCAAGGCGCTGAGCGGGCAGGATAGCCTGCTCTCCATCGTGCAGATGCCCGGCGGCATTCCGGTGGGCACGCTGGCCATTGGCGAGCCCGGCGCCATCAATGCGGCGCTGCTGGCCGTCGCCGTGCTGGCGCTGTCCGATGAGGATCTGGCCGACCGGCTCGACGCCTACCGCGCCGCCCAGACCGCCTCCGTCCCCTTGTTTCCTGCAGATACCGAGTAAGTTTTGACTCACGACCTCTCCGCGCTGCCCCCCGGCAGCATGATCGGCATTCTCGGCGGCGGCCAGCTCGGCCGCATGCTGTCGCTGGCCGCCAGCCGGCTCGGCATGCGCACCCATATCTATTGCCCCGACCCCAATAGCCCGGCTTTCGAGGTCACCCCGCACAAGACCGTCGCCGCCTATGACGACGAAGTGGCACTGGCGGCCTTTGCCGATGCGGTCGACGTCATCACCTATGAATTCGAGAATGTCCCGGCGGCCACCGCCGAATTTCTCGCCGCCCGCAAGCCGCTGCGCCCCGGCGCCAACGCGCTGGCAGTGTCGCAGGACCGGCTGGTCGAAAAGACCTTCCTCGCCACCAAGAACATCCCTGTGGCGCCGCACCGGGCCGTGGAGACCCTGGCCGACCTCGAAGCCGCCATTGACGATCTGGGCCTGCCCGCCGTGCTCAAAACCACACGGCTGGGCTATGACGGCAAGGGCCAGCGCGTACTGCGCGACCGCAGCGAGGCCGCCGACGCCTTCGCCGCGCTCAGCCCCAAGCCGCTGGTGCTCGAAGCCTTCGTGCCCTTCGACAAGGAAATTTCTGTCGTCGTAGCGCGCAATGTCCGCGGCGAAGTGCGCGCCTTCGACGCGGCGGAAAACGTACATCGCGACCACATCCTGTTCACCAGCACCGTACCGGCCGATATTCCGCCCGGCGTCGAGAAACACGCGGCCATGCTGGCCAAGGTGATCGTCGTGGCGCTCGACTATGTCGGCGTGCTCGGGGTGGAGTTTTTCGTCATCCCCGGCGAACGCCCCACACTGATGGTCAATGAAATCGCCCCGCGCGTGCATAATTCCGGGCACTGGACCGAGGCGGTGTGCCTGACCGACCAGTTCGAGCAGCATATCCGCGCCGTCCTCGGCTGGCCGCTCGGCGATCCCGCGCGCATGGCCGATGTGGTGATGGAAAATCTGGTCGGCGACGAGGTATCCATCGTCCCCACTGGCCTCGATGGCAACACCCAGCCGCATCTCTACGGCAAGACCGAGACCCGTCCCGGCCGCAAGATGGGCCATGTGAACCGAATCGTCCGGCGCTAGCGCCCCAGCCAGACCCGCATCGCCGCCGCGACCGCCTGCGGATTCTCCATCGTCGGCAGATGGGCGCTATCGGCGAAGCGCACCAGTTCCGCCCCGGCAATGCCGGCCGCAATCTCTTCTGCCAGCTCCGGCGGGGTCATCTTGTCGCTTTCGCCCACCCCGACCAGCGTCGGCACCGTGATGGCGCCCAGGGCGGGCCGAGAATCGATCCGGTTCATGATCGCTACCTGCTGGCGCAGATAGGCCGCCTGCCCGACCCGCTCGGACATGGCCTGCACTTCGCGCGCCACTGCGGTACCCAGATGCTGCGGCGCCACCAGGCTAGCCAGGAGGCCCCGCGACACGCCGATGAACCGACCCTGCCCCACCATCTCGATGCCCTTGCGCCGCGTCGCCTTGCGCGCCTCGTCATCGGCCCGCGCCGAGGTATCGAGCAGCGCCAGATGCGTCACCCGCTCCGGCGCCTGCCGCATGACCTCCAAGGCCACATAGCCGCCCATGGAGAGCCCTGCCAGCGCGAATCGGGCCGGTGCCCCGGCCAGCACGCGGGTTGCCATCGCCGCGATGGAATCATCAAGCGTCAGATCGGCGACCATGCAGGACGCGTCGAGCCCGGGAATCACCTCGCGCCACAGCCGCTCATCGCAGAGCAATCCGGGCAGCAGCACCAGTTCAGGCATCATCTTCGTCTCCGGGCGAGGAAATCACCGGGTTTGAGTGTTCCGCCGTAGCCCCGCCGGAGCAAGCCTATGCGGCACCAATTCGCGTTTTTCACAGAGTCACGGTGGACAAGCCCAGATAGCTGGGCTATAGAGCGCCCCACGGTGACTAGCTCGGCTGGTCGGCGACGGGGTTATATGACTTCGGCGCTCTTATCCAAACCCACATGTCCAGCTTCGAAAGGGCGGTTGACCTTTGCAAGTAGTCGTTCGCGATAATAACGTTGATCAGGCGCTGCGCGCGCTTAAGAAGAAGTTGCAGCGCGAAGGCGTCTTCCGTGAGATGAAGCTGCGCAACTACTACGAGAAGCCCTCGGAGAAGAAGGCTCGCCAGAAGGCCGAGGCGATTCGTCGCGCTCGCAAGCTGGCTCGTAAGCGTCTGCAGCGCGAAGGCGGCCTGCCCGCCCCGACGCCGACAGCGCGTCCCGGCCAGCCCGCTCGCCCGAGCGCATCTGTGCTGCCGCGCACCTAATCGGTTCGCCATCAATTTTGAAAACGCCGTCCTTCGGGACGGCGTTTTTGTTTGCCTGGAGATCACACGCGCCGGGGAGAGCAGGGCAGCGCCCTACTCCGCCATCGCCCGCACAAAGAACGGTTCGGCGTGACTCCAGATGCCCCGGTCCCACAGATCGCTATGATCGGCGCCGGGCTCGATCCACAGCTCATCCTTGTTGGGCGCCAGTGCATAGACCCGCTCGCCATTGCTGACATCGATGGTCCGGTCGCCCGTGCCATGCGCCACCAGCACCGGCTCGGCCACGTCGACGATCCACTGGTTCACCGGGAACTGGTCCTGCATGACCAGGCCCACCGGCAGGAAGGGATAGCGCTCGCCGGCCACCGTCACCGCCGACAGGAATGGCGTCTCCAACAGCAGCGCGTGAGCGTCACGGACGCTGGCGACATAGGTGGATGGCCCCGAGCCCAGTGAACGGCCCCAGATGACCACCGGAGCGCCCGTAGCGGCCGCCCAGTCATAGACTGCTACAGCGTCGTCCAGAATGCCCTGCTGGCTGATCTGGCCGGGCGAGGCTGGAAAGCCGCGATAGTCGAAGGCCACGAAGCCATAGCCATCGGCGACGAACTGCGCGAAGCGCTCATGCTCTTCGCTGAAGCTGCCGGAATTTCCCTTGTAGTAAACGATTAGCGGCAGGCCGGCGCGCGGCGCCTGATACCAGCCATTGACCACGCCATCGCCGACCGGAATGGCGATGGCTTCGGCGCCGCTCAGCGTGGTCGCGGAGAGCGGCGTGATCGGGCCCTGCGCGTCATACTGCAGCGCCCGCTGATTGACATACATGTAGCCAATGACGCCGGCATAGGCGACGGCAACGACAATGACGACGGCAAGCAGGAGACGACGCAGCGGCTTCACGGTACGGCCCTCGGACAAGATTTCCCCGAGTCTACACGCGGCTTAGCCGCTATGTCATGTCCCGGCCTACATCTCGTCGATAGTCTGCGCCAGCGCCCGTTCGAACACCTCGTCGGGCTGCGCTCCGGACAGCGCGTATTTCTCGCCGAAAACGAAGAACGGCACGCCGCGAATCCCCTGCGCCGCCGCGTCATTGGCCAGCTGCTCGGTGATTGCCAGCTCGTTCTCGTCATTCATCGCATCGATGGCGTCGCCCCGATCGAAGCCATATTCCACGGCGATATCGGCCAGCACATTGTCGTCATTGATCTGCCGATGCTCGAGGAAATAGGCATTGGCGATGGCGTTGGCCAATTCGTGCTGGATGCCCAGCGGCTTGGCCAGCCGGGTGATGGTGTGGGCCTTTTTGGTGGGGAACATGCGCGGCTGCTTGCTGAGGTCGAGCTCGACCCCGGCCTTGCGGGCTTCGCTTTCCACCCGCTCCCACATTTCACTGGGGTCCTTGCCGTATTTCTCGCGCAGCATATCGGCCACGACGACGCCTTCGGCGGGGGTATTGGGATCGAGATAGAAGGGATGATTCTCCACCACCACCTCAACATCCTCGGGCAAGGCTGCAATCGCCTTGTCGAGCCGCGCCGAACCGACGAGGCACCAAGGGCACACCACATCGGTAAACACGTCAATCTTGAGCAGTCTGGCCATGCCGAAATCCTTGGGCAAAATCTGTTTGCCCATCACATGGCGCGGATTGGCGCGCGCTGCAAGAACGCACGCCGAGGGAACTAGGCCGCAGAATGGCTGTTAGTGACCGCAAAGGGGGGCGACCACCCGGCGGCAAAGCTGAGGCCCACCAGGGCGCTAAACCCCATCCAGGCCAGCCCCGGCGCCATCACCATAGCGGCCTTGGGATTGACCGCCCCGGCGCGCACCATAGCCCCCAGACCCAGCACCAGCAATCCAAAGGCCGCCAGGCTCAGCATCAGCGAATCGAGCGGCGTCACCACGAAGGGAAAGGCGATTGTCCCGCCGATCAGCGCCACGATCCACCAGCCGGCGCGCTGTCCAGCCTCGCCCCGCCCGGCCACCATCCAGCGGGCCAGACCGAATAGCGGCAGGCTGCCCAGATGCAGCACCGTCGCCACCCAGGCGGGCAGGTTCAGCGGTGCAAAGAATCGCGGCGACAGGCCATTGAGCTCGGCAATGCCATTGGCGATGACGAACACAGCCAGCGGCAACGTCACGCTCAGCAGCAGTCCGAGATGATCGTGCCGATCCACATCGAGAAGCGATGCGCGTTCGGGGATCGGAAGTGCTGTCATATCGCTCATGTGCCGGCTCCGCTGTTGGGCTTGCCTGCACAAGGAATGGCTGAAGCCGCAAAAGGGTTCCGTATACGTCAACAGCACAATGCTGGGCGAAGCGCTTCGCCTGCGCTAGAACCGGCGCAAATGGAGCCCATCATGTCCGATTTTGCCGAACGCCTCGACGCCCTGGAAACCCACATCGCCCATCAGGACCAGACCATTGAGGAGCTCAACGCCACCATCACCGCGCAGTGGCGGCAGATCGACCTGCTGACCCGCAAGCTGGAGACGATGGAGCAGCAGGTGCGCAGCGGCGTTCATATCGCCGATCCCAGCACCGAACCGCCGCCGCCGCACTATTGAGGCGACGGCTACCCGAACAAAAAAAGGCCCGCCGAAGCGGGCCTTTTCCAATTTCAGACCATTTAGTGGCCAAGTGCCTTGACGATGTCTTCCGTCATCTTCTTGGCGTCGCCGAAGAGCATCATGGTGTTGTCGCGGAAGAACAGTTCGTTCTGCACGCCGGCATAACCCGCCGCCATGCCGCGCTTGATGAACAGCACCGTACCGGCGTCTTCGACGTTGAGCACCGGCATGCCATAGATCGGCGAGGTCTTGTCGGTCTTGGCCGAAGGGTTGGTCACGTCGTTGGCGCCGATAACGAAAGCCACATCGGACTGGGCGAACTCGGAGTTGATGTCTTCCAGCTCGAACACTTCGTCGTAAGGCACGTTGGCTTCAGCCAGCAACACGTTCATGTGGCCCGGCATACGACCGGCAACCGGATGGATGGCGTATTTGACAGTGACGCCTTCCTTCTTGAGCATGTCGGCCATTTCACGCAGCGCGTGCTGGGCCTGCGCCACAGCCATGCCATAGCCCGGCACGATGATAACCTTGCCGGCATTCTTCATCAGGAAGGCCGCGTCTTCGGCTGCGCCCTGCTTGACCGGACGGGTCTCTTCGTCGGCGGAACCAGCCGAGCTGGTGTCGGCACCAAAGCCACCCAGGATCACCGAGATGAAGCTGCGATTCATCGCCTTGCACATGATGTAGCTCAGGATGGCACCCGACGAGCCCACCAGCGCACCGGTGATGATCAGCGCGGTATTGCCCAGCGTGAAGCCGATGCCGGCCGCTGCCCAACCCGAATAGGAGTTGAGCATCGAAACGACCACGGGCATGTCGGCGCCGCCGATCGGGATGATCATCAATCCGCCCAGCACCAGCGCCAGCACGGTGATGACCCAGAACAGCATCGGGTCGCCGGACTGCGTGAAGGCAATCACCAGGCCGACGATCACCGCCGCGAGCACGATGTGGATCGCGTGGCGCGCCGGCAGCATGATCGGCTTGCCGCCCATATTGCCGTTGAGCTTGAGGAAGGCGATGACTGAACCGGTGAAGGTGAAGGCACCAATGGCGGTGCCGATCGACATTTCCACCAGCGCCTGAGCATGGATCTGACCAACATCACCGATGTTGAAGGCAACCGGCGCATAAAGCGCGGCGGCGGCCACGAACACGGCAGCCAAACCAACCAGCGAGTGGAAGGCGGCAACCAGCTGCGGCATGTCGGTCATTTTGACCGTACGGGCCATATAGGCGCCGATACCGCCACCCAGCGCGATACCGCCGATGATCAGCGCCCAGCTTTCCCAGTCAGACGGAGCCGCCACGAGCAACGTGGTGACGATGGCAATGCCCATGCCGGCCATACCGAACATGTTGCCGCGACGCGAGGTCTTGGGGCTGGAGAGCCCATGCAGCGCCAGAATGAACAGGGCGCCGGCGACCAGATAGAGAAGGGCAGAGATATCCCCAGAGATCATCTAATCAACCCTTCTTCTTGTACATTGCCAGCATGCGCTGGGTGACGAGGAACCCGCCAAAGATATTCACGCTGGCAAAGACCAGGGCGATGAAGCCGAAGATCTTGGATTCCCAGCTGCCGCCGGAAACCAGGCTCACGCCCACCGCCAGCAGGGCACCCACCACGATCACCGACGAGATCGCGTTGGTCACGCTCATCAGTGGGGTATGCAGCGCTGGGGTCACCGACCACACCACGAAGTAGCCGACGAAGATCGCCAGCACGAAGATGGCGAGACGGAAGGTGAAGGGGTCGATCACCCCGCCGGTTGCGGAATGCACCGCAGCGGCAATCACATCGGCAGTTTGTTCAGCCGTGGTTTCCATTTACTTGGCTCCCTTGGGTGCTGCGGGCTTCTTGGCGGCAGCGGGCTTGGCTGTGGCAGGTTTTTTGGCAGCAGCAGGTTTTTTGGCCGGTGCCGCAGCGGTCGCAGCGGCAGCAGGCGCTGCTTTCTTGGCGACGGGCTTCTTGGCCGGTGCAGCGACGGCGTCAGACGCTGGCGCGGCCTTTTTGGCAGCTGGCTTGGCCGGCGCATCTGCAGCGGCAGGGGGCGCCTTCTTGGCAGCAGCAGGCTTGGCAACAGCAGGCTTAGCCTCGGCGGCCGGCTTGGCTTCAGTGGCAGGAGCGGCAAAGCTCGGATGCACCACTGCGCCATCGCGCGTCAGCACGGTCGCCTTGACCAGTTCGTCATCCCAATTGATGGCGAGCTGCTTTTCCTTGGCATCGATCAGCGTCGTCAGGAACGCCAGCAGATTGCGGGCATAAAGCTGGCTGGCCGTGGTCGGGATACGACCCTGCATATTGGTGTAGCCGATGATGGTCACGCCATTATGCTCGATGACCTTGCCGGGCACCGTCAGCTCGACGTTACCGCCGCGCTCGGCGGCCAGATCGACGATCACCGAACCCGGAGCCATCGATTCGACCATCGCCTTGCTGATCAGCCGCGGCGCCGGACGCCCCGGGATCAGCGCAGTGGTGATGACGATATCCTGCTTGGCAATATGGGTTGCGGTCAGCTCGGCCTGCTTGGCCTGATATTCGGCGCTCATCTGCTTGGCATAGCCGCCAGCGGTTTCCGCCTGTTTGAACTCGTCGTCCTCGACGGCGACGAACTTGCCGCCCAGCGATTCGACCTGTTCCTTGGCCGCCGGCCGCACGTCGGTCGCCGACACCACGGCGCCGAGGCGCTTGGCAGTGGCAATAGCCTGCAGACCCGCAACACCGGCACCCATGACGAAGGCCTTGGCCGGACGCACGGTGCCGGCAGCGGTCATCATCATCGGCATGGCGCGGTCAAATGCCGCCGCTGCCTCGATGACGCCCTGATAGCCGGCGAGATTCGCCTGCGATGACAGAATATCCATCACCTGCGCACGGGTGATGCGCGGCATGAATTCCATCGACACGGCGGTCACGCCGGCCTTGGCCAGCGCCGCAATATCCTTGTCATTGCCATAGGGGTCGAGCGCGCCGATCACCAGCGCACCCTTGGCGACACCGGACAGTGACGCCGCCGTCGGGCGGCGCACGGTCAGCACCACTTCAGCGCCCTTGAGCGCTGCGTCGGCGCTGGCCGCAATGGTTGCACCGGCGGCGGTGTAATCCTGGTCGAGAATGCGCGAGCCGAGCCCAGCGCCTTTTTCCACCGACACGCTGGCGCCCAGCGCAATCAGCTTGCCCACCGTTTCGGGGGTGGCCGCGACGCGGTTCTCTCCCTCGATACGTTCGCGGACGATCGCAATTTTCATGAAAGTCTCCTGCCCGCCTGCCCGACGGACAGGCTCGATTTAGCTTGCCTGTATGCGCGGAGCGATCAGGGTTGGATAAGGAAATACAAGATGACCGCGGAAATGGCCGAAACGATCACGGCCCATTTAACCGCGGTTACGAAGCCATTATAGGTCGCCTCATGCTGGGCGTAGTCCATCGGCGTTTCAACCTGAAGCTCGGAATGATGTTCGGGGCGGGTTTTGGCCATGTCGTCCTCAATAAGTCCATTCGTAATAAAGTCTGTCAGCCGAAAGTCGACCCTAGGGGCTCGTTGCTTCCAGCTCATCGATCAGCCGCTCGATCATCGATAGACCCAGCGACCAGAATTGTGGGTCCTTGGCATCCAGTCCAAACGGCTCCAGCAGTTCGGAATGGTGCTTGCTGCCCCCGGCTTCAAGCAGCGCAAAATAGCGCTCGGCGAAGCCATCACTGGCTTTCTCATACTGTGCGTAGAGCGAGTTCACAAGGCAGTCACCGAAGGCGTAAGCATAGACATAGAACGGGGAATGAATGAAGTGCGGCACATAGGCCCAGAACACTTCATACCCGTCATTTTGGACGATCGCGTCGCCCAGCGATTCCCGTTGCACATCGAGCCAGATCTGGTTGATCTCCTCAGTCTTCAGCTCGCCCTGTCGCCGCGCCGTGTGGACGCGCCGCTCAAAATCATAGAAAGCGATTTGCCGCACCACAGTATTGAGCATGTCTTCCACCTTGCTCGACAGCAAAGCGAAGCGCTGCTTGGGGTCGGTAGTCTTGTCGAGCAGCGAACGGAAGGTCAGCATCTCGCCGAAGACACTGGCGGTCTCGGCCAGGGTCAGCGGTGTATTGGCCAAGATCGGCCCCTGCTTGGCCGCCAGCCGCTGATGCACGCCATGGCCCAGCTCATGCGCCAGGGTCATAATATCGCGCGATCGGCCCATATAATTGAGCATTAGGTAGGGATGGGCACTGGGCACGGTGGGATGGGCGAAGGCGCCCGACAGCTTGCCATCGCCCACCGGCGC
This sequence comes from Devosia sp. A449, assembly GCF_054489375.1. Classification (NCBI taxonomy): domain Bacteria; kingdom Pseudomonadati; phylum Pseudomonadota; class Alphaproteobacteria; order Hyphomicrobiales; family Devosiaceae; genus Devosia; species Devosia sp. A449. The sequence goes on along the minus strand of NZ_JBTMWU010000003.1, from coordinate 154,324 downwards.
GTCGATCCAGCCGGAATTGAAAAACGGTGCCGCCACTTCGGCCAGCTTGGGCGAGAACTTGCCATAGGCTTCCATCACCGTACTGACGGCGCTGTCCCAATCCCAAACGCGCTCATCGCTAGTCGGCAGCGGCGCATTGCGGTCCCAGGCATTGAGCTGGTCCTTGCCGAACCACTTGGCTTTCATCTTGTAGTAGCGGTGGCTGAGGCGCGGATAGGCGTCCTGCACCGCCTTTTGCAGCGCATCGACCACCTCGCGCTCGACCGAATTGGCCATGTGGCGGCTATCGGCGATGTCTTCATAGCCGCGCCAGCGATCGGAGATTTCCTTGTCCTTGGCCAGCACATTGGTGATGTGGGTGAACAGCCGCGCATTGGTCTTGAGCGTCTTGCCCAACGCCTTGAAGGCGCTTTCGCGCTTGGTCTCGTCCTTTTCGGAGAGCAGATGCAGCGTCGATTCCATGTTGAGGGTTTCGCCATCCACCTCGAATTCGAGGTTGGACAGCGTTTCGTCGAACAGGCGATTCCACGCCGAATAGGCGGTCACCGACTTGTCGTGGAACAGCTCTTCGAGCTTGTCATCGAGCTGATACGGCTTGGCCTTGCGCAGCTCGTCAAACCAGGTGCGGTAACGAGCCAGTTCAGGGTCCCTGGCCAAAGCCGCTTCTAGATCAGCATCCTCGATCCGGTTCAGCTCCAGTTCGAAGAACAACACCTTGGTGGAGAGGTTGGTCAGCGCCTCGTTGGTGTCGCCCATGAACTTGGCGCGATCCGGATCGCTCGACTTCTGCGCATATTGCAGGAAGGCAAACGAGCCGATGCGGCCGCTCAAATCACCAAGCGCCTCGCTGTCGCGGATCGCCGCGATCAGTGTCCCCGCCTTGGTCAGTTCGGCCAACCGGCCCTTATAGGTGGTCTCGAATTTGGCCGCATCGGCCTTGGCCCGCTCCAGATCCGCCTTGAATTCGGGGCTGTCGCGCCCCGGATACAGGTCCGAGAGATCCCAGACCGGCAGATTGCCGAACTGGTTGTGGCCTTTCTGAGGGGCGGCGGTCATGGGCTGTCTCCGGCTGGTCTCGATTTGGCGCGGACCTTAGCGAGGGGGGAATGGGTTGGGAAGTGCCTGACCGCTCAACCCTGCCGCGCCGCCACCCTCACCCGAAATTCCCTATGATTAATCGCCTCTTAAGATACCCCGCGCATCCTGCTCCCAAAACGGCACACGATTCGATGCCGTGTCCAAGAAGACTGGAGTCTGTATGACGCGCGTTCTGGTAGTCGACGATGATCCGGTTCAGTTGCGCCTCACCGCCGAGGTGGCCAACCGGGCTGGCTTCAAACCGCTGACCGCCACCGGCGGCGAGCAGGCGCTGGCTATTCTGCGCGACGACCGCAATATCGGCGCCATGATCCTCGACCTCGTCATGCCCGACCTCGACGGCATGGGCGTGATGGACGCCATGCGCCGCGAGGGCCTGACCACCCCCGTCATCATCCAGACCGCCAATGCCTCGCTCGAAACCGTGATTTCGGCGATGCGCAATGGCGCCGCCGATTATTTCGTCAAACCGGTCTCCCCCGAGCGCCTCGTCATCTCGCTGCGCAACGCCATGAAGCTCGATGCGCTCGAGGCCGCCATCCGCTCCGAACGCGCCCGCAAATCCGGCACCTTCACCAGCGCCGACATGATCGCCCGCGCCCCGGCCATGGCCCGCGTGCTGACGCTCTGCGCCAAGGCCGGCAAATCCACTATTCCGGTGCTGATCGAAGGCGAGACCGGGGTCGGCAAGGAGCTGATCGCCCGCATCATTCAGGGCTCCGGCGACCGCGCCGGCAAGCCCTTCATCACCGTCAACTGCGGCGCGATTCCACCCAATCTGGTCGAGTCGGTGCTGTTCGGGCACAAGAAGGGCGCCTTTACCGGTGCCATCGCCGACCAGCCGGGCAAATTCACCGAAGCCCATAACGGCACGCTATTCCTCGACGAAGTCGGCGAGCTGCCGCTCGACCTGCAGGTCAAGCTGCTGCGCGCGCTGCAGGATGGCGAGATCGAACCGGTCGGCGCTACCCGCACCGAACGCGTCAATGTCCGCGTCATCTCGGCCACCAATCGGCGGCTGCTCAATCTGGCCAAATCCGGCGAGTTCCGCGAGGACCTCTATTACCGCCTCAACGTGTTCCCGATTTACGTGCCGCCGTTGCGCGAGCGCATGGAAGATGTGGCGGCGCTGGTCAGCATGTTCATCGCCCGCTTTGCCGCCGAGGCCGGCAAGCGCGTGCTGGGCATCTCGCCAGTGGCGCTGGAACTGCTCGCCGCCTATGACTGGCCGGGCAATATCCGCCAGCTGGAAAACGCCGTCTATCGCGCCGTCGTGCTGAGCGATGGCGCCTTCCTCGAAACCGTCGATTTCCCACAGATCGTCGCCCAGTCCGCCGGCCGCGACACGGCCATCCGCGCCATCGAAGCGGTGCCGGTGCCGGCCGAGCCGACCCATATCGACACCACCACCGCCCGCCAGCGGCAGGTGGCGGAAATCCCGCCTTTGCCCGACCGCTTCCTCGCCCCCACCGGCGAGATTGCCGCGCTGGCCGAAATCGAACGCGCCGCCATCGTCTTCGCCATTGCTCATCACGGCGGCCGCATGTCGCGCGTCGCCCGGGCTCTGAAAATCGGCCGCTCGACGCTCTATCGCAAGCTGCATGAATACGGTCTGGCCGAAGAGCTGCTCAACGACGCCGCGTAACCCACAAGACAACAGCGAAGAATCGGCTACTCTTTCCTTGGGGTAGGAGCCAGCCATGACAGCATTGATCGAGGCTCGGAGCGTCAGCAAACGCTTCCGGCAGCACAAGCGGTTTCCCGGCCTGCTGGGCGCTTTCAAGTCGCTGCTCACCAGTCAATATAGCGAAGTAAACGCCGTCTCCGATGTCAGCTTCGACATCGCCGCCGGCGAGGCGGTGGGCTATCTCGGCCCCAATGGCGCCGGCAAATCTACCATGATCAAGATGATGACCGGCATCCTGGTGCCCAGCGCCGGCACGGTGTCGGTGCTCGGGCGCACGCCCCATCTTGAGCGCATGAGCAATGCCAGCCAGATCGGCGTGGTCTTCGGCCAGCGCAGCCAGCTATGGTGGGACCTGCCGGTCATCGACAGCTTTGCCCTGCACCAGCGCATCTATAAAATCCCCCCTGCCCGCTATGCCGACAACCTCAAGCATTTCAGCGAGCTGCTGGAGCTGACGCCGTTTCTCGACCGCGCCGTGCGCCAGCTGAGCCTCGGCCAGCGCATGCGCGCCGAGATCGTCATGGCGCTGCTGCATGACCCCAAAATCCTGTTCCTCGACGAGCCCACTATCGGGCTCGATGTCGTTGCCAAGGACGCCGTGCGGCGCTTTCTCGCCGAGATCAATCGCGAGCGCGGCGTCACCATTATCCTGACCACCCATGATCTGCAGGATATCGAAACCATCTGCCCACGCCTGATTATGGTCGATCACAGCCGGCTGATCTTTGATGGCGAATTGCGCCGTCTGCGTGCCGCCCTCGGCTCGGCCCGCCGGCTGACGCTGGACTTTGCCAGCGACCCCGGCCCGCTGCCGCTGACCACCGCCACGCTCACCGCCGACGAGGGCCTGCGCAAGCATTACCTGCTCGAACGCGAGGAGATTTCCCTCGTCCATATCCTGGCCGAAGTGGGCAGCGAGCGCGGCCTCAAGGACGTAGCGTTGCACGAGCCAGCCATCGAGGAAGTGATCCGCACCTTCTACCAGCGCCGCAACGCGGCGGCGTTGGCGTCGTGAGCGCCTATTTCGCCTTCGCTCACAGCGCCTTCCAGACCCAGCTCGCCTATCGCAACGAGGTCTGGGCCAATCTGCTTGGCAAGGTGGTGCAGGTGTTTGCCCGCGTCGCCATCTGGCTGGCGGTCTATGCCGGCGTCGGCGCCAGCGTGGTCGATGGCGTGTCGCTGTCGCAGATGGTGACCTATGCCCTGCTTGGCGGCGCCGTGCTGGGCGCCACCTGGCCCGAGCGGCTCATCGACCAGATCGGCCGTTCCCTCAAGACCGGCGACGTCGCTGTCTGGCTGCTCAAGCCCATCTCCTACCCGCTATATCTCTTCGCCAATGAGTGCGGCATCTTCCTGTTCCGCTTTGCCGTTCTGGTGGTGCCCACCACTGCCTTCACCGCATTTTTCTACGGCATGCTGCCACCCGCCAGCCTGGCGCATGGGCTGTTCTTCGTCGCCTATTGGGTACTTTCCTTCAGCCTGCTGTTCCTGATGTCGGCCGTGTTCGGTATCGCCGCATTCTGGCTGATGACAAGCTTTTCGCTGGCCTGGACGCTGGCCGCCCTGCTGCATCTGTTCTCGGGGCTGATGGTGCCGTTCTGGTTCTTCCCCGAACCGCTGGCAACGCTGGCCCGCCATCTGCCCTTCGCCTGGATCGTCTATTGGCGGGTCTGGTCGACCTCAAGAATGAGGCCGGGCGTGGAGAACACGTCGGACGGCAGATGCGTCGCATCGGTATTGCGCATGATCAGGCCGGCAAAGGAATTGGCTTCCATTTCACCGAACAGATGCAGCCCGTCGAGGCGCTGCAGATAGTAGAAGCGGTCGCCGTTTTGCAGGCTTTCCATCTGCACTTCGAAGACGAAGTTGAAGGTCGAGCCGAGCATGCCGCCGAACGGCATGATTTCTTCGGCGAGGCCGCCGATCCACAGATCGACATTTTCGAGGCCGCCCAGCGCGCCGCCGGACCAGGTGGTGCCGGTGGCATTGAGGAAGGCCAGCCGGTCAGGTGGCACCGCAAAGCCGCCGGTGGACACACCGGTGATGATGGTCAGCGCCGCATCGCGTTTTTCCTGCAGCGTGGTGGCGCCAAGAATCAGCGGATGGGTGCCATAGGCGGCGATGAAGTTGATGATGGAGGCTTCATGCTTGAGGTGACCGGCGAAATCGACCCAGCTGTCATAGGGCTTGAGCAGGGCTTCATTATTGGTCGCCTGATAGAAATCGCGGCGCGCCTGGTTGAGCGTCGGTACGCCGGTATCACGGCCACGCGCCAGGTTGATGGTCGCCAGATCGAGCGGCAGGCCGAGCAGATTATTGCGCAGGGCCGTGGTGACGAATTCGTCGATCTCGTTGCCGACCTGTCGCGTCATGCCGCGAATGATGGCGCCGGCCGCAACCTCGTCGGTGATGGTATGGGCCACCGGCGTGCCGTCGGCGTCAAACGCCAGCGGATTGAGGAAGCCCTCGATCAGCCCGATATGGTCGGCGGTAAAGTCGGCATCATAGCGGTCAATGGACTCGGTCAGCATCGAGTGGCCGAAGCGATAGACCACATGGGCGAACTCGGCGACGATGTCCGGATTGATGGTGGTGTCGAAGCCGTCCGGCACCAGGAAGACGTTGATATTGGGCTGGATCTTGCGGGCGAATTCCTCGAACACCAGATGCTGATATTGCATCTCGGTGCCGAACTTGGCCGCCTGGAACAGGCGCTCGCCATCCCAGCGCGCAATATCGGCCTTGAGCGCATCGCGCTCGATCTGGGTATCGACGGCGGCCAGATCGACGATGTCGCCGCTCAGCCATTCATTGATGAAGACCAGATCATTGCTCGCCAGCACGGTGTCCTTGGTGTGCTCGACCAGCCGGTTATGCTCGGCATGGAACACGTGATGCACTGCCGTCAGACCGATATTTTCATTGGCGCGGCCATCGCCGGCGATGAAGTGGGCGTCGAGCAGTTCATTGTCATATTCGGCATCGCCATTGCCGGGATTGGCCAGGCCAATGGTGATGTCGCCGTCGGCGATCTTGCCGACCGGCACCGCCTCATGGGCGATATCGGCGAGGAAGGCGCTATTGGTACGGATCGCACCCGTGGTGGCGACGCCCATCGGGTCGCCAAAGCTATCCAGAATGGTCGGATCGCCCTCGATCACCACATCATCATTGGTGTTGGGGATGCCATCGCCGCCCACGCCCAGAATGATCTGCGGGAAGCCATCGGGGCCGGGAATGAAATTGCCATAGGCGTCGGTGCGCAGCAGCGGCACGCTGCCGACATCGGAATCGGTCAGATTGATCCCGAGCAGTTCACGCGCCTGCAATTTGACCTCGCCCCAGGTGGCCATGCCGCCATTGGCGCCCTCGATCAGCTTGCCGGTGGCCACCGGATGGCCGCTGGCGTCGAGCACATATTGGCGCAGGAACACCTGATGGGAGGAATGCGAGGTATAGGTCTGGTTCTGATCGACATAGGCCGTGGTGGTATTGACCGGCCGCACGTCGTCGCTGGTGCCGAACACCGTGTCCGGGCCCGGCGAGACGGTAGCGCGGGTCAGCACCATGAAATTGGTATTGCTGCCTTCGACATAGAGCGGATCATCGGGCTGCAAGGGCACGAACACCGTGCCGCTGCCGCCCTTGTTGACCAGGTCCAGACCATGATCGAAGAACTGGCCGAACAGGGTGAACCAGGAATTGAACGGCGCCGACAGGCCCTCATCCGGCGCGATGGCCGGCAGGTGAACATTGTCGCCATCCATGGCGATGCCAAACGGCTCCAGCGCTAGGTTACGAACGTCGCGGGCGGCGTCCAGCGCCGTGACAGTGACGGCATGGGCAGCGGTGGCCAGCGCCAGCGCGTCGAGCGCGGCTTGCTCCACGGCATCGGGTGGCGTCAGCGGATCGCCGTCACCGGCATTGTTGGCCGCCGTCCGGGCGTTCTGCATCACCACCCGCGCCTGATATTCGGCGTCGGAGGCCGGTTTGAACGCCTGATAGATCGCGGTGATCGCCGGCAGGTCCGCCATGGCATTGACGGCGCCGGCGCGCTCCAGCGCCGTCAGCACCGCCGCCGGATTGCCCAGCGTCTGGTCGACCAGCAGATTGGAAATGGTGCGCAGGCTGGAATCGAATACCAGCGAATTGGGATTGTTCGATGGATTGTAATTGGGTTGCGTCGGCATTGCCGGCGCCGGACCTCCGGGACCATCGGGGTCGAACAGCGTACCATCGGCCGGCCGGAACGCTGCCGGCACCAGTTCGGGGAACTGCACGCCGGAGGCGCCCCATTGTTCCTGCCCGGGCAGCAGATGATTATAGGAGCCGTCGACGGTGCGCAGGCCCCAGGCCAGATTATAGGTGGGGACGAGCCCCCCCGCTCCAAACAGGGGTTGGCCAGCCGCATGGGCTTCTGCGATTTTGATCTGCTCGAGAATGAATTCAAGGTCGCTCTTGATATAGCTTACCATAACAAATCCCCCGCCGACGGCTCCTGCTGCACCGCAGGGGTTCGCCGTCTCACTACGCCCTGGCGGCTGCCATGGCGCTCAACTGTAAGAGGATAGTGCCCAACTACACGGCGGTGCGTCAGGTCGGAACGTCGGGCCAATCAGCGGCATGAAGGTCCTACAGCGAGCCGGACCTTGGGGCATTCCGGAACTGGACCTTTGGCCAGCGTCCCGGCGGAAGCGTAAACAGCGCTGACATTCTTTATTGAGCGGGAACCGGTCTAGCGCCAATAATTGGGGGCCGCTCTACTTAAACGCCAGCCGCCATCTGGAGTTTGTCTGGCTATCGGCCGGGTTTCCGACTATGTTTTCTCGTTGCTGACAGTGACATCAACGCTGCGGCATTACCGAGGTGACTTGATGATCGATTGGGTCGGTCGTCGGAAGCGTCTGTTGGACTGGTGGAACAAGCTCCCGCTTGCCCGCCGGTTCGCCATCTCGGGCGGGTTCATCACCGTTGGCGCGATGCTGCTTTGCGGCGTGCTGACCACCACCGTCATGACCGAAATCATCGTGCAGCGGCGCGGCGACGTCGTTTCGGCCTTCGGCCAGCACCTGATCTCACCGATTGTCCAGAATCTGGCCCCGGATGGCCCGCTCGACGCGGCGGCCATTGACGCGCTCGACAACCTGATGACCGACCCGGCCTTCACCGCCGAATTTCCCTATCTCGATCTGTGGGTGGCGGACGGAACCATTCTCTATTCCAATACGCCCGGGCTGACGGGCCAGCAGCTGCCGCTGCTACGGGCGGTCACGCGCGCCTTGCAGGGCGAAATGACCGTCCGTTTTACCGATATTCACTCGGTCGATTACGCCCGGCACCACTTTACCACCGACTATATCGAGGTGCTGTTTCCGCTGCGCTCGCGCGCCACCGGCGCGGTCGTGGCCGTTGCTCAGCTGCGCGAGGTGACCACCGCCCTGGAGCGCGATCTGTGGCAGCTGACCCTCTCCAGCTGGGTCACCGTGGCGGTGATCGCCGCCGTGGTGATCGTGGCGCTGTTCAGCATCGTGCAGGAGGGAAGCCGCAAGATCGAGCGGCAGGGACGCATCCTGTCGCGGCGACTGGCCCAGTCGCATGCCCGCGCAGCGCGGCATCGCGAGCTCAAGGCGGTGGCGCAACGCGCCTCGCGCAGCGTCACCGAATTGACCGACAAGCATTTGCGCGCCATCGGCACCGATCTGCATGACGGCCCGGCGCAGTCGATCGGCTTTGCCGTGCTGCGGCTGGACCAGCTCCGCCACCGCTCCGAGGCCGGCGAAGTCAACGCCATCGTGGCGGAAGTGGAATCGGTATTGGGGGGGGCGCTGGACGAGATCCGCGCCATCGCCACGGCCCTGGTGCTGCCCGACATCGACACCCTCGACCTGGCGCAAGTGATCGATCGCGCTGTCAAACAGCATATACGCCGAACCGACGCCGTCATTGCCGTGGACAGTCTGGTGGAACCGGTTCATGTTGCATCCGAGATAGCCGTCTGCGTGTTCCGATTCATTCAGGAGGGTCTCAACAATGCGTTCCATCATGGACTGCCCGAGGGGCAGGCCGTGTCTGCCACCATCCAGACAGGCCTGTTGAAGGTGTCGATCACCAACAACTACCTCGCCACCGAGCCGCCCAGGCACGCCGACCATGCCGGCATTGGCCTCTATGGCTTGCGCGCCAGGGTGCAGAGCATCGGCGGCACCTTCATTTTCGAGCAGAATGACGGCCTGACCCGGCTCGAAATGCGACTACGCTATGTCTGATGCAGCGGCGGAGTCTTCCACATGATCCGATTGGTGGTTGCCGATGATCATCCCATGTTCCGAACCGGCCTGATCCAGGCCGTGTCGGTCGACGGGGATATTGCGGTCGTCGGCGAAGGCGGCAGTGCGGCCGAGGCGGTGTCGCTGGTGGAGTCGCTGCGGCCCGACATTTTGCTGCTGGATGCCCGGATGGAGGATAGCGGGGTGGATCGCGTCGGCGATATTCTGCTGGCCCATCCCCAGGTCCGGGTCATCATGCTGACCGCTTCGCAGGACGAGGGCGATATTACCCGGGCGCTGGACGCCGGGGTGTCGGGCTATGTGCTCAAGGGCACCAGCGGGCCGGAGATGCGCAGCATCGTGCGCTCGGTGAATGCAGGGGAAAACTTCGTCCCAAGGCACATCATCAGCCGCCTGCTCAATGCCCTGAAAGACCAGGCCGACGCCACCCAGCATCAGGAGCGCGGCGCCAGACTGTCGCGGCAGGAAACCCATGTGCTGCAGGCCCTCGCCATCGGGCTCAACAACCGCGAAATTGGCATCAGGCTGGGCGTCACCGAACGCACCATCAAGTTCCATCTGTCCAACGTCTTTACCAAATTGCAGGTCCGCAATCGCGTCGAGGCCAGCATCATCGCCCGCCAGATGTGGCCCGATCTGGACAAGCAGCCCGCCGCTATCCGGTGAGCTGCCGCGGGATTACAGGTGTCCGTTGACGCCCTGGGCATGATCGCGCCGAGAATTTCGCGCCCGGAGCGCCGGCCGGTCCGCTTCGACCAGGCCTTCAGCCAGGCCGGCCAGGCTGCGCTCGAGCCGGTGGGTGCGCTGCGCCAGCACCTGATATTGCGTCGCCAGCAAATTTTCGGCCAGGGTGGCCTTGGCCAGCTTGGCGGCCTGGTCCTGCAGCACCCGGTCGCGATGCGAGGTGACGATGCCCACAGTCAGCGCCGCGAGCACCCAGGTCAGGGAATCGGCCCAGACCATGCGGAAATAGTCGACATAAGCCATGTCGATGGGGCGCGCCGGCCAGCCGTCGATATGGGAGAGGGCAATGGCCCCCAAGGCCCCCAGCATGCCCCCCGGAATCCCGTATTGCGCGCTGAGCAGCAGCACCACGAACAGGAAGGGGTGAACCGGCCACATGGCGAAGGGCAACAGCCCGACATAATCCAGCAAAGCCAGCCCCCCAAGCAGCATGATGCCCTCGGCAAAAGCCAATGCGTTGGAGCGCGAGGGCAGCAAACCGCTCTCTATCGGGTTGGAGAAGGTCAGCGGGGTAACAGGATGCTCAATGCTCATAATGTCCTCTTGCTGCGCTGTGGTGACAAAATTCATCAGCCCGAGACCGCCGGATTATTGACCACGAAGGTCAGGCGGTTAAGCGTCCCCAGGGTGTGGCGCATGGCGGCATAAGCCAGAATGCCGCTCACCATCGAGGCCACCACATAGCCCATGCCGAGATAGTCCGGGTTTTGCAGCATGATCACCGTCCCACCAGCATTGAGCAGCAGAAACAGCACCTGCAGCCAAAGATAGGCCCGGCCATACTGGACGAAGAGGATAACCCCGCAACTGGCCTGGAACAGGAAGTGGAAGGCGGCGCCGATCAGGGCCAGGCGCAGCACCGAAATCGCGTCATAGGGCAGCCCCAGCCAATCGGCCAGCAAGGGGGCCATCAGCACCAGCACGGCACTGATCGTCAGTTGCACGAGGAAGGCCGAGAATACGGTATCGACGGTGGCCCGGGCCAGGCTGCTGCGCTGCTCGTCGATCTGGCGCAGCGTGCCGCCGGAATGCACGATGTCGCGATAGTAGCGGTAATTGTCGAAGAAGGTGGTTTCGAGCCAGACCACCAGGATCGACATCACCGGCACGATCGACAGATAGGCCATGAATAACGGGCTGTCATAGCGGGCGGCATAGAGCAGCCCCTCGCCGACCGCCGTCGCCTCGGCCGAGTGCCAGACGATGATCTTGTCGATCCACACCGCCAGCGCGCTGCACAGCCCGGCCGCGACAAACGCCGCCGAGGTTGGCCGGATCTTGCTGAGCACCGTCGGCAGTTCCCGCAGCGGCGACAGCCGGCCGGGGAAGGTCTTCAGGATCATGTAGTTGAGCAGGCAGAAGGCGATGCAGAGGCCAATGCTGAAGCCGAGCAGCATGCCGCCCGGACCATGGCCCAACGCCGCCGCCGAGGTGCCGAAAACGATGGAGCAGCTCAGACCCAGCGCGAAGGCCGAGGTCACCGCGGCGTATTGCTTGATCGCGGCGACGAAGGCCATCGCGAGCCAGAGGTGGGACACCTGCACCACGCAGATCATCGCCGCGATGCCCAGGCCGAGCGGCAGATGGATCAGGCCGAAAAACACGATGGCGCCGCCCAGCAGCGATAGCGCCGTGGTGACGAACAGCGCCGCCAGATAGATCCCCTGCACCTGCTGGAACTGCCGCTGGAACATGATGCGCGACACCCGCAGCGTCGCCTCCAGCGAGATCGGCGAGGTGATCACCAGCGACAGGGCGAAGCTGTAGATCACCAGAATGCTGAAAATCTTGAGGTCCAGCGGCTCGAGAATGGGCCGGCCCAGCACATGCAGCAGCGCCAGCCCGCCCATGATGACGATCCATGGACCAGAGGAAATCAGGATGGCGTGGCCACCGGCCAGCGAGCGCGACGCCAGATTGTCCTGGCTGCTGAGCTTTCTCAGCGCAAATCCGATCCCGGCCATTATGCCACCACCTTGAGCTGCGGCGCGAAATTGCGCCCATATAATGCGCCATAGGCGTCGGCGACGGTCTCGGCGCGATATTGTTCACGGACCCGGCGCTGCAGGCGATCGCCATAAGCGCGCCGACGGCCGGGGTCTTCCAGCAGCGTGGCGATGGCCGCCGCGATTTCGTCATTGGCCCCGACCGGGGCGACCATGCCGCCGGCGCCTATGGAGCTCGGCTCATTGGCCCGGCCTTCGAGGATTTCCCGGCAGGCCCCGACATCGGTGGCGACGCAGGGCACCCCGGCGGCACCGGCTTCGAGGATGACCAGCGGCAGCGCCTCGCTGATGCTGGTCAGCACCATCACATCGATGCGCCCCAGATAGTCGGCGACCTTGACCGCGCCAGTGAAGGACACCGTATCGGCCAGACGCCGCCGGTTGACTTCGGCGATGCAGCCCTGGGCATATTCGGGGTCCTCATCCATCGGCCCGATCACTAGCGCCTGCAGATCGGGGAACTGCCGGCGCAGCCGTTCGGCGACGTCGATGAAGGTTTGCACATCCTTGATCGGCGTCACGCGGCCGATAAAGGCGATGGTCGGCCGCTCATGCGGCTGGCGTTCGATCTTGCCGAAGCGCTCGACATCGACGCCATTGGGAATGACGCTCAGCTTGTCGGCAGTGGCGCCCAGCCCGGATTGAAACACCTGATTGGCTTCGTAAAGCGCGGTGATCTCGGTGGCGGCGCTATAGGCGATATGGGCAAAGCTCTCAAAGCTGCGCGCCCACAATTCGCGAATATCCTTGCGGTCGTCGGACAGGTCCAGCCCATTGTCGATGCTGTTGGAAATCCAGTCCGCCATCAGGATTTCGATGCGGCGCTCATTGGAATAAATGCCGTGCTCGGTGATGACGGCGCTGCGGCCGGTCTCGATGGCGGCGCGCGCCGCGATCAGGCCGGCATAGCCGGTCGACACCGCATGATAGAGCCGTGCCGGCGGCAGCGGGCAGGTCAGCACCCGGAACAGCCCGCCGACCAGCGTCCGCCAGGCCCAGAAATAGCCGAGGAAGGAGGCATGCGACATCGAGCGATAATGCTGGCACATGGTCTGCCAGGCTTCGGGCGAATTGAGCAGCGTATCGAGCGACACCCGATGCCCCACCGGGCCGAGCAGCGTCATCAGCTCGCCCAGCTCATCAATGCTGCCATCATTGAGCAATTTGCCCAGCAGCTCGGCCAGCCGCTCCGGGGTCACCGCCGGCCAGGCGCGGGAGGTGCCCAGCGTATTGTCGTCCAGCCGCACATGGTTGATCGACAGCAGATTGTCGGGGCGGGCATAGCGTGGTTCGCTGTCCGGCGTGCTGGGCAGAATGGCCAGCACGGTGAAGGTCAGTTCGGGATGGGCGCGGATCAGCCAGTCGATCCAGGTCGACACCCCGCCCGCCACATAGGGGTAGCACCCCTCGGCAATCAGGCAGACATCGGCAGTTGGCTCGGCCCAGCGGGGCAGTACAGTGTTGACGTCGCGCCACATGATACGAACTCCGGTTGGAACGATGGATGCGCTGCCGTTCAGGCCGCAGCAGCTGGGCCTGACAAGGCCGCCTTGACCACATTGCCCGCGATGGGGCCGAGCTGACGCCGGCGGCTGCGGGCTCGCGTATGAGCGGCAACCGCGGCGGCCTGCACCCGGACTCTCTGATCGGGGCTGCGCAAGGCCAGGGCCAGCGCGACCTCGACGAATTTCTCGTCATCCTCAATGGCCAGATAGGCGAGCAGCGCCTGCTTTTCCTGCATGGTGCCGGTGCTCAGCAGCGAGTCATAGGGACGCGGGAGGCGCGATTGCTGCCGCACCAGGCGACCATCAATGATCATGTCGACCAGTGTCACGGCCGGCGCTTCGACCGGCGCGATGGTGTCATACCACTTGTCCAGTGCCGCACTGCCGGGCTGCCAGATCTGCTGCTGGCCGAACAGGGCGGCCATGCCGCCAATCGGGCCACCTGCGAAACTGAGCAGCGCAAAAGTTTGCAGCGCGCTGGTTTCGATCTGGGCATATTCGAGGCCGATAATCACCACGACCAGCGCGGCGATGAGCCCGAGATGGCCAAGTGCCAGTGTCGTCCAGCCATCGCCGGTCAAGGCATTGGCCAGCAGCACGATCTCCGTCACCACGACGGCAAGTTCCAGCAATCTTATGGCGGCGATACTGCCGCTGCGGCGCGGCGCAGCATCGGCAACCGTGGTCGTCGGGCTGACATGGGCGTTCATGACACACTCCATAGACGGTGGCTTGCACTGCGCAGGCCTTGTGTCGCCAAACTAGGGGCCACGCCGCAGCGCCGCATTGACGGTCATCAATGCCAGCCACCGGGTTAGGGCGTACCAAAACCGCTCTTTGTGCTCTCCCCCGGCGGACACCATGCTGATCAGCGAGCTGCTCAATTCCCGATCTGACAGGCTGCATGCCAGCCCCCTGCTTGGCGCTTCGCTGATGGTGCAGATGGCGCTGGCGGTTGCCGCCATGCCGGTGTTTGCCGCGCCACCGCGCGCCAATCTGTCGGGCGTGCAGAGCTGGGGCTATCAATTGCAACAGCTCGACCCCGATCTGGTGGCCGACGCGCCCTATGACCTGGTGGTGGTGGACTATTCCCGCGATGGCTCGGCCGCGCGGGCCTTTAGCCGGGCCGAGGTGGCGCAGATGCAGCGCAAGCCCGATGGTGGCGCGCGCATCGTGCTGGCCTATCTCAGCATCGGCGAGGCCGAAGACTATCGCTTCTATTGGCAGCGCAACTGGGTCACGGCGCCTCCCGCCTGGCTGGGGGCGGAAAACCCCGACTGGCCCGGCAATTATGCCGTGCGCTATTGGGACCAGCAGTGGCAGGGCCTGATCCTGGGGTCTCCTGGCGCCTATCTCGATGCCATTCTCGCCGCCGGTTTTGATGGCGTCTATCTCGACCGGGTCGATGCCTTCGACATTGCCGTGCCCGGGGTGCCCCGGCCCGAACGGCTGGCGCTGATGTCAGCCTTCGTCAGCGCCATCGCCACCTATGCGCGCCAGCACCGACCCGGCTTTATCGTGGTCGGGCAGAATGGCGAGGAATTGCTGGCCGACCCCGATTATGCCGAGACCATCGACGCGGTGGGCAAGGAGGATCTGTTCTTCGGGCTGGCCGGCGACGGCACGCTCAACAGCAAGGCCGAACTGCGCGCCAGCCTGACGCCGCTGCAGCGCTTCCAGGCCAGCGGCAAGCCGGTGTTTGTCGTCGAATATCTCGATACGCCCCAAGCCAAGGCGCTGGCGCAGCAACAGGCCGCCGCGCTGGGCGCACCCCTTTTCATTGCCAGCAGGGAGCTTGACGATGTCCGATCGCGCTGAATTCGACACGCCCAAAGCCCTCACCGCCCCGACGAGACCGGACCGAACCCTGCCAATGGTGATCCTGCTGGCGGTTATGGCGCTGCTGGGCCTGTTCGCCCTGTTGCCCGGTTCGGAGGAAAAGGCCGAAGGCCTGCTGGCCGATGGGCGGTTTGACGACGCCATCGCCGTGCTGGTCGCGGTGGAGCAGGAACGCCCGCTCGATGCCTATGAAGGCTACATGCTGTTCAAGCTCTATATGCTCACCAGCCGGCCCGACAACGCCGCCCAGTTGCTGGAACAGCAACCGGCGCTGCAGACCGACAATGGCTGGGCCCTGCGCCAGCTCAGCGCGCTGTATCGCCAGCGCGGTGACATTGCCGGCGAGGCCGCGACGCTGCGCCAGCTCTATGACATCAACGCCAATGACGCCGATTTTGCCCGGCTGCGGGTGCTGTATCGCCTGAGCCGCGATGTCGACAATGAAGCTGCCTTGCTCACGGCCAGCATTGCTGCCGGCCAGGCCACCGAGATTCATCGCCAGCGACTGGCCTATCTGCGCTCCACTGCCGAGCGGGGCACGCCGTCCACCATCTGGACGGCGGCGACCGGCAGCTATTCCAGCGTCACCGCCGCGCCGGCCTTCTACCATTTTGCCGTGCCTGCCACCCCCATAACCCCATCGCTCGAGTAGGAGCCATCATGACCACAGTTCTGGACGGAGCACTGCTCGACTGGACCCCATCCGATCGGCTGGAAACCGCCGCCACCACCATTGCCGGCTATGCGCTTTATGGCCGGCTGGAAGCGGACGTGTTCTATTTTGCCCTCAGTTCGGCCCAAGCGATTGGCGCCACCTCCACGCTGTGGCTCAATACCGATGCCAATATCACCACCGGCTATCGCGTCTGGGGCTTTGCCGCCGGCGCTGAGTTCAACGTCAATTTTGGCAGCGATGGGGTGCCGCGGCTCTATAGCGGCGCCGATGGGCAGACCCTGGTCGGCAATCTCAACTATGCGCTGAGCGCGGATCGCACGGTGCTGGAGATCGCCCTGCCTAAGAGCCTGCTCGGCGCCAGCGTGGCCAGCGTCGGCATCATGGCCGACATCAACAACACCATCTTCCTGCCGGCCGATTACACCAATGCCGCCTATACCATCACCACCCCGCCGCCCCCGGGCGCCTATGACGGGCTGCTGACCGAATGGACGCCGGAGCAACGGCTCGATACGCCGGCCAACACGGTCGCCGGCTATGCGCTCTATGGCACGGTGGCGGATGGCAATTTCGTCTTCGGCGTCTCCAGCGCCGTGCCGATCGGCGCCAACACCACTTTCTGGCTCAACACCGACAATAATGTCGCCACTGGCTACCAGATCTGGGGCTTTGCCGGCGGCGCCGAATTCAACGTCAATATCGGGGCCGATGGCGTGGCCCGGCTCTATAGCGGTGCGGAGGGGCAGACCCTGGTCGGCACCATCGAATACAAGATCGCCGCCAATGGGCTGAGCATGGAATTTGCCGTGCCCAAGGCGCTGCTTGGGCCCACTGTCACCTCCGTGGTGCTGCTGGCCGATATCAATAACAGCGTGTTCCTGCCGCCCAGCTATGCCGCCGGCGGCTATGTGCTGACCGAGCCAGTGGTCGTGCCACCCGCACCTTATGACGGCGTGCTGACCGAATGGACGCCGGAGCAACGGCTCGACAGCGCCGCGACCGGCGTCGCCGGCTATGAGCTATACGGCAGTGTCAGCAACGACAATTTCGTCTTTGCCCTCAAGAGTGCCGTCACCATCGGGGCCAACACCACTTTCTGGCTCAACACCGATGCCAATACCGCCACCGGCCACCAGATTTTCGGCAGTAGCGGCGGCGCTGAGTTCAACGTCAATATCGGGGCCGATGGCATTGCCCGGCTCTATAGCGGCGCCGATGGGGAAATCCTGGTCGGCACCATTGATTACGCCATTGCGCCGGATGGGTTGAGCATGGAATTTGCCGTGCCGCGCAGCCTGATCGGCGCGGAGGTGAATGCCATTACCGTGCTGGCCGACGTCAATAACAGCGTGTTCCTGCCCACCTCCTATGCCGGCGGCGGCTATACGCTGGTCGACCCGGCCTCGGTGCCGACCAGCCAGTTCGATGGCGTGCTCAGCGAATGGACCGCCGGCCAACGGCTGGAAACGCCGATGACCACCATCGATGGCTATGAATTTTACGGCCAGTTCCACGATGGCAGTTTCAATTTCGGCTTCAAAAGCGCCGTCGCCATCGGCCCCAACACCACCTTCTGGCTCAATACCGACGGCAATGCCGCCACCGGCACCCAGGTGTTCGGCTTTGCCGGCGGGGCCGAGTTCAACGTCAATATCGGCTCGGACGGCGTGGCTCGGCTTTACACCGGTCAGGCCGGACAGACGCTGGTGGGGGCCATCGACTACAAGCTGGGGCCGGATGGCATGACCATCGAATTCGCGGTGCCCAAGGCGCTGATCGGCGCCGGTGTCACCGCGGTCAGCGTATTGGCCGACGTCAATGACGGGGTATTCCTGCCCGCCAATTACCTGTCGCCGGCCTATACGGTTTACGACATGAGCGCCTTGCCGGCGGTCACCGACACCGGCAACAAGGTCGCCATCGTGTTTTCGCAGACCACGGCGAATAATTACTTCAGCCAGATGGCCTATTCGCAACTGGTAATGGCGGCGCAGAGTCAGGCCATGGCGGCGGGCATTCCGTTCGATCTGGTGTCGGAAACCGATTTGACCGACCTGGCCAAGATGGCCAATTACGACGCCATCATCTTCCCCTCATTCCGCAATGTGCCGACCGCCGACTATGCCGCAATCACCGATGTGCTGACCAAGCTGGTCTATCAATACGACGTGTCGCTGATCGCGGCGGGCGACTTCATGACCAATGATGCCGGCAATGCCAGCCTGCCGGGCAATGCCTATGAGCGGATGGAGACGCTGTTCGGGATCCATCGCAGCGGTGGCGCGTCCGGGGTCACCGTCGACGTGCACGCCACCGCCACTGGCCATGCCATCACCGAAGGCTATGGCGCCGGCGGCGAGATCCACACCTATACCGGCGCCGACACCTCCTATTTCGCCGCCGCCAATCCCAATGCCGGCTCGATCAGCACCATCGCCGATCAGGTGGTGAACGGCGTGGCGCATGCCGCCGTGCTGGGCAGCGTCACCGGCAGCCGCAATGTGCATTTTGCCACCGAGGCGCTGCTGGGCGACGTCAATCTGCTCGGCCAAGCCATCGACTGGGTCAATGAGGACGCCGGCGGCCCCTCGGTGTCGCTGCATATGACGCGCAACGCCTCGCTATTTGCCTCGCGCAACGACATGGACCAGTCGCAGGAAACCTATGACGTCGATGGCGGCATTTATGACGCCCTGCTGCCGATCCTGCAGCAGTGGAAAACCGACTATAATTTCGTCGGCTCCTACTACGTCAATGTGGGCTTCAATCCGCCCGACCAGGAGACCAACTGGCTGATTTCCTCGCCCTATTATGCCGCCATGCGCGCCATGGGCAACGAGATCGGCTCGCACTCCTATACCCATCCCGAGGACACCAATTTCCTGCTGCCCAATGTGCTGACGCCCGAATTGCTGGCCCAGCGCATCGCCCAATATGCGGCGCTGCCGGGCGGACCGGGCGTGGTCGGGCAGGCGTTGGCCTCGATGACGCTGGCCGATATCAATGCCAAGCTGGCGCAGGTGCTGGCGGCGCCCAATCCTGAGGCGCTGGACGCCACCTCCAAGGCGTTCCTTGCCGCCACCTACAGCTTCCAGTTTGCCAGCGCCCGCGCCGCGCTGGAAGCCCATCTGGGCTATGAGATCAGCGGCGCTGCGGTGCCCGGCATGCCCGAACAGCTGCTGCCGGCCCAGCAGATGATCCAGTATTACGATTATCTGTCGGGCGGCGCCTCGATGCTCAATGCCGGCTATCCCGGGGCCATCGGCTATCTGACGCCGGGCGCCGACGGGCAGGTCTATATCGCGCCCAACATGTCCTTCGATTTCACCCTGATGGGCTGGCTTGGCCTCAATATCGAACAGGCCGAGGCCAAATGGGCGGCCGAATGGGCCGAACTCAATGCCAATTCGGACATGCCGATCGTGGTGTGGCCATGGCATGATTACGGCGTCACCGCCTGGAGTCTCGATGAGGGGGCCCCCTCCCCCTACAACCAGGCCATGTTCACCAATTTCATCGCCAGCGCCTATGCGGCCGGTGCTGAATTCGTGACGTTGGCGGATCTGGCCGCCCGCATCAAGGCCTTCGAGCGCGCCGATTTCGGCTTCAGCGTCAATGGCGACACCATCACCATGCACGCCACCCCGCAATTGGGCGTGCTGGGCACCTTTGCCCTCGATCTCGACGACCTTGGCGGCAAGACCATCGCCTCGGTGACCAACTGGTACGCCTATGATGCCGACAGCGTCTTCCTTGACGCCGATGGTGGCACCTTCACCGTGCAATTGGGCACGGCGGTGGACGACGTGACCCATATCACCGCGATTGGCGCGCGCGCGCAGCTGATGGCGCTGACCGGCACCGGCACCGACCTCGATTTCACCATTGTCGGGGAAGGCCTGGTCACCATCGACGTCAAGCAGACGGCTGGCACTGTCTATCAGGCCACCGGCGCCAGCGTGGTCAGCCAGGTCGGCGATATCCTCACCCTCAACCTCGGCGCTATCGGCAGCCACACCGTCGCCATCAGGCAGGTGCAGCTCAATCAGGCGCCCACCGATATCGTGCTGACCAACCAGATCACCCTGCCGGAAAACACCGCCATCCGCACCAAGATCGCCGATCTGTCGGTGCTCGACCCCGACACTGATCCGCTGTTGCGCGCCAATGTGGTGACTGTGTCCGATGCCCGCTTCGAGATCGATGCCAGCACCGGTGCGCTCTATCTCAAGGCCGGTCAAAGCATCGACTACGAAGCCGCCAGCCAGCTCACCATGACGCTGACGGCCAGCGATGGTCCGGTGAGCTATTCCAAGCCGATCACCCTGCTGCTGAGCGATGGCAATGACGCCCCCAGCGATATTGTGGTCAGCAATCAGATCGGCGTGCAGGAGAATAATCTGCTGCGCACCAAAATCGCGGATCTGGCAGTGATCGATCCGGATCTGGCCACCTCATTCCGCAACAATGTGGTGACCGTGTCCGATGCCCGCTTCGAAATCGACGCCAGCACCGGCGCGCTCTATCTCAAGGCCGGTCAAAGCATCGATTACGAAACCATCAAGACCATCCCGCTGACGCTGACCGCCAGCGATGGTTCGCTGAGCGTGGCCAAGACCCTCACGCTGACCGTGACCAATGCCAATGACCTGCCCACCGGCGCGCCGACCGTCACCGGCTCGGCGGTCGAAAACGTCACCCTGAGCGCCAGTGCAGCCCTGGTCCGCGATGCCGATGGGCTGGGCACCTTCAGCTATCAATGGCAGCGCGGCAACGGCAGCACCTTCACCAATATCGCCGGGGCGACGGCCGCTACCTATCGCCTGCTACAGGCCGATACCGACCAATTGGTGCGCGTTGCGGTGAGCTATCGCGACGGCGGCGGCACCACCGAGACGGTCTATTCCACCGCGTCCAGCCAGGTGGTGGATGTGCTTGCCAACACCACCATGACACCGCTGCTGGCCAACACCTCGCGCATCATCACCGCCGCCGAACTCGTCGGCGCCGGGCTCAGCGGCAGCGTGACCATCAATACGCTGACCGCGTCCATCGGCACGCTGGTAGCGGCTGGCGCCGGGCAATGGACCTATACCCCGCCGGTCAACGACCAGACCGCTGTCACCTTCGCCTATACTGCCACCAATGGCACCAAGCTGGCCCAGGGCAGCGCAGCGATGGATCTGCTGCCATCCAACCAGCTGCAAGGCACCGCCGGAGCCGACAATATGGCCGCCCGCAGCACGGCCGACACCTATCATGGCCTGGCTGGCAACGACACGATCTCGGGCGGCGCCGGCAATGACCTGATCTATGGCGACGAGGGCAATGACACCGCCAGCGGCGGTGCCGACAATGACCGCTTCTTCGCCACCCTCAACGACGGCAGTGACCGCTATACCGGCAATGCGGGCATTGATACCTACGACCTGTCCGGCACCAGCGCTGCTGCCGTCGTCAACCTGACCAATGGTACCGCGTCGAGCGCCCAGACCGGCAGTGATACGCTGGCAACCATCGAAAACGTCACCGGCAGCAGCGGCGCCGACACCATCACCGGCTCATCCGCCGCCAATGTGCTCGATGGCGGTCTCGGCAACGATATCCTGCTGGGCATGGCCGGCGCAGACACGCTGATAGGCGGCGACGGTGCCGATCGCCTGACCGGCGGCGCAGGCCGCGACGTGATGACCGGCGGCGCCGACAACGACGTCTT
Organism: Devosia sp. A449; assembly: GCF_054489375.1. NCBI lineage: Bacteria > Pseudomonadati > Pseudomonadota > Alphaproteobacteria > Hyphomicrobiales > Devosiaceae > Devosia > Devosia sp. A449. Next base: position 132,766 of record NZ_JBTMWU010000003.1, on the reverse strand, counting down.
CATCTTCACCGCCGTCTCGGAGATGGGCAAGACCACCACGACGCGCGATGTCATCACCGACTTCACGCCGGGCCAGGATGTGTTCGACTTCTCCGCCATCGATGCAAACACTTCGCTCGGCGGCAATCAGGCCTTCAGCTTCCTGGCGACAGCGGGCGCGGCCTTTACCGGGGTGCGCGGCCAGCTGCAATGGCTCCAGCAAGACCCGGCCGGCACGGCCAATGACAAGACCATCGTGCTCGGCGATATCAATGGCGACCGCGTGGCCGATTTCCACGTCGAGCTGACCGGCCTCATCCATCTGGGCATCTCGGACTTCATCCTGTGACGACGCTGGAGCCTAGGTCCCGGCGAAGCGCTGGCCATCGGCGTCGAACAGATGCAGCGGCGCTTTGTTCAACGCAAAGCCGACGGTCTGGCCGGATTTGAGCGATAGCTGGCCATCCAGCACCGCCAGCAGCCGCGCGCCGCCGACATCGGCATGGACGACGGTTTCGGAACCCAGTTCCTCGACCAGCCGGACCGTGGCGGGAATGCTGCCCGCATCGTCGCCCAGGGTGATGTGCTGCGGCCGCACGCCGATGGTCAAACTGTCGCCCGCAGCCAGCGTCACTTCGCCGGTCGCGACCGTCATGGTCTGCGCGCCGGCCAGCGCCACGGTCGCCGTACCGGGCGCGGCCTGAGTGACGGTGCCGGGCAGGAAATTCATATGCGGCGCGCCGATAAAGCCGGCGACGAAACGGTTGGCCGGCTTGTTGTAAAGTTCGAGCGGCGTGCCTACCTGCTCGACCTTGCCGGCGCGCAGCACCACGATGCGGTCGGCCAGCGTCATGGCTTCGACCTGGTCATGGGTGACATAGATCATCGTCGAATTGAGCCGCGCATGCAGCCCACCCAGTTCGGCCCGCATCGAGACGCGCAATTCCGCGTCGAGATTGGACAGCGGTTCATCGAGCAGAAACGCGCCGGGGCGCCGGACGATAGCGCGACCGATAGCGACGCGCTGGCGCTGCCCGCCCGACAATTGGCCGGGGCGGCGTTCGAGATAGGGCTCGATCTCCAGCATCCGGGCCGCATCGGCAATGCGGGTGGCGATTTCGGGCTTGGGCACGCGGGTGTTTTCCAGCCCGAAGGCCAGGTTCTGCCGCACGCTCATATGCGGATAAAGCGCATAGGACTGAAACACCATGGCCAGCCCCCGATCGGCGGCCGGCACCTTGGTGACGTCCTGCCCATCGATGGAGACGACGCCGCTGGTCGGTCGATCAAGCCCGGCGATCAGGCGCAGCAGGGTGGACTTGCCGCACCCCGAAGGGCCGACAAACACCACGAATTCACCGTCATGGATATCGAGGCTGACGTCGCGGATGATTTCGACCGAACCGAAATTCTTGACGATATTGCTAAGGGACAGGCGGCTCATGCGCGCGCTCCTATTTGAGACCGGACCCGGCAATGCCGGTGGTGATGAAGCGTTGCAGGAAGACGAAGATCACGACGACGGGGATCATCGAAACCACGGTCATGGCCAGAATGTAGTGCCACTGCACGTTGAGTTCGCCGGAATAGATCGAGAGCCCCACCTGCAGGGTGTAAAGCTCGCGCCGGGACAGCACGATCAGCGGCCACAAGAAGTCGTTCCAGCGCCAGACCACCGAGAAAATCGCCAGCACCGCCAGCGCCGGCGCCGATAGCGGCAGCACGATGCGCCAATAGATCTGCCACTCCGAGGCCTTGTCCATGCGCGCGGCGTCGAGCAACTCGTCGGGGATGGTCAGCATATATTGCCGCAACAGGAACACCCCGGTGGGGGTCGCCACAGTGGGCAGGATGACGCCCCATAAATTGTCGAACAGGCCGAGCGTGCCGATGATCGAATACAGCGGCACGATGATCACCGATAGCGGCACCATCAGCGTCGCCAGAATGACCAGCATCACCGCGCTGCGGCCGGGAAACTGATATTTCGACAGCGCAAACGCCGCCATGGAATTGACCACCAGAGTGATGGCAGTGGCAGCAAAGGTGACGAACACCGAATTGCGCAGATAGAGCCAGAAATCGAAGCGCAGGAATGGATCGGTATAGTTGTTGCTGGCGAAGGCCACCTCGCGCAGTGGCACGCGCTGGTCGATCTGCACCTTGATGATTTCGCCGGGGGTCACCGGGTCCACCATCTGCGAGACCAGACCGAGCCGGCGCACTTCGGCCATGGTCTTGACCGTGCCGTCCGGCAGCGTGGCGGTATAGAGCGCCAGGGGCTTGTCATAGCCCTCGACGCTCACCGTCTGGGTGACATAGGGCAGCACGGTGGGCGGAAATTCCGCCAGCGCCGCCGGGGTCTTGAATGAGGACATGACCAGCCACAGCGCCGGCCCGAACATGATCAGCAGCCCGCCGATCAGCCAGACCCAGGTGGCGATATCGGTCCAGTGCCAGCCATGGATCGAGCGGCGGCGCGTGATGAAGCCAACGACCGCGTTCATGAGCTGCGCTCCGCTTTTTTCTCGTTGCGCCGGCCCAGGCCGAGCTGAACCAGCGTCAGCGTGACCAGCACCAGCCCCATCAGGATCGACGCGGCCGAGGCCAGGCCCGGATTGCGCAGCTGGCTGGCAAAGCCGGTTTCGTAAATATACTGGGTGAGGAACATGGTCGCGGTGCCGGGCCCGCCGCCGGTGAGCACGAACACCTCGTCGAAAATCTGCACCGCGCGGATCAGCACCAGCACCAGAACCACCAGCAGATTGGGCAGCAGCAGCGGCATGGTGATGCGCCAGAACACCCGGATCGGCTTGGCGCTGTCCATCTCGGCCGCTTCATACAGCTCGCGCGGAATCGCCTGCAGGCCCGCCAGCAGGATCAGCGCATAGAACCCCATATGCGCCCAGACCGAGACGAAGGCGGCAAAAAAGAACGCCCAGTTGCGGTCGGCCAGCCACACCGTGGTATCCAGCCCGACCCCGAGCAGCACGGCATTGAGCACGCCATCGCGCTGCAGGATCCAGCGCCAGATCAGCCCGACCACCACTGGTGACAGCAGCACGGGGAAGAAAAATACTGCCCGCCAGAAGCCGCGCGTGCGCATCTCCCGATTGAGGATCAGGGCCGTGATCAGCGCCACCACCACCATGGCGGTGACCTGAAACAGCACGAAGAAAGCGGTGTTCTGCACCGCCCGCCAGAAGGTGTCTTCGGAGCAGGTCTGGGGCAGCAGATAATTGGCGCAATCGAACAGGCGCTCATATTGCGCACCGCCGACAAACACCCGGTTTTCGAGGAAAATCGCATTACCGCCGGTGGTCGAATAGACGATATTGATGACCAGCGGCAGCAGCACGAAAATGGCGAAGATCGCCATATTGGGCAGCAGGAAGAAGGCCGCCATGCCGTTCTGGCCGGCGACCTTCTGCAAACCGCGCAGGGGCAGATCGACCAGCCCCATCACAGCGCCAATGATAAATCGCACTGGCGCCAGGGCCAGGTGAGCGATCCGTCCGGCGGGGGTGGGGTTAGTCGATGCCACAGCGCTGTCCTCTATTTTCCGCCGGCTTCGGCGACTTTGGCGGCCACGTCATCGTCGATGCGGGCATAGGCCTCATCGAGCGTCAATTCGCCGGCAATCACCTGGCTCACCCGCGCCACGACGGCGCTATAGACCGCATCCGACCACTTCCAGCCGGGCAGCTTGAGTGCCACCGGCGAAGTGGTGGCCGAGGCGGTGACGAAGGCGTTCAGCGCGTCCTTGACGAACTGGCTGTCGGACTGGAAATCGAGCCCCCCAGCAATGACGCCCTTATGCGCCGGCAGGAACAGGGTGCGTTCGGAGAACTCCTTGACGATGGCTTCGCTGCCCAAATACTCCATCACCGCGACCACATCGTCGGGGTTCTTGGTGTATTTGATCGCCACGAGGCCCGCGCCGCCGGGCATGCCGGTGCAGGCGGCCGGACCACAGGGGCTGCCCGTCGCGACCCAATCGAAGGCACCGTCGATCTTGGTGGCAAAGTTCGGCACCTGCCAGCTGCCGGAATAATAATACACCAGCTGGCCGTTGATGAAGTCGTCGGCGGCAGCGCGATAGGTCGAGCCGGCGGCGGTCACCCAGACTTCGTTGTTCATGGTGCCATCGGCGTTCCAGCCGACGAATTTGGCAATGAACTCCTTGGCGCCGGCATCGAGCGGCGCCGGCAGGCCATCGGCCCCGACATAATTGGCGCCAAACGAAATATTGGGCGCGCTGATGCGGTGGCCGGAGCGGTCGAGCGCCATGGCCATCGGCACCTGCTGGCTATCGGCAACCTGCTTGGCCGCCGCCGCCCAATCATCCCAGCTCGCATCCGCGGTCGGCAGTTCGACCCCGGCCTGTTCGAACAGGGTCTTGTTGGCAAAGCCGCCGGTCAGGGTGATCTGGGTCATGAAGCCGGTAATGGCGTCGGAGCCATCGGGGCGCATCCAGTCGGCCTGATCGCCAAAATTGGCATCCCAATAGGCGGGGTCGGACAGCAGCGGCCGCATGTCGAGCCAATGCTCGGCCGGGGCCTTGAGGTTGGTGACGCGGGCGATATCGGGGCCGTTGCCGGCCTCGAGCTGCACCGGCAGCTGCTCGCGCACCACGTCGTAGGACACTTCTTCCAGAATGACGTTGATCGCGGGATTATCGGTCATGAAGCGGTCGAGCAGGTCCTTGAGCACCTCGCCTTCGACGCCGTCCGAATACCACATGATGCGCACATCCCCGGCCAGGGTGGCCGTGGTGGTCAATAGGCCCAGGGCCAAAGCGGCCAACAGGGTTTTGCTCTTTCTCATTTCATCCTCCTCACAATGACGAACCGGTCCGGTTCGCGGGTTAGCGGCGGCTGGCCTCTTGTTGGGCCTCTACCAGCGCAGGCGGCGGGGCAAAGCCGGGAAGCATCAGCGCATCTCCGGCGATGGAATAGGTTTGGGGATCGATCCGGCGGCCCTCGGCCTCCACCACGCCATCGGGGTGAAAAATCACCAGACCATAATCGGGATCATCGAGCCGCCAGCTGCCGTCAGCCGAGACGGCGACCGCCAGCGGTTCAAAATGACGCTGCAGGGCGTCAAGATCGGTCGTTTCGGCCAGCCGCACGATCCAGACGGTGTTGGTCCCGGCCAATTGCAGTTCGGCACCAGCCGATGGCCCTTCGCTGGCCAGCGTAAAATCGCCGTTGCCCTTGAGCAGCACCGCGCCACTGCCGCTGCGGGCCATGGCGATGGGGCCCGCCACCCGGCTGTCATCGAACTGGTCGACGGGGAACCAGGCATGGGTAAAAGCGGGCTGGTCGGCATGGGTGGCGAATTGCAGCACGGCGAGGCCACGATATTGCTGGACGCGCGGCACCGTGCCGCAGCCGCCCCAATAGGACGGCCGACCCGCGCCGAACTGGATCGCCTCGCCGGGATGGTTGATCCAAATCGCCGCTTCAGGCGCATCGCCGAGCCGCAAATGCAGCACGGTTTCCTGATAGCCCCATTCGCCCCAGCGATAGTGTACCGGCGAGCCCATGGCGAAGTGGCGGCCCTTATAGTGATAGAGCCGGGCAAAGCGATCCTGCCCCTGGGCGAAGCGCCATTCGGCATGATCCGCCTTAGTGTGAACCGCGATGGCACTCAGCTGCTCAGGGATGGTCAGCCCATGATCGCGCAGGCACAGCGCCAATTGCGGCAGCGCATGCAGCCGGCGGCCAACCCAGCCCCTACCCCAGACCAGCCGCGCCATCGCCGACAATTCGAGCGAGCGACCAGCGCAAAGCGTATGTTCATAGGAGCGCCCCTGCGCCGCCGTTACCATGCCCTGATGCGCCGAGCGGGCGACGATTTCGAGCAGCAGCACGATGCCCGCCTTGGCCCGGGCTGCAATATCGGCATCGGGCGCCAAAGCTGCCAGCGCGGTCAGCCCCTTGAGGTCGATGGGGAAATACGGCGCCGAGTTGAACTCGGCCATGCCCCAGGCTTCGAAATGATCGAGCCAGGCCCGCACCCGCGCTGCGCCGATGGCGCTCTGTTCGGCGCCGCTCCGGCCCGAGCGGGTGAACACGGCGTCAGCCAGCAAATGCCCCGCCAGATAGGCGGCGGTGTGGAACAGCAGCGCGTGGTTTTCGGAGAAATACCACTGCACGTCATTGCCCGGCTCATCCATCCAATAGCGATAGCCAAGGATAGTGTTGTCGATGCGCTGGCGCAGCGCGGGATCAATAGCCTCCGGCCACACCATGCGCGCCCAAAGCAGCGGCACCAGGGTGAAATCGGAGCAGTCGTGACAGGCCTCGATACTAGGCAAAGCTGCCGCGATCATCGCGTCGGTCTTGGCCCCGCTCTTGCCGGTCGCCAGCCGCGCCAGCACAGACACTGTATCGGCTTCGCTGTGTTCAGAGACCGCTTCGAGGGTTTCCGCGATGCGCGCCGCGAGACTTTCCGGCGCTACGCCCTGGCGTTCAACATCGCAAATTTCGACGGCCAGAGTGCGCGTCGCAACAAAGCCGCCGGCATTGAAACTGATGTCGAAATGACGGAAATCGGCCGGCAGTGCCTCGGACGGCCCCAGATCGAGACGGGTGGCGCCGGCCGTCAGCACCCGTTGCAGCGCGACCTGCTCACGCGAGATGAAATCGCCACCAATGGCGACCTGCACCTCGGTGTCGACCGGCACCGGATGGGGCAGGATCAGTGTCACCGGACCGCCGAGGTAATGCGTCCGATCAAAATGCAGGGTTTCGAGGCTCCGTTCGATCCCAACCGCCACCGCATCTGTCACCGGTGTCGGCACCGCGACGCTGACCGCCGGGCCGCTGACATAATCCAGCTGGAAGAAGAAGCGCGCATCGCGCTCGGCCAGATCATCGAAGAAGATTTCAATATTGTTGGGGCCGGCCTGCAGCGCGACCGTGAAGTGTGATTGCGCTTCGAGATTGCGGCTATAGGGCGCCATCCAGCCCAGTTCCTGGCCATTGACCCAGATCACCGCGCCGCCGCAGGTGCCCAGCCGCAGTTTGGCCATACCGGCAGTTTGCGCCTCGATAGCGGTGCGCGCCCAGGCCGCAATGCGCGTTGGGCGGAACCAGAAGCCGGAGAGGTCAAGCCGCGGCGAGCCGAAGGGCAACCAGTACCGCGCCAGCTCGAACTGCCCGCGCACTTCGGGCCGCAGCCCACGACAGCGCTCGGCAAAAATCGTGCGGCAGGGATATTCGTGCGGAATAAAATTCTTGTGCTTGGTCAGGAAAAAGAACGGGTCCATCTCCCCCAGCATCGGCGCCCACGGCACGTCATAGAGCTCGTCTGCAACGGCGCTGACCTGCCAGTGACCGATCGATCCACCTGGCCCCAAAGGCCGGCGCAGATGGCCGGAAGCCGCGTTCATTTGGACGCCACCGCCGTAACACTGCCAGCCAGCCGACCGCTGTCGTCAGCACCCAGAACCATGGTTCCAATTCCTCCCTTCGGCACCGTCTCTACTGGATGGCTACCGCTACCATTCAAGCCACGACAAAATAGTTTGCGCAATATGAAAATTATTTGCAGTGTGTCAGCGGGGAGATCTCCATGGCCGATGCTGTCGAAACACGCCTGAACCGGACGCGCCGCGTCCGCCTGGAGGATATTGCCGCGCAATGCGGCGTGTCGCTGAGTTCGGTTTCTCGGGCGCTGGCCGGCGACAAGGGCGTGCGTCCCGACTTACGCGCCAAGATTCTCGCCGCTGCCAAGGCGGCCAATTATGCGATGCCCTGGGTGACCACCGGCCAGAAGGTGATCGTCGCCGCCTCGATCGCGGCCATCGTCGACTATGGGCGCAATCAATTCACCCTGCATGTGCTGGAAGGGCTGCGTGCCCGTGCCGCCGAGCTGGGTCTGGAATTGCTGACCCGCCCCATCGCCAACCCGGCGGAACAGGCGGCAGTGCTCGCCGAAGCGCGCGACAACGAGCAGGTCGTCGGGCTGATGTTCCTGACGCTGGACGATGACGAGATGCTGGCGGCGGCCCGCGACTTCGACAAACCGGTGGTGCTGGTCAATGGCGACGACCCCGAGATGCGGCTATCGAGCGTCACCCCCTGCAACCGCTCGGCGGCCCGCGTGGCCACCGAACATCTGATCGGGCTGGGCCATCGCGACACGGTGTTTCTGATGCGGCCCGGCCGACGCACCATCGATCGGCGCTGCGAGGGCTGGCACGATGCGCTGCGCCATCACGGCATTGCGGTCGATTACCACCGCATGCTGCTGGTGGATGACTGGCTGCCGGACCTGGCGGCCCGCGCCGTCGCCGAGCGCGTGGCCGCGCGTGGCCTGGATTTCAGCGCCATACTCGCGGCTGGCGATAGCCTCGCCATCGGCGCCATGATGGGCCTGCAGCAATTGGGCTATGCGGTGCCCGAGGCCGTCTCCGTCATCGGCATCGACGACCTGCCCCAAGCGGCCTTCGTCAACCCGACACTGACGACGATGCATGTGCCGATGCAGGAAATCGGGGTGGTCGCGCTCGATCTGCTGCGCGACCAGATCGCCGGCATTTCCGGCCCAGCGCGCCGCATTGAACTGGCCTGCCACCTGGTCGAACGCTGCTCCACTGCCGTCGCGCCAACCAGCGCCTCAGCCGTCGCCGCCAGCTAGTCGTCGTCGTACGGCCCCGTGACCGGTTTTGATGACAAATCTCACTGGAAAATCTGCGAAACATGGCCCATCGGCTGGTACGGGCTGCTGTGCCGTCATGACCTTGACCTGTGACTGGTTGGCCCGGCATTGAATGAGACCAATAGTCCGGCGCCCAGCAGCAAGCCCATGCCGGCGATGCTCACAGCATCCGGTCGCTAGCCAAAGATAAGCCACCCAAGAAGTCCGGCCCATAGCAACTGGGAATACGACACCGGGGCAATCAGTGAGGCCTCGGCGAAACGGTTGGCGATGGTGAGAATGCCGTGGCCAATTAGGGCTAGAGCGCCGATGCTGAACAGCAGCAGCAGGTCGCTTGGCCCCGGCATCGCATCAAACCAGAACCAGGGCGCCATCAGGCCAAAGGCTACGGCACCAACCAACGCCGCATAGAACAGAAGGATGGAGGTTCGCTCGTTTGGCGCGAGCAGGCGGGACAGTAAAGAATAGGCCGCGGTGGTGATGACATTGGCCGCTGAAAACAGCAGGCCTAGTGGATCGAGGCCGCTGCCGGGCCGCACCACGATCAGAACGCCCACAAATCCACCAAGGGCAGCCAGCCAGCTCAACAGGCGAACTTGCTCCCCCAGCACCGGCCCCGCCAGCAGGACCACAAGCACCGGCGCTAGATAGATAATCGCTGTTGTTTCGGCGATGGGCATGCGTTGCAAGGCCAGCGCCATGAACAGCGCACTCAGCGCCAGGCAAGCACCGCGCAACACTGCCAGCGCCGGGCGCCGTGCCCCAACCAGCGCGGTGCCATGCCGGGGGCCGAACAGGAGCAGGATGAGCACCAGCTGAACGCCATAGCGCATGGCCGCGACCAGGGGCACGTCATAGCGCATCACCAATTGCTTGGTGATGGCATCCAGACCCGAAAAGAGCAGCGTGGCACAAACAATCAGTCCGATGCCGGCGAGATTGTTGCCCTGCGCTCCGCTGTCTCTCGTCTCTGGATCGAGCGTCACTAGTCCCGTGGCCGCAAGGCGCGGGCACGCTGCTCGAAGAGTTCGACAAAGTTGCGAACGCCGATATGCCCCAGGGCGACGTCCATCTCGACGCCCATCATATCCAGCAGCTGGCTGACGCCAGATTGGCCTTCAGCGGCCACCGCATAGGCGTAGCTGCGACCGAGCAGGACGCCCTTGGCGCCAAGGGCCATGGCTTTGACGATGTGGCTGCCGCGACGGATACCACCATCGAACAACACTTCCAGCTTGTCGCCGACTTCCGCAACCACGTCGGGCAAGACCGAGATCGACGAGCGCGCACCGTCGAGCTGACGTCCGCCATGGTTGGACACGATCAGCGCATCAACGCCCAGTCGCGCGCAATGACTTGCGTCTTCGGCGCTGAGAATGCCCTTGATGATGAGCTTGCCTTTCCAGCGCTCACGGAAGCGGGCAATATCATCCCAGGTCATCGAAGCGTCGATCAAGTGGCCAAGCTTGGCGGCCTGCTCCAGCGCGCTGGTGCCGTATTGCGGATATTCGGCCAGGTTGTTGATCCGGATCGGCCCGGCAGTCAGTGCCCCGGCTACCCAGCGCGGCTTGCGCATCAGCCGCATGGCGAGGCCAGGCGTGACCTTGGTCAGGGTGCGGAAGCCATTGCGCGTATCCTTTTCGCGCACGCTCTTGACCTGGCTGTCGACGGTGATGACCAGAGCTTCGGAGCCAATGGCTTCGGCACGCTGCATCAGCTTTTCCGAGAGCTCGCGGTCCTTGAGGACATAGAGCTGAAACCACAGCTGCCCGTCGGTCGCCTGGCGTAGCTTTTCCATCGACACAATGCCGAAATTGGACAGGCAATAGGGAATGCCCGCGGCATGGGCGGCGCGCGCGGCCTTGATTTCGGCATTGGGCGCAAAGAACCCGGCAAAGCCCACGGGCCCAAGGATCATGGGTAGCGGGCGCTCGACTCCGAGATAAGTGGTCGACAGCTTACGCTCGGCGACATCGACAAGTACCCGCTGCTCGAACACCCATTTATCGAAATCCTCGATATTGGCGCGGGCGGTGGACTCGCTAAACGCGGCTCCGTCAATGAAGTCGAAGAATATCTTGGGAAGACGCCGCTTTGCGCCTTCCCTGGCATCTTCCCAATTGGCGAAGCTCACTTGGCCCCCGCTTCGCTTTGCAGCATATCGGCCGACCATTGGGCATCAAGCGAAATGCTCTTGAGAATGCGCTGGATATAGCGACGGCTTTCGGCCGTAACCGACAGGCCATCCCCGCCGTAATTCTCACACAGGAATGCGCCCTTGAAGCCATGCGCCACAGCAAAGGCGATTGCCCGACGGTAATCGATCAGCCCGTTGGCCATCGGCGACGGACACGTCAAATAAAGATTCGATTCCGGCAGTTCGACACGGCTATAGTTTTTCACATGCCAATAATTGGCATGGGGGAAGGTCTTGATGGCCATGGATTCCCAAGGCTCAATCGGGTTCTGCGCCCGGATCAGATTGCCCAAATCAGGGTTGAGCCCAACATTGTCGCGGTCGATGTCGCTGAGGAAGGCCAGAGCGCTATCGGCGGCGCAGAGGAAGGTGCCCTCATAGAGTTCGAGCGAAATCTCGACGCCCACCGACGCGGCATGGTCGGCCAGTTCCTGATAGCCGGCCACTGCCTGGTTCCACACATCCCGATCATTGGGATTGTGGTGGGTTGGCATAGTCCAGAACCAGGTCACATCCAGCTGCTGCGGCTGCAGCGCTTCATGCAGGCCCAGGCAGATTAGCGGCGAGCCAACTGCCGCAGCGGCGTCGATAGCGGCATGGGTGATCGCCATGTTTTCCTGCTCGCGGCCCTGCTCGATAATGCTGCGCCGCACCACCGAGGTCGCGCAGACCGAAAGATCGAGCTGACGCAGCACGGCCTTGAGCTCATCATGTTCGCTTTGTTCCAGCTCACCGACCGGCAGCCAGGCGCTGGGGATTTCGACCGAGTTGAAGCCTTCGGCGGCAATGATGCTCAGGTCGCGGAACCAGCGCTCGGGACCAGCCTCGCGCATGGTCTTGCCCTGCGCGGTGCGCCCCGGAAACTGCAGCATGGCGGCAGCAATCGGCCAGTTTTCTGGCGTGTGCGGCAATGTCAGCGGCAGGTCCACAGCAGCCAGCTTGGCGGCCGCCTGCCAGCGGTCAATTCCCCGCGGGTCGGTGCCGAGTGGATTGAAAATGTCGATGGTCTTGGTTTCAAGCATTAGCCGATCCTCGCGCCGCCGTTGATGTTGAGCGTGGCGCCCGTGATGTAGCCGGCGTCGGGGCCGATCAGGAATTCGATGAGCGCGGAGACTTCATCGGCCCGACCGAGCCGGCCGACGGGCAGGCGGCTGGTGAAATAGTCGAGACGATCCGGGGTGATCGTGCCACCCATGATGTCAGTATCGATGATGGCTGGGGCGATAGCGTTGGCGGTGACGCCGGTCTTGGCGATTTCGAGCGCCAGGCCACGGGTCATGCCTTCAATGGCGGCCTTGGAAGCGGCATAAGAGGCCGTGCTGAAGGTACCGCCGCCGCTCTGGGCTGCTGTCGAGGACAGGCTGACTATGCGGCCGACCCCACGCTCGACCATGCCGGCAACGAAGCGCTTGGTCACCAGGAAGGTGCCGGTGGCATTGATCTTGAGCACACGTTCCCAGCGCGCCAGATCGGTATCCATGAACGGGGTCGGATCGCTGATGCCGGCGATATTGACCACCGCCACCACTGGCGGCAGGGACTGCTCGAACAAGGTGCCGGCCCGGTCCACGGCGGCAGCGTCGGAAATATCGGCTTCGGCGGCCACGGCCTTGATGCCATGCTCGCGCTGCAGGGTCTGGGCCAGCTCGGTTGCCAGCACGATGTCACGATCGATCAGACCGAGGTTCCAGCCCTTGCTGCCGAGCCGCCGGGCAAGGTCCTGCCCAATGCCACGCGGCGAGCCGGCGCCGGTGATGATTGCTGTCTTCTCGGTGGGGTAAGGGGTCGTCATGATCGTTCCTGGAAGTTGATTATAGGCGGGAAAAAAGCGCTGCTACTGGTCTGAAAGGTCCAGTTCCGAGCGCTTTTCGACATTGTTGATGTGTTGCTCCATCGCCTGTTCGGCGGCAGCGCGGTCGCCGGTGCGAAGGGCGGCGAGAATGGCTTCGTGCTCATCGAGCGCGTTCTGATCGTCGGAAATGCCGGCCTGCGCCGACTGACGAATACGATGCAGCTGGGCCGACAGCGCCTGCGACATCACCCGAATGAAGCGGTTATCGGTGTATTCGAAGATGACCTGGTGGAAATGCAGATCCGCCAGCATCACGTCCCAGGCGAGCGCTTCGCTATTGTCGTCCTTCTGCGCCTGATACAGCTCGACGGCGCGGTGCTGGGCAAGCAGCGCTTTTTCGAGATCGCGAATGAAAGCCGCACCGCCATTGGCGCAGGCCCGGCCAATCGCCGCCACCTCGATCAGACGCCGCGCATCGATCAGTTCGGCCAATTGCTTGCGATCGATCGGCGGCGCGATGGTGTAGCCCTTGCGCGGCTCATGCAGCACCAGCCCGGTGGTCGCCAGCCGTGCCAGCGCCTCGCGCACCGGGGTGGGCGAGACGTCGAGCGTTTTGGCCAGCAGGTCGATGCGCAGCACCATGCCGCGCTTGAGCACGCCCTGCACCAGCATCTGCAGCAACGCCTGGTGGACGTGCTCGCTCAAACCCTGGCTTTTGGCCAGGGGGCGCGCTGAATAGACTGTTGCGAGGTCTTCCATAGTTTATCCAATGACTGGTCGTTGGGCGGTTATTGCAAGACTATAGAATAGACAGGCGCCGGGCCGCCAAGCTGTTTCAGACCTCGACCCGAGGAACACCCAGTGTTTCGGCGACGGGCGTGCGCGGCCAGCCTTCCGAGAACCAGGCGATGACATTGTCGGCGCATAAAGTGGCCATGGCGGCGCGGGTATATTCGGTCGCCGAGCCGACATGGGGCACCAGGGTGGCATTGGGCAGGTCGAGCAGCGCCTGCGGCATATGCGGCTCGGAGGCGAACACGTCGAGGCCGGCGGCGGCAATGGTGCCGTCCCGCAGCGCGGCAATCAGCGCCTCCTGATCGACGGTTGCGCCACGACCGATATTGACGAAGACGCCATCGCGGCCGAGGGCCGACAGCACCGCCGCATTGACTGATTTTGCGGTCTGGGCCGTGCTGGGCGCCACCGAGATCATGGTGTCCACGGCCTCCGCCAGACCGAGCAGCGTCGGATAATACTGGTAGTCGACGCCCTCGACCGGGTTGCGATTGTGATAGGCGATTTCGACGCCGAAGCCTTCAAGCCGCTTGGCCACGGCACGCCCGACCCGGCCCATGCCGTAAATGCCGACGCGGCGCTCGCGCAGGGTGAGCTTGGTCAGCGGATAGGGGCCCTTGCTCTCCCAGTGGCCGTCGCGCAGCCACTGCTCGGCCAACGGCAATTGGCGAATGGCGTTGAGCAGCAGGCCAATGGCGATATCGGCCACGTCCTCATTGAGCACATTGGGGGTGTTGGTCACCATGATGCCGCGCGAAGCCGCATGGTTGGCATCGACGCTGTCATAGCCGACACCGAAATGGGCGATGATTTCCAGCTTGGGAAAGCGGTCGATCGTGGCCGCAGCCATCGGAATGATGGCGGCAATGCCGCGCACTTTCGCCGCCATCTCGTCGGTCACGGCGACGAAGCCGCCCTCGACATAGGTGACGTCGAAGACGGCCTGCAGCCGCTCCAGCGTGATCGGATTGATGGCGCCGGGAACCAGGACTGGAATGGATTTCAGAGTGGAAGACATGATGGACCCGCCGATTAGTGATGCGCCAGGATTTCGCCCAGGAAGCTCTTGGCTCTGGGATGCCTGGGATTGACGAAGAATTCCTGCGGCGGCGCCTCTTCGAGGATTTCGCCTTCGGCCATAAAGATCACCCGGTCGGCCACCTGCCGGGCAAAGCCCATTTCGTGGGTGACGCAGATCATGGTCATGCCGTCACCGGCCAGCGAGATCATGGTGTCGAGCACTTCCTTGACCATCTCGGGATCGAGCGCGCTGGTTGGCTCGTCGAACAGCATGATCTTGGGTTCCATGCACAGCGCCCGCGCAATGGCCACGCGCTGCTGCTGGCCACCGGACAGATGTGCCGGGTATTTCAGCGCCTGCTCACCGATGTGAACGCGCTCGAGATATTTCATCGCGGTCTGTTCGGCCGCCTCGCGGCTGAGGCCGCGCACCTTGATCGGCGCCAGCGTGCAGTTTTCCAGCACGGTGAGATGGGGGAACAGATTGAAATTCTGGAACACCATGCCGACTTCGCGGCGCACCGAAGCAATCGCGCCGCCATGCTCGTTGAGTTCGGCGCCGTCGACCGAGACGGTGCCCTTCTCGAACGGCTCCAGCCGGTTGATGCAGCGGATCAGGGTGGACTTGCCCGAGCCGGATGGGCCGCACACCACGATGCGCTCGCCCTTGTTCACCGTCAGATTGACGTTCTTGAGCGCGTGGAAGGTTCCATACCACTTGCTGACATCCTTCATCTCGATGAAGGGAGCACCGGCCGAACGCTCGGAGTTTGAAGGTGTGGGCATGAGAAAATCCTGGGTTCCGTAGTGATGGTGCCGGACGGTTCCGGCACCATCGTCAGGTGGGTGGTTGCGCAGGGACGGTTATTCGGCCGCCCAGGAGACGCCTTCCACCGGAGTGGTCATCTCGGGCAGTTCCATGTTGAACCACTGCTGGTACAGCGCGGCGAGCTTGCCGTTCGCGGTCACTTCGTCGAGAAACGCGTTGAGCTTGCCGTTCCATGCGGCGTCGTCGAGACGGGCGCCGGCGCCGATATAGAGCGAGCCGGTCGAGAACTTGTTCTCGAACTTGCCGGGTGCCTGCTGGTTGAGGCGCTCTTCGTAGAACATGCTGCCGCCAATGGCGTCGACCTGACCGGAGAGGAGCGCCTGAACGTTGGACGAGTCGTCGTCAAAACGCAGGATTTCCGACTCGGTGGCCAGGGCCGTCAGCTGCAGATCCATGATCGCGCCACGCGGCACGCCGATGGTCTTGCCGGCCAGATCCTCAACACCGGCGACTTCCATGTCGGTCGGCGCCAGCACGAAGAAGGGCTGCTCTGCATAGGGCTTGGAATATTGCACGGCCTGGGCGCGCTCGGCGGTCATCGACAGCGTGGCAAAGATCACGTCGACGCGACCGGTCTGCAGCGCCGCGATGCGGTTCTGGTTGGTCACCACGTTGAACTCGACCGGCTGGCCAAGAAACTCACCCAGCAGACGTGCCACAGCGGCGTCGTAGCCATCATTCTGGCCCTGGGAGTCGAGGAAGCCGTAAGGCGGGTTGTCGCCCTGGATGCCGACGATGAGCTTGCCGCGCCCTTCGATCGACTCCAGCGTCTGCGCGCTGGCGACCGTGGAGAGTGCCAGGCTGGCCAGCCCGGCGATGGCGATCGACTTGAACAAATTCTTCAATATTTCCTCCTGTTGAAGCTAAGCACTGGCTGCATGGCCGGACTACGCCGGACCCATTATCGCGTTGCCAGCGCCATTTTCCGCTCGAGCCGGCTGCCATAGAGCGACAAGGGCCAGCACAGAGCAAAGTAGACCAACCCCACGACACCGAAGACGAGCAGAGGCTGGAAGATTTGGTTGGAGACGATCTGCCCGGCACGGGTCAGCTCGACGAAACCGACAATGGCTGCGAGCGACGTACCCTTGAGCAGCTGCACCATGAAACCGATGGTGGCCGGCAGTGAAATTTTAAGCGCCTGCGGCAGGATCACGTGGCGCATCCGCGTCACATAGGAGACGCCCAGCGCATTGGCGGCCTCGGACTGCCCCTTGGGCAGCGCCTCGATACCGCTGCGCCAGATATCGCCCAGAAAGGCACTGGCATGGGCGGTATAGGCGATGCTGACAGCAATCCACGGCTCGATATTGAGCTGCAGCAGAGCCAGGCCGTAATAGACCACGAACAGCTGCATCAGCAGGGGCGTGCCCTGGAACAGCGCCGTGTAAGCCATGGTGAACTGCACCAGCAGCTTGTTTTCCGAGGTGCGGGCCAGCGCCACCAGCAGGCCGATGGCCGAGCCACCGACAAAGCTGATCAGGGTGAGCAGCACCGTCCATTTCAGGCCCTGCATCAGGAACAGGAATTCAAGATGTCCCATGTCGATGCTCCTTATTTCGCCGGGTAATACAGGAATTGCTTTCCTGCATATTTGAGCAACGCCATGATGGCCCACGAGATGATCAGGTAGATGAAGGTGATCGTGAAATAGACTTCGAAGCTTCTGAATGATTCAGCTTCGATCCGCCCGGCCACCGCCGTCAGCTCGAACGCCGCGATGGACGAACACACGCTCGATGTCAGCGTCAACATGATGAATTGCGACGTCAACGCCGGATAGATTGCGCGCAGCGCCGGCTTGAGCACGATGTAGCGAAACACCTGCCCCTTGGAGAGCCCCAGCGCATGACCGGCCTCGCGCTGACCGGCAGGGATCGACTCCACACCACCCCGGATGATCTCGATGGCGTAAGCGCCGCCATTGATCGCCAGCGCGATGATGGCCGTCACGGTCGGGCTGAGACGCACACCCAGATAGGGCAGCGCGAAGAACAGGAAGAAAACCTGCACCAGGAATGGCGTATTGCGGATAACTTCGACGAAAACCTTAGTCGGCGCCGACAGCAGCACATTGCTGGACTGACGGGTGATCACGCCCAATACGCCAATAATCAGCGCGAAGCCCATACCGAACAGGGCCAGCAGCAGCGTGCCACCGGCACCCAGGAGCAGCTCCGGCAACCGGGCGATGATGACAGTAAAATCAAGGGCGTACATTTAGCGACCGTTTTTGTAGACGCTCTCGCGTGCAACGCAGCACGCGAAAAAGCCTGCAGACCGCTTCCCGCGATCCCCTTCGTTCAAATATCAAATATATTCGATTTTCGACTGTGTCAACCGACCCGCGTCAGGCAGGTGGCAACAGCACCTAGCTCGAAACCGAGATCAACGGTCAACGAGTTGCGGTCACCGTGTCCCAGGCGCGCCCCGACCGGCTCTATGATGTTATTGAGGCGAACCCTTTGGGCGGGCCTAGGCGAGGAAACCAACGAACCGGCCCGGCCCTGCCCTGCCCTGCCCTGCCCTGCCCTGCCCTGTCCTGCACTGCACTGCCCTGCATTGCCCTGCCCTGAGCGTGACAGAAGCGGCGCCGGCTCAAATAAAATGCCGCGCTCGGCGCCGCCTATGGCGCAGGCCTGCGCGTAGCCGAACGAACAGTTTTCACCGTGAGGTTAGCCGCGTCTGCCAGCAGTTTGACGTCGGTGCCGGAGGTCACGAGGTCATACCCCCAGCCGACGGCGCGGCTGGCGTAGTCAGCGCTGCCGGTGTGCAGGCCGGCGCGAATGCCATGCCGATGTGCCACTGCGACAATGGTCTGGATCGCCTCGATCAGCTCGGGCTCCTCACGATCAAACCCCACGCGATAGCGTCGCGCGGTCAGCGCCAGTGTCAGGTCCGACGGGCCGACATAGACCCCGTCCAGTCCCGGCGTGGCGCAGATGGCTTCGAGATTGGTCATGGCCTCGGCGGTTTCGATCATGGCGAGGCAGATCAGCTCGTCCTCGGCATTGCCGTCATATCCGGGCCCGGCAGAAAACACCGCGCGCGTCGGCCCGAAGCTGCGGATGCCATTGGGGGCGTAGCGGGTATAGGCCACCAGCGCTTCGGCATCGGCGCGGGTGTTGATCATCGGGCAGATCACCCCCATTGCTCCAGCGTCGAGCACGCGGGTCACCGCTGCGGCGCCCAGTTGCTCGATGCGTGCCATCGGCATGACGCCACTGGCGCCCATCGCCTGAAACATCTGCACCGCCGTGGCGTAGTCCACCACGCCATGCTGCAGGTCGACGGTCAGGCTGTCATAACCCTGCGCCGCCATGATTTCGGCGGAGAAGCTGTTGCCGATCGACAGCCAGCCATTGAGCACCGGCTGGCTCTGGGCCCAGAGTGCCTTGGCGCGATTGGCTTTCATGCCGACACCGCCTTAGCCTTGGCCCGCATCGCCGAAATCGTGGTGCGGTGCGAAATCACGTCCTGCTCGGTGATCAGTTCGATCAGGGCGCTGCCCTCGGCGGTCAGGGCGCGGGCGAGCGCCGGCGCAAAATCTTCGGTCCGCTCCACCCGCTCGGCGGCGAGGCCATAGGCCTTGGCCAGGGCGACGAAATCGGGATTGACCAGATCGGTCGCATAGACGCGCTCGGGGAATTCGCGCTCCTGATGCATGCGGATGGTGCCCAGCATGCCGTTATTGACCACGATGAACAGCACCTTGGCGCCATATTGCGTGGCCGTGGCCAGCTCCTGACCGTTCATCAGGAAGCACCCGTCGCCGGCAAAGCATAGCACGGTTTTGCTGGGTTCGGTCAGCGCCGCCGCCACGGCTGCGGGCACACTGTAGCCCATGGCTCCAGAGGTAGGGGCCAGTTGGGTGCGGTAGTTGGTAAACTGCCAGAAGCGATGCACCCAGGCGGTGTAATTGCCGGCACCCGAGCACACGATCGTGTCCGCCGGCAGTTCCGCATGCAATTGCGTGACGATCTGGGCAAGGTCGACCGGCGTATCGCGTGGCGCAGCCGTCAGGCTTGCCAGATAGTCGCTCCGCGCTTGAGCCACACCCTCGGCCCGCTTGGCGCTTGAGACCTTGGGCTGCAGCAACGCCAGTCCGGCAGCCGTGGCCACCGCGCCGGCATTGATCGGCAGGTGCGCCTGATAGACTCGACCCAGTTCCTCGGGATCGGGATAGATATGTACCAGCGTTGCGCCGCGCTTGGCCGGCTCGAGGATGGTGTAGCCAGCCGTGGTCATTTCGCCCAGGCGGGCCCCGAGCACGATGAGCAGATCGGCGTCACGCACCAGACCAACCAGCTTGGGCTCAGCGCCGATGGTCAAATGCCCGACATAGTTGGGATGGTGGTTGGACACATAATCCTGGCAGCGCAGCGACGCCGCCACGGGGACGCCAAAGCGTGCGGCAAAGTCGGCGATCTGTTCGCCGACGGCCTGGGTCCAGCCGCCGCCGCCAATGATCAGCAACGGGCGTTCGGCACCATCGATCAGTTCGCCGATGCGCTCGAACTGCGCCGGGGTCGGTGCGCCGGCCAGCGGCTCGGCCGGCAGGCCCGGGTCGATATCGCCGGACACCAAAGCGCCCAGCACGTCTTCGGGCAGCGCCAGAACCACCGGGCCGGGACGACCGGCCATCGCGGTCTGGAAGGCTCGGTGCACATATTCGGGAATCCGCGCCGGATCGTTGATCTCGGCGGCCCACTTGGCCAGCGGCGCAAACATGGCGGCGAAATCCACCTCTTGAAAGCCCTCGCGGTCCTTCATCGAGCTGTCGACCTGGCCGACAAACATCACCAGCGGCGTCGAATCCTGGAAGGCGGTGTGGATGCCGATCGAGGCATTGGTGGCGCCCGGCCCGCGGGTGACGAAGCACACGCCCGGCCGGCCGGTGAGCTTGCCATAGGCCTCCGCCATGGTGGAGGCGCCGCCTTCGTGACGACACACCACCAGGTCAACTTTGTCGCGCGCGTCATAGAGGGCATCCAGCACGGGCAGATAGCTTTCGCCGGGCACGCAGAAGGCACGGTCCACCCGTTGCGCCAGCAGGCTCGCCACCAGCAAATCTCCACCGCGGCGCGTCGTCTTGGTGTCGGTCACCGTCATGTTATTTTCCTTCTCAAGCGTATTTGCCGGAACGGCATTCCGAGATCCGGGCCGCGCCTGCCTGTCCTGTGCCAAATCTCAACCATTTCGAACCAATTCGGACCTATTTGGTCCAATGCGTCAATTCCCGGCTCAGGGCGGTGAGAGTTTCTTTGTGACTTCCGTTAGTTTGGTATAGGCTTGGCCTATTCGGCCGCCTGAACCAAAGCGGTCTACTTGCAACCTAATGGTCGACGTGAATGAATCTCGAAGCCGTATCGCCGCCTAACGTGGCCCCCAGTGCCCGCGCCAAGTCCGAACAGGATTCGCAGCTGATCTATCGCGATCTGAAATCGGCGATCATGAATGGTGACTATGCGGCGGGCAGTCGCTTGCCGACCGAACGGGCGCTGGCGGAGCATTTCGACGCCGCGCGCAACAGCGTGCGCAAAACCCTCAACCAGTTGGCCGATGAGGGGCTGATCATTCGCCATGTCGGCCGCGGCACTTTCGTGCGCAACCGGGTCGGCACCAATGAATTCACCCTGGCCGAGCTGCTGGAGGCGCGCCTGCTGTTCGAGCCCAACCTGCCCGATCTGGTGGTCGAACGGGTCACGCCCGAGCTGATCGCAGAAATGGAAGCGAGCCTTGAGCGCCTGCGCAATGCCGAGAGCTGGGAACAGTTCAAGGAAGCCAAATACGAAGTGCACATGACCATCGCGCGCGGCTCGCGCAATCGGTTCATCGTGTCGATCTTCGAGCAGATCATCGAGTCCCGCCGTCGCGCCGGCTGGGGTCGCCCGGGCCAGCAGCTGTCGCCGGTTCTGGTGGTGCGCGAAGCGGCCTACCGGGACAATCTGGTGATTGTCGATGCGCTGCGCAGCGGCGACGCCGCCAAGGCGCGCGACGCCATTCGCGATTACCTGCTCCGCACCCTGTCCAACGTCAGCAGCAATTGAGCGACTGGGGGCTGCTCCAGCAGTCCCCCTCGCGCGGATAGGCCGGCTCATCGCTGATCCATCCGCTTCTGCAGTGCCCGCCCGACCAGCATCAGCGCCAGGGCGGCCAGCAGCACGGCCAGACCGGGAAACACCGATATCCACGGAGCGTAGAGGATGTAATCCTTGCCCTGCTCCAGAATGGCGCCCCAGTCCGGGGTCGGCGGCTGTACGCCCAGGCCCAGAAAGCCGAGCGCGGCCTGGATCTGCAGGATCATCGGGAACAGGATCATATATTGGGTCAGGATCAGCGGCATCACGTTGCGCGTGACGTGCCGGCGCAGCACAACGCTGTCGCGCACCCCGATACTGCGGGCGGCTTCAACATAGGTCTTGCCCACTTCGCTCATCGCCCCGGCCCGCGCGATACGGAAAAATACCGGCATGTACACGATGGACAGCGCCAGGATCAGATTGCCGATTTCCGGGCCCAGAACGCCGGTGATGATGACGCCGAGGATGATCGGCGGAAAGCTCAGCAGCACGTCAACGAACCGGCCCAGCCCCTGATCGACCCAGCCGCCGAAAAAGCCCGAGGTCAGCCCCAGTCCACCCCCGACCACGGCCGAAATCAGCAGCGAGCCGGCGCAGATCGAGAGCGTGACGCGGGTGCCATAAACAACGCGCGCCAAGATATCGCGGCCCACATCGTCGGTGCCGAACCAGTTGTCCCACGACGGCGGCAACATGGCGCGATCAATGAACACATCGAACGGCGATTGCGAGGCAAACAGGCCCGGAAACAGCGCGACCAGCAGCAGCAGGGCGAGCAGGACCACGCCGATGACCAGGCCAGGCTCGCGCCGCGCCGTGCGCAGCAGGCGACCCCAGCGGCCAAGCGGCGCGGGGATAGTAGAAGTGTTAGCTGGGACGTGTGCCATGGGGTGCTCCGAACTCAGGCCACGCGCACGCGCGGATCGATCAACCGGTAGGTCAGATCGATGAGAAGATTGACGATCATGGCGGCGACGACCACCACCAGCAACGCGCCCTGCAGCACCGGATAATCGCGCGTCTCGATGGCGCTCAGCAGCAGGCGACCGAGACCGGGCAGCGCGAACAGCGATTCAATGATCACCGTACCGCCCAGGATCTGGATCAGGATCAGACCCATAAAGGTGACGATGGGGATCAGCACGTTGCGCAGGATATGCTTGAAGAACACGGTGCGGACCGGCACGCCCTTGGCGATGGCGGTGCGCACATATTCCTGATTCAGCGCCGACACCACGTTCTGGCGCACGAACTGGCTATAGGCCGCCGCCTGCAGCAGTCCGAGGCTGGCAATCGGCAGCATCAGGATGGAAAGATTGTCGCTCAGCGACTTGGTAATCGGCACGAAGCGCAAGGGCGGCGACCAGGCAAACACCGCCGACACCCCGACCAGCAGCATTAGCCCGACCCAGAATACCGGCGCGGCCAGGCCCAGAATGTTGAAGGTCTGAATCGCGGTATCGAGCGGACGATTTTCGTAGATGCCGGCCAGAATGCCCAGCGGCACCCCGATCAGTGTCGCGATGGCCAGCGTCAGGACAGCGATTTCCAGGGTCACCAGAAATGCCGGTGCGATCATCTCGGTGACCGGCAGGCCGCGGGTCCAGCTGGTGCCAAGATCCCCTTGCAGCACGTGGGAAATCCAGACCCAGTATTGCACATAGACCGGCTTATCGAGCCCGAAGAACTCGCGCAGGGCACTCGCGGCGTTTTCACCACCGGCCTGCCCCATCATCTGCGCCACGACGTCGCCGGGCACCATGCGCATCAGCAGGAAAACCAGCATGGACGCCAGCACGGCGGTGACGAGAGAGGCGGACAGCCGCTTGAGAAGGTAAGTGCCCATGATCGATCCAATGCGCAATGGGTGGAGCGGGAGGCATCGGAACGCCTCCCGCTGATGGCATCAATTGGCGAGGAAGGTCCGCGCCAGGCCGAAATACCAGCCGGTCGGGTGCTGCGAGAAATTCTGCACCTTCTCGTTACGAACCGTCACGTGGTCAGGCGAATAGAGCATGATCGTGGGGACGGTCTCGGCCATGATGGCCTGGTAGCGCAGGTAGATCTCGCGGCGCTTGGCCGGATCGGACTCGGCACGGCCTTCGTCCAGCAGCGCGCTGGCTTCGGCATTGTCCCAGTTGCGGAAGTCGGCGCCATCGGGCTTCTGGTGGAAGTGGCGATAGAACAGCAGGCTCGGATCGGGCTGTGCGGCCCAGTCGTTGAAGGTGAAGCCCATCTGGCTGGAGCGGAAATTATTCACCCACACGCCCAGATCGACGCGCTGGATTTCCAGCGTGATGCCGATCTTTGCCAGCTGCTCGCGCAGCGTCACCGAGGCTGTATCCATCCAGTCATAGCCATTGATCGAGGTCAGCGTCATGGTGAAACCATCGGCCAGACCAGCTTCGGCCATCAGCGCCTTGGCCTTTTCGATATCGGGGCCCTGCATCGGCACCTGATCGAGCGGCAGGCCCCAGGCGTCCTGCATGCCGGCAACCATGGTGCCCAGAACGGTGCCATATTCACCGACCGAGGCCTTCATGATCTCGTTCTTGTCGACGGCCAGCGAAATGGCCTGACGGACGCGAACGTCATCCAGCGGCTTGAGCTCGGAGCCCAAATCGATGGCGGTCTGGGACAGCGACGGCCAACGCTCGATGGTCAGACCCGGAACGGACGACACCTGCTGCACGTCCTGGGGACGGCTGAGCACCACCAGATCGACGCGCTGGTTGCGCAGGGCAACGAGCATCGAGGCGCTGTTGGGCAGGATGGAGAAGTCGATGCCATCGAGATACGGCATGCCGGCTTCCCAATAGTCCTCATTCCGCTCCAGCGTCACATGCGAGTTGGGCACGAATTCAGCCAGCTTGAACGGACCGGTGCCAACGCTTTCGGCGTTGATGCGGTTCTTGGAGGCTTCATCATCGAAATAGCCGGCCGGCACGACGCCGCCATACTTGTTGCCCAGCGTCATCGGCAGCGAGGCATTCTTGTCGGTGAGGGTGAAGCGCACCGTATTGGCGTCCACCACTTCGACATTGCTGACCATGACGAAGTCGCCGGCGCCGGGCGAGCCATTATCGGGGTTGCGGATATAGTTGTAGCTATAGGCCACGTCCTCGGCGGTCATCACCTGACCGGTGTGGAACTTGACGCCTTCGCGCAGCTTGATGGTGTAGGTCAAACCGTCTTCGGAAATCTCGTAGCTATGCGCCAGCAGCGGCAGCGCCTGACCATCGGGAGCTTCATAGAACAGGCCCTGATAGACCAACACGCTCAAGCGGATGCGCGCATCGGCAGCCTGATGGAACGGGTCAAAGCCCGGAGGCTCAACCAGCAGCCCCATGCTCAGGCGGCCGCCTGAAACGGCATTCTCAACCGCCGGGCCGTAAAGGCTCGGTTCGGCAGCATAGGATGGGGCCAGCGCCAGCAGGCTGAGCATGGTGGCGCCGAGCAGATTTTGCCCAAGTCGGCGCATGCGGGACATATTCAGAAAAGACATGGTTACTCCCTCTATTCTTGTTGGCTCATTGGATTGACCGCCTCTCCTCGGAACAGCGGTCGCAGTGTGACGCGCCGGACGGCGCGTCCAGTCAGTCGCGATAGGCGACCGTCATTTCGATCTCGACCGACGCGTTGCGTGGCAACTCGGCCGCACCAATGGCGGCGCGGGCATGCCGGCCCGGTTCGCCAAAAATCTCGGCCAGCAGGTCAGAGGCGGCGTCGAGCACCTTGGGCTGGGCGTTGAAGCCTGGCGCCGAAGCGACAAAGCCGTTGAT
The DNA here is from genome assembly GCF_054489375.1 of Devosia sp. A449. Taxonomy (NCBI): domain Bacteria; kingdom Pseudomonadati; phylum Pseudomonadota; class Alphaproteobacteria; order Hyphomicrobiales; family Devosiaceae; genus Devosia; species Devosia sp. A449. The sequence goes on along the minus strand of NZ_JBTMWU010000003.1, from coordinate 107,619 downwards.
CTTGATAATTTGCTCGATCCGGTCGAGCGAGCCGAGCGCCAGGCGCAGGCAAGCCAGCCCCTGCAGAATGCAGATGCGTGCCTCGCCGCGGGCGGTTTCGAGATCCACCTCGGCACCGACCTTGCCGAACACGCGGACCTCGCCATCGACCTTCGGCATCTGGCCGCTGACATAGGCGACGCCGCGATGCAGCACGACGGGAACATAGTTGAACGAGGGCGCTGCCGCGTCAGGCAGCACGATCCCCAATTGCTTCAAACGGGCGTCGATCATGGCGTATGGTCTCCGGCGATTTGAGCTTGCAGCAGACCGTTGAGGTCATAGCGCGGGGTAAAACCGAAGCGCTGGCGGAAGCGCGTGTCGTCCATCATCGGGAAGGTATTGGCCGGCGGCACGATTTCGTGCTCCACCGCATAGCCGGGTACCAATGCCATGGCAGCGGCGCTGATATCGCTCAGCCGGGCACTGAAGCCATTGATGTGGTAGATCGCCTCGAGCGGGGCGACCTCGGTGAGGGCCAGCACGATGGCATCGGCCACGTCGCTGACATGCATCAGATCGATGGGCAGATCGTGGAACCGCACCGCATGACGCGTGCCGGACTTGGCCTCGGCGATCACCCTGGCAATGGCGCTGGCCGCGCCCTGATACCACAGCCCTGGACCCAGCACGATCGGCAGGCGGATCGAGCTGGCGTCGAGCCCATGCCGGTCGCGATAATATTGGATCAGGTCTTCGGACAGCACCTTGGTCAGGCCATAGATCGTGCGTGGACGCTTGGCCCCGTCCTCATCGACGCGCGCCGTGGCGTAGCTGTCGGCGGGGCCGAACACCACGCTTGAGCCGGTGGTGATAACCCGTTTGATCCCGGCCGCATGCGCGGCTTCCAGCACATGGCGCAGACCATCGACATTGATGGCCATGGCGCGGTCGGCATCGGCCTCGCCACCCTGCATCAGGCCCTTCTGGCCTTCGCCAAAGGCGGCAGTGGTGACCACGGCGGTGGCGCCGCTGGCGCGCAAGACGTCGATGATGGCGGCACGGTCTTCCACCGAACCGGCGGTTTCGTCAAAGCGGCCACTCAGATCGCTCAGCAAATCGGTCGCCATGGGCGGACCGAAAACGTGCACGGCAACGCCGCGCGCCACCAGCGCCCGCACGATATGGGAGCCGACGAAACCGCGGCCGCCGATAACCAGAACACGCGGCGCTGCCGCTACGGTGTCAGAGTGCAATGTCATCGCGGATACATGCCTTGAAGTGGCCGGCGCTGACTTCGCGCAGGGCCGGAATGGTCTGGGCGCATTCGGCCAGCGCAAAGGGGCAACGGGTGCGGAACACGCAGCCGGATGGCGGTGCGATCGGGCTGGGAATTTCGCCGCTGAGGATAGGCCGGCGCTCCCCGGCATAGCCCGGTGCCGCCTGGAGCAGCGCAGCCGTATAGGGGTGGGCCGGGTTGTCGTAGAGTTCTTCGGTCTTGGCGACTTCCATCACCCGGCCGAGATAGAGCACCATAACCCGGTCAGTGATCACCTCAACCACGGACAGGTCGTGGCTGATGAACAGCAGCGCCAGCCCCAGTTCCCGTTGCAAATTCTGCATCAGGTTGAGCACTTCGGCCTGGATCGACACGTCGAGCGCCGAAACCGGTTCGTCGGCGACAATGAAACGCGGCGCCGAGGCGAGCGCCCGCGCAATCGCGATGCGCTGGCGCTGACCGCCGGAAAAAGCCCGCGGATAGCGCTTGATATGATCGGCCGAGAGCCCGACCTTTTCCAGCAGGGCGACGGCCTGTTCATCGGCCTCCCGACCCTTGAGGCCGCGATGCAGCCTGAGCGGCTCGAGCAGCGCATCACCCACCGTCATGCGTGCATTCAGGCTGGCAAACGGGTCCTGAAAGATCATCTGCATATGGCGGCGGAAATGGCGCAGCGCACCCGGATCGAGCGCCCCCAGATCCTGGCCATCAAAGATCACCTGGCCCGCAGTGGGTTCGATCAGGCGCAGCAGCAACCGGCCGACGGTGGATTTGCCGGAGCCCGACTCGCCGACCACACCCAACACCTCGCCCGGCGCGACCGTCAAATCGACATCGCTGACGGCCCGCACGGCGCGGACCGGCGCACCCCAGCCACCAGAATTCACCGGGAAATGCTTGCTAAGCCCGGAGACCGCAACCAGCGGGCGTTGCTCGGCCTGCAGGGCCTTAGGGTCTGATGCCGGCATCACGGTGCGATGTCCTTCCAGCGAATGCAGCGGGTGACGTGCTGGCCGTCCACAACTTCAAGTTCGGGTTCGCTCGCGACGCAAATCGGCAAGGCATGGGCGCAGCGGCCATGAAAGCGGCAGCCGGCAGGCGGCGCCAGCGGGTTGGGCATGGTGCCGGGAATGGGCTGCAGCGAGCGGCGATTGCCGGCGCCGTCGCGGCGCGAGGGAATGCAGTTGAGCAGGGCACGGGTATAGGGATGGCGCGGCTGGGCCAGCACCTCGCGCACCGGGCCCTCTTCCACCACCTGGCTGGCATACATAACCGCCACGCGGTCGGCGATTTCGCTGACCAGCTTGAGGTCATGGGTGACGAAAATCATCGCCATGCGCCGCTCATGCTGCAGCGTGCGCAGCAGTTCGATGATCTGGGCCTGGATGGTCACGTCGAGTGCCGTGGTCGGCTCATCGGCGATCAGCAGGCGCGGATCGCAGGCCAGCGCCACCGCGATCATCACGCGCTGGCGCATGCCGCCGGACAATTCATGCGGATAGGCATCGACCCGCTCTTCCGGATCGGAAATCCCCACCTGCCGCAGCAGTTCAATGGCTTGCAGCCGCGCCTCGCGCTTGCCCAGCCGCTTGTGCACGCGCAGCGGCTCGGCTACCTGGTCACCGACGGTGAACACGGGGTTGAGGCTCGACATCGGATCCTGGAAGATCATGGCGATGTCGTGCCCGCGAATCCGGCTCATCGCCCGCTCGCTCAGGTTCAACAGATCGATATCGGTATTGTCGCGGCCATGAAAATGGATCGATCCACCCACCACGCGCGCCGTGGTGCGGGCCAGCAGACGCATGACGGTGAGGCCGGTGACGGACTTGCCCGACCCGGACTCCCCGACAATGGCCAGCGTCTCGCCTTCGCCAACGCTGAGCGTGACGCCGTTGACCGCCTTGATCACGCCGGCATCGGTAAAGAAATGCGTCTTGAGGTCAGTGACGCTCAAGACCGGCGTTGCAACGGGACGGATCGGATCAGGCTGCGGCATAGCGGAGCAGCGCCTCCTCATCGACCTCGATACCGAGGCCCGGGCCCTGCGGCACGGCGATGAAACCATTCTCGACCACGATGGGTTCGAGCAGCAATTCGGTGCGCAGCGGGTTGGCGCCGAGGTCGTATTCGAGAAGCACCGGCTTGGGGATATTGTCGGAATGCGGATAGACCGAGAGCGAGGCGATAAAATGCAGCCCCGCCGCCAGCCCGATAGCACCGCCCCACACATGCGGCGACAGCCTCAGGTGATGGGCATGCGCCAGCTCGGCAATCTTGCGCCCCTGCCAGAAGCCGCCGCACAGGCTCAAATCTGGCTGCAAAACATCGACACCGCCGGCATCGACCAAATTCTTGAAATCGAACACTGTATAGAGTGCTTCACCCGCCGCGATCGGCATACGTGACCGCGTGCGCAGTCGGCCATAGCCCGAAATATCGGAAGGGCTCAGCGGCTCCTCGATCCAGCCGAGGCGGTAAGGCGCGAGTCGCTCGATGCTCTCCAGCGCCAGATCATAGGTATAGTTGGAATTGATGTCGGCCAGCAGATCGACATCGGCCCCCAGAATGTCGCGCGCCATGGCGACGCGCTCTTCGTCGCTGTCCGGGCTCAGCCCGATCTTGATCTTGACCGCCTTGTGGCCTGCTTCCGCCATGGCTTCGATCTGCGGGCGGAAATCCTCGCGCGGCGTTTCGGTGATATAGCCGCCCGACGCATAGATCGGCACGCTGTCGATGCGCTGGCCACCGATCAGCTTGCACACCGGCAGGCCGAGCAGCTTGCCCATCGCATCCTTGGCGGCAATGTCGATGCCACTGATGCAGGCCATCATCGCGCCCTGCATGCCGAAGTGGTAATGCCGCGCCAAAATGCGGGAATAAGCGTGTTCGATATTGAACACGTCGATGCCGACCAGATAGGAGGCAAGGAAAGCCTCGTAGCCGCGATTGAAGGCCGGCGCACCCCAGGCCTCGCCATAGCCGACAATGCCGTTTTCCAGCGTCAGCCGAACCACGGTGGACTGGCGACCAGTGGCCAGCGACTTGGACATTCCATACGGCTTGGCGGCGCCGAGCGGCGCGCTCAAAGCCACGAACTGGATCGCTGATATCTTCACGCCGGCCCTCGCAGCCAAAAAGGATCAATTCCAGATCATATGTGAACCATTTTGCACCAGAAGCGCAAGTGGGTACTTTAAATCGTGACCAATTGGGGGCTATGGTGCCGCCCAATCTCTCCTCATTCATGCATGGGATGGTCATGAACAGCGTCAAGAAAATCTGGGAAACGCTCACGCCGGAAGAGCACGAGCATCAGTATAATCCGCAGCAGGCATTCCCCAATTTTGGTGAGTACCGCGCTCTGCGCGAGCCGGCCAACCAGCAGGCGACGCTCGAACTGACGGTGCATCGCGATCTGGCCTATGGCCCGCACAAGCTGCACACGCTCGATATCTATCCCGGCGACGGCGACGGCCCCCGGCCGGTGCATATCTATTATCACGGCGGCTATTGGCGGGCGCAGGACAAGGCCAATTATGCCTTTATCGCCGGTATGCTGGTGCGCCACGGCATCACCGCTGTGATCATGAATTACGAGCTTTGCCCTGATTCCACGCTGGATCAGGTAGCAGAATCGGCGCTGGCCGGGGCCGCATGGGTCTGTCGCAACATTGCCCAATATGGTGGCGACCCGCAGGCCATCAGCCTGTCCGGCCATTCCGCCGGCGCGCATCTGGTGGCTGAAATCCTGGCCGCCGATTGGCCGGCGCTCGGCATCGACCCGGCCTGCTTCGTCGGCGCGGTGGCAGTCAGTGGCATCTATGATCCCGCTCCGGCGGTGCTGACCAGCGTCAATGAGCAGCTCCGGCTGACGCCCGAGACCGTCGCCAATCGCAATGTCGAAACCCGCCCACCGCTGGTGCAGTGTCCGGTCGCCGTGCTGGTCGGTGGCAATGAGCCCTGGCAGTGGATCGACCAGAGCTTCCGCTATTCCCATCACCTGCACCGTCACGGCAATCAGCCGGAAGTGCAAGTTCTACCCAATTACAACCATTTCGACATTCTAATGCAGTTCATGCAACCAGAAAGCCCGATTGGTTCGGCCATGCTGCGGCTGGCGCAACCGCGCCGCTAATCCCCTGCCCGCGATTTTTGTACTGAAAAGACCTTTGCCATGACCCAGCTCGATCTCAGCCAAACCCGTCTCAGTGTCTATGACCTCGCGCTGGGTCCGGACGCCAGTTCCATCGCCGTCACCGGCACGGCCTTCGTCTATATCGCGTCCGGCACGGCGCAATTGGCCGATCAGGCCGGCTCTGCCGCCATCGAGGCCGATAATGGCCAGTTCGTCACCGGCGCCTTCACCATTGCCGGCAGCGGCACCGCTTGGCTCTACGAATTCGCCCCGGCCAGCCAGCCGGTCCTCGACGGCGCCGGCATCTGCCTGGTGATCTCGCGCCGTCTGCCACAGGCCTTCGACGGCAACCGCATTTTCCGGGCCGACCGCGTCGAATCCAATCCCGGCGCGCAGACGCCGCTGCATGGCCATCGCGGTCCCGGCATCCGTCGGCTGCTCAAAGGTCGGCTGCACGCCTTTATCGGCGAGGATGCTATCGACCGGCTCGATGCCGGCCATGCCTGGTTTGAAACCGGCACCGACTGGGTCATCGGCAAGAATATCCATGACAGCGCCAGCGCCTTTGTGCGCGTGATGATCCTGCCGGCTGAGTTGGCCGGCGGCACCTCATCCTTCGTGCCGGCCACGCCCGAGGAAGCCAGCAAGCCGCGCTCGGTCACCTACCGACTATTCGGGGAGCGCCCGTGCGATTGAGGCAACGGACAACGTTGCCCCCACACCACAAAGCCTGCTCACAACTTTGCGAGCGATTGCTCCCGTTAAGATTTGCACGCTAATGATTTTTCGCGCGGATCGGCCGCCGATTCCGCCTCAAGCGGGGCGGATGACCGTCATAGCGTTGCGTGCATGGAGCTCAGATGAACAAGATCGTGGTCTGCCTGGTCGCCGTCCTTTTCGGCGCTGGTGGTGCTTTGCCTGCTCTGGCGCAGGATGCCGTGAGCCTCGCGGCCAGCCCGGTCATCATCGCTCCCGCCCAGACCCCGCTCGGGCAAGTCATCAAGTCCGATCTCGGCGCTGCCTATTACAGCGCCACCAAGGACAGCACGGCCTATGCCGAAGCGCAGAAGCTGTATTTCTTCTATGGCAGCCGCCATTTCGAGCCCATCTGGCTCGATGAAGCGCCCAATGGCGACGTTGCCTTTTCCGGGCCCGCCCAGAAAATCCTCAAGCTGTTCGAAGCCGCCGCCAGTGAAGGCCTGCGCCCGCAGGATTATCTGACCCCGGCGCTCGATCCGGCCGGCGCCAAGGGCGATCCGCAAAAGCTTGCTGCGCTCGAAACTGCCTTCTCCGGCGCCGCCTTGCGCTATGCCACCCATCTCTACAATGGCCGCATCCGGCCACAGTCGATCAGCGAAAATTTCGATATCGCCGCCAAGCCGCTCGATACTGCGGCGCTGCTGGTGCAACTGGCGTCCAGCCCCGATCCGGTCGCGGTCCTCGCGGCGTTGGAGCCGAGCCATCCCGAATTTCTCGCTCTCAAGGCGGCACTGGCCAGTTTTGATGATCGCGACACCACGCGCCCGCTGCAGGTCGCCGCAGGCCCCACCCTCAAGCCCGGCATGAGCGATCCGCGCGTGCCGACTTTGCGCACCAGGCTGGGGCTCACCGCCACTGACGGCCTCACCTATGACGACGCGCTGGTCGCGGCCATGAAGACCTTCCAGGGCACGCTCGATCTCGATGTCGATGGCGTCATGGGCCCCGCGACCCTGGCCGCGCTCAATGGCGGCGTGCCGGTCACCCGCGCTGATATCATCGCCAATATGGAACGCTGGCGCTGGATGCCGCGCGAGCTGGGCGCTTTCAATGTGCTGGTCAATATCCCTGAATTCCGGCTGGCCATCAGCCGCGACGGGCAGGAGGAATTTTCCACTCGCGTTGTGGTCGGCACCCTCAAAAACCAGACCCCGATCTTCTCCGACAATATCCGCCACATCGTGGTGAACCCCTATTGGAACGTCCCCAGCTCGATCATCAAGGGCGAAGTAGCGCCCGCCGTGCTGCGCAATCCGGCCTATACCGACAACCAGAATATGGACTTGCTGTATAACGGAACCCCGGTCAGCCCCTGGCAGGTCGACTGGACCCAGGTCAGCGCCACAAATTTCCCCTTTCGCGTGCGCCAACGCCCCGGTCCAGGCAACGCGCTGGGGCAGATCAAATTCCTGTTCCCCAACAAACATGACGTCTATCTGCACGACACCCCGTCGAAGGGGCTGTTTTCGCGCTCCGCCCGCGCGCTCAGCCATGGCTGCGTGCGCGTGCAGGACCCGATGGCCTTTGCCGATGCCCTGACCGCCAACGAGACCAAGATCAGCCGCAGCTCGCTCGAAGCCATGTTCGGCCCCTCCGAGCGCTGGGTAAATCCCGAGCGGCAGATTCCGGTCCACCTGACCTATTTCACCCTGCGGGTAGAGGCCGATGGCGCGCTGAAATCCTATGGCGACATCTATGGCCACAACGCCAAGCTGATCGCCGCCATGGGCCTCGACCGCCCTGCCCTCGCTCCCGAAATCATCGCCGACGCCGCCCCGGTGGTCGACGAGCTGGCGCCGTAAGCGTCTTCACCCCTCCCTCAGGGCGAGGTGAGCCCTTAACCTCCGGTTTACAATTTCGCCTTGGTTGCGCCCGCTTTTGTCCGTAATACTCTTAGGGTGAGGGCTCCGGCGAATGGCCGATTGAGATCTCGTTAGCGTTAATCAATTCGACGATTTTTCGCGCTAACGTCTGACGATAGCTGGCAACAACCGGGCAGAGTTTGGCGTGACGGGGACTTTCTATTTGATCAGGCACCATATCGCGCGGCTCATCGCGGCCGCCCTTGTGAGCATCATCGTCATCCTGCCGCTGGCCATCGGGCCGGCCGCCGCCGCCAGTGAGCGCGCGCTCTACCTCTATTACACCCACACCAAGGAGACGGCCCGCATCGTCTTCAAGCGTAATGGGCAATATGTGCAGTCGGGCCTCAACGAACTGAACGTCTTCCTGCGCGATTGGCGCCGCAACGAACCCGCCAAGATGGACCCGCGCCTGTTTGACCTGATCTGGGAAGTCTACCAGGAGGTTGGCGGCAGCCAGCCGGTCAACGTCGTTTCGGCCTATCGCTCCCCCGCCACCAACGCCATGCTGGCCAAGACGTCGTCCGGTGTCGCCGACAATTCCCAGCATATGCGCGGCACCGCGATGGACTTCTTCATTCCGGGCGTATCGCTGCCCAAGCTGCGCGCTGCCGCCATGCGCCGGCAGGTCGGCGGCGTCGGCTATTACCCGACCTCGGGTAGCCCCTTCGTGCATCTGGACGTCGGTTCGGTCCGCGCCTGGCCGCGCATGACCCGCGCCCAGCTCAAGGATTTGTTCCCCGACGGCCGGACCATGCATGTTCCCACTGACGGCAAGCCGCTGTCGCAGGAAGGCTATCAGATCGCCATGGCCGAGTGGAAACGCTGCCACGCCTATCCCTGCAATGGCAGCACCAGCAGCTCGGGCACGCAGGTCGCCGATAGCAGCGGCAGCGGCCGCACGCTGATGGACATGTTCTTCGGCGGCGATGGCAAGCCTGCCGCCAAGCCGGCCGCCACCCCTGCGCCGGTGCAGATGGCCGCGATTGCCCCGCAGCAGGCCACTGCAATTGCCGCGCCCGTTCCGGCGCCGCGCCCCGCCTCATTGCTCGGCGACGCTCCGGCCGCCGTCGCGCCCATGCCTGTCGCCATTCCGTTTTCCACCACCGGCAGCGCGCCGCTCGATCCGTCCGAGCTGACCCCGGCAGCCCTGGTTCCCATGCCGGCTATGAAGTCGGCGGCGCTGCAGGATGCCACGGCCAAGGCCTTGCCCTCCGGCGACGCCGTCACCGCCATCGCCGCGCTCACGGCGCCAGTGCCGCAGCCGCGCCTGATCATGAGCGCGCCACCGCGTCCCGAAACCATGACTGCCTATCTGGCGCAGAACCCAGAGGCCCAGCGCGCGCTCGAAACCATCATCGACCGCGAGACCACCGCCGCCACCACGACACCCGCGCCATCCACGCGCAAGCTCGCTTTGCCGCCGCTCGTCGCTGCAACGGGCCTTCGCACCGCTTCGCTCGGCAATCAGCCGCCGGTCGGGGCCATGGCCAATCTGTTCAGCGGCACGTTTGGCGCCGCCCAACAGGACGCACCGGTTGCCGCCGCCCTGGCCGAGCATATTGCCCGCCGGCCGGTGCCCGGCACCATGCGCAGCCCGGATCTGATCGCGCCCGACCTCGAACATGTGGCCGACGTCTTTACCGACCCGGCTAATCTGAGTTCAGCGCATTTCGCCAACATCTGGGACCATGACGAGGCCGATTTCGACCCCACCGCAGAAATGGGCCGCTATGTGACCGTCATGGGCGTGGGCGACTTCCCCGCTAGCCTGTCCCACACGAGCTTCGTCACCACCGCGCCCGTCGCGTTGGCCTCGAACTAACACCTTCCCTAATTCGGGCGAGATGCTCGCCTAGCACGACCCCTGCCGCAGTTTGGCGCAGGGGTCCCGCCATTCTTGCAAAGCACTGGCAGCAAGCCTAAAGAATTGAGCTAGCGCCGTTTTTGGCAAAGGACCGCCCGCTTGGCCGACAAGCCTTCCACGCCCCTACTGGACACCATCCAGTCACCCGCCGATCTGCGCGCCCTGCCGCGTGAAAACCTGCGGCAGGTGGCCGATGAATTGCGCGCCGAAATGATCGACGCTGTCTCCGTCACCGGCGGCCATCTGGGCGCCGGCCTCGGCGTCGTCGAACTGACCGTGGCGCTGCATGCCGTGTTCGACACCCCGTATGACCGCATCATCTGGGATGTCGGCCACCAGGCCTATCCGCACAAGATTTTGACCGGCCGTCGCGACCGCATTCGCACCCTGCGCCAGAAGGATGGGCTCTCGGGCTTCACCCGCCGCGCCGAAAGCGAATATGACCCGTTCGGCGCCGGCCACTCCTCCACCTCGATTTCGGCCGGCCTGGGCATGGCCGTGGCCAGCGAGTTGCAAGACCAGCGCCGCAATGTCGTTGCCGTGATTGGCGATGGCGCCATGTCGGCCGGCATGGCCTATGAGGCGATGAACAATGCCGGCGCCATGGATGCGCGGCTGATCGTCATTCTCAACGATAACGACATGTCGATTGCCCCGCCCACCGGCGCGCTGTCGACCTATCTGGCGCATCTGGTTTCCAGCCCGGTCTATCGCGGCATGCGCGAAACCGCCAAGACGGTGACCAAGAAGCTGCCGGCGATCTTCTACGAACCGGCGCGCCGCACCGAAGAATTCGCCCGCTCCTTCTTCACTGGCGGTACGCTGTTCGAAGAGCTGGGCTTTTATTATGTCGGCCCCATTGATGGGCACAATCTCGATAGCCTGCTGCCCATCCTCGACAATGTGCGCGACGCCACCGAAGGCCCGATCCTGGTCCATGTCGTCACCAAAAAGGGCAAGGGCTATGGCCCGGCCGAGCACTCGGCCGACAAATATCATGGCGTGTCGAAATTCAACGTCATCACCGGGGCCCAGGCCAAGGCCGTCTCCAACGCGCCATCCTATACCAGCGTGTTTGCTGACAGCCTGATCGCCGAAGCCAATGACGATCCGCGCATCGTCGCCATCAACGCCGCCATGCCCTCGGGCACCGGGCTCGACAAATTCGCCGAAATTCACCCCAGCCGGGTGTTCGATGTCGGCATTGCCGAACAGCACGCCGTGACCTTTGCCGCGGGCCTGGCCAGCGAAGGCATGAAGCCGTTCGTCGCCATCTACTCCACCTTTCTGCAGCGCGCCTATGATCAGGTGGTGCATGACGTGGCCATCCAGCATCTGCCGGTGCGGTTCGCCATCGACCGCGCAGGCTATGTCGGCGCCGACGGCCCCACCCATGCCGGCAATTATGACAGCGCCTATCTCGGCGCCATTCCCGGCCTGGTACAGATGGCCGCCGCCGACGAAGCCGAATTGCGCCACATGGTGGCCACCGCCGCCGCCTATGATGACGGTCCCATCGCCTTCCGCTATCCTCGTGGCGACGGCATGGGCGTCGACCTGCCGGCGCGCGGCGAAAAACTCGCCATCGGCAAGGGCCGCATCGTCCGGCAGGGTTCTACTATCGCCATCCTCAGCTATGGCACGCGGCTGGGAGAAGTGCTCGCTGCTGCCGACCGGCTGGCCGCTCTGGGGCTCAACCCCACCGTCGCCGATGCCCGCTTCCTTAAACCGCTCGACGAGGAATTGATCGCCCGGCTGGCCAGCACCCATGACGTACTGCTGACCACCGAGGAAGGCTCCATCGGCGGCTTCGGCAGCCATGTCGCCACCTTCCTCGCCAGCAACGGCCTGCTCGACGGAAAACTGCGCTTCCGCCCGCTGATGATCCCCGATCGTTTCGTCGAACATGCCAGCCAGGCCGACATGTATGCCGATGCCGGCCTCGACCGCGCCGGCATTGTGGCGACGGCGCTGACGACGCTGGGTTATGACGAAGCCGCCATGGCGGCGGCCTTGGGTCGCAGCAGCTAAGACCCTAGTCTTCACAAAAACGCGATGTCATCCCGGTCTTTAGCCGGGGTGACATCGTCGGTGGGACTGGATGCGCGCCCCCTACCGATTCCGCGCCCCAGTCGACAGTGCGATATCCGCCTCGAACACCGTCCCCCCATCGTTGCGAAACGCATAGGTGCCGTCGATCTGGGCCACCACGCCCCGGATCAGCCGCATCCCCATGCTGTTCCCTTTGGCGCGCGCCGCATCCATGCCCTGGCCATTATCGCGCACCGCTAGCGCGGCACGGCCATTCTTGCTGTGACTGAGCGTAACGGTAATGACCGCATCCGCCCCGTCGCCGGGAAAGGCATATTTGCAGGCATTGGTCACCAGCTCGCTCAGCAGCAGCGCCAGTGGCGTCGCATGGTCGCGATCCACCGCGATATGCTCCAGCGCATAGCGCACGCTGGCCTGCGAGCCATAGGCGGCCATCACCTGCCCCACCACGGCGGGGATGAAATCATGGGCGTCGATGTCCTGATAGCGGTCATGCTGATAGATATGCTCATGCATCGCCGCCATCGCCGCGAACCGCCCCTGCAGATCGCGCTTGGCCGCGTCGGGCAAGTCCTGCATCCGCACCAGCGACTGCACCGACTGCAGATTATTCTTCACCCGGTGGTGGATTTCGCGGAACAGCATGGTGTTGGTCTCCACCGACGCCTGCAATTCCTTGGCCTGTCGCGCATCGCGATACAGCAGCCGCATGATCCAGGCGCAGCCCAGCAGCAGCGCCAGCATGATCGGGGTGACCATGAACAGCACGGCGCGGATCGCGCCATTGAAATTCGCCCAGGCCGCCTCCGAGCCGACAGCCGCCAGTGCGATGATATTGGTGCCGGGAATCCGGCGATAGCTTACGGTCCGCGCAACGCCATCGATGGGCGAGCTGGCCGACACATAGGTGCCGGTTTCGGCCCGCGCGAGATGCTCGGTGAACAGCGGCAATTGGCTGAGATCGATCGGTCCGTCCGATGGCGGATAGCGGGCAATCAGCTGGCCGTCATTGCGGATCAGGCTCACCGTCGAGGCCTGCTCGAAATCCAGCGTGCCCCACAGATCGCGCAACAAGGCTTCGGGGAACGACACCATGATCGCTCCGGCAAACATCCCGTTGCGCTCCACGCGCTTGCTGAACACGAAGATGCGGTCGCCGGTCAGCCGGCTGGTCAACAGGCTCGAGGTGTAAAACGGCGCGCCATCGCGCAATGCGGTGAAATAGCTGCGGTCGGCGACCGAGACCGACTGCGCCCCCGCCACCGTCGAATAGATCGTATTGGCGTCGGCATCGATAATGTAGACTTCCGTCAGCGACGGCAGCCCCTCCAGCACCGGCGCCAGGGAATCGGCGTCGCCCACCATGGTCGGCCCCAGCGCGGCATCGACCCGGCGCAGCGTCTGCTGCCCCACTTCGGCGATCCACATGGCATTGGTGGCCACGACCTGGGCGGCGGCGCTCGAACGCTCCACCAGCCGCTCTTCGGTCTGCTGCATGCCCACGGCCAGGAAATAACCACAGGTGCCGGTGAAGACCGCCAGGAACACCAGCATGAGCCCGATGGCTGCCGGAATAGCGGACACGGTCCGGCGCGCGCTCTTGGTCTGGTGCAGCATTTGACTCCCGACATGAGGACCGACACCGCCTGGTCCTCAGGCACAACGCAGTCGGGTCGCGCCAGTTGCACTCCAGACTCAGCCTAGGTCACGTAATGCGCCGGCACCCCTGACAAACAGTTCCGCCCGGCAGCGCAATGGCGGCCGGGCGGGACGAAGTGGAGTTCAACATTTCGTGGTCGCCGGCTAGACCGGCATAACCTCAATCGTCGGAGGGAGCGGCGACCATGCCGAGCGCGGCCATATAGAGCTCCAGAATCGCTTCCTGCTCGGCGCGCTCGTTGGCATCCTGCTTGCGGATCGTCACGATCTTGCGCAGGATTTTGGTGTCGAACCCATTGCCCTTGGCTTCGGCATAGATTTCCTTGATGTCGGCAGCGATGGCTGCCTTCTCTTCTTCCATGCGCTCGATGCGTTCGATGAACGCCCGCAACTGATCCTGGGCAACGCTATCTTCGACGGCCATGGCACATCCTTTCGTTTCGTGGCCCCGTTCAATCGCACTAGGCCCTGTGGTTCAAGCTCTTTGTCGGTCAATCCACATTGCGAAAAGCCGCATACCCGCAATTCCGTCAAATCGCGCCATTAGCCATTGACCATTGCGCGTCCATGGGCTCAAAGAAGGCACGTTTTCCGATGTTTCCCGGCACTAGATTGCATATAACCCGTCTCGGCATGACCCTGATCGGCGCGATGCTCGCAAGCCTCGCTTTTTTTGCCACGCCCGCTCGCGCCGACCTTCGCATCTGTAACGAAACGAGCAACCTCGTTTCGGTGTCGCTTGGCTATCGCGCCGAGCGCGGCTGGATGAGTGAAGGCTGGTGGCAGACCCCGCCGGGCGATTGCCGCGTGCTGTATCAGGGTGATCTGGAGCGTCGTTTTTATTACATCTTCGCGGTGGATGATATCGGCGGCGGGGCCTGGGACGGCTCAGTGTTCATGTGCACCCGCGACGAGACCTTCACCATATTCGGGGTTGAGGATTGCCTTGCACGCGGATATGAGCGCACCGGTTTCTTTGAAATCGATACCCAGAACCGCACCGACTGGACGCTGCAGCTGACCGATGGCGTCGGCGGCCCCGCCGTGGTGGGTCCCAATGGCAGTGAAGACCTTGAAGACCCCACCTTCCTTGTCGATCCCGACGACGTCACCATTGACGCCCCGCAGGACGACATAAATACGCAAGAAACGGACACACCATGAGACGGATGAGACGCGCAAAGATCATCGCCACCCTCGGGCCTGCGAGCCATGAGGAAAAGATGATCGAGGAACTGGCCAAGGCCGGCGCGGACGTGTTCCGCATCAATATGAGCCATGCCAGCCACGAAGTGATGCGCACCACGGTCGAGCGCATTCGCAATGTGGAGAAGCGCCTCAATCATCCGCTCGGAATTCTGGTCGACCTGCAGGGCCCCAAGCTGCGCGTGTGGAAATTTGCCGATGGCGCGGTCAATCTGGTCGCCGGGCAGAAATTCACCCTCGACAGCAATGATGCGCCCGGCACCGCCGAGCGGGTTTACCTGCCGCATCCCGAAATCATCGAGAGCGTCTCGGTCGGCGACCGGCTGCTACTCGACGACGGCAAGCTGGCGCTCAAGGCCACCAAGGTCGGCAATGGCGCCATCGAGACCGAAGTGGTCTATGGCGGCAAGCTGAGCGACAAGAAGGGCGTCTCCCTGCCCGATACGCTGCTGCCCACCGGCGCGCTGACCGAAAAGGACCATGCCGACCTGCTGGCTGGCCTCGCCGCCGAAGCCGACTGGATTGCTCTGAGCTTCGTGCAGCGCCCCGAAGACATCATCGACGTCCGCAAGATCGTCCAGGGTCGCGCTGGCGTCATGGCCAAGATCGAAAAGCCGCAGGCCATCGATCGCCTCGAAGAAATCATCAAGCTGTGTGACGCCATCATGGTCGCCCGTGGCGATCTGGGCGTCGAACTGCCGCTCGAAACCGTGCCGGGCCTGCAGAAGCGCATGATCCGCATGGCGCGCCGCTATGGCAAGCCGGTGGTGGTCGCCACCCAGATGCTCGAATCGATGATCACTGCGCCGGTCCCGACTCGCGCCGAGGTCTCGGACGTCTCCATCGCCGTGTTCGAAGGCGCCGACGCCATCATGCTGTCGGCCGAATCGGCTTCCGGACAGTATCCCGTCGAAGCCGTCGCCACGATGAACAAGGTGGCCGTGGCCGTCGAAGGCGATGCCAACTATCGCGGCATCATTCGCGCCGCGCAGACCGAGCCGGAGGCCACGGCCGCCGACGCCATTTCGGCTGCCACCCGTCAGGTTGCCGAAACCCTCGATCTGGCTGCCATCGTCACCTACACCGCCTCGGGCTCCACCGGCATCCGCGCCGCCCGCGAGCGCCCGAGCAAGCCGATCATCGTGCTGTCGCCCAATATGCGCACAATCCGCCGCATGTCGGTGGTCTGGGGCGTGCACTGCGTGCAGACCGAGGACGCCGTATCGCTGGAAGACATGGTCGATCGCGCCTGCGTCATCGCCTATCAGGAAGGCTTTGCCCGCCCCGGCGACCGCATTGCCATCACTGCCGGCATTCCGCTGGGCACCCCCGGCGCCACCAATATGCTGCGCATCGCCTTCGTCCGCCAGGACGGCGCCGGCTCCAGTTGAGCTGTTTGACAGCGCAAACCAAAAAGGCCCACGGCATTGCGCCGTGGGCCTTTTTCTTTGAGTGAGCTGTGCCGCCTAGAAGTGGAAGTTCACACCCACTTTGACCGCATGCACCACCGGCGACACGGTGTAGCTCTGGATTGTCCCCAGCGTCCCGATCGGGGCGGTGCGGCTGCCCAAATTGGCAAAACTATATTCGGCCTTGACCGAGATCGCCTCGGTAACGGCCATTTCAACGCCGCCGCCGAGCGTCCAGCCAACGAAAGTATCGCTGAACGTGCTGGTTGTGCCCGGGAAGGTCGGGGTGATGGTACCCTTGCCGCCGGCGATAGCCAGGCCGCCGGTGGCGAAGATCAGCACATTGTCCATGGCAAAGCCGGCCCGACCGCGCAGGCTGCCCATCCAGTCCACGCTGGCATTGCAGCTATAGGCTGGCGCGCCGATACAGGCTGCGGTGCCGCTCATGCCAGACCAGAGCACATCGCCTTCAAGGCCGAGCACGAAGGCGTCATACTGCACGTTGCCGCCCAGCGTGATGCCGAGCAGGCCGCCGCTGACCGGCGTATCAGTGATCACCCCGGTAACATCGCCGACCGAGCGGGTCGTGCCGCTGCCATAGCCGCCCGCCAGACCGGCGTAAAAGCCGCTCCAGTCAAATCCGGCATCGGTGTAATTATACGGCGTATCAATTATCAGATCAGCAGCGAGTGCCGGAGTAACCAGCGTTGCTATTGCCGCCACCACGCCCAAAGTCTTGCGCATCCCCAATCCCTTTCATCTGCAATAGAATGACGATGAAGAATTATGGTTAACGACCCGCTAAGCCGTTATGGCCTCACCGTCGTCCTGGCGCGAGCAGGCACAAAAAAAGCCCGCTGACGCGGGCTTTTTCAGATTAGCAGGTGCAGGCACTCTTAGCCCTGGCGGGCTTTGAAGCGCTTGTCGACCTTGTTGATGATGTAAACCCGGCCGCGACGGCGGACGAGCTTGTTCGCGCGGTGGCGAGTCATCAGCGCCTTCAGCGAGTTGCGGACTTTCATCTATGTATCCTCGGATCAAACAAAAGAGGCGCCAAGGCGCCCGGAAACTTGGGGGCATACATAGGGAAAACGGCTTTGCCTGTCAACGCGCAACACCCAGTGAATTTGCCTTCCGACGTCGCTTTTCCCCGGTCTCGGTACCGCGCCGCCATTAACGCCCTATACGGAAAGCTAAGCTACTGTGCTTACTGCCGATTATGAGGCAGGCAAACGCCATGGCCAACGAAGAAATCACCAAACACGGCGTGCTGGTCGCCGACCATTCCGCGCATATGGCCGCTCTCGTCGCCGTGATGCTGCGCGGCCTGGGCCGTCGCGACATCCGCGAGGCCTATGATGCCAACCGGGCCATGGCCGAGCTCAATCGCCGAGTCTTTGACGTGCTGGTCATCGACGATGCCCTTGATGGCCTCGACGGCGTCGCCTTCACCAAAAAGCTGCGCGCCAATACCGACAGCCAGAATCGCCACATCCCTATCATCATGATGAGCGCCGCGCCCGACGCCAAGCGCATTGCCGAGGCCCGCGACGCCGGCGTCACCGAATTCCTGCGCAAACCCTTCGCCGCCAACCACCTGCAGACGCGCCTGCTCAGCATCGAGGCCCATCCGCGCGGCTTCATCGACGCCGCCGCCTACCAAGGCCCCGACCGCCGCCGTAAGGTGTTGGACGTGGGAGGTAACGAACGGCGGGAAGTGGTGGCGCCCCCCCTCGCCCCCCTCCCCTGAGAGGAAAGGTGACACAGACTGCAAGGACCCGAGGCGAAGCCTCCTAGCCGCCGAGCACCGCCTCGCCTGGCACCTCGATTTCGCGCCAGCGATGGCAGGCCACCAGGCGACCATCTTCGATCATTTCCAGAGGCGGACGTTTTTCGGCGCAATAGGGCTTGGCGAAACGACAGCGGGTGCGGAAGGTGCAGCCGGAGGGCGGGTTGATCGGCGAGGGAATTTCCCCCTTCAGCGCGTCGATATTGCGCTGTCGCGCCAGCTTGGGGTCGGGAATCGGCACCGCCGTCAGGAGTGCCCGCGTATAGGGGTGCTTGGGGTCGTCATAGATTTCGTCGCCTGTCGCCAGTTCGACGATGCGCCCGAGATACAGCACCAGAATACGGTCCGACACATGCCGCACGACTGAGAGGTTGTGCGAGATGAAGATCAGCGTCAGCCCGAACTCATCCTTGAGTTCAGCCAGCAGATTGAGAATCTGCGCCTGGATCGACACGTCCAGCGCCGAGACCGGCTCGTCGCAGACGATCAGCTTGGGTTCGGTGATCAGCGCCCGGGCAATGCCGATGCGCTGCGCCTGCCCGCCCGAAAATTCGTGCGGATAGCGGTTGATCATCTCGGGCAGCAGCCCCACCGATTCCATGGTCTTGAGCACGCGCGCGCGCCGCTCTTCGCCATTCATTTCCGGCCGCAGCGCCCGCAGCGGATCGGCAATGATCTCCCCCACCGTCAGCCGTGGATTGAGCGAGGCCAGCGGGTCCTGGAAAATGATCTGCAGATCGGCGCGACGCAGCCGCATTTCCTCGGCCGGCAGCCTTGTCAGGTCCTGACCCAGCCAGAGCACCTGCCCCTCATCGGGCGCCAGCAATTGCAGGATGCAGCGGCCGAGCGTGGACTTGCCACAGCCGCTTTCCCCCACAATGCCCAGCGTCTCGCCCTGGCGGATGGTGAAGTTGATATTCTCCAGCGCCGTCAGCGTCAGCCGGCGGCTGAACAAGCCAGCCCCGGCGAGCGAGAAGGTCTTCTTGAGGTCCTTGATTTCGAGCAGATTGATCGGGGTCTGGTCCATCAGGCGACCTTTCCATAGGCCATCGGCCCTTCGTAGAAACAGGCCTTCTCCCGGCCATCGCCGATGGCGGTCAGCGGCGGCCGCTCCACCAGGCACCGGTCAAAGGCAAAGGCGCAGCGCGGATTGAAGGCGCAGCCCTTGGGCAGGTTTTCCAAGCTGGGGGGCAGGCCCTGGATCGGATCGAGCCGCGCCTGGCGCTTGGCGATGTGCGGGGTCGAATGCAGCAGGCCCAGCGTATAGGGATGGCGCGGATCGTAGAACAGATCGTCGACCGCCCCCTTCTCCACCGCGCGCCCGCCATACATCACCATCATGCGGTCGGCGACGCCGGCCACCACGCCCAGATCATGGGTAATGAGCACCAGAGACGTCCCAAAATCCTCGGTCAGCGTCTTGAACAGATCGAGCATCTGCGCCTGCACCGTCACATCGAGCGCCGTGGTCGGCTCGTCGGCGATCAGGATTTTGGGCTGGCACAGCAGCGCCATGGCGATCATCACGCGCTGCCGCATGCCGCCCGACAGTTCGTGCGGATAGGCGTTGGCGCGCTTGACCGGTTCGGGAATCCCGACCCGCTCCAACATCTCGATCGAGGTTTTGACCGCCTTGGCTTTGTCGAAGCCGCGATGCTTGACCAACACTTCGGCCAACTGCGTCTTGACCTTGAGCGTCGGGTTCAGCGACGTCATCGGGTCCTGGAAAATCATCGCGATATCCTTGCCGCGATACTTATCCAATTGCCCCGTTGGCATGCCGATGAGGTTGATGTCGCCCATCATGGCGCGACCCGCGGCCCGGCCGTTCTTGGCCAGCAGGCCCATGATGGCGAGGAAGGCCTGGCTCTTGCCCGAGCCTGATTCGCCAACCACCGCCAGGGTCTCGCCTTCGGCGAGGGTGAAGTTCATCTCACGCACGGCATGCACTTCGCTCTGGTGCAGCTCGAACGTGACCGACATGTCTTCGACTTTGAGGACTTGTTTCATCTATCGATCCTTGGGGTCCAGCGCGTCACGCAACCCGTCACCAATATAGGTCAGGCAAAGCAACAGGCTCACCAGCACCACGGCCGGCCCGATCAGCATCCAGGGCAGCGTTTCAGCCACTGGCGAGCCAAACGAGATCAGCGTGCCGAGCGAGGTCTGCGGCTCCTGCACACCCAGGCCTAGATAGGACAGGAAGCTCTCGGTCAGGATGATTTCGGGAACCGTCAGCGTGGCATAGATCACCACCGGCCCGGTCAGATTGGGCACGATGTGGCGGAAGATGATGGTCAGCGGCTTGGCGCCGCCGGCCTTGGCCGCCTCGACGAATTCGCGCTGCTTGATCGACAGCGTCTGCCCGCGCACGATACGCGCCATGGTCAGCCATTCGAGGCACCCGATGCCGACAAACAGCAGCACCGGATTGCGCCCGAAAATCACCACCAGGATGATGACGAACAGGATGTAGGGCAGCGCATACATGATGTCGACGAAGCGCATCATCATGGCGTCGACCTTGCCGCCGAAATAGCCGGCAATCGCGCCATAGATGACGCCGATGATCACCGAGACCAGCGTGGCGACGCCGGCCACGATCAGGCTCATCTGCGTGCCCTGCATGATGCGGGCCAGCATGTCGCGGCCATTCTGGTCGGTGCCGGCAAAGTGCCCGGCCTCGAAATTGGGCGGCTTGCGGATGCCGCTCCAGTCGATCTTGTCATAGGTCCAGGGCAGCAGATATGGCCCCACAAACGCAAACAGGATGATGAAACCGACTACGAAGATCGACAGCACCGCCGCCTTGTTGCGGCGCAGGCGCCGCACCGCGTCCTGGGTCAGCGAACGCCCCTTGGGGGCGTCGAGCGTTTCGAGCTTGCGCGCATACTCGGTGAGGAGCGCGTCCTTGCCAGTAATACCGGCCATCAGCTGTACCTCACCTTGGGATCGAGCCATGCATAGATGATATCGACCAGTAGGTTCACCGCCAGGATGACGAACATGTAGAGAATGGTCGTTCCCAGCACGAGACCGTAGTCGCGGTTGAGCGCAGCGCTGATGAAATAGCGACCGATGCCCGGCAGCGCGAAGATCTGTTCCACCACCAGCGAGCCGGTAAGCA
Source organism: Devosia sp. A449 (assembly GCF_054489375.1). Classification (NCBI taxonomy): domain Bacteria; kingdom Pseudomonadati; phylum Pseudomonadota; class Alphaproteobacteria; order Hyphomicrobiales; family Devosiaceae; genus Devosia; species Devosia sp. A449. The sequence goes on along the minus strand of NZ_JBTMWU010000003.1, from coordinate 86,493 downwards.
GATAGCTGAGGCCCGGTCCGAGATAGGACACCACCGGCAGCAGCGCCGGTTTGATGGCGTGGCGCGCCAGGATCAGGCGTTGGCCGAGGCCCTTGGATTTGGCGGTGCGCACATAATTGGTGCTCAGCACCTCGATCATCGAGCCGCGCATCAGCCGTGCCGTCCGCCCCGCATGGGGCAGCACCAGCACGGTGATCGGCAACACCAGATGGGGGATCGAGCCGTGCAACCAGCCACCGGCCGGCAGCCAGCCGAGATAGACGCCAAAGAGCAGTTGCAACACCGAGGCCATCAGGAAGTTGGGCACCACCAGCCCCACCACCACGATCATCACCAGCACATAGTCCGGCCAGGTGTTCTGGTTGACCGCCGACAGCGCGCCGGCCACCAGCCCCACCACCGTGCCGATGACGAAGGCCGACAGGCCCAGTGTCAGCGTGAAGGGCAGGCCAATCCACAGCATCTCAGCCACGGTGAAGTCGTTATAGACCATCGACGGCCCGAAATCGCCCTGCAGCAGCCGACCGACATAGATGAAATATTGCTGGATCAGCGGCAGGTCGAGATTGTAGTGCGCCCGTAGATTGGCCAGCGTGATCGGTGGCAGCGCGCGTTCCCCGTCAAAGGGACCGCCGGGCGCCAGCCGCAGAATGAAGAAACAGGCAGTCACGGCAATCAGCGCGATCGGGATGGCCGACAGCACGCGCCGCGTAACATATCCAAACATGGGTCCGGACCTTTCACATCCACCGCGCTGCGGCATCGCGCGTCGACTGGCGGATAAATAAACGGCGTCGCCCCTCCCAAGGGGCGACGCCGCGTGGTTTTACAAAGACTACTCGGCCTTGGTCAGCCAACGCGTGCGGTGAACGTCCGACGCATTGTTGACGAAGCCGGTGACCTTGGGGGACACGACGTTCTGGGCGATGTACCAGTAGATCGGGAACGCGGCAGTTTCATCCATCGCGATCTTTTCGGCACTGCCGAGCATCTGGGCGCGAGCGGCCAGATCCTGTTCGGTGGTGGCCTGATCCATCAGCGCATCGAACTCGGGGTTGGAGTAACGACCGTAGTTGTTGCCCCAGTTCATGGCGCCGTCCTGCGTGATGCCGGTGCGCAGCAGGTCGAGCGTGTTGGACGGGTCCGAATAGTCGAGCAGCCAGCCAGCGCGGCCAACCTCGAAGTCGCCGGCGCGCAGGCTATCGTAGTGCACGGCGGTTTCGGAGTTGAACAGCTCGGTCTTCACGCCAATCTGCTCCCACATCGAGCTGATCGCCACGGCGATGCGCTGGTGGTTATCATTGGTGTTGTACTTGAGCTGAACCGGCAGCGGGTTAGCCGAGGTATAGCCAAGGCCTTCCATGATCGTCTTGGCTTCGGCAACGCGCTCCTCATAGGAGAGGCCGATCCAGGACGGCTGATAAACCGGCACGCCTTCGTAGTTGGCAGTGCCTTCCGGCACCCAGCCATAGGCCGGCAGTTCGCCAGTGCCCAGCACGTCGGGGCCGATCACGTCGCGATTGATCGACATCGACAGCGCCTTGCGCACGTCGGCATTGTCGAACGGCGCCTTTTCCTGGTTGATCACGTAGTAGTAGATGCCCAGGAACGGGGCGAAGTAATCCTGGCCAGGCAGGTTGGTCTTGATCCACTCGGCCTGGTCGGACGGAATGTCGGTCAGGATGTCATATTCACCGGCGCGATAGCGCGACAGGGCGGCGGCCAGATCTTCCTGCACGAAGTAGTTCACTTCGTCGATCTGCACATTGGCGGCATCCCAGTAGGTCTCGGACTTGACCGACTTGATGACGCTGCCCGGCACCCATTCCACCGGAGTGTAGGGACCGTTGGAGACGATATTGGCGACCTTGGTCCATTCCGTGCCGACCTTGTCGATCACATGCTTGGGAACCGGATAGGCGGTGTAGTGGGTCAGCGCCTGCAGGAAGAACGGGGTCGGGCCTTCCAGCGTGATTTCGACAGTCTTGTCGTCGAGCGCCTTGACGCCCAGTTCGCTGAAATCGGTCACGGTGCCTTCGGCGATTTCCGAAGCATTCAGGATCGGGAACTGCAGATAGGCATAGTCCGAAGCGGTCTTGGGATCGAACAGGCGCTGGAAGGCGAACACGAAGTCGCCGGCCGTTACCGGAACGCCATCCGACCACTGAATGCCGTCGCGCAGCTTGAAGGTGTAAACCAGGCCATCATCGGAGATGGTGTAGCTCTCGGCCTGGCCGGGAATGAACTGGGCGTCGGCGTCTTCAGCCATCAGCCCTTCGATATAGTCGCCGATGATGCGGTTTTCCCAGTCACCCGATGCCTGATGCGGATCGATCGAGCCGGGTTCGGAGCCATTCATCACGTTGAGCGTCACTGCCGAGGCCGTGCTGCTCATCAGCAGCGCCATTGCGCCGGCGGTCGCTACCGCGGTCAGGGTTTGCTTGAGTTTCATTATCGTCCCATCTCCTTGTGGAAGTCCTGAAATTCGTCTTTTTTCCCGCAGTCATACTGCTGCGGATTTTATGGTCTCGTGGCCGGCGGTTTGACCGCTCGATCAAGATTGCTGGACGGTATTACGCTATTCCGTCCACTGACAAGCAAAACATTGACCTAAGCGTCAAGGTCCGCCCAATTATTAACACACTGTACACCCCGCCAGCGCGGCGCGGCGGCGACGATATGGATAGCGAGGTACTGACGTACCCCATCTCGAGACGAATCCCGGCTCAAGTCCGTGATGACACCGCATTTTGGATACTGGAGTTAAGCAACAGGCCCCGGAGGGAGCGCGCCGCTGTCAAGCGCCGAGCATCCCGGCCTGTTGCAACCCGTAGATCACCACCCCAACCACGACCAGCCCCACCCACGGCACCCAGCCGGGCACGCCTGGTTCTTTCTTCGGCTGTTGCGGGTCCGGCTTTTTCTCGATCGGGCGGAATTTGACGACGTTATCGCTCATGCGGCACTTTCAACCAATGCAGCGACACCCATGCCGCCGGCAGTACAGACGCTGAGCAAAGCGCGTTTTCCCGGCTCCGTCGAGAGCAGTTTGGCGGTGAGCCCCAGAATACGCGCGCCAGTGGCGGCAAACGGGTGCCCATAGGCCAGGCTCGAGCCCTTGACGTTGATCCTGGCCGGGTCGACCGGGCCCAGCACAGCATCGCGCCCCAGCACATTTCTGCAGTATTCCGCATCATTCCAGGCTTTCAGCGTGCACAGCACCTGCGCCGCAAACGCCTCATGCAGCTCGAAATAGTCGATATCGGCAAAGCCCAGATTGCGTCGCGCCAGCATTTCGCTGACGGCAATGGTCGGGGCCATCAGTAGCCCCTCGCCATGGGCGAAATCATTGCCCGCCACCCGGCCAGTGGTGAGATAGGCCAGGATCGGCAGGCCGCGCGCCCGCGCCCAGTCTTCGCTCGCCAGCAGCACCGAGGATGCGCCATCGGTCAGCGGCGTCGAATTGCCCGCCGTCAACGTGCCGCGGCCGCTCGCCTTGTCGAAAGCCGGCTTCAGCGTCGCCATCTTTTCGATATTGGCGTCGGCCCGCACATTGTTGTCGCGCACCAGACCGGCGCATTGCACCAGCAGATCGTCATGGAAGCCCTCATCATAGGCTGCTGCCGCATTGCGGTGACTAGCCACCGCCAGCGCATCCTGCGCCTCGCGACCAATGCCCCATTCGCGCGCCATCAACTCGCAATGCTGGCCCATCGACATGCCCGTGCGCGGCTCGTTGACCGAGGGCGCCACCGGGGTCAGTTCGCCAAATGAGAAGCCCTTGAACGCCTTGAATTTCTCGCCGGCGCTGCGCGCCTTGTTCACCTCCAGCAGCCGGTGCTGAAACTTGTTGCCGAACACGATCGGGCTATCGCTGACCGTGTCCGACCCCGCCGCAATGCCGCTGTCAATCTCGCCCGAGGCGATCTTGCCGGCCAGCATCAGCGCCGCCTGCAGGCTGGTGCCACAGGCGATCTGCATGGTCGTGCCGGGCGTGCGCGGAGAAAACCCCGCATCCAGCACCGCCTCGCGCGCCAGATTGAAGTCGCGGCTATGGTTGATCACCGCGCCCGCCACCACCTCGTCGATCTTTTCGCCCTTGAGGCCAAATTTGTCCGCCAGCCCGCCCAGCACGGTGCCGAGCAGCGACAGATTGGTTTCCTCGACATAGGCGGTATTGCCCCGCGCAAACGGAATGCGCGCCGACCCGACAATGGCGACCCTGCGAAGTTCAGTCATCTCTATGCCTTCCCATCCTTGCGCGCCTTGAGCGGTCCGCCGAGGAACGGCGCAAATCCGGTGCCCAAAATCACCCCGATATCGGCCAACCCATCATTGGCGACCACGCCCTCGGCCAATACCACCTCAGTCATATCCACCAGCGGCTTCACCAGTTCCCGGCCCAGCCCGCCCAGATCAGCATGCGCCGGGGTCTCGCCCTTTTGCGCCTTACCATCGACCCATTTGTAAAAGCCCTCGCCAGTCTTGCGGCCGAGCTTTCCGTCCTTGACCAGCATGGCGAATTTGCTCTCGATCGGCACCGCATGGCCCAGCTCGGTCGCCACCGATTTTCCGACATCGAGCCCAACCGTATCCATCAGCTCGATCGGCCCCATCGGCATGCCGAACGCCACTGCCGCCGCGTCGAGCAGTTCCTTGCTTTCGCCGGCTTCCACCCGCTGCACCGCGCCCAGCATGTAGGGCATCAGCACCCGGTTCACGAGGAAACCCGGCGCCGATTTCACCACCACCGGCGACTTGCCGATGGCCAGCGCAAAAGCTGCGCCCTTGCCGATCTGCTCGTCAGTATTGAAGCTCGAGCGGATCACCTCCACCAGCGGCAGCTGCGCCACGGGATTGAAGAAATGCAGCCCGATCAGCCGCGCCGGATCTTTCAGCACCTCGGCAATCCGCTCCAGTTCGATGGAGCTGGTATTGGTGGCCAGGATCGCACCCGGCTTGAGCTGGTCTTCCAGCCCGCCAAAGATCGATTGCTTGACCTCGAGCTTTTCCACCACCGCTTCGATGATCACATCGGCACGGCCGACGCCCTTGCCACTCGGGTCGGCTTCCAGCCGCAGCACGGCCGCATCGACCAGATGCTTTTTCTTCAGCCGTTTCTTGAACAGCTTCTTGGCGCGATCCAGCGCCGGCTGGATGCGCTCCACGTCGAGATCCTGCAGCGTTACGCTCATGCCGCGCAGCGCGCACCAGGCGGCGATATCGCCGCCCATCACCCCGGCCCCGATCACATGCACCCGGGCAAATTTTTGCCCCTTGGCGCCCTGCTTTTTCAACGCCTCCGAAGCAAAGAACACCCGGCGCAGATTGGTCGCAGTGTCGCTACCCATCAGCGGCACGAAGCCGGCAATCTCGCCGCGGATCATCGCCTGCCAGTCATTGCCATGCTGCTCGAACAGATCGATCAGCGCGAACGGCGCCGGGTAATGCTCGGGCCTCGCCTTCTTTTTGGTCTCGTCGCGCATCTTGTTGGCGACATAACTCCGCAACGGCCCCATCGCCATCACCCGCTTGACCATCGGCGCCGGCACCGACTTGCGCTTCTGCAACACCGCCTTGCGCGCTTCCCAATGCAGCATGTCGCGGTGGCGCACCAGCTTGTCGATGAGGTTCAGGCCGCGCGCCGCCCCGGCCTTGAGCATCCGCCCGGTCAGCATGATTTGCATGGCATCGACCGGTCCGGCCTGGCGGATGCTCCGCCCGGTGCCGCCAAAGCCCGGGAACAGCCCCAGATTGACCTCGGGAAAGCCGATGCGGATCTTGTCGTTGTTGACGGCGATCCGGTAGTGGCACGCCAGCGCCAGCTCCAGCCCGCCACCAAGGCAGAAGCCATGGATGCCGGCCACCATCGGAATTTTCAACTTTTCTATGCGGGCGAACAGCGCATGGGTGCGCTTCAGCGCTTCCGGCAGCACCGAGAAATCGCTCATCGCATCGAATTCGCTGACATCGGCCCCGGCGATAAAGCCGCTATCCTTGCCGCTAAGCAGCACCACGCCGATCAGTTCACCGGTCTGCGCCAGTTCCTCGACGCGTCCGATCAGGGTTTCCAGCTCCATGATCGCTTCGCGGCTCAGCACATTCACCGGGGCGCCCGGCGTGTTGATGGTGAGCCAGCCGATATTCTCGATATCGCGGTGGAAGCTCCAATGCTTGGTTTCAGGCATTTGCGGCTGGATCATGCTTGCTCCTCGAATTCCTCATCACCGGACCGCCTCCCTCCCCGCGAGAGGGAGGGCTGGCGGGCTACTCCGCCGCCGCCCGGTCCTTACCCTCGACCAGTTCATCCATGGCGAAATCATCCACCTTCACCACGCGGTCGGTCGCCTCGTCGGCCGCCCGCATGATGCCGCCTTCATTGGCATTGAGCACCCCCGCCGCCACCGCGTCGTCAATCGCATCGCGATCCAGCCGACGCTCGATGACGCCCTTGCGGGCCGCCTTGACGAAGCGTGCCTCGATTTCCTCGGCCTCGGTCACCTTGATGAAGGCATCTTCCAGCACGCCGGTAATGTCATTGGGGTCAAACGAGATATAGGCCCCCGTGGTCAGCCGGTCGCGGAACGCGCCGGGCCGCAGCACCGCGCGCACGAAGCGGTAATTCACCCGATCGCTGGCCGGTTGGGCATGCCGCCCCAGCGGGAAGCACAGCACCCGCATCGCCCAGGCAAACACCGGATTGGGGAAATTGGCGAACACCTCGCCAAAGCTCTTTTCCATCGCGGCGATCCGGTCGGCCATGATGGCGTCGACCAGTTCCTTGTCCTCGGCCAGCTGGCCCTCATCTTCAAACCGCCGCAGCGTCGCCGACATCAGATAGAGGTCGCTCAGGATATCGGCCATGCGGCCCGAAATCTTCTGCTTGCGCTTGAGCGCCCCGCCCAGGAACACCGTGGTCCAATCCGCCACCAGCGCGAAATCCTGCGCATAGCGGTGCAGCCGGCGATACCACTGGGCCATCGGCCCCTGATTGGGCGTGCTGGCAAACGCACCATTGCTCAGCCCATGCAGCAGGCTAGCCACGATATTGCGCAGCATGAATTTGGTGTGCCCGCCGAAGGCCAGGTCGAACTGGTCGAGCCCTTGCTTGCGATCCTTGTTCTGCGCCGCGTCCACTTCCTTGAGCAGATAGGGATGTGCCCGCAGCACGCCCTGGGCAAAGGTCATCAGCGTACGGGTCAGGATATTGGCCCCTTCCACCGTGATCGCCACCGGCAGCGCCATATAGGCGCCGAACAGATAATTGCCCGGGCCGTCCTGAATGGCGCGGCCGCCATGAATGTCGAAAGCGTCGTCCATACTGTCGCGCATGGCTTCGGTCGTGGTGTATTTTAGCAGGCCGGCAATCACTGCCGGGCGCTGGCCTTCATCCACCATCGAGGCGGTCAGGCTACGCGCGGCTTCAAAGGTGTAAGCGCGCTTGACCATCTCGCCCAGCGGCTCGGCCACGCCTTCCATGATACCGACCGGAATGCCGAACTGCCGCCGCACCCGCGCATAGGCCGAGGTGGTGCGCAGCGTCTGCTTGATCGAAATGGAACCGATAGCCGGCAGCGAAATGGCGCGCCCAGTGGACAGGCATTCCATCAGCATGCGCCAGCCCTGGCCGGCAAATTCGGTGCCGCCGATGAGAAATTCCATCGGAATAAACACATCCGTGCCGCGCACCGGGCCATTCATAAAGGCCTGCCGCGCCGGATAGTGCCGGCGGCCGATTTCCATGCCGGGATGGTCATGTGGCACCAACGCCAGCGTGATGCCGATTTCCTTGCCGCGACCCAGCAGATTATCCGGGTCCTGCAGAATGAAGGCCAGCCCCACCAGCGTGGCGATCGGCGCCAGGGTGATGTAGCGCTTGTCAAAACTCAGCTTCACGCCGAGCACTTCGGCGCCCTGATACATCCCCTTGGTCACGGTGCCATAGTCGCGCATGCCGCCGGCGTCCGACCCTGAATGCACGCCCGTCAGTGCAAAGCAGGGCACTTCCTGCCCGCGCGCCAACCGGCCCAGATATTTTTCCTTTTGGCTCGGCGTGCCATAGCGCTCCAGCAATTCGCCCGGCCCGAGCGAATTGGGCACCATCACGGTGATGCCGGTCGCCACCGAACGGCTGGCGATCTTGGAGACGATCATCGACTGCGCCTGCGCCGAAAAGCCCAGGCCGCCATGCTCCTTGGCAATCAGCATGCCGAGGAAGCCTTCGTCCTTGAGGTACTGCCACAGCTCAGGCGAGAGGTCCGCGCGATTATTGCGGATGTCCCAGTCGTCGATCATCTGGCAGGCAGTTTCGGTCTGGTTGTCCAGAAACGCCTGCTCCTCCGCTGTCAGCGTCAGCGGGCGGATCGAGGTCAGCTTGGTCCAGTCCGGACGACCCGAAAACAGCTCGGCGTCCCAGCCAACCGTGCCGGCGTCCAGCGCTTCCTGCTCGGTGCGGCTGACCTTGGGCAGGATGGTTTTGACCGCACCATAGATCGGCGTGGTCAGCAGCGGCTTGCGGATGGCGGTAACACTGAGCAACAGCAAGATCGCGCCGGGCAGCAGCGCCAGCACCCAACCCACAATGTCGGTGGCCATGGCAAAGCCGGCGTCATTGGTGCCGAAGCGCGACAGGATGCCGATGACCAGCACCACCACGCCCCAGTCGCGCAGCGAGGATTCCCGCATCGCCAACACGGCAAACGCCACCAGTGCAATCAAGATCAGCGCAAAGGTCACTTCATGCCCTCCTTGGTGTCGCTCATGCCACCACGGGCCGAGCGCCTCATCCCAGAACCTGTGACCAGAGGCCGAATCGTTCGACTTGATCGCTGGGCCGCCGCGCCGGGATCATAGCGCGACCCGCCCATATTTGTTGAGCGCAGTCTAGCAAGCTTTACCTATACGTCAACCAACTGTCCATTACGTCGGATTCACCGATCTCCGTGATGTGCTGTCCCCTCAACGCATCAGTTGCTCGGAAGTTCGGGCAGTCGTTTGACGCTAACGTAAAGCCATGAAATATTCGTCACAGACAAAGGGCGACAAAGCCCGCACGCCGAACCCGGCACCCCGGAGGAATCCATGGCCACGACGCTCGACACCGCCGCCGCTCCGCTCCGCCCCTGGATCGCCAGCTATCCCGACGGCATTGTCTGGGACACCCCGATCGATACGCGGCCGGTGCATGAGCAGGTGCTGGCCGCCTGCGCCCGCAATCCCTCCGCCGTGGCGCTGGATTTTCTTGGGCACACCACCAGTTTCGGCGACCTCGCCAAGAAGATCATCGCCTTTGCCGGCGCGCTGCAGCGCCAGTTTGGCGTCAAGAAGGGCACGCGGGTCGCCATCATGCTGCCCAATACGCCCTTCTATCCCATCGCCTATTACGCCGTGCTCCGCGCCGGCGGCATCGTCGTCAACTGCAACCCGCTCTATACCGTGCACGAGTTGAGCCACATCACCTCCAATGCCGGCGCCGATGTGATGATCACGCTCGATCTGCAGTCGATCTACGAAAAGGCCGAAAAACTGGTCGAGGCCGGCCACATCAAATCCCTGGTGGTGTGTCACTTCCCCGACGCGCTGCCGCTGCTGAAGAAATTCCTGTTTTCGGTGGCCAAGCGCAAGGATCTGGCCCGCCTCGGCGCCTCGCCGGTCCGCAGCCAGGTGACCCTGTTTCACGACATGATCGCGCGCCATGAAACGCCCGACGCCGTGGTCATCGACTCGCTCAACGATATCGCCGTGCAGCAATATACCGGCGGCACCACCGGTGTGCCCAAGGGCGCCTTGCTCTCTCACGCCAATATCGCCGCCAATATGAGCCAGATCGACAAATGGGGTGATGGGCTGTTCTACCCGCCTTCCAAGGTCATCGCCGTGCTGCCGTTTTTCCACATCTTCGCCATGACGGTGTGCATGAATGTGCCGCTCTGCAACGGCACCCAGGTGGTGATGCTGCCGCGCTTCGAGCTCAAGGCCTTGCTCAACGTCTTCGCCCGCACCCGCGCCAACGTGCTGCCCGCCGTGCCCACCTTGCTCAATGCGGTTGCCCGCGCCGGCCATGTCACCGCCGAGCAGTTGGCGAGTCTGGAAGTCGCCATTTCCGGCGGCGCCGCCCTGCCCGATGAAGTGCGCAACGCCTTCGCCCACAAATCCAAGGCCATCCTGGCCGAGGGCTATGGCCTGACCGAAGCCTCCCCGGTGGTCTGCTGCGCCTCGCTACGCTCCCCCTCCAAGCCGATGTCCATCGGCCTGCCGCTCCCCGCCACCGATATCCGCTTTGTCGATATCGACAGCGGCAAGGTGGTCAGCATCGGCGAAGATGGCGAATTGCAGGTCAAGGGCCCCCAGGTCATGGTTGGCTATTTCGACGACGCCGCCGCCACTGAGGCCGCCTTCATGGATGGCTGGCTGCGCACCGGCGACGTCGGCCATATGGACGAAGACGGCTATGTCTTCCTCGTTGACCGCATCAAGGATCTGATCATCTGCTCGGGCTTTAACGTCTATCCGCGCACCATCGAGGAAGCGCTGATGACCCATGAGGCGGTCGAGGAAACCAACGTCATCGGCGTGCCAGACGAATATCGCGGCGAGGCGCCCGTCGCCTATGTCAAACTCAAGCCCGGCCAGTCCGTGACCGAGGAGGCGCTGAAGAAATTCCTCGCCGAGCGCCTCAACAAGATTGAAATGCCCAAGGAAATCATCTTCAAGGACGCCCTCCCCAAGACGCTGATCGGCAAGCTCTCCAAGAAAGAGCTGCGCGAGGAATACGCCCAGACAAGAGCCAAACCGTGAACCGCCCCGAAGCCGAAAACCGCGACCTGTTCGCCATTGCCGACCTCGCCAAGGAGTTCGGCATCTCGACGCGCGCCATCCGCTTCTACGAAGCCAAGGGCCTGCTGTCGCCCGAACGAGTCGGCGCCACCCGCGTCTTTCGCCGGCGCGACCGCGCCCGGCTGATCCTGATCCTGCGCGGCAAGCGCCTCGGCTTTTCGCTGCGCGACATCTCCGACTATCTCAGCCTCTACGACGCCAACCGCAGCCAGCAGGTCCACCTGCTGATCGGCAAGGTCGACGAGCGCCTGGCCTCCCTCGAAGCCCAGCTCGAAGACCTCCAGACCACCATTTCGGAATTGAAAGAGATCAAGAAGCTGGCCGATGAGCGGCTGGTGAAAGCGGGCTAGCGCTTCCGCCCTTTTGTCATAAAATCCGGCTTTTTCGGCTTCACCCAGCCCTTGGGCGGCTGCCGCACCGGCACCTGCGTGCCCAGCCCCATCGCCCCCGGCGGCGGCTGGCTGACGGTCACGGTATCCGGATCACCCTCCTGCACCGGGGCCTCGCCCCGGATCCGCGCTATCTCGTTGCGCAGACGCGTGGCCTCCTCAAAATCCATGGCGTCGGCCGCAGCCTGCATCTGCTTGTCCAGCGTCAGCAGCCGCTCATGAATGCTCCGTGATGACATCATGCCTCCTGTATTTGGTGGGATTCTCGATCTCACCCCACCGTCATCACCGGGCTTGTCCCGGTGATCCAACCTGCGGGTTGACCAAAGCACCGCATGGATTGCCGGGACAAGCCCGCAATGACGTGGGGGCGTTAAGTGGCCGCCACAAACACCGCCATATCCTCCAGCGTCGCCGCCTCGCTCGCCGGCTTGTCCCATCTTATCCGGCTAATCCGCGGAAACCGCAGCGCCACCCCCGACTTATGCCGTGCACTCACCTGCGCCGAGTCAAACGCCACCTCGAATACCAATTCCTTTTTCACCTCGCGCACCGGCCCAAAGGCCTGCACCGTATTGGCCCGGATCCACTTATCCAGCAGCTTTAGTTCCTCATCGGTAAAGCCGAAATACGCCTTGCCGATGGGCACGATCTCGTTGCCCTTCCACACACCGAATGTGTAGTCCGAATAGAACGAGCTGCGCTTGCCGTGCCCGCGCTGCGCATACATCAGCACCGCATCCACCACATTCGGATCGCGCTTCCATTTGAACCAGAACCCCTTGGGCCGCCCCGGCACATAGGGCGAGGTCTTGAGCTTGAGCATCACCCCCTCATGCCCATGCTCATCCGCCCCTTGCCGCCGCAACCGCGCCAACGCGTCCCAATCGGCAAACGGCAGCACCTCGGACAGATCCAGCCGCGTCTGGGGATTGGCCAACAGCCACGCCTCCAGCCGCGCCCGCCGCTCGGTCCAGGGCAACACCCGCACATCCTCGCGCCCGTCAAACAGCATGTCATAGAGCCGGATAAAGGCCGGGCTCTCCTTGAGATGTTTTGCCGACGCCACCTTCTTGTTCAGCCGCTGCTGCAAATCATTGAACGAGCCCGGCTCAAAATCTTTGCCCACCAGCAATTCGCCATCCAGCACCGCAATGCCCTGCACATTGTCCACAATGTCGGGAAACGCCGCCGCGATATCATCCCCCGTCCGCGAAAACAGCGACACCGTCCCCCCGCCCAGCACCAGCTGCACCCGGATGCCGTCCCATTTCCACTCCGCCGAAAAATCCCCGGGATTGAGCCGACTCAGATCTTTTTCCTCATCAATCGGATTGCTCAGCATCAGTGGATGAAACCGCGCCGACTGATCGATATCGGGCCGCGCGGCCTTCCCATCCAGCCAGGCAAACAGCTCCAAATAGGGCAGTTTGATGCCGTGCCAGACCTCCTCGATTTCCTGCACCGGCACGCCACTCATCTCGCTCAGCGCCGTCTTGGCCAGCCGCGCTGACACCCCGATGCGCAGCGCTCCCGTTGCCAGCTTCACCAGCGCCCAACGCTCATTGATCCCCGCCTGCGTCAGCAGCCCGGCGATCAGCTTCGGCAATTCGCTCTTGGAGGTGGTGTTGAACAGCTCGATCAGATCGGTCAGCGACGGCAGATCGCCCATCGCGCCATGATGCGGCCAGATCAGCGCGATGGTCTCGCCCAGATCGCCGACATAGTCGTAGCTCATGGCGAACAGCGTCTCGTCCACCTCGGCCAGCACAATCTCCTTGAGCAGCGCCGGCTTCACATTGCGGAAACTCAGCGCCCCGGTGAGCACCGCCAGCGCATAACCACGATCGGGGTCCGGCACCTCGCGAAAATACTGCGTCAGCGCCGTCAGCTTGCGGGTGCGCGATGGCGTCAGCGCCAGCAGCTCCAGCAATTGGGCAAAGCGCTTCATGCCTCCTCCCCGCCGTCGTCCTCGAAGCCCTGGATATTGAGCGGCTCAGCTTGAAGCCCCTGCGTCCGGCACCAGTAGACCAGCGCATCCTCACGGCCATGCGTCACCCACACGGTTTCCGCCTGGGTTTCCTTGACGGTCTGCAGCAGTTCGCCCCAGTCGCAATGGTCCGAAATTACCAGTGGCAATTCCACCAGCGCCTGCCTGGCCCGTTGCTTGACGCTCATCCAGCCCGACGCCTGGCAGGTCACCGGATCGGGAAAGCGTCGGCTCCAGCGGTCGCGAATGGCCGAGGGCGGCGCGATGACGATCTGCCCGGCAAACGCCGCCTTGGGCACATCCAGCGCCGGCCGCAACTCGCCGAGCGACACGCCGAGTTCCTCATACAGCGCACAGAGCCGCAGCATCGCCCCATGCAGATAAATCGGCTGGTCCCACCCGACGTCGCGCAGCAGCGCGATCACCCGCTGCGCCTTGCCCAGCGCATAGCACCCCACCAGATGCGCCCGCTCCGGCTGGTCGGCCACCGACTGCAACAGCCGCGCAATTTCGACGCTGGGATGGGGATGCTGGAACACCGGCAAGCCAAATGTCGCCTCGGTCACCAGCAGGTCGCATTGCACCAATTGATAGGGCTGCGCCGTGCGGTCGGCGAGCCGCTTATAGTCGCCGGTGACCACCACGCGCTGCCCGGCCTGCTCCACCAGCACCTGTGCCGAACCCAGAATATGCCCGGCCGGCACCAGCGTTATGGTGACATCATCAATGCGCAGCGGCACGCCAAATTCCAGCGGCTCGAACCGCCCGGCGCAATCCGCGCCATAGCGTGTCTGCATGATGGCAATGGTATCCGGCGTCGCCAGCACTGCCCCATGCCCGGCCCGCGCATGATCGGCATGGCCATGGGTAATAATCGCCCGCTCCCGCGGCACCGCCGGATCGATATAGGCATCAATCGCCCGAATATGCAGCTGATGATCAAGGATCTGGGCCATGGCCCAGACTAACGCAGTTCAGCGCAAGTGGTTCGAAAATGGATCACCAAAACAAGCCCGGTGATGACGCTGGGGAGAGATCGTGCCACAGCGTCATTGCCCGGCCTGTCCGGGCAATCCATCTTTCCCTCACATCACCTTGGTCACATCCAGCAGCCCCGGCCGCTCCGCATTGGCCGCCGTGATCGCCGCCTCGCCGCCCAGCACCACTACATGCCCCTGCCGCGCCACCGCGTCCACGGCCTCGGCCAGCCGCTTGAAATCGGCCTCGGTGGTGCTCAAAATCTCGTCGCGCCGCTGCTGGCGGATCGCGTCTGTCGTCCCGGTCAGCTGCCGCCACATCGAGGAATAGCCCTTGGCATCGGGGAATTCATAACCATCCACATCCCCGATCACCCCGATGATCGAGCGCGTCAGATCATTGGCGCCGATCCCGGCATTGAGCGCCTTGCTAGCCCCGTCATAGGCATCCAGCGTCTTGAGCAAATTCGGATCGCGGTACGACAGGAACGAGAAATTCCCGCTGGTCAGGTCAAACCGGCTCGAGCCGCCATAGGCCCCGCCCTGCACCCGGATTTTGTCCCACAGATAGGTGGTATTCAAAAACTTCAGCACCACGCTCGATGCCCCGGTCAGCTCAAACCCGAGCGCCCGCAAATTGGCGCCCTTGCCGACATAATTGACCTGCGCCGGAATGATCAGCCCCTCCGACTTCGGCGCAAATTTCACGCTCCAGTCGGCCAGCCCCACCTCCGCATTCGGCAGCCGCCCAAGGAACCCGGCAAGCTCCCCCTGTGCCCGCTCCCGCAGCGCCCCATCGGCGGTCACATTGACCACCATTCGCCCACGATTGAACAGCCGGTCGCGGATGGTTTTCAGCGTCGCCGCCACCCCGTCCCAATCGCTATCGATCCGCGTCACCAACCCGCGCAGGAATTGCAGATAGCTCACCCCGCCCAATTGCTCGGCAATCCAGCTCGCCTCGGTCAGCCCGGATTTCAGCCGCATATCTACAATGGCATTGCCGCTTGGCACCAGCCGCGCTTCGAAGCCGGCCTTTTCTTCCAGCGCCATCTGGCGGAAGCGCTCGCGATTATCCAGCTGCGCATCGAGCAACACGTCGCCCATGATGGCGAGCATTTCCTCAAGCTTGTCCGGCACCGCCTTGCCCGAGAGGAAGAACCACGCAGCACTCCCCTCGCCGCCCTGCAGCGTCGACAGGCCCCGATGCAGGGCAATGCCGCCCGTCGACCGCCCGATGCGCTGCGTCAGCGACACGAAATCTTCCTTGCTGGTCCCGGTCTGCAACAGAGCCCGCCCGAACAGTGGCAGATAAGGCAACAGGCCCTTATCCAGCACATGCAGATCGAACCCCAGATCGAGATAGACGATCCCCAGCGTCGGTAGTTCGTGATTGAACAGCCGCGCCCCGCCCAGCGTGCCGATATCGATTGGCACCGTGCGACTTTCGCGCGGCAGATCGCCCAGCGTCAGCGTCGGAATCTTGGCCAGTTCGGCCGGATCATCCACCTCTTCCTGCAGCGCCTTGAGCCGAACGGTTTCGGCCACCGTCGCCTCCAGCGCCGCCCCATCCAGCCCCTGCCGCACCCCGGCCAACATCGCCACCTCGTCGGCCACCTCGCGCGCCCCCTGCTCCGGGTCGGCGCTCAGGGTCACGGTGGTGCGGTGCGTATTGTCGAGGAAAAGACGGCGGATTTCGGCTTCGAAATGCCCCGCAGCAGCCTGCTGCTTCAGCGTCGTCAACGCCTCTTCGAAATGCAGCGCCGCCAGCGGATCGCCGTCATGCAGCCAGACCCCCAGCGCGTTGAACATGTAGATCATGCCGCGCGGGTACGAGCCGGTATTGTTCTCGCGCAACGAGAACTCAAACGTATTGGCCGCCGCCTCCAGCTGATCCGCAGCAAAGCCAGTCTCGGCAATCTCGCCCAGCGTCTTGAGGATCAGCGACTCGACTTTTTCGGCGTCGGCCGGGTCGATCCCCTTCATACCAAAGCTGGCCATCGGCTGGCGCAGCCCGGCGCCGATGCCGCCGCCGGTCATGCCCTCGCCCAGCCCCGATTCTGTCAGCGCCTTGCGCAATGGCGCCGCCGGATTGCCAGCCAGCAGATAGCTCAGCATGCCATGGCTCAGCACTTCGGCGCGGTCGGCGGGCGGATCGAGCATCCAGTTGACCGACACCATGCCGTCGCGCACCTTGCCCGCTTCCTTGGTGCCGGCGTAGGTGGCGACGATGCTGCGCGGCGCATTGAAGCGCGGCTGCAATTTCACCTCGGCATCCACCGGCGCCCGCTCGAACTGGCTGAAATACGCATCCAGAATCGCCAGCCGCTCTCCGGCATCATCATCGCCCGAGAAGAACGCTCGCGTATTGGACGGGTGATAATAGGTCTGGTGGAACGCTTTGAACTGCTGGTAGCTCAGCGCCGGAATTGCCTTAGGGTCGCCGCCCGAGCTTTTGCCATAGGTCACATCGGGATAGAGCGAGCGCTGCGACAGGTCGCGCATCACCGCATCGGGCGAGGAAAACACGCCCTTCATCTCGTTGAACACCACGCCCTTATACACCAGCGGGCTGGCGGTGTTCTCCAGCTCGTAATGCCAGCCTTCCTGCCGGAACGTATCCTCGGTGATCAGCGGGAAAAACACCGCATCGAGATACACGTCCACCAGATTATAAAAATCCTTCAGATTCTGGCTGGCCACCGGATAGGCGGTCTTGTCCGGAAAGGTCATGGCGTTGAGGAAGGTGTTCAGGCTTCCCTTGATCAGCTCCACAAACGGCTTGCGCACCGGATATTTCCGGCTCCCGCACAGCACCGAGTGTTCCAGAATATGGGCAATGCCGGTCGAGTCGCTCGGCGGCGTCTTGAAGGTGATGCCAAACACCTTGTTCTCGTCGTCATTGACCAGGCTCAGCACCTCGGCCCCGGTCTTTTTATGCCGGAACAATTGCGCCCGCGAATTCACCTCCGCGATCTGTTCGTCGCGGATGAGGTCGAAGGCTTCGTGCTGGGACATGGAGATAACTCGGCAGGTTCTAGTGTTCGGCACAAGGTAGGGATGCTTGGCCGGATGCGCTAGGGGCGATGCAAGCTCTCCCACGCACTGAGCAGTCCCCCGCCCCTGAGGGGCGAGGTGAAGAAATACCTCAAACCCCGCCGCGGATTTCAGGCTTTACTGCCGTGGAATACCATTGGGCCAGCTCGCCCATCAGCGCCGGGAACAGGCTCTTATGCTCGCTCGCCGCCACATTGTCGGCCAGCTGTTCCGGCTTGCTCACCCCGGCGATGATGGTGCTGACCTGTGGATGATCCAAAATCCAGCGCAGCGCGAACTGGCTCATTGCCATGCCCTCGGGCGCCAATCCGCGCAATTCGTTCACCAGCTCCACCCCGCGCTCGAAGCGCAGGCCGGAAAAGGTCTCACCCACCGAAAAGGACTGCCCATCGGCATTGTAATTGCGGTGATCGGAGGCATCGAAGCGCGTATTGCGATCATACTTGCCGCTCAGCAGCCCGCTCGCCAGCGGCAGCCGCACGATAATGCCGACATCGCACTCCGCCGCCTTGGGCAGCAAAACCGTGGCGGCATCCTGACGGAACAGATTGAAAATGATCTGCAGCGTGGCGCAGCCTGGCTGCTCGAGGCACAACAACCCCTCGTCAATGGTCTCGACGCTGGCGCCCCAATGCCGCACCAGTCCTTCGGCCTGCAACTCATCCATCCAGCCGAAAATCGCCCCATCTTCCAGCACCGCCGGCGGCACGCAATGCAATTGCGCCAGATCGAGCGTCGCTACCCCCAGCCGCTGGGCGGACGCCTGAAGGCTCGCCCGCACCCCATCCTTGGAATAATGATCGGGATAGAGCGTACCCGAGCGTCCCAATTTGGTCGCCACATGCACGCCCGGCCCCTTGCCATGGCTGCCGATGCGGCTTTCGCTCAAGCCACCGCCATAGACGTCGGCCGTGTCCCAGAAACTCACCCCTGCCGCATTGGCCGCGTCGAGAATCGCCGAGGCGGTGTCATCCCCCACCGGGCCAAAATCCCCACCCAGCTGCCAGCAGCCCAGCCCGATTTCGGAGACCTCGTAGCCCGTCTTGCCCAAGCGCCGTGTTTTCATCTGTGCGTTCCTGTTGCCATGCTGCGCCGTCCCAAAACAGCGCCCCCCGCCGATGCGGGGGTAACGGGATGGGCCGGAACAAGTTCAGTCGGACCAGCCTGCTGACCCTATTCGAAAAAATCCGGATGCTCGGCGATGGTCTGGTTGAGCAGCACCTCGGCGCGCGCCAGATGCGCCCGCATTGCCAGTTCGGCCGCCGCCGGATCGGCCTTGGCTACGGCGGCGACAATGGCCTTGTGCTCGTCAATGGCCCGCTGTGACGACGAGGCGCCCAGCGTCAGATAGCGCACCCGGTCGAGCTGCATCTTGTGGTCGTCGATCAGCTGCCAAGCATATTCCACGCCCGCCAGCCGCGACAGCGTGCGGTGAAACAGTTCGTCCAGCGTATGAAAGCGCCGGCTGTCATTGGCCGAAGAGGCGGCTTCCTGGTCGGCGATCAGGCTCTGCAGCACGCCCGCTGCGTCATCACCCGGATGCGCCGCCACCCGGCGGATGATTTCTACCTCGATGGATTCGCGGATGAAGCGCGATTGCCGCACGCCTTCGGGCGAGATTTTCTTGACCACGGTGGCCCGCTTGGGCCGGATCAGCAGCAAGCCCTGCTGCGCCAGGCGGATAAACGCCTCGCGCACTGGCTGGCGCGACACGCCATAGCGGCCGGCAATATCACTCTCGGAAATCACATCACCGGGCTTGAGCACCATGGTGACGATATCGTCGCGTAGCGCGCCAACGACGCGCATCGCCATGGTCTCCTCACCTGCTTCCAGCACGCCCGCCGCCACCTTACTGTTTCCTTCCACGACCATGAGCGTATTTTCGCCGGTAAGTCACGCTCGCTGCCGAATTACCCACGGCTCATTCAGCGCCGCGGGTGGGGGCTTTCGCCCCCTATAGTTCGATCCCGGCCTCTTTCAGCATCGCGTCGATATAGATCCGCTCGCCATTGCGCGCGATCGACTGGTTGGCGGCAATGCCCGTCAGGATCGACCATGCCCCCGACACCTGGTCCGACGCCCGGCCATATTCGTCGGCCGGCATATTCTGCGGGTCAAACAGATAGCCCAGCATGATCGGGTCGGCACCGCCATGGCTGCCCTTGCCTTCCCACACTTCGATCTGCTGCGGCAGGCCCCCGGCCAGATGCAGCTCGGTGGTCACATTATGCCGCTCTTCCTTGTCGCGCTCGCCGCCGGCAAACACGCCATGCACTTCGATATGCTTGTGGGTCAGCTCGCCCTTGGTGCCGTGGAATTTCACCTCCAGCCCTTCCCAGGGCGAATAGGCCACCAGCGTATAATTCAGCGAAGCGCCCGAGGCATATTGCGCCTGCACCTGCATGGTGTCCTCGATGGTGATGTCATCGGCAAACACGCATTTGTCGCGCCAATAGCCGTCATCGCCCTCGCTGTCGAGATACAGCGCCTTAAGCGGTTCGTCCTTTTCGAGGTCCATGAAGAAATCACATTTGGCGGCCACCGGGCAGGTATGGCAGCGCTCGCCATGGCCTTCCAGCCCCAGCTTGATCGCCATTTCCGGGGTGTAGAAATCCAGCTTGCCGACCGCCGATACGCTTTTCGGGGTCGAGCCGGCCCACCAGTTGAGCAGGTCGAAATGGTGGGTGGATTTATGCACCAGAAGCCCGCCCGACTTGTCCTTGTAGCGGTGCCAGCGGCGGAAATAGTCGGCGCCATGCACCCGGTCGAGATACCAGCGGAAGTCGATGGCGGTAATCTCGCCGATCACCCCGTTCATCAGCATGTCCTTGAGCTGGGTCCGTGCCGGCGAATACCGATAGTTGAAGGTCACCGTCACCGACTTGCCGCTCTCGCGCTGCGCATCGAGAATGCGCTTGAGCTTGGCGATATCGATGGTCATCGGCTTTTCGGTCATCACATTGCGGCCCGCCTTGAGCGCGCGCACAATGTATTCGTCATGCAGATAATCCGGCGTGGTGACGATCACCGTATCGGGCTGCTGCTCCTCGAGCATCCGGTCGAAATCCTCGGCCAGATAGGTGGCGATGCCATTGCCACCCTTATTGGGCACCTTATGCGCTGACAGGGCCAGCCGGCTCTGGTTGATGTCGCAGAGCGCTACCAGTTCGGCGCTGTCGGCATGGGTTTCGGCTACGGCTTCACGGAACATCTGGTGACGCCCGCCGGTCCCGACGATGGCGAATTTCTTGGTCATGTCTAATGGAATCTTGCTGCTGGAAAGGGCCTCACGGCCCGGTGCTATCTTCCATACAAGATTGATCATCTCGCTGCGCGTGTCAATGCCGCCGTGCTCCTCGCACAGCGTCGTTCCGGCGAAACCCCGCCGCCGGAACCGCCTGACAAAGCTGAAAAACCTACTGGCTGAACGGCACTGATGCGGTCAGCACATTGCCCGAATTGTTGAACTCGACCTCGAAATCCACGGTGATCTTCCCCTCGACCAGCAGAATGCGGGACCCGATTCGCACATCGCTGCCGCCTCGGTCCTTCTGCTGCTCGCGCAGGTCGAAGCTGATCTGCCCGCCGCGTTCGCGCCCGATGGCGAGGCCGGTAAAGCCGGCATTCGAGCTCATCGCCGCTTCATAGCGGGCTTCGGCGTCATTATAGGCGATGGTGCCGCTGATCGAGAGCGTGGCGTCCACCAGCGTACAACGCCCGGTATAGTTCACCTTGCTCTGATTGCCCTTGGCGATGGCCAGCCGGCAGCGGAACGGCTCAGCCTTGCTGCCGCCGACCAACGCGCCTTCACCGCGCCAATCCCCAATATAGGAGGTCAGCAACGCCAGTTGCGGTTCAGCGGCCTGTGCCGGCAGCCCAACCAGCTGGGTCGCCAGCAGCGCGGCGCCAATCGTCAACATCTTCTTCATCGGGAATGCCCCTCCACCGCCTTGAATCAGCAGATTCTGTTTATGTCTGCCAGTGCTGAGATACCGAAGCCAATAAGAATCTGCCACACCTGACGCCGATGTTACCAATTCGCTACCGAATGGCCGGTAGAAATATTGAAATTCGCGGATTTGCCCCGCGCTCAGGATGACCTGAACGCGTCGAAATGGAAATGGTTGTCGTGAAGTCCTCGCAAGCACCGATTATTGATGCCCGCAATGTAGACTACAGCCTGGAGATTGCCGGCCGCCCGCTGCACATCCTCCGGCGGGTCAGCCTGCGGGTCGAACCGGCCGAGGTAGTCGCCATCGTCGGCCCTTCGGGCAGCGGCAAAACCTCGCTGCTGATGCTGCTGGCCGGCCTCGAGCGCGCCAGCGCCGGGCAGGTCATGGTGCATGGCTCGGAGCTGGGCGGCCTCTCCGAGGATGATCTGGCCCGCTTCCGCCGCCGCACCATGGGCATCGTGTTCCAGAGCTTTCACCTGATTCCCTCGCTTTCGGCCCTCGACAATGTCGGCCTCGCCCTCGAAATCGCGTCGCCCAAACTGTCCCAGGCCCAGATCCGCGAGCAGGCAGCCGCTGCGCTCGACGCTGTCGGGCTCGGCAAGCGGCTCGACCATCGCCCTTCGGCCCTGTCGGGTGGCGAGCAGCAGCGCGTTGGCCTGGCCCGCGCCATGGTCGCCAATCCGCCCTTGCTGCTGGCCGACGAGCCCACCGGCAATCTCGACCAGACCACCGGCGCGCTGGTCGTCGACCTGATGTTCGATCTCGCCCGCAAGCAGGGCACCGCCGTCGTGCTCATCACCCATGATCCCCATCTGGCCGCCCGCGCCGACCGCATGCTGACCATGACGGCGGGTCAACTGGTCGAAACCCCGGTGACCGTCTGATGCGCGCCATCTGGGCCGCCATCCGCATTGGCCTGTTGGATATGCGCGGCGATCTGCGCCGCTTCCTGCTGCTCGTGGTCTGCCTTGCCGTTGGCACTGCGCTGATTGCCGGCGTCAATTCAGTCGGCGCCAGCATCACCCGCGCCATTGATGACGGCGCCGCCGAATTGATGGGCGGCGACCTCGAGCTCTCCCGCGCCGACCGGTTGGCCACGTCCGAAGAACTCGCCACCATCGCCGGCTTCGGCACCATTTCCAGCGTCATCGATACCAATCTGCGCGCTGAGAGCTCCATCGGCGATGCCTTTGTCGATCTCTCCGCCGTTGGCCCCACCTATCCTTTGCTCAGCCGCGTCATCAGCCCGCAGCTGAGCAAAGGCGCCAGCCTCGCCGAATTGCTCGCGCCGCACGACGACATCCCCGGAGCACTGGTCGATCCGCTGCTGCTCGACCAGCTCGGCATCACCGTTGGCGACAGCTTCAATCTCGGCGGCACCCAGTTCGAAGCGCGCGGCACGCTGACCAAGCTGCCCGACAGCGCCGTGCGCGGCTTCCGCCTTGGCCTCACCGCGCTGATCACCACCGAGGGCTTCGCCAAGGTCTCCGACCGCTCCTCCCCGCTGCCCGGGCTGGGCACCTGGTATCGCTACAAACTGCTGCTCAATGACCGTGACGCCGATGCCGGCAAGCCCGCATTGGAGGCCCTGGCCGATAGCGGCTGGACCGTGCGGTCTGCCCGCGACGGGCTGGGCGATATGGTGCGCTATTACGACCTGTTCATGCGCTTCCTCGTTATCGTCGGCCTCGGCTCGCTGCTCATCGGCGGCGTCAGCGTCTGGACTGGCATGCAGGCCTATATCGCCGAACGTGCCAGCGTCATTGCCATCCTGCGCAGCATGGGCGCCGGCCGCAGCCGCATCTTCCTGCATTTCTTCGCCCAGGTGGCGGCGCTGGCCGCTGTCGGCGTCGGCATTGGCCTCGTCATCGGTGGCGGCGGCGCCTTCCTCGTGCTGCCCACCATTGGCGGCGCCGTCGGCATCGACCTCGTCCCCGCCCTCCATCTCCAGCCGCTGCTGGTGGCCGCTGCCGCCGGACTGGTCACCGCCTTCGCCTTTGCCTATCTGCCGTTACAGCAGGCCCAGGCCATCCGCCCGGTGCTGCTGTTCCGCTCCAAGGGCCTGTCGGCCCCGCCCATCGACTGGCGCGCTTTGCTGTTCTCCTGGCAGTTGCTGCCGCTGATCGCCGCCGCCATCGCCTTTTTTGTCCTGGCCTGGCTGATGACCGGCGATGCCGTGTTGGTCGCCGCCTTCGGCCTTGCCGCCGCCGCTTCGGCCATTCTGTTCGAGCTGTTCATCCGCGCCATCCAGTTCGCGCTGGACCGCCTCCCCGCGCCGCGCAACCGGATTTTCCGCCACGCTCTGCGCGCCATTTCCGGCTCCGGCCAGAACGCGGCCTCGGTGGTGGTGTCGGCCGGGATGGCGCTTGCCATGCTGATTGTCGTTCTGGTGCTGCAAGCCAATCTGCGCCAGGAATTTCTCGGTGCCTCGGCCTTCGACGTGCCCACGCTGGTCGCTTCCGACCTGTTCTCCGACGAAGTCGAAACCCTCACCACCATGGCCGGCGCCGACGCCGAAATCACCAGCTTCGTCGCCACCCCCATGCTGCGCGGCGCCCTGACCGAAATCGCCGGCGCCCCCGCCGAAACCGCCCGCACCCGTGGCCCCGAAGCCACGTTCCTCTTGGCTGGCGAAGTGCCCCTCACCTTCCGCGCCGAGCTGCCCGCTTCCTCGCGGCTGGTTGCCGGCGCGTGGTGGCCATCCGACTATGCCGGACCCGGCCTCGTCTCCCTGCATCAAAGCCTGCGCTCCGGCCTCGGCGTTGATCTGGGCGATACACTCACCTTCACCATTTTCGGCGAAGCCGTGACCGTCACCATCGCCAGCTTCCGCGATTATTCCTGGCAGGGCGGCATCGACTTCCTCGCCACCTTCTCGCCCGGCGTCATCGAGCAATATCCAACCACCCTGTTCGCTGCCGTCACCGCTGCGCCCGGCCATGAAGAAGCCGTGACGCGCCTGCTCGCCAGCGAACTTCCTGACATCCGCTTTATCGCCATCGGCGACACCCTCAAGCAGATCACCGACGCCCTGAGCCAACTCTCCTTCGCCGCCGTGCTGGTCGGTGGCCTCGCCGTCGGCAATGGCCTGCTGGTCCTCGTCGGCAGCCTCGCCACCGGCCGCCGCCAGCGCGAAGCCGACACGGTGATCACCAAGGTGCTGGGCGCGACCCGCTTCGAACTGCTGGCCACGGCGTTCCTGCAATATCTGATCCTGGCCACCCTCGCCGTGCTGCCCGCCATTGCCCTGGGCATTGGCCTGGGGTGGCTGGTCAGCATGTTGCTGCTCAACGTCGAATTCTCCATCGGCAGCGACGCTTTGGCCGTGGTCCTGCTCGCCGCCATCGCCATCACCGCGTGCCTCGGCGCCCTGACCATCCTCCGCGCCGCCTCGGCACGGCCGGCACGATTGCTGCGGGATTTGTGAGGCGAATACCGGTTGGGGACAAAAGCGCCCACACCCCAACCGGAGCCTTCCCCAATTCCCCGAATCGCCATCGTCGGTGCTAACAGTCGGTTACCCAACTCGAACCCTCGCGTGACTCCCGACTGACCGGGACGTATCCCGCCAATCGGAGACCGGATGAAGGTAGCAATCGACATGGGCGTCACCACGGGCGCCGCGCCCGCGACGCTCGATCTCGAAGAGCTGCTGGCCACGCGCCTGTTGGTGCAGGGCAATTCCGGCTCAGGCAAATCGCATCTATTGCGCCGCCTGCTCGAGCAATCGGCCCCCTGGGTGCAGCAATGTATTGTCGATCCCGAAGGCGATTTCACCACGCTGTCGGAGCGTTTCGGGCATCTGGTGGTCGACGCCACCCGCACCGAGGCCGAGCTGACCCGCATCGCCGCCCGCGTGCGCCAGCACCGCGTTTCGGTGGTGCTCAACCTTGAAGGCCTGGACGTCGAGCAGCAGATGCGCGCCGCCGCTGCCTTCCTCGGCGGCATGTTCGATGCCGACCGCGATTATTGGTATCCCGTCCTCGTCGTCGTCGACGAAGCCCAGCTGTTTGCCCCGGCCGTTGCCGGCGAAGTCTCCGATGAAGCTCGCAAGCTCTCGCTCGGCGCCATGACAAATCTGATGTGCCGTGGCCGCAAGCGTGGCTTGGCCGGCGTCATCGCCACCCAGCGCCTAGCCAAGCTGGCCAAGAACGTCGCCGCCGAAGCCTCCAACTTCCTGATGGGCCGTACTTTTCTCGATATCGACATGGCCCGCGCCGCTGACCTTCTGGGCATGGAAAAGCGTCAGGCCGAACAGTTCCGCGATCTGGCACGCGGCCATTTCGTCGCCCTCGGACCGGCCATTTCGCGCCGGCCGCTGCCGATCACCATCGGCGACGTGGAAACCTCGGCGCGCTCCACCAGCCCCAAGCTGACGCCGCTGCCCGACGCCCCGCTCGATGCTGCCGACCTGATCTTCACCGCCGATCCCGACGAGCTGACACGCCCCATCGTGCGCCGCCCGCCGCCGCCCGCGCCGCCCTCGACCAATGAATTGCTGGCCCAGCTGACCCGCGCCCGTCCGCAGGCGGAAGAAGCCCCGCAATCGCTATTCCCCGAGATCGACGAGGCCGAGCGCGAGGCGCAGATCGACGCCATCATGGTCGAATTGCTCGGCGACCCCGACGCCAGTTTCCGCACCGTCGCGGTGCTGTATCAGGATTTCCTGGTGCGCTGCCGCATCCGCCGCGTGCTCGGCGAGCCGCCGGCTTTGCCCGCCTTCAAGCGCAAGCTGGCCGTCGCCCGCATCGCCCCCGATGCCGAAACCGCCGGCAGCGATGCCTGGCAACAGGCGCTGAGCCTCTCCGAAACCCTGACCGATGACGTGCAGGGCGTGTTCCTGGTGCTGGCGCAGGCCGCCGTCACCAACGCCCCCTGCCCCTCCGACGCCACCCTGGCCCGGCTCTACGGCACCCACTCGGCCAGCCGCGCCCGGCGCCTGCTGACCTGGTTCGAGGAACGCGGCCTGCTGGTCGTCCGCCTCGACTTCCGCAACAACCGCGTCGTCGCCTTCCCCGATTTCGGCGCCGAAACCGCCCCCGGCGACCCCAATGGCCCCGACGCCATGGTCGATTTGCGCGGCGCAGCCGAATAAGCCGCTAAGCGCTCCCATTCACCATGTCGTCCCGGCTCAAGGCCGCGGTGGACCGCGTTTGTTGAGGGACTAGTCCTCCTCGACAAACACCTCATTGCGCTTGCGCCGAATGCTGGGCAGCACGGCAATCAGCACGGCCAGCAATGCCAGCCCCAGCAAGGTCGCCGAGATCGGCCTGGTGACGAAAATCATCGGATCGCCGCGCGAGATGATCATCGCCCGCCGCAGATGCTCTTCCAGCAGCGGCCCCAGCACGAAGCCGAGCAGCAGCGGCGCCGGCTCGCAGCCGAAGCGGATCAGCACATAGCCGACCACCCCGAAAAAGCCGATGGCATAGACGTCATAGATATTCTGGTTGATCGAGAAACAGCCGATACAGGCGAACAGCACGATGGCCGGGAACAGCGCCCGATAGGGGATCGAGAGCATCTTTACCCACAGCCCGATCAGCGGCAGGTTGAGCAGCACCAGCAGGATATTGCCGATCCACATCGAGGCGATGATGCCCCAGAACAGCGCCGGCTGGTCGTTGATCACATTGGGACCGGGGGTGATGCCCTGGAGGATAAACGCCCCCACCATCAGCGCCATCACCGGATGCGCCGGAATGCCCAAAGTCAGCAGCGGAATAAAGCTGGTCTGCGCCGCCGCGTTATTGGCCGATTCCGGCCCGGCCACGCCCTCGATGGCGCCATGTCCGAATTGCTCCGGCGTTTTGCTCAGCCGCTTTTCGGCGGAGTAAGAGGCAAAGGACGAGAGGATATGTCCCCCGCCCGGCAACACGCCGAGCAGCGAACCAATCACGGTGCCGCGCACCACCGGCCCGATAATGCGTTTGAAATCATCCTTGGTCAGCCAGAGATTTTTGACGGCTTTGACCATCACGTTGCGGCCGCGCTCATCTTCGAGATTGCGCAGGATTTCGGCAACACCGAACACGCCCACCGCCACCGAGACGAAGTTCAGCCCGGAATAGAGTTCGCGGACGCCGAAGGTGAAACGCGGCTGGCCGGTATAGATATCCTGGCCCACCATACCGAGCAGCAACCCGAGCACGATCATGCCCAGCGCCTTGAGAATCGAGCCATGCGCCAGCGCAATCGACACCAGCAGCCCCAGCACAATCAGCGCGAAATATTCCGGCGCCCCGAAATTGAGCGCCGCTCGGGCAAGGGGCGGGGCGAAAAAGGCCAGCAGCAAAGTCGCCACCGTGCCGGCAAAAAACGAGCCCAGCGCCGCCGTGGCCAGCGCCGGACCGGCGCGGCCTTGCTTGGCCATCTGGTAGCCATCGATGGCCGTCACCGCCGAGGAGCTTTCACCCGGCAGGTTGATCAGGATCGCCGTGGTCGAGCCGCCATATTGCGCGCCGTAATAAATGCCGGCGAGCATGATCAGCGCCCCGGCCGGCGACAGCGAAAAGGTAATCGGCAGCAGCATGGCGATGGTCGCCGTCGGCCCGATGCCGGGCAGGACGCCGACCAGCGTGCCCAGCAGCACGCCGATGAAGCAGTAGAGAATATTGATCGGGTCGAGAGCGACCGAAAAGCCCAGGCTGAGGGAAGCAATGATATCCATGATTGTCTCCTACAGACCCAGCCAGGGGCCGAACCACGGCACGCTCATGCCCAGGCCGATGACGAAAATAAGCGTGCACAGCACGGTGAGCGTCACCGCCAGCAGCAGCGAAAACACGATGGAATTCAGCTTGCTCGACAGCGCCGCCGCAAAGCTCGAAATCATCACCACCGGCACAAAGCCTAGGCCCCGAATTGTTGCGGCGAAAAAGATGATGACGCCGATGATCAGCGCCATGCCGCGCCAGGGTGGCGCCAGCAACTCGTCGGGATCAGGCTTTTTCCAGCCACCCGCCGCCACGCCCAGTCCCAGCGCCGCCAGCACGCTGCCCAGCAGCAGCGGCATGAAGCCGGGGCCCATGCGAAAGGCGGTGCCCACTTCATAATTCAGCGCTTCCAGCGCGAAATACGCCCCCGCCGCGACGAACAAGCCGCCCGACACAAGGTCCTTGGTCGAAAAACTGGTGGCCATGGCCGCCCTCCCTCAATGTTCCGGCAGTTTGCTCCACCCACCAAAATCCCGGGGTTGCTCCCCGGAGGTCACGGCCCGCAGCATGCTCCGCGGGCCGTGTCGGTGAATGAAGGCGTCAGGCGCGCTTAGTCGGCATAGACGCCGGCAGCGTCGATCACGCCCTTCCACAGGGCGATCTGGCTCGACAGCGTCTCAGCCAGAGCGGCTGGCGTCGCGTTTTCCTTCGACTCCGGATAGGTGCCCAGTTCAGCAAAACGGGCGCCCACGGTCGGATCAGCCAATGCGGCCTGCAGGGCCACGGTCAGCTTGTCGATGATGGCCTGGTCGGTGCCGGCCGGCGCATAAAGCCCATGCCAGATGCCCACTTCCAGATCGAGCCCACCTTCCTTGGCCGTCGGCACGTCAGGCAGTGCGGCGATGCGCTCGGGCGTCGTCGTCGCATAGGCTTTGATTTCGCCGCTCAGGATCTGGTTGGTGGTGTTGGTGGTCTGGTCGCACATCATGTCCACCTGGCCGCCGAGCAGATCGGTCAGCGCCGGGCCGGTACCCTGATACGGCACGGTGGTCATCGGTGTATCCACCGCTTCCATCAGCAGCATGCCGCAGAGCTGGCTGGCCGCACCAATACCGGCATTGGCATAGGTGATGTCTTCGCCATGTTCCTTGATGTAGTCGATCAGCTCAGCCGTCGAGGTCGGCGGGAAGTCCTTGCGGGCGACCAGCACCATCGGCACTTCGGTCACCAGCCCGATCGGCGCGAAATCGGCGATCGGATCATAGGGCAGGCTGCGATAGAGCGACGGCGCGGTCGACATGCCGATATGATGCAGCAGCAGCGTATAGCCGTCATTGGCCGCATCGGCGACCTGACCGGCTCCCAGCGTACCGCCGGCCCCGCCAACATTCTGCACCACGACTTGCTGACCCAGATTGGCGCTCATCGCCTGTGCCACGAGACGCGTCACCGTATCGGTGGGACCGCCGGCCGAGAACGGCACGACGATGGTCACCGGCTTGGTGGGATAATCCTGCGCCATGGCCGAACCGGCAAAGCTCAGGCTGGCCAGCAGGGCACCGGCGACCCAAGTGATTGCGGTTTTTTGCATTGTTTTTCCTCCCGAAAATGTGAGGCGACGGCTCCCCGCCATCCCTCACGCCGTTAACTAGCAAGCCGCGTGCCAAGCGAAATTAGCAAGGCAGATATGCAGAATTGGCACATCGTGATAGACCATTCGGCAAAATCTTGCCGAAGCCATGGCCGAAGTTCGGCAAAATCTTGCCAAGGAGCCCATTTGAGCAGCCGCCTGTCCCTGCGAGACCTGTTGCAGCGCGGCCCCCTGGTGCTGGCGGGCGGCGCGCTGACCATCATCATCATCACCGGCTGGGCCGCTTTCGAGCTGTCGCTGGCCAACGCGCTCGCCAATGCCTCGGGCCAGGCCAACCGCCGTCTGGCGCTGTTCGACCGCACGCTTGAGGCCATCATCGAGCGCTTCCATTACTTGCCCTCCAGCCTGACCCTCGCCGCCGAAGTTGGAGCCATTCTCGCCGACCCCGGCAATGCCGAGCTGCGCGAGGATGCCAATGGCTTCCTCTCCAAGCTCAACAATACCGCCGGCGCCAGCGAGCTGTTCATCATGTCGCGCGATGGCGGCGTCGTTGCCGCCTCCAACTGGTGGGCCTATGACAGCCTGGTGGGGCAGAATTTCTCCTATCGCCCCTATTTCGATGAAGCCATGCATGATGGCGACGCCAAATTCTACGCCGTGGGCATCGCCACCAGCGTCGCCGGCTATTTCCTGTCGCAGCGCGTCGACGGCCCCGAAGGGCCGCTTGGCGTCGCCGTGGCCAAGATCAATCTGGGCGAGATCGAAGCCAACTGGTGGCGCTCCGGCGAGCTGATCGGCATTGTCGACACCAACAATGTCACCATCCTCTCCACCCGACCCGACTGGCGCTATCGCCCGCTGACCCCGATCAGCCCCGCCGCGGCCAATCGCATCGCCGGCGAGAAACGCTATGGCGAAACCGGCGTCGGCAGCGAGCCGGTGGCCGCCGATATCTGGCCCTCGCGCGGCACCCGCTTTGCCTATGTCGCCGGCAGCGATCCCGAAACCGCGGGCCTCTTCCTGCTCGATGAGTTGCGCCTCCCCACCCATCAGTGGCGCATCGTTTCCTTCACCCCCACCGGCCCGCTGTTTCGCAGCGCCTGGACCGCCGCGCTGGCGGCCGCCCTCGCCGCCGCCGCGCTGCTGCTCATCGTCGCCTTGCTGGTGCAGCGCCGCCGCATCGTCGGCCAGCGCCTGGCCGAACATGAGCGCCTCGAACAGCGCGTCGCCGAGCGCACCGAAGATCTGCACATCACCAATGAGGCGCTGCGCGAGGAAATCGCCGACCGCATCCGCGCCGAAACCGCCCAGCGCGAGGCCCAGCATGGCTTGGTGCAGGCCGCCAAGATGGCCAGCCTCGGCCAAGCGCTGGCCGGGGTTGCCCATGAGGTCAGCCAGCCGGTCGCGGCGCTGACCACCCATATCGCCAGCGCCAAGCTGATCGCCGCCCGCCACAGCGACACCGATATCGGCGGCATTCTGGCCACCATGGACAAGGTGGTCGATCGCCTCGCCGCCCTCACCGGGCACCTCAAGACCTTCGCCCGCAAGGAAACCCGCGTCGAGCTGCAGGCCGACCCTGCTGCCGTCATCACCAATGCACTCGATCTGGTCGATCACAAGCTGCGCGCCTTCGGCATCGACGTCGAGTATCACCGCCATCGCGGCCAGATCGCCGTGGTCGGCAATCCCATCCACCTCGAACAGGTGCTGATCAACCTCTTCGCCAATGCTGCCGACGCCATGGAACACAGCGCTATCCGCGTGCTGTCCATCGGCCTGCGAAAATCCGCACGCAGCGTCGAAATCGCCATTTCCGACACCGGCTCGGGCATCGCCGCGAGTGAACTCGCCAATCTGTTCGACCCGTTCTACTCCACCAAGGAAGCCGGTCGCGGTCTCGGGCTCGGCCTCTCCATCTCCTACGGGCTGGTGCGCGACATTGGCGGCGCCATCACCGTACAAAGCCGCCCCGGCCAGGGCAGCACCTTCACTGTCCGCCTGCCCCTCGCCGCCCAGCCCGCATCGACCAAAGAAGTGTCCGCATGACCGACCCGACTGTCCTGATCGTCGACGACGAAGAAATGGTGCGCACTGCGCTCGAGCAATGGCTGTGCCTCTCCGGCTTTGCCACCCATGTCGCCAGCAACGCCACCGAAGCGCTGGCGATGCTCGATGACATCCGCCCCCAGGTCGTCCTCACCGATGTGCGCATGCCGGGCCTGTCCGGTCTCGACCTGCTGCGCAGCGTGCGCGAGCGGGCCTTGGCATCGGAGGTCATCCTGATCACCGGCCATGGCGACGTGCCGATGGCGGTGGAAGCCATGCGGGCCGGCGCCTTTGATTTCCTGCAAAAGCCCTATGTGCCCGACCAATTGGTGAAGACCCTGCGCCGCGCCGCCGAACAGGCCAGCCTCAAGCGCGAAGTCGCCGAATTGCGCCGTCAGCTCGATGGCGGCGAAACCGAACTGGCCACCCGCATCGTCGGCTCCTCCCGGGTCATGGAAGATTTGCGCCACGCCGTGCGCGAACTGGCCGCCATACCCACCGATGTCATCGTGCTGGGCGAAACCGGCACCGGCAAGGAGGTCGTGGCGCGGTGCCTGCATGATTTTTCCGCCCGCGCCAAAGGCCCCTTCGTCGCCGTCAACTGCGCCGCCATTCCGGCCGAGCTGATCGAATCCGAGCTGTTCGGCCATGAGGCCGGGGCCTTCACCTCGGCCCGCGACAAGCGCATTGGCAAGTTCGAATTCGCCAATGGCGGCACGTTGCTGCTCGACGAAATCGAATCCATGCCGCTGCTGGCCCAGGCCAAGGTGCTGCGCGTCATTCAGGAGCGGCTGGTCGAGCGCGTCGGCTCCAACCGCCAGATCCCGCTCGATGTCCGCATCATCGCCGCCTCCAAGGTCGATCTGGCGGCCGAAAGCGAAGCCGGCCGCTTCCGCGCCGATCTGTATTATCGCCTGCATATGGCAACCATCCACCTCGCCCCCTTGCGGGATCGCGGCGAGGATAGCGTGTTGTTATTCCACTATTTTCTTGGGCAAGCCGCCGCCCGCTTCAACAAGCCGGTGCCGGTACTGCACCCCGCAGACATCAATGCGCTACTGGTCCACAACTGGCCCGGCAATGTCCGCGAGCTCAAGGCCGCCGCCGACCGCTTCGCCCTCGGCCTCGACGCCACCGGTCGTTCGCTCGACACTATTCTCGGCCCCAAGGCCCGCCCCATCCCCTCCACCGCCAGCCTCGCCGACCGCATGGCGGCCTATGAACGCCATATCATCGAAGCCGAACTGGCCCGCCACGGCGATAGCATCGCCGCCGTCGTCGACGCCCTGCAAGTGCCGCGGCGAACGTTGAGCGAGAAGATGGCGCGGCTGGGGGTCAGGCGCTAACGCCCTTGCCCTATCCCCCACCTTCCGCCACACACACCCCATGTCCCTACCGCCCCTTCCTATTGATGATGCCCTGCCGGCCCTGCACGCAGCGCTGGCGGCCGGCCCCTATGCCGTGCTGGTCGCGCCGCCGGGCGCCGGCAAGACCACCCGCGTGCCGCTGGCGCTGCTTGACGCCGCCTGGCGCGGTGATCGCCGCATCATCATGCTCGAACCGCGCCGCCTGGCCGCCCGCGCCGCAGCGGGCCAGATGGCGCGGCTGCTGGGCGAGGAGGTGGGCCAGACCATCGGCTATCGTGTTCGTATGGATAGCAAAATCTCTGCCAGGACCCGGGTTGAGATCGTCACCGAGGGCGTGTTCACGCGGATGGTGCTCGACGATCCTGAGCTGAGCGGCACCGCTGTCGTGCTGTTTGATGAGTTTCACGAGCGCAGTCTGGATGGCGATCTGGGGTTGGCGCTGACCCTGGATGCGGCGGCGTTGCGCCCCGATTTGCGGGTGCTGGTAATGTCGGCAACCATCGATGGCGGCAGGGTTTCCCGGCTGCTCGGCGATGCGCCGGTGATCGAAAGCCAGGGCCGCACCTTCCCGGTGGAAACCTTCTATAGCGCGCCCGATCCGCTGCAGCGGCTGGAGGATCAGGTCACCAGCGCTGTGCTCACGGCCCTGCGCGAGCATGAGGGTTCGGCGCTGGTGTTCCTGCCGGGACAGGGAGAAATCAGCAGAATTGCTGAAAAGCTCGCCAGCCGCGTTGCGGCCAATATCGACATCGCCCCGCTCTATGGCCAGCTCACCCCGGCCGAGCAGGACCGCGCCATTCGGCCGGCCGAGCCGGGTCGCCGCAAAATCGTCCTGGCCACCTCGATTGCCGAAACTTCGCTGACCATTGATGGCGTTCGCATCGTCATCGATAGCGGCTTTCGCCGCATCCCGGCCTATGAGCCGGGCACCGGGCTGACCACGCTGGAAACCCGCCGCGTCTCGCGCGCCGGGGCCGATCAACGGCGCGGTCGTGCCGGTCGAACCAGTCCCGGCGTCGCCATAAGGCTATGGCATGAGGGGCAGACGGCGGCACTGGAAGCCTTTGATACGCCTGAGATTTTGGCGGCGGACCTCGCCGGCTTTGCCCTCGATCTGGCCAGCTGGGGCGTGACCGATCCAGCCGCTTTGCCCTTCCTCGATCCGCCGCCCGCCCCGGCCTGGAGCGAAGCCATTGTGCTGCTCAAATCGCTCGACGCGCTCGATGACGCCGGCCATTTGACTGCTGACGGCAAAGCCCTGGCGCGCCTGCCGCTGCATCCGCGCCTGGCCCATATGGTGGTGGCCGCCGCCGCCGATGACGATGCCGGCACCGCCGCAAAACTGGCCGTATTGATCGGCGAACGCGGGCTGGGCGGCAACAGCATCGACCTCAGCCAGCGCCTCGACCGCTTCAAAACCGACCGGGGCCAACAAGCAAAGGCTGCCAGCATGCTGGCACTTCGCTGGCGGAATGCTGCTGGTGGCGGCGACGGCGGCAATCTATCCGCCGGGCATCACCTCGCCCGCGCCTATCCCGACCGGGTGGCGCAGGCTGCTGGCGCGCGCGGCCGGTTCCGACTCGCCAATGGTCGACAGGCCAGTCTCGACGCAACCGAGGCGCTGGCCGCCGCTCCCTTCCTCGTTGTCACCGATATCACCGGCGCCGCCGCCACCAGTCGCATCCGCGCCGCCGCACCGCTCGAGCGCGAGGATATCGAAACGCTGTTTGCCCACCGCATCACCGGCGAAACCGTACTGGCCTTCGACGAGCCCTCGGGAAGCGTCCGCGCCCGCCGGGTCCGCCGGCTTGGCGCGCTACGCCTCGCCGATGAACCGGCCGCTGTGGAAGATGCCGAGGCCGCCGCCTTGCTGCTGGCTGAGGCTGCCGCCCGCCGTGGGCTCGACCTGCTGCCGTGGAGCCGCGACCAGAAGGCGTGGCGCGCCCGCGCCAATTTCCTGCGCTTCACCCTGGGCGACGAGTGGCCCGACCTCACCGCCGAGGCGCTGGCACCGAGTGTTGCCGACTGGCTGGCCCCCGCGTTGTTCGGACTGACCAAACTGTCTGAAATCACCGGCGAGGCGTTGCGCACCGCGCTCGACCTGCTGCTGCCTTATGGGCGGCGCCAGGATATCGAGGCGCTGCTGCCGAGCCATTTCACCGCCCCCACCGGCAATGCGGTGCCGATCGACTATTCGGCCGAAGGCGGCCCGGCCATCGAGATCCGCGTCCAGGAATTGTTCGGCCTGACGCGCCACCCCACCATCGCCAATGGCCGCATCCGCCTGCTGCTGGTGCTGCTGTCGCCAGCCCATCGTCCGATCCAGACCACCCGCGATCTGGTCGGGTTCTGGAGCGGTTCGTGGGCGGACGTCGCCAAGGACCTCAAGGGGCGCTACCCACGCCACCCCTGGCCCGACGAGCCCGCCAAAGCCAAGCCCACCGCCCGCGCCAAGCCACGGGGCACTTAGCTTCCCTCTCCCCTTGAGGGAGAGGGGTTCTGCGCTCGCCCATGCTTTGAGCTCACGAAAGCGACCCCTCATCCGCCCCTTCGGGGCACCTTCTCCCTCAAGGGGAGAAGGAAGGCAGCATCCAGCCCAATCCCGCGCTGGTGGCAGCCTGTGGCCGGTATTCCGCGCCGATCCAGCCGTCATAGCCGTGGCGTTCGAGGGCCGCGAAAATATTGGGATAGTTGATTTCGCCAGTGCCCGGCTCGTGCCGCCCCGGCACGTCGGCGACCTGCACATGGGCGATGCGGTGCTGCAGGCGCTCGAAATTGCTCAGCAGGTCACCCTGGGTGATCTGCATGTGATAAAAATCATATTGCAGCCAGAGATTGTCGGACCCGACGCGGGCCATGATGGCCTCGGCCTGCGCGGTGCCCGACACGGCATAGCCCGGCATATCGCGCTGGTTGATCGGCTCCAGCAAAACCTTGACGCCGACTTCGTCCAGCCGCTCGGCCGCCAGCGCCAGATTGGCGACCAGCACCGCTTCGCAGCGGGCGCGGTCTTGCCCGGCCGGCACGATGCCCGCGAGGCAATTGACCTGCTGGCAATCCAGCGCCTGCGCATAGGTGATGGCGGTGTCGATGCCCGCAGCGAACTCGGCCTCGCGCCCGGGCAGGCAGGCCAGCCCGCGCTCGCCCGCAGCCCAGTCACCCGCCGGCAGGTTGAACAGGGCCTGCGTCAGGCCATAGCGCTCCAGCAGGGCCGCAAGGACCTCCGGTGGGTGTTCATAGGGCGACACATATTCAACGCCGCGGAAGCCATCTGCTGCCGCGGCGCCAAACCGCTCGAGAAAGCCATGCTCTGGGTAGAGCATGGACAGATTGGCCGAGAATTTCACGCCGCAGAACTGGGCACGAAATTCATCGCCACGCCATTGATGCAGTAGCGCAGGCCGGTCGGCGGCGGGCCATCGGGGAAGACATGGCCGAGATGGCTGCCGCAGGTGGCGCAGTGGACTTCGGTGCGCACCATGCCAAAGCTCTTGTCGGTGGTGGTCTCGGTCGCGCCGGGCAGTGGGTCGTTAAAGCTCGGCCAGCCGGTGCCGCTCTCGAATTTGAGATCGGCCTTGAACAGCGGCGTATCGCAGCCGACGCAGGTGAAGCTGCCGGCGCGATGCTCATGCAGCAGCGCGCAGGAGCCGGGGGCTTCGGTGCCATGATCGCGCATTACCCGATATTGCTCGGGCGTGAGCTTGGCGCGCCATTCGGCGTCCGTCCGGTTCACCTTGAAGGCATGGGTGTCCATCGCTTTACTCCTTTGTCGCCCTGTCATTGTTGCTCAATATAGGATCGATTACCGCCCGCTGCACCCCTGCTGATCGGAATGCCACCATGACCATCGTGACCTCGCTCGAACAGCTCGACGCGCTCTATATCCCTGCTCCCGTGGCCGCCTCCACCGCCAAGATCGCCCACCGCATGACGCCGCAGTATCGTCGGTTGATCGAGGCGAGCCCATTTGCCGCACTCGCCACCGTGGGCCCCGAGGGCATTGATTGCTCGCCACGCGGCGACCAGCCCGGCTTTGTCCGCATTCACGACGACCAGACGCTGATGCTGCCCGACCGGCGCGGCAATAACCGCATTGATTCGCTGCGCAACATCGTCCGCGATCCGCGCTGCGCCTTCCTGTTCCTGCTGCCCGGCAGCGGCACCACCTTCCGCGCCAATGGCAAGGCCCGGATCAGCATCGACCCCGAGCTGCTGGCCAGCTTTGCCGTCGATGGCAAACCGCCCCGGTCAGTGATCGTCATGACCATTGATGAGCTGTATTTCCAATGCGCCCGCGCCATTATCCGCAGCGAATTGTGGAACCCGGCCCGCCATATCGATCCCCAATCCCTGCCCAGCCCCGGCGAGATTCTGGCGGCGATGACGGACAATGCGGTTGGCGGCGCGGCTTATGACACGGCGTGGCCGGAACGGGCCAAGCAGACGATGTGGTGATTCTGTTGGGGTGACAGCGTATGTGGCCCCACCCCACCCTCATTCCCTCCCCATCAAAGGGGAGGGAGGCGCTGGCTGCGAGGCCTGTGTGAGCGAATCGCCTCTGCCTGGCACTCACTCTTCCCCCCTCGGGCTTGACCCGAGGGCCCTGCACTACCAGCGCATCGCAAAGTGAAACGCCCTCGGGTCAGGCCCGAGGGTGACGGTCTGGTGGTGGGGTGACGACGTGGTGGCAGAACACTCAGTCGGCACCATTCGCCTTCGAACCGGTCAAGGCGAGGCGAAAATGCCGGATTGCGAGAACCGGAGCGGAGCGTGCATCGGCACGTGGAGCACCGGAAGCGCAGCAATTTGGTATTTGCAGACCGCCTTCACCGGAAGCGAAGGCAAATGGTGGGAGTAACAAGGATTGAACTTGTGACCCTTCGCGTGTGAAGCGAATGCTCTCCCGCTGAGCTATACTCCCGTCGCCCTGGGGCGAAAGTCTTTAGAGAGATGGTGGGCGTAACAAGGATCGAACTTGTGACCCCCTCGATGTCAACGAGGTGCTCTCCCGCTGAGCTATACGCCCATCTCTCCGGGAAGGCAGCGCCGTGAAGCCCTGCCAGTGGCGCGGATAGACCATAAAACCCGGTGGGGGGTCAAGAGGGCAATCGGCGCTTTGTGGATAGTCCGTGTTATGCCGCCAGCAGACGCTCAACTTCGTTGACCAAATCCTTGAGATGGAACGGCTTACTGAGCACCGAAGCATCCTTGGGCGCGTCGCTATCGGGGTTCAGCGCCACGGCGGCAAAGCCGGTGATGAACATCACCTTGAGGTCGGGATCGAGTTCGGTGGCGCGGCGCGCCAGCTCGATACCGTCCATTTCCGGCATCACGATATCGCTGAGCAGCAGCGAAAAGGGCTCTTCGCGCAGGCGCTCATAGGCCGACAGCCCATTATCGAACGAAACGACCTCATAACCCGCGTTTTTGAGGGCGCGCGTCAGGAACTGGCGCATGTCGTTATCGTCTTCTGCGAGCAGAATTCGCTTCATGGGGGTCTCCGGCCGTTCGTCTTGCGAGGCCGGATGGTATCATCCGGCATTCCCGCCTGGCGCATCACTGGGCGCACCATTTTGGCACGCTTGTGAGTCGCATCGTAGCTGCGGATGTTTAAGCGAAGTTTGCGCTTGTGCAACCGCAACCCGATTCTGTGCGCCCAATTTGCCGAAAATCTGGACAAGTCTGGTGCAAAGGGCGACACTCAAACCGCAAATCACGCGGCGCCGACAGTTTGGGCGCTTGTTTGGGGAGGCGACGTGCGGTCCGACTATTGGGATCGGCCGGCATTCGAAACCATCCGGCCCCGCCGGCTGGTCGCCCCGGTCGTGTTTAATTCCGCCCATTCCGGCCGGGTCTATCCTGAACGCTTCCTGGCCATGACCCGGCTCGATCACCTGTCGATTCGCCAGTCCGAAGACGCCTGGGTCGATGAGCTGTTTGCCCGCGCCCCCCATCTTGGCGCCCCGATGCTGCGGGCGCATTTTCCGCGCGCCTATCTCGATGTGAATCGCGAGCCGTGGGAGCTCGACCCCACCATGTTCGTCGAACCGCTGTCGGATCGCTTCAACACCACTTCGCCGCGCGTCGCCGCGGGCCTGGGCACGCTGGCCCGCGTGGTGGCCGAGAACAAACCGATCTATCGCGACCGGCTGACGCTGGATGATGCCCGCATGCGGATCGAGGGGATCTACCACCCCTATCATGCCGCCTTGCAGAAGCTGCTCAGCGAGGCCATTGGCGCCTATGGCGTGGCGCTGCTGATCGATTGCCACTCGATGCCGCGCATCACCCGCGCCAATGACAAGGCAGCCCCCGATATCGTGCTGGGCGACCGCTATGGCACCACCTGCGCGCCGGGGCTGGTCGATCTGGTCGAAACCATTTTTGTCAGCGCCGGCCTCAAGGTGGCGCGCAACCGCCCCTATGCCGGCGGCTTTGCCACCCGGTCTTATGGCCGGCCGCAGCATGGCGTGCATGCGCTGCAGGTCGAAATCAGCCGCCACCTTTATATGAACGAGGTGACGCTGGCCAAGCATGAGGGTTTTGACGCCATGCGCCAGCTCATCGAGCGGCTGATCTTTGCCCTGATCGGGCTGGATCTGGTGTCGCTGGTTGGTGGGCAATCGCTGCCGGAGAAATTGGCGGCGGAGTAAGCTAGCGCGCTGCTGCAATCTCTCAGTCTGCCACCCTCCCCCTTGCGGGGAGGGAAAGCGCGATAGGACTTAGCCCTTCGCTAAGTCCGTGATCGAGCCGGGAGGGGGTGCGGGAGCCCCGATATCGCGGCCAAACCACCCCCACCCTTGATCCCTCCCCGCAAGGGGGAGGGTGTCGACTGCGTGTTCAACGGCCGCTATGAGTGCATCGAACAACCGGATGCAGGGCCCATGACCATCGATCTCGCCAAAGTTGAAACCACCCTGCTGGCCGCCGCCGCCGCTGCCGCGACGCGCACCCTGCCGCTGTTCCGCACGCCGCTGGTCATCGACAATAAATATACCGTGGGCTTTGATCCGGT
Source organism: Devosia sp. A449 (assembly GCF_054489375.1). Lineage (NCBI taxonomy): Bacteria > Pseudomonadati > Pseudomonadota > Alphaproteobacteria > Hyphomicrobiales > Devosiaceae > Devosia > Devosia sp. A449. The sequence goes on along the minus strand of NZ_JBTMWU010000003.1, from coordinate 46,610 downwards.
CACCGAGGCCGATCGGGGCGCCGAGACTGCCATCCGCGCCGTCATCGCCGAAGCCTTCCCCGATCATGCCATCATCGGCGAGGAATGGGGCAATAGCGGCGAGAGCGACTATAGCTGGATCATCGATCCGGTCGACGGCACCCGCGCCTTCATTTCCGGCGCGCCGGTCTGGGGCACGCTGATCGGCTTCGCCCATCAGGGCGTCGCCATCGCCGGCCTCATGAGCCAGCCCTTTATCGGCGAGACCTTCCTCGCCATGCCGGGGAGCGCGCTCTATTCCCGGGGCGAGATCACCACGCCATTGCGCACCAGCGGCCAGACCGAGCTGACGCCATCGCGGGTGTTCACCACCACACCAGCGCTGTTCAACACCCCCGAACTGCTGGCCAAATGGACCGCCATCGAGGCCGCGACGCGGCTGCAGCGCTTCAGCATGGATTGCTATGGCTATGCGCTGCTGGCCGCCGGCCATGCCGATCTCGTCATCGAGCCGGCGCTGAACACCTATGACATCGCCGCTTTGGTCCCCATCATCCGCGAGGCCGGCGGCGCCATTGCCTGCTGGGACGGCAGCGAGCCCACCGGCGGCGGCAATGTGGTGGCGGCGGCAACGCCGGAACTGCTGGAACAGGCGCTGGCGCTGATCAACGCCGGCTAGCTCTTGGTAAAGGCGATCTTGCCGAGGAAGCGCGGGCGTTGCACGGCCCGGTTATTATAGGTGATGCGGTCCAGCCCGAAGCCGGCGACAAAGGCCCGATGCGGAATGAAGACTTCGGTGAGGATCACCGAATCGCCCACCGCCAGCTGCGGAATGAAGGCGTAGTCGATGGCGGCGATGACCAGGTTCTTGTCGCCTGCCGTGTCGGTCCAGTCCGTTTTCAGCGCACCCCCGACATTGGAAATGCTGCTCACCCGCAGCCGGGCCGTGCCCTCGAAAGCCACGGTTTTGTTGACGAAGGTCAGCATCTCCTCCAGCAGGCTATGGGAGATGGCGTCGGTCCGGCGCGACAGCATGTCGCCGACGGTGAAGGTCGCCTTCTCGGCCGCCTGGGCGGTGCGGAACAGGTCGAACACCGTCACCGACCCCAGCAGCACCGTCAGCAGCAGGGGCAGCAGCAGCGCGAATTCCACCGCCGACACCCCGCGCTCATCACCCCGCCATCGCCGCCAGAATTGTCCCATCATGGCTCGTTGACGAAGCCCGATTTGGCGATGATGCGGAAGGCGCCGGTTTCGTCCTTGGGCAGCGCCAGCCCCAGGCCCAGCCCCGGCGTCAGCGGCTCGACCATGAAGCAGGCGCGCACGAACACCGTCTGCTCCCGCCCGCCCGGATTGAAGCGCAGCACCGGCTTGAGCTTGCCGCTGCGATCGACGCAGCGCGCCGTGTCGGCCGGATAGCTGGCGGTGGAGATGATCGGGATGAATTCCAGCGCCAGCGTGGCATCGCAATCGACCAGCACCATCGCCTCGGCGCAAATCGCCTGCCGCACCGATTGCTGGGTCGGGTTTTCCAACGCTCCGATGCGCAGCGAGCGCACCGTGGTATCCAGCGCCCGGTCGAGCATGATCGACTGCACCATGGTCCAGCCGGTTTCGATGGTGCCGAAGATCAACGCCAGCAATATCGGCGCCAGCAGCGCGAATTCCAGCGCCGCCGCACCGCGCCGGTCGCGCAGGAAAAATCTGGTCCAGTGGGGGCCCCGCGTCCTCAATTGGTCAGCTTGATTTTCTGGATCGAGGTGGCGATGGTCTGGAAGGCCGAGGCGATATCAAGCCCGGCCACGTCGAAATATTGGCTCGGACTGGAGGCACAGTCGCGCAATTCCTGTTTCATTTTCAATTCGCTGTCCACACTGTCGCGCAGCTGGAAGCCGATGGTAAAGACCACGACGCCCTTGGCCCTGGCCTCGGCGCAGACCCGGCTGAGATAGGTCTTGGTCACCGTGCTGGTCTCCTGCACATTCGACACCGGATCGCGATACAGCACCCAGTTGTCCGGAGCACGGTCCGATTTGCTCGGATCTTTGGCGGTGTATTGCTCGGTAATGGCGCCGTCGGTCATCAGCACCAGCACCTTGAGCGTGTCCGCATCGCCATAGGGCGCTGGACGATTGGCAAATTCAGCCTTGACCAGCCCGTTGGCGATGGCGGTCTGCACCAGGGGCTGCGCTGCTGGATTGAGCAGCATCAGGCCGTAATTCAGGGCAATGGCGCTGCCGGTGCCATCATACATCTGCAGCCCGGCAATGCGGGCCACCAGCGCGTTGACGTCGTTGGACAGATAGGTGATCGCGGTATTTTCGGACGGGCACCAGCTCGCGTTCAGATTGGGGTTCAGCTTGGGCTTGTCCGCCGTGCTGTTCCATCGCGTGAAATTGGGAGCCTGGGTGCGCTTGGTAAAATCGATCAGGCCGGAAGCATAGTTGGCGCTGGTCAGGTTGAAGCAGGATGAATTGGTGTAGAGCCGCTTGCCGCCCAGCGCGGCGAACATGGTCTGCCCGACATTGACCTGCCCGGCATAGGGCACGATGCTCATCGTCGTATAGACGCTGCTTTCGGGGGTCAGCAGGGTGCGCACGAAGGTCGTCGCCGCCGATTTCAGCGTGGTGTATTTGCTGCCATCCATCGAGCCGGACAGATCCAGCGTCAACGACAGCTCGATCTTGCTGCGCCGCTCAACCGCCGTGCCACCGGCATTGACCGAAATCGAATTGATGCCGATCAGCGGCAGGAAGGCGGTGGCCATTTCATAGCTGGCCTGCACCGACACCTCGCGCCGATTGATCGCGTTGACCTGCGTGAATTTCAGCGTCACCGCATCGATGAACGGCAAGGTCTTGAGATAGTCGGCGACGGTGGCTTCCACCGGGCGGGTCTGGGTCAGCGAAGCGGCGGCCAGCACGGCGCGGTCCACCCCATCCTGCAATTGCACGCGATAGGCTTCATGCCGCGCAATATCGGTGGCGCCGCCGGCAATGATCAGAATCGGCAGGAAAGCGGCGGCGACCATGATGGCAACGTTGCCGCTGCCATCACCTAAAAAGCGCCTGAATATCCCCCCGAATGGCACCTATCGGTCCCCGATGCCGTTCTGGCATGAGGGAAGATACCAAAATAGTGGTTTACCGGCGGTTTACACGCTCTGCTCGGTAATAAACGCGTCAAACGCCGCAAACAGCTGGCCACGAATATTGTCGGTCTCGACGAATAACTCATGCCGTGCGCCGGGAATGACTACATGCCGGCCGGTGCGCATGCGCAGGCCAAGCTGTTCGGTGGCCGGGGTCGACACCACTTCGTCGCGCGCCCCCGCCAGGATCAGCAGCGGCACCCGGATGCGGGCCGGGAAATTATCCTCCCCCGCTTCGGCCATCGCGCCAAAGGCCGACGCGGCCCAGCGAATGGTCGGCGCGGTTATTTCCAGCCCCGGCCGCGCCCTTATCACATCGACCGAGCGCATATAGCGGATCAGATCGCCGGTCAGCGGATTATTGGGAAAATTGGCATCCGAGACCGGCTGGTCGGCCTTGCGGCTGATCGGCAACTGCCCGAGCCCGAGAAAGCTCAGCGTCGCGGTGACCCGCGCCATGCCCTTCATGCTCAGCGGCTGGCGGTCCAGCGCCACCATCGGCGACGACAGGAAGATGCGGTCGAACATCATTCGGTCATTGATGCCGGCAAACAGCGAGGCCAGCCCGCCCATCGAATGGCCCACCAGATAAAACGGCGGCGGGCAGTCGGGCAGCAGGATGTCGCGGTGAAAGCTCGCCAGATCGGTGCCGTAATCCTCGAAACGGTCGACATAGCCCAGCCGGGGATTGCCGATCAGCCGGTCCGAGCCGCCCTGCCCGCGCCAATCGAAGGTGGCGACGGAAAAGCCGCGCCGGCGGAAATCCTCGATGGTCTCGAAATATTTCTCGATGAATTCGGTACGCCCCTGCACGAGGCAGATGGTGCCGCGATGCGCGCCCGCCGATTTGGGCCACAGCGCGTAGCGCAGCCGCACCTTGTCGCTGGTGGTGAAATAGCCCACCCGCGCGCCTTCGGGGATCGGGTTGGAGGCGATATTGACCAGGCTCGGTCCATCGGGGTCGACAACGGCGCTCATGAACATTCCCGCAAAGCTGAGCCCTGATCTTAGAGCAAACACCGGCACAAAAGAAAACCAGCATCCCGGGGGATGCTGGTTTCCTGGTGCGGGCCCATGCGGGGGGCGTTGCTGGGACCGCGTTGGGGCAGTGCCGAGGCTTGCCGCAGCACATGCCCGATTTCTAGCCGCCCGCGCCTGAACTCGATCAGACCGCGCCATTCATTTTCGGTTCATCTCGCGCCCTCTTGAACCCGCCAAATCGGCTCCCATATTTCAATCGTTCGCCGGCTTACCGGGAACCCCGACCTCGAAATCAACCGCTCGCCTCGTTTTTGGGAGCGCTGTCCGAGACCACCGGGACCTCCACGTTGCTCACAGGAGAATGTGACATGCAGACCATCGATTTTTCCCCCTTCTACCGCTCCACCGTCGGCTTCGACCGGGTGTTCAACCGTCTCGACAATCTGGTCGGGCAGGAGGCCAAGACCTACCCGCCCTACAATATCGAGCGCACCGGCGATGACGCCTACCGCATCTCGATTGCCGTTGCCGGCTTTGCCAATGGCGACATTGCCATCGAGACCAAGGAAAACAGCCTGGTGGTCAAGGGCGCCAAGGCTGGCGACACGCCTGACAAGACCCGTGAATTCCTCCATCGCGGCATTGCCGAACGCGCCTTCGAGCTGCGTTTCCAGCTGGCCGACTATGTCGAGATCCACGGTGCTTCGCTCGAGAACGGCCTCTTGCATCTGCAGCTGAAGCGCGAATTGCCCGAAAGCAAGAAGCCGCGCAGCATCCAGATCACCGGCGGCGCCGCTTCCTCCATCGAGGACAAGTCGGTCAACTAACCGACGCGCCCTCGCGGTGACGATACGGGCGCAGTTCGCAAGGACTGCGCCTTTTCTTTGCGACCGGGTTGGTGCGAGATCGCGCCCCACCCACCATGTCACCCCGGCCTTGAGCCGGGGCCCATCCCCCGATCAAGCCATTGCAGCCATCTCAGGATGGGTCCCGGCTCAAGGCCGGGATGACACCGAGTTTTTGGGGACTCTTGCGGCCAACAACCGCTCGCCCCAGCACCAAATTCCCCCTGCCCCGGAACCACCGCCCAGTTTGGCGGTTGTTCGGGCAGACCCTCCAGCGTCAAAGGATTTTTCCATGAAACTCCCCGCCATCGCCCTCAAGGCCAATGCCAAGTCGGCCGTCATCGAGATTCTAAATGCCCGGCTGGCCGATGCCATCGATCTGGCCCTGATCACCAAGCAGGCGCATTGGAACCTCAAGGGACCCAATTTCATCGCCGTGCATGAAATGCTGGACCCGATGCGGGCCGCCATTGACGAGCATGTCGATATCATCGCCGAACGCGTCGCCCAGCTTGACGGCATTGCCCTGGGCACCAGCCAGATCGTCGCCACAGCCAGCACGCTCGCCGCCTATCCCACCGACATTCGCAAGGTCACCGATCACCTCGCTGCGCTGGCCGAACGCTATGCCGCGCTGGCCAATCAGGTGCGCGAAGACATCGACGCCACCGATGAAGCCGGCGATGCCGACGCCGCCGATATCCTCACCGCCTTCTCGCGCGAACTCGACAAATCCCTCTGGTTCATCAAGTCCCATCTCGAATAGGACTTTGGATTTGCGCGGCGAAATTGCCTGATTTCGCAGCAGAATGCATAAGATTTAGGCGGATTTTGCCAAGAGTCCTATGATCTCCTATCGCGAAATCCGCCTTCTCCTATTTTTTCTTGATCATGCTTTTGAATCGTGCAAATGTCATCGAGTTAGGGCAGCAAGCCTGTCCTATCTGATGCGTCGCCCCGGTCTCCCCGGTTAGCGCGCACGCCGGTCCGGCTGGCCCGCTACGTGATAGCGGAAACGGATAGGCGGGGCTAATCTAAGCCCGAATTGAGCGGCCATTTGGATGCAGCGCCGCTCCCCCACGGATACACATCGCCTTATAGGCCGGGCCGTACCCCGTACGATCCGAACCGCGATGTGCCCGCAAAATTCGGGCCGGCTTCTGCCGGTGTGGTCAAACCGGCGGTAATGCCGCCATAATACAGTTGAGGAAAATCAGATGGTCATCAGCCAGGTAGGGTCGTGCCAAGTTCCAACACGGTCATCCGCCGCCGGTCCGCTTAGTGGACGACCGGCGGCGCAAGGATTGTATGACCCGAAAAACGAACACGATGCCTGCGGCATCGGCATGATTGCCAATATCAAGAACCAGCCCAGCCACGAAGTGGTCGAAAAGGGCCTGGAAATTCTGGAAAACCTGGAACACCGGGGCGCTGTGGGCGCCGACCCGCTGATGGGCGACGGTGCCGGCATTTTGGTCCAGACCCCCGACGCCTTCTTCCGCAAGGTGCTCCCCTTCCCCCTGCCCGAAAAGCACCACTACGCTGTGGCCATGCTGTTCTATCCGAACATTGCCGGCCTGCGCGACAAGTGTGCCGCTGCCGTGCAAGCCTGCCTCGAAAGCGAAGGCCTGACGCTGCTTGGCACCCGCGTCGTCCCCACCGACAACAGCCAGCTCAGCCCCGGCGTCATCGCCACCCAGCCGATCATCGAGCAGATGGTGATTGCGCGGCCTGATGCGCTGACGCTGGATGAGTTCGAGCGCAAGCTGCTGATCGCCCGCAAGGTGATCTCCAACACCGTCTATGCCCAGGTGCCCGAGAGCAACAGCGATAACGGCTTTTACGTCGTCTCGATGTCGGCCCGCACCATTGTCTATAAGGGCATGTTCCTCGCCTATCAGCTGGGGCCGTTTTATCCCGATCTGGCGGACGCGCAATTTGAGAGCGCGCTGGCGCTGGTGCATCAGCGGTTTTCTACCAACACCTTCCCGTCGTGGAAGCTGGCCCACCCCTATCGCATGACCACCCATAATGGTGAGATCAACACCATTCGGGGCAATGTGAACTGGATGGCGGCCCGCCAGGCCTCGGTGCATTCCAAGTATTTCGGCGAGGATATCGGCAAGCTCTGGCCGATTTCCTATGAGGGCCAGTCCGACACCGCCTGCTTTGACAACGCGCTCGAATTTCTGGTGCGCGGCGGCTATCCGCTGCCGCATGCGGCGATGATGCTGATCCCCGAAGCCTGGGCTGGCAATCCGCTGATGAACGAGAAGCGCCGGGCGTTTTATCAGTATCACGCCTCGCTGATGGAGCCGTGGGACGGCCCCGCCGCCATGTCGCTGTCCGATGGCCGCTATGTGGTGGCGACGCTCGACCGCAATGGCTTGCGTCCGGCCCGCTATCTGGTGACCAAGGAAGGCCATGTGGTCCTGGCCTCGGAATCCGGCGTCCTGGCGATTCCCGATGAGGATATTGTCGAGCGCTGGCGCCTGCAGCCGGGCCGCATGCTGCTGATCGACCTTGAACAGGGTCGCATCATCTCCGACGACGAGATCAAGTCGACGCTGGCCACTGCCAATCCCTATGCCGATTGGCTGGCCCGTACCCAGATCGTGCTGGAAGACCTGCCCCCGGTTGCCCCCAAGGCGCCCCAGCCGACCGAAGCGCTGCTCGATCGGTTGCAGGCCTTTGCCTATACCCAGGAAGACATCAAGCTGCTGATGGCGCCGATGGCCACCACCGGCCAGGAAGCCGTGGGCTCGATGGGCACCGATACGCCCATCTCGGTGCTCTCCAATAAGGCAAAGCTGCTCTACACCTATTTCAAGCAGAACTTCGCCCAGGTCACCAATCCGCCCATCGACCCGATCCGCGAGGAATCGGTGATGAGCCTGGTGTCGTTTATCGGGCCGCGGCCGAACCTGTTCGATCTGGAGGGCCTGTCCAAGGTCAAGCGGCTCGAAGTGCGCCAGCCGATCCTGACCAATGACGATCTGGAGAAGATCCGCGCTATCGGCGATATCGACACCAACCAGTTCAAGACCAAGACGCTGGACATCACCTATCCCAAGGATAGGGGCGCGGCGGGCATGGAAGCGGCCATCGACAGCCTCTGCCAGCAGGCCGAGGACGCGGTGCGTGGCGAATATAACATCATCATCCTCTCCGACCGGATGATCGCCGCCGACCGGCTGGATATCCCGACGCTGCTGGCGCTGGCCGCAGTGCATCATCATCTCATCCGCAAGGGGCTGCGCACCTCGACGGGTCTCGTGGTCGAAACCGGCGAAGCCCGCGAAATCCACCACTTCGCCATGCTGGCCGGCTATGGCGCCGAAGCCATCAACCCCTATCTGGCGTTTGAAGCGCTGCAATCGCTGCATGCCGAGGGCAATTATCCCGAGGAAGTCTCGGCGGATGAAGTGGTCTATCGCTACATCAAGTCGGTGGGCAAGGGCCTGCTCAAGGTGATGTCCAAGATGGGCATTTCCACCTACCAGTCCTATTGCGGCGCGCAGATTTTCGACGCCATCGGGCTCAGCACCAGCTTCGTCAACAAGTACTTCTTCGGCACCGCCACCTCCATCGAGGGCGTCGGGCTCAAGGAGGTCGCCGAGGAAACCGTGCGGCGTCATACGCTGGCGTTCGGCGATGACGCGGTGTTGCGCCGGGCGCTCGATGTCGGCGGCGAATATGCCTATCGCATGCGTGGCGAGGTCCATGCCTGGTCGCCCGACGTGGTCGCCGATCTGCAGCATGCCGTGCGCACCAAGGACGAAAACCCGGACACGGCGCAGGAGCGCTATGACAGCTATGCCGCGCGGGTCAATTCGGGCGAAAACGGCTTTGTCGCCATCCGCAATCTGCTCGATGTGCGCCCGCTCGGCGCCGCCATCCCGCTCGATGACGTCGAGCCGGCGGTGGATATCGTCAAGCGCTTCGCCACCGGCGCCATGAGCTTCGGCTCGATTTCGCGCGAGGCCCATACCACGCTGGCGCAGGCGATGAACCGCATTGGCGGCAAGTCCAATACCGGCGAAGGCGGCGAGGAGCCCGACCGCTACAAGCCCCTGCCCGATGGCAGCCAGAACCCGATGCGCTCGGCGATCAAGCAGATTGCCTCGGGCCGCTTTGGCGTCACCACCGAGTATCTGGTCAATGCAGATGCATTGCAGATCAAGGTCGCGCAGGGCGCCAAGCCCGGCGAGGGCGGGCAATTGCCCGGCCACAAGGTCGACTGGATCGTCGCCAAGACGCGCCATTCCACCCCCGGGGTAGGCCTGATCAGCCCGCCGCCGCATCACGATATCTATTCCATCGAAGATCTGGCGCAGCTGATCTACGACCTCAAAAACGTCAATGAGCAGGCGGCGATCTCGGTCAAGCTGGTCAGCGAAGTCGGGGTCGGCACCGTGGCGGCAGGCGTTGCCAAGGCGCGCGCCGATCACATCACCGTCTCCGGCTATGATGGTGGCACCGGCGCTTCGCCGCTGACCTCGCTCAAGCATGCCGGCGGCCCATGGGAAATCGGGCTGGCCGAAACCCACCAGACGCTGGTGCTCAACCGGCTGCGTAGCCGCGTCGTGTTGCAGGTCGATGGCGGGCTCAAGACCGGACGCGATGTGCTGATCGGCGCGCTGCTCGGGGCCGATGAATTCGGCTTTGCCACCGCGCCGCTGATCGCCGCCGGCTGCATCATGATGCGCAAGTGCCATCTCAACACCTGCCCGGTTGGCGTCGCCACCCAGGACCCGGTGCTGCGCAAGCGCTTCAAGGGCACGCCCGAGCACGTCATCAACTACTTCTTCTTTATCGCCGAAGAGCTGCGCGGGCTGCTGGCCGCCATGGGCGCCCGCACCCTGCGCGAGCTGATCGGCCGCTCCGACCTGCTCGACCAGAAGTCGCTGCACGACCACTGGAAGGCCGAAGGCGTCGACTTCACCAAGCTGATCTACAAGCCCGAACCGTTGGGCGGCGATACGCTGTATCACTCCGAGGCGCAGAACCATCACCTCGAAGCGGTGCTGGATCGCCAGCTCATTGAACTGGCCCAGCCGGCGCTCGAACATGGCACCCCGGTGCAGCTCGACCTGCCGATCCGCAGCCGCGACCGCTCGGCCGGCGCCATGCTGTCGGGGGCAGTGGCCCGCAAATATGGTCACGAGGGCCTGCCCGACGACTCTATCGCCATCAAGCTGACCGGCACTGCCGGCCAGGCCTTTGGCGCGTTTCTGGCCAAGGGCATCGCCATCGATCTGGTGGGCGACGCCAATGACTATGTCGGCAAGGGCCTCAGCGGCGGCCGCATCGTCATTCGCCCCTCCGAGCAGGCCGGCTTTGATCCGTCCAAGTCGATCATTGTCGGCAATACCGTGCTCTACGGCGCCATTGCCGGGGAATGCTACTTCCGCGGCGTCGCCGGCGAACGCTTCGCCGTGCGCAATTCCGGGGCCGTCGCCGTGGTCGAAGGCACCGGCGATCATGGCTGCGAATATATGACCGGCGGGGTTGTCGTCGTCATCGGCCCCACCGGCCGCAATTTCGCTGCCGGCATGAGTGGTGGCGTCGCCTATGTGCTCGACGAAGACGAGAGTTTCCGCGAGCGCTGCAACCTCGCCATGGTCGAGCTCGAGCCGGTGCCCGAGGAAGAAAATCTGATGCAGCAATTGCACCATCATGGTGGCGATCTGGAATGGCATGGCCGGGTCGATATCTCCGGCGACATGACCCGTCACGATGATGAGCGGCTGCACCAGCTCATCTCCAATCACCTGCACTATACCGGCTCCACCCGCGCCCGGATGATCCTCGACAACTGGGTCGAGATGCGGCCGAAATTCGTCAAGGTGATGCCCGTCGAATACCGCCGCGCCATCCGCGAGATGGAACAGCGTCGGGCCGGTCAGCACATGGCCGCAGAGTAAGGGAGAGCAAAATGGGTAAGGTCACAGGCTTTCTCGAAATCGAACGTGAAGACCCGCGCTATGAGCCGGCGTCCGATCGCATCCGCCATTTTGGCGAATTCACCATCCCGATGAGCGAAGGGCGCATCGTCGATCAGGCGGCCCGCTGCATGGATTGCGGCATACCCTATTGCCATGGCGATACCGGCTGCCCGGTGCATAACCAGATCCCCGACTGGAACGATCTGGTCTATGGCGGGGACTGGGAAGAGGCCGCGCGCAATCTGCACTCGACCAACAACTTCCCCGAATTCACCGGCCGCATCTGCCCCGCCCCCTGCGAGGAAGCCTGCACGCTGAATCTGGAAGACGCCCCGGTCGCCATCAAGACCATCGAACAGGCCATCGCCGACCGCGCCATCCGCAATGGCTGGATCAAGCCGCAATTGCCGAGCCGCAAGACCGGCAAGTCGGTCGGCATTGTCGGCTCGGGTCCGGCGGGGCTCGCCGCCGCCCAGCAACTGGCCCGTGCTGGTCACGACGTGCATGTCTATGAGCGCGAGCCCAAGGCCGGCGGGCTGATGCGTTATGGCATTCCCGACTTCAAGATGGAGAAGGACCATATCGACTTCCGCGTCACGCAGATGGAAGCCGAAGGGGTCACCTTCCACTATGGCGTCAATGTCGGGGTGACCACGACGCTGGCCGAATTGCAGCGCCAACATGATGCAATGCTGCTCGCTGGCGGCGCCGAAAAGCCGCGCCCGGTCGATTCCGAAGGCACGGAGCTGAGTGGCGTGCATTACGCCATGCCGTTTTTGGTGCAGCAAAATCGCCGCCTCGGCGGCGAGGATGTGTCGGGTGAATTCCAGCTCACCGCCGCCGGCAAGCATGTCGTGGTGGTCGGTGGCGGCGATACCGCTAGTGACTGTGTCGGCACGGCGTTTCGCCAGGGCGCCATCGCCGTGACCCAGCTCGACGTCCGCCCGATGCCGCCGGAACTGGAGAACAAGCTGACCAACTGGCCCAATTGGGCGGTCAAGATGCGGACCTCTTCATCGCAAGCCGAGGGCGCCATCCGCGAATTCGCCGCCGGTACCATGAAGATCGTCGGCAACGCGCGGGGCGACGTCACCGGCGTCGAATGCGCCCGCGTCGACCGCACCCGCCAGCCCATCCCCGGCACGGAGTTCATCATCAAGGCCGACATCGTGCTGCTGGCCATCGGCTTTGCCGGTCCGACGCAAGAGGGCATGCTGACCGAACTGGGCGCGCAACTCGACAAGCGCGGCAATCTGTTTGCCGATACCATGAGCTACAAGACCACCACGCCCAAGGTTTACGCCGCCGGCGACATGCGTCGGGGCCAGTCCCTCGTCGTCTGGGCGATCCGCGAAGGCAGGCAGGCTGCTCGCTCCATCGACTTCGAACTGATGGGCAAGACGGATTTGCCACGGTAATATTTGGGGGCCGTCGACCCCGGCGGCCCCACCACCCCGATGTCATCCCGGCCTTGAGCCGGGACCCATCTTGAGATCTCGGGATGGGCCCCGGCTCAAGGCCGGGGTGACACGGTGAATGAGGCGCCATCATGCCTCGGCCGCTCCTTCCCCAATATTTCCACACCGTCACCACCCGGCAATGACGATGGCCAGAAAAAGCAGCGGTGCTGCCCCGTTGCCCACCCGCTGCGAACCGACTAAAACCCCTGCGTCACCCGGCAGGACCAAACATGACCACCAAGCCTTATGTCGTCGACGAACTGATCTCCGCCAAGGCCATCGCCGCGCGCGTTGAAGCGCTGGCCAAGGATATTTCCACCTATTATGCCGGCACCGACAAGCTCGTCGTGGTCGGGCTATTGCGTGGTTCGTTCATCTTCATCGCCGATCTGGTGCGCGAACTCGACCTGCCGGTGGAGGTCGATTTCCTCGAAGCCTCGTCCTATGGCGACGGCACCGAATCGAGCCGGGAAGTCCGCATCCTCAAGGATCTGCGCGGCGAGATTGGCGGGCGCGACGTGCTGGTGGTGGAAGACATTGTCGACACCGGCTACACGCTCAAGCATGTGCTGGAAATTCTCGGTACCCGCCAGCCCGGCCGTATGGAGGTCTGCGCTTTGCTCAACAAGCCGAGCCGCCGCGAGACCGATGTCACCGCCAAATGGGTCGGCTTCGACATTCCCGATGAATTCGTCGTCGGCTACGGCATCGACTACGCCCAGCGCAATCGCAACCTGCCCCATATCGGCGCGGTCAGGTTTACCGAATAGGGCTCACCGTCCCCCGGTATTCCTCACCGGTTCCGCCGTCGGATCAATGCCGACGCCGAACGCATCGACCCGGCCGATGGGCGCCGTCACCAATTGCTCCAGCGTAAACGGCGGCGCGTTGCTGGGCATGTCACTGGCCAGCAGCAGGTCGCCAGCCCGCGCCGGCACCCGGCTGATCGGCACCACCGCCCCGGCCACTTCGAGCAGGCGGATTTGCCCCAGCCCCTGATAGGGCGGGCGCAGCATCGCCGCTGCATCGGTGCCGAGCAGCGGATCGGCCACCGCGATGGAAACCCCGCCGCCGCGATAGAAGGCGCGAATGGTCTGGTTGAGATAGAAGGCCAGCTTGTCCGAGCCGGCGGCGGAAAAATGAATGCCGTCATCCTTGCGCATGCGGGCATTCTGCCCGTTCACATCAGGACCATGGCTGGAATATTTGCCGTCTTCGCCGAGAAACCGCTCATAAATATCGAGAAACTCAGCGCCACCGGAAAAGCTCGCCAGCCGCTGGATATTGCTGATCTGGCTGATGGCGGCGGAATATTCGCTCTTGGCCATTGGCGGCAACCCGACCCAGATCACCGGCTTGCGCGCCGCGCGCAGCTTGCCGAGGAAACTGGCGATGCGCGCCTGATAGGCGGCGTTCCATGGCTCGGTCAGCGGCGCATAGCTTTGGCCGTTGACCGTCAGTTCCTGCCGGTCATTGATGCCGATGATCACCACGGCCAGATCAAAACTGTCGGCGGCAATCTGCTCGGAGATCGCCTTGTCCCAATCAAAATAATCGGCGCGCACGAAGCCTGACGAGCTGACGCCCTGATCGAGCACCACCAGATTGGGGTCTTCGGCATAAAACCGTTCCAGCGCCCGGCTGAGGTCGATGGCAAGGGAATCGCCAAACACCGCCAGCCGCGTCGCATCGGGAGCTTTTTCCACCTGCGGCTTGGGCGGCGGCAGGGCGGCGGGCGCCGCCTGCTGGGTTTGTCGGCGCGGCTGTGTCACCGGAGCCGGCGGCGCCTCGGGCTCGCCGAACAGCAGATCGAACAGGGTGCGGCGCTTGGCCTCCTGCGCCATCAGCACTGTGCCCTGATTTTGGGCAAGCGCCGGCGCCACGTCAACGAAGACGAGCAAGCCGACCAGCAATGCGACAATCAGGCGGATCATGGCTTTCCCGCGCAACAATCTGTTTCCTCTAGCAAAGCCGGCACCGCAACACCATCGACGTCCCCACGATGTTACCGCGCCGCAGCGGCCAGCGCCTCGGCACTGGCGCGGGTGATGAAGCCATCGGCCACCTGCCCCTGCGCTGCCTGAAACCGCGCATAGGCCTCCTGGCTGATCGGCCCCAGCCGCCCATCCACCGCGCCATCATACAGCCCCAGCCGCGTCAGTGCCTGCTGGATCACCTGGCGCTGCACCAGATTGGGCAGTGCCACGCTGCGCGGCCAGTCATCGACAAAGCCGCTGCCGCCCTTGAGCCGGTCGGTCATATGGGCGACGCTCATGGCGTAGCTGTCGGAGAAATTATAGCCCTTCAGCACCAGATAATTCTGCGTCATCAGGAATTTCGGCCCGTCCTTGCCGGCCGGCACATAGAGAAACACCGGCAGATTGCGGTCGGCGAATTGCCGGTTCGCTACCCTTGTAATGCCGCGCTCGGCAAAGAAGGATAGCGGGCGCAATTCGGTGCGGCTGGCCAGCAGATAATCAAAGCCCTCCGGCACCACCACTTCCATGCCCCAATCGAGACCGGGCTGATACCCCAGCCCGCGCAGATAGCGCGCACTGGTGGCCAAGGCATCGGCGAGGGAATTATGCAGATCCACCCGACCGTCGCCGTCGCCATCGCTGCCATAAGCCACCACATTGGACGGATTGACCTGCAAATGCCCGATGGCCCCGGCCCATGAGCCGACCAGCTGCTGGCTATCGAGTGGCCCGCGCTGCACCAGCAGCAAAGCCGCGATCAGATCACCCTCGTCTTCCTTGAGCCTTGTGCGGCGCTGCTGCACCAGGGTCGCCAGCGAACGGATGATCGGGCGGATCAGCTTGTCATTGCCCAGCACCGCGCCATAGTCGGTTTCCATGCCCCAGATGGCGCCCAGCAGATAGGGGTCGACGCCATAGCTCTGGCCGACGCTCTGGAACAGCCCCGACTGCGCAGCAATCGCCGCCTTGCCGCGGGCGATGCGGTTAGCGGTCACCCGCCCGTCGATATAGTCCCAGATCGGCGTGGTAAATTCGGGCTGGGTGGTGACGAGGTCGGGCACGCGTGGATCGGGTGTCAGCCCACCCATCGCCCGGTCATACACCGCGCCATCGACGCCGGCCGCGACAGCCTTGGCGCGAAAATTGGCGACAAAACTGTCAAAGCTCTCGATCGGCTGGGCAAGGGCCGGCAGGCTCAGCAGAACCAGCCAAAGCCCGACCAGCCAGCGCATCACCCTAGCGGTTCCGCGTCATCAGATGGCGTTCCCAGTCATAGGCCGATTGCACGATTTCGCGCAGATCATCATGCCGGGGCACCCAGCCCAGCTGCTGGCGCACTTTTGCGCCGGTGGCGGTGATCGAGGCCGGATCGCCGGCGCGGCGCGGGCCTTCCTCGGCGCGGAAATTGACGCCGGAAACGTCGCGCACCATGTCCACCACCTGCCGCACCGAAAAGCCCTGGCCATAGGCGCAGTTGAGCGTGGTGCTCTGCCCTCCTTGGCGCAGATGTTTCAGCAGCAGCGCATGCGCCGCGATCAGATCGGTGACGTGGATATAGTCGCGGATGCAGGTGCCGTCCGGGGTTTCGTAATCGGTGCCGAAAATATCCATCTTGTCGCGCTGGCCCAAGGCCGTCTGGCAGGCGACCTTGATCAGGTGGGTGGCCAGCGGCGAGGATTGCCCGCTACGCTTGGCGGGATCGGCGCCGGCGACGTTGAAATAGCGCAGCACGCCAAAGGTCATCGGGTGGGCGGCCGCCACATCGGCCAGCATCCATTCGGTCATCAGCTTGGAGCGACCATAGGGCGACATCGGGTTGAGCGGCGTGGTTTCGACCACCGGGGCCAGCCCGGTCATGCCGTAAACCGCAGCGGTCGAGGAGAAGATGAAGTGCTTCACCCCGCTTTTCACCGCCGCTTCGATCAGATTGCGCGAGGTGGCGGTGTTGTTGCCGTAATATTTCAGCGGGTCGATCACCGATTCCGGCACCACGATGGAGCCGGCGAAATGCACGATCTCGGTGATGCCATGCTTGTCGATCACTTTGCGCACATGGTCGATATCGCTGGCGTCGCCCGGCTCGAAAATGGCACGCCCATCGATGGCCCAGTCAAAGCCGGTCACCAGATTGTCCAGCACCACGACCTTCTCGCCCGCATCGGTCAGGTTGAGCACCATATGGCTGCCAATATAGCCCGCGCCCCCGGTTACCAGCACCGCCATGGGATAAACTCCGTAATTTTATAGGCTTAATTCGCCTTGATGATATTTTAGACAGGTTGAGATAGCTTTACAGCCGATCCACGTCACGGAGTATGAGATTTGTCTAAACGCGTCAGAACGGCGGTATTTCCAGTCGCCGGCCTCGGAACCCGTTTCCTGCCGGCAACCAAGGCCCTGCCCAAGGAAATGCTGACGGTCGTCGACCGGCCGCTGATTCAATATGCGGTGGATGAGGCGCGCGAAGCCGGCATCGAGCATTTCGTTTTCGTCACCGGCCGCAACAAGGGCGTCATCGAAGATCACTTCGACCGCCAGTTCGAGCTGGAGACCACGCTCGAAGCCCGCGGCAAGAGCCATGCCCTCGACGAATTGCGCAAGGACCTGCCCTCGGCCGGCCGCACCAGCTTCACCCGCCAGCAGGAGCCGCTCGGGCTCGGCCACGCCGTCTGGTGCGCCCGCGACATCGTTGGTGACAATCCCTTCGCCCTGCTGCTGCCCGACATGCTGTTCAAGGGCGAGCCCGGCGTGCTCAAGCAGATGATGGACACCTATGAGCACACCGGCGGCAATGTCATCGCCGTCGAGGAAGTGCCCGAAAGCGAGGTTTCATCCTATGGCGTGATCGAGCGTGGCGAGGGCCCGGATACCGGGTTCTCTCTCACCGGCATGGTGGAAAAGCCCAAGCGCGAGGACGCCCCGTCCAACCTCATCATCTCCGGCCGCTACATCCTGCAGCCCGACATCTTTGGCCTGCTGGCCAACCAGCAGCGCGGCGCGGGAGGGGAAATCCAGCTCACCGACGCCATGCAGACGCTGATGCAGACCCAGGCCTTCACCGGCGTCAAATATCAGGGCCAGAGCTTTGACTGTGGCTCCAAGATCGGCTTTCTGACCGCCAATGTGGTCTACGCCCTCGACCGCGACGACATCCGCGACGGCTTCATCAAGGAACTGCGCAAGCTCGATCTGGGTGGGCATTTCTAGGGCCGCCTATCTGTCCCCACCCACCGTGTCACCCCGGGCTCGACCCGGGGCCCATCCTGAGATCTCAAGATGGGTCCCGGCTCAAGGCCGGGATGACATCGAGCATGGGGAGAGGGCTTAGCTACGCTACCGCGACAGCGTGATCCCCAGCGTCATCCGATGCGCCTGCTGCACGCCATTGGCGCTGCTGTCGGCATGATCGAAGCCGTAATCGGCTGTCACCGCCGTATGGGCGTTGACCTTGTAGTCGGCGCCGGCGCCGAAGCCATAACCGGTCTCGGTGTCGGGGCTGGCGGTGAATTGCGCCGTGTTCCAGTCGGCCAGCGCCCGCAGCTTGAGCCAGGAATTGACCGTATAGCCGATTTCCGCATTGGCGGTGTAATCGACCCGCGCCGTGCCACCGGCATTGGGGCCGGGCGGCGCCACCGTGGTGGCAAAGCCGGTCGTCAACCGCCAGGTCGGATCGGGCATGAAGCTGATCTGGGCGTCGTAAAGCTGGGTCACCACTTCGCCGAGGCTGCTGGCATCGAAGCGCCGCAGGCCGACACCGACCGAGGCGGTGGCTTCCAGAATCCCGTTCCAGCGGCCGGTCACCCCACCCTTGAGCGTGGTATCGGTGGCGTCGGGCCGCACCAGCAGCACCGATGAGGGCAGGTCGAACACATCGCGCCCCAGCCCGGCCACCCCGAACACTTCGAAAATCGGCGTCGCCTGGAAGCCGACGCGCAGGGCGCTGTCGAGCGACCAGAAATTCTGCTCCGAATTATCGGTGACGCTGCCATTGGTCAGCGTGGTGGCGCCATAGACATGGCGCTCCGCCGCGCCGGTCAGCCCGACATTGAACTTGCCGAACCGCCGCGTGATGCCGAGTTCGGCCCCGCCATTGGTGGTTTGCGGCGGGTTGGCGATGCTGCTGGCCAGTCCCGGCGTGCCCGGCAAGGGCTGGGTCAGCCCCAGGCTGCCGGTGGCGGTGACGCGGGTGACACTGTCGAGGTCGTAGCCGCTCTGCAGCCCCAGCCGCAGCGCGCCAAGCGCGATATTGCCGCCCTCGCTGGGCCGCGTCAGTTCCGCGCTGGCATCGAGATTGATCGCCGAGCGCGTGCCGATATGCTCGAGCCCGACCGTCGGCACTAGCCTCACATCGAAGCGCTCGCCCGCCGTGGCCTTGGTGTAGCTGCCGCGCAGCGCCACCGACCAGTCGACGTCGAAAAATGGATCATAGGGTTCAGCCAGCCCATCGGCATTGGCCAGCACGGGATCGGTTGGATAGACATTGGGGAGCAGGCGTTCATTGTCGACGCCCGAACCATCGCCCAGCGCATGATCGGACGCCGCCAGCGCCGGCGCAGCCAGAAGCAGGGCGGTGAGCGCTGTGGTGCCCGCCCATCTCCATCTGTGCCGCCGACCCAAAGGCAAACTCGCCTCCCCCAAAACTGGAAACGGCCCGCAACAATGCGGCCCCGAGCCCGGCGCAATCCTTCCATCTTATGGTTAACGAAACCTTGCCGGGACTGTGGATAGCAGCCTTTTGGCCTAACAAACTCGATGTCTTCCCGGCCTTGAGCCGGGAGCCATCTTGAGATGGATTTTTAACAAATGATCGGGGGATGGGCCCCGGCTCAAGGCCGGGGTGACACCGTGGATGGGGTTAGATGGCGACCGACCTCAGTCCGCCGCTTCCACCTTCAGCACCGCGCCATCATGGCCGACAATCCGCACCCGGCTGCCAGCCGGCAGATCGGCGCCCGACACGCGCCACACGCTGTCGCCCAGCACGATGCGGCCCATGCCCTGCTCGATGGCCTGGTCCAGCACCGCCTCCTGCCCGATCAATTGGTCGCCGCGCTGGTTGAGCAAAGGCCGGTCGGTATCGGCGGGCCGATCGCGGGTCCAGCGCAGCCACAGCACGATGCTGACCAGCGACAGCACACCAAAGATCAGCCATTGCATCGGCCAGCTGATCGGCTGGAACAGCGTCATCAGCCCGGTGACCAGCCCCGAAATCCCCATCCACAGCAGGAAACCGCCCGGCAGCACCAGCTCCAGCGCCAGCAGGATCAGTCCCGCCACGATCCAGGACCAGCCGCCATAACTGATGATGAAGTCGATAATCTGCATGATTTATCCCTGTTGGCCGCCGCTGCTGGGCGGGCGACCCGAGCGCGGCTGCGCCGGTGCGCCACCGCCAAAGCTTTCCCTGGCGATCTCGGCAATGCCGCCAATCGCGCCGATGACGCTTGAGGCTTCCAGCGGCAGCATGAGGATTTTCTGGTTGGGCGAGGTGGCGATGGCTTCGAGCGCCTTGATGTAATTATTGGCAACGAAATAATTGATCGCCTGCACGCTGCCACTGGCGATGGCCTCGCTGACCATGGTGGTCGCCTTGGCTTCGGCCTCGGCCGAGCGCTCGCGCGCTTCGGCATCGCGGAACGCCGCTTCCCTTCGCCCTTCGGCTTCCAGCACCTGCGCCTGCTTGGCGCCCTCGGCCTGCAAAATCGCCGATTGCCGGCGGCCCTCGGCTTCGAGAATCGCGGCGCGCTTTTCGCGTTCCGCCTTCATCTGCCGCCCCATCGATTCCACCACATCCTTGGGCGGATCGATATCCTTGATCTCGATACGGGTAATCTTGACGCCCCAGGGCGAGACCGCCGCATCCACCACCTTGAGCAGGCGATGGTTGATCTCGTCGCGATTGGACAGCAGCTCGTCCATATCCATCGAGCCCATCACCGTACGGATATTGGTCATGGTCAGATTGAGGATGGCGTTTTCCAGCCCCGAGACCTCATAGGCCGCCGCCGCTGCATCGAGGATTTGATAGAAGGTCACGCCATTGGCGGTAATGGAAGCATTGTCGCGGGTGATTACCTCCTGGTGAGGCACCTCGAGCACCTGCTCCATGACGTTGATCTTCTTGCCGATCTTGTCGATGAACGGCACGATTAGGTTGAGGCCCGGCTTGAGGGTGCGGGTATATTTGCCGAAGCGTTCAATGGTGTAATTGAACCCCTGCGGCACCGTCTTGGCGCCGGCGAACAGCACCAGCAGCGCCAGAATACCCAGGCCGATCAGCGTGATACTGAGGCCATCCAGGGCGAAGCCGTCAAATAATTCCATCGCTAATGCTCTCCTGATCTGCGTTGCGGCGACAATATGGCCGCCCATTAACCAGCGCAACGCCGCGACTCGGAACGAAGCCACCCAGCCAAGAGTTGAACCGGCAGGATAACCAGCGCCGAGAGCTTACTATGCCAGCGTCACGTCCCATCTGGAAAGGCCAGTTGCGCCTGTCCCTCGTTTCGATTGCGGTCGAGCTGTACACGGCCACCAAGGCCGACGCCAAACCCAGCTTCCGCCAGATCCACGAGCCATCGGGCAAGCCCATCCACTATGAAAAAGTGGTGGACGGGATCGGTCCGATCGACACCGACGACATCATGAAGGGCTTTGAATACGAAAAGGGCGATTACGTCCTGCTGACCGACGAGGAAATCGACGCGGTGCGGCTGGAGACCAAAAAAACCCTGGAGCTGACCCAATTCGTCGGCGCCAGCGAGATCGACCCGCTCTATTACGACAAGCCCTATTACATGACCCCGGCTGATGATCTGGCCGAAGACGCCTTCATCGTCATCCGCGATGCGTTGCGCCAGAGCGACAAGGTCGGGCTCGGCCAATTGGCGTTGCGCGGCAAGGAATATCTCGTCGCCATCCGCCCCTCGGGCAAGGGCCTGCTGCTCGAAACCCTGCATTATCAGGACGAGCTGCGCGCGGCCGAGCCCTATTTCGCCGATATCCCGGCCAAGCAGGCGGACTCTGATCTGCTCGACGTGGCCACCGCGCTGATCGACAAAAAGACCGCCGCCTTCGACGCCAGCCTGTTCAAGGATCACTATCAGGCCGCCTTGCGCGAACTGATCGCCCGCAAGCTCAAGAGCAAGGACCGCACCATCTCCACCAAGGACGAGCCGGACGAGCGCCCGGCCAGCGGCTCCAATGTCATCGACCTGATGGCAGCGCTGAAATCCAGCCTCGAAGGTGATGGTAAACCCGGCAAGGCGGCCAAAGCGCCATCGCGCAAAAAAGCGAGCTAAGCCATGGCCAGCAAAGCCGATACCCTGCTCAAGGACTACAAGGCCAAACGCGACTTCACCAAGACGCAGGAACCGTCTGGCGCCGCGAGCAAGGCAGCGGCTGCCGGCCAGCTTTTCGTGGTGCAGAAACACGACGCCACGCGCCTGCATTATGATTTTCGCATCGAGCTGGATGGCGTGCTCAAAAGCTGGGCGGTGACCAAGGGCCCCTCGGACAATCCCGAGGACAAGCGCCTCGCAGTTCGGGTGGAGGACCACCCGCTCGACTATGGCAGCTTTGAAGGCACCATTCCCGCCGGCGAATATGGCGGCGGCACGGTGATGCTCTGGGACCAGGGCACCTGGGAGCCGATTGGCGATCCGCATAAGGGGTTGGAAAGCGGCGACCTCAAGATGCGGCTCAACGGCGAGCGCATGCAGGGCGAATGGGTGCTGGTGCATATGAAGGGCCGCGACAGCGCCCGCAAATCCGGCCCGCCACGCGAAAACTGGCTGCTGATCAAACACCGCGACGCTCATGCCAAACCTGCCGACAGCCTGACCGAGCAGTTCACCAATTCGGTCACCACCGGCCGCGATTTTTCCGAGATCGCCAAGGGCGCCGCCGTCTGGCATTCCGACCCCGACAAGGCGGTCGACAACCCCGGCACCCCCAAACCCAAGCGCGGCAAGGCCAAGCCGCTGCCCGAGTTCCGTCCCCCCCAACTCGCCACCCTGGTCAGCGAAGTGCCGCAGGGCAGCGACTGGGTGTTCGAGATGAAATATGACGGCTATCGCTGTCAGGCCGCTATCGCCGGCGATCAGGTCAAGCTCTATACCCGCACCGGCAAGGACTGGACCGAGCAGTTCAAGGCCATCGTGCCGCCGCTGACCCGCATCACCAAGGGCAGCGCCCTGATCGATGGCGAACTCTGCGCCTTCGACGCCAAGGGCCGAACTGATTTCTCTACCCTCAAGGATCACCTCTCCACTGGCGGGAAGCTGACCTATTTCGCCTTCGACCTGCTCGAGCTCGACGGCAAGGATTTGACTACCCTGCCCCTGGTCGAGCGCAAGGCGAAACTGGAAAAGCTGCTCGGCACCATCGAGGCCTCGTCGCTGGTGCAGTTCTCCGCCCATGTCACCGGCAATGGCCAGAAAGTATTCGACGCCATCGCCAGGGCCGGCCATGAGGGCATCATCGCCAAGCAGGCCAACGCCCCCTATCGCGGCGAGCGCACAAAAAGCTGGCTCAAGATCAAGGCCGGCAAGCGCCAGGAATTCGTCATTGCCGGCTGGACCCCCTCCACCAAGAAAAAAAGCTTTGCCTCGCTGCTTCTGGGCAGTTGGGAGGATGGCAAGCTGGTCTATCGCGGCCGCGTCGGCACCGGCTTCAGCGTCGATCAGGCCGATGCGCTGCAAACCCAGCTCGACGCCAGCAGCCGCAAGACCAGCCCCTTTGTCGCCGTCCCCGCCGCCATCGCCCGCACGGCGCGTTGGGTAACGCCCGAGCTGGTCGCCGAAATTTCCTATGCCGAAGTCACCCCGGACAATATTCTGCGCCATCCCGCATTTCAGGGCCTGCGCGGTGACAAGCCGGCCAAGGAGGTGAAGATGGAAACGCCCTCAACCGCCCCGCGCCTCAGCGCCGAGGCCGGCATCGCTGCCGCCAAGGCGGCCAAAATCCACTTCACCAGCCCCGAGCGCCTGATCTTTCCCGAGCGGGACATCACCAAGGCCGACCTCGTCGCCTATTACGCCGCCGTCGCCGATGCCATGCTGCCCTATATCGAAAACCGCCCGCTCAGCCTGCTGCGCTGCCCGCAAGGCCCGACCCAGCACTGCTTCTTCCAGAAGCACGACACCGGCGGCTTTCCTGACGCGATGAAATCCCTGCTGATCACCGAAAAGGACGGCAGCAAGGAGGATTATTTCTACATCGACAATCTGGCCGGGCTGATCGCCGGCACGCAGATGAATGTGCTGGAATGGCATCTCTGGGGGTCGCGCAACAAGGACATCGAAAAACCCGAGCGCATCGTTTTCGACATCGACCCCGACGAAGACCTCGATTTCAGCCATGTCCGCGCCGCCGCGCTGGATATCCGCCAGGAGCTGGAAAGCTGGAACCTTGAAAGCTACGCACTGGTCAGCGGCGGCAAGGGCATCCACGTCATCGCGCCGCTGCAGCCCAAGGCCGAATGGCCGCTGGTCAAAGCCTTCTGCAAGAGCTTTGCCCAGCGCCTCGCCGACAAACACCCCGAGCGCTACGTCGCCAATATGAGCAAAGCCAAGCGCAAGGGAAAACTCTTCATCGACTATCTCCGCAACGAGCGTGGCTCGACAGCCATCGCGCCCTGGTCGAGTCGCTCCCGCCAGGGCGCGCCGGCGGCGGTGCCGGTCAGCTGGGACGAGTTGGCAACCATCAAGGCCGCCAACCAGTTCACCCTGGCCGACGCCGCCGACCGGGCCAAATTGCCCGACCCGTGGAAGGGCTATTTTGCCACCAAGCAGGTGATTACGGCGAAGATGGCGGGGGAGTGACGCAGCGCTGACTGCCCCACCCCCTCCTAGCCTCCCCCATCAAGGGGGAGGTATCTCTCCACTCGTTGGCACGATCCAGTCTCAACCACAGGGTGGCACCTCCCCCTTGATGGGGGAGGTTGGGAGGGGGTGAAGCACCAAGCTCAGCGCCCCCTCACGGCATCGGCACATTCACCCGGCGATCGATGGTCAGCGTAATCGCGATCACCACGAAGGCAAAAATCACCATGCCCAGCGCCAGCACATGCGCCTCGGCCCATTGCAGCCGCTCGACATAGTCATAGAGCGCAATGGCGATCACCTTGGTCTGGCCCGGAATATTGCCGCCGATCATCAGCACCACACCGAATTCGCCCACCGTATGGGCAAAAGTCATCACCGCCCCGGTAATATAACCCGGCCGGGCCAACGGCACCGCGACGCGCCAGAACCGCTGCCAGTCCGACGCCCCCAGACTGGAAGCGACTTCCAGTGGATCATCGCCAATCGCGGCAAAACCATTGCGCAGCGGCTGCACCATGAAGGGCAGCGAATAAAAGAACGAGCCGATCAGCAGCCCGGTAAAGGAAAACGCCAACGTCCGCCCGCCCCAGAAACTGGCGATCCAGCCACCCGGCCCATTGGGACCGAGCGCGATCAGCAGGTAAAATCCCAGCACTGTCGGCGGCAGCACCAGCGGCATCGCCACCACCGCCCCGACCAGCTCGCGGTACCGGCTCTTGCTGCGCGCCAACCACCAGGCGATGGGCGTGCCCAGTACCAGCAGCACAAGCGTATTGATGGCAGCCAGCGTCAGCGTGAGGCTGACCGGAGTCCAGATGTCATCAAAGCTCATTGTACATGGCCTCTCAGTCGACACCCTCCCCCTTGCGGGGAGGGATCAAGGGTGGGGGTGGATTGGCCACTATATTGGGGCTCTCGCACCCCCTCCTAGCCTCCCCCGTCGAGGGGGAGGTATAGATTTGTGGGTCGGCACCATGGTGCTAGGCCCAGATCGCCTTATTCCACCACGTAACCCGCCGCCTCAATCACCGCCACCGCCTTCTCGCTCCGCAAAAACTCGACATAGGCCGTCGCCGCCGGGCTGGTTTCGCCGGTCTTGAGCAACACCACATCCTGGCGGATCGGCTCATACAGCTCGGCCGGCACGATCCATACGCTGGTCTTGCCCACCACCTGGCTGGCCGCAACAAAGCCCAGTTCCGCATTGCCGCTTTCGATAAATTGCAGCGTCTGGGTGATGTTTTCGCCGGTCACCAGCTTGGGCGTGATCGCCTCGGTCAGGCCCAGCGCCTCGATGGTTTCGACCGCCGCCCGGCCATAGGGCGCAGCGGCGGGATCGGCGATGGCCAGCTTGTCGAAGGCCCCGCCGCTCAGCACCGCGGTGCCATCGGCCAGATCGAGTGAGGTGCTGTAAAGCGCCAGCGCGCCAATGGCATAGGTGAACACACTGCCGTCGACGCCCAACCCGTCCACCACCGCCTTGGTCGGGCGCTCATCATCGGCAGCCAGCAGCACCTCGAACGGCGCGCCCTGGGTAATCTGGGCATAAAGCTGGCCGGTGGCGCCAAAGCTATACACCACGTCATGGCCGGTTTCGGCCTTGAAGATCGGCGCCAGTTCCTCGGCGACCTTGGTGAAATTGGCGGCGACGGCGACGCTGACTGTCTCGCCATAAGCGGCGGTGCTCAGCAGCAGCCCAGCCAGCAGCGTGCCCAAAAATGCACTATTCATCCCAAGCTCCGATATGTTTTCAAAACCATATCGGTTCTGCCAAGCACGCAGCGAAGGCGCAAGCGTTATTTCCGGCCGGACATATCGAAATGCTGCCGCAATGCTGCGACGTCCTCGGCGAGGGCCTGCCGGGTTTTGTCCTGCATGGCGCGGTAATGCGCCAGCACCAGTTGCCCGGCCTCGGTGAGCTGCGCGCCACCCTGCGCCGCGCCGCCTCGGCTGGATTCCACCAGCACCATGCCAAAGCCGTCATTGAGCGCCTGCACCAGGCTCCAGGCCCGCTTATAGCTCATGCCCATCGCCTTGCCGGCGGCGGAGATGGAGCCATGTTCGGCGATCAGTTCCAGCAGATCGGCGCGACCCGGCCCGATATAGGCGGTTTCGCTCAGCGTCACCCGCAAATGCGTCAGGCCATCTTCGGGGATATTTGCCACGCCGCGATCCTCCCAAGGCTCGGAGGGCGGCGGGTCATCGCCCCCTCACCCTAGCCCTCTCCCCAGCGGGGCGAGGGGATTTGTCTGGTGGTGAACACAGCACCTGCCACCCCCACAATATGGTCCCCTCGCCCCTTCGGGGAGAGGGTTAGGGTGAGGGGAATGCGGGTTCGCTTACCCCCGCAGCGCGCTCGCCTCGCGCGCCAAAGCTTCAATCCGCGCCCAATCGCCAGACGCCAGCGCATCCGCCGGCATGATCCACGACCCACCAACGCAGATCACATTGGACAAGCCCAGATACACCTTGGCCTTGACCGGATCGATGCCGCCCGTCGGGCAAAACGTAATGTCGGGCAGCGGCGAGGCAAAGGCCTTCAGCACCGGCGCGCCGCCATTGGCTTCGGCCGGGAAGAATTTGAGGAAGCTATAGCCGCGCTCGGATGCCGTCATCGCCTCGCTCGGCGTGGCAATGCCCGGCAGCAGCGGTATGCCGATATCGTCGGCGGCGTCGAGAATGCGCGGGGAAATCCCCGGCGACACCATGAAGCGGCAGCCGGCATCGACCGACTGCTTCATATGCAGCGCGTTGCGCACCGTGCCCGAACCGACAATGGCGCCGGTGACCTTGGCCATCTCTTCCATCACCTTGAGGGCGTTGGGGGTGCGCAAAGTCACTTCCAGTACCGGCAATCCGCCGGCGACCAGCGCTTCGGCCAGGGGCCGCGCCTGGCTCACATCATCGAGGATGATGACGGGCACGACGGGGGCCAGCGACAGGATGGAGCGAATGGCGGCGGCGTCTTGGGGCATGATCTTTCCTCAACGGGGCAGTTGGGGGAACGGTTAGGAGCTTGCTCCTTAAGTCGCAACCCTGTTCATTGAAAAGCCGAGAAAAAATCCCTAGGTTCCGCCACGACTTCGGGAGGGATTCTACATGGTGCAGACGATCAACGCGATTACGCCTCTCGACGAGGCACGCGCCATTCTCGCCCAGCATTTCGACCTCAAATTCTCCAAATCCATCGAACGCGCCACCGAGAAGGTGTTCGACCGGGTCAAGAACCAGATTCCGCAGATCGAATGGGCCTTCTATGCGCCGCTGATTTTTCAGATCAACCGGCTCAAGCAGGAAAAAGACGCGGTCATCCTGGCGCATAATTACCAGACCCCGCAAATCTATCACGGCGTCGCCGATATCGTCGGCGACAGCCTGCAGCTGGCCATCGAGGCGACCAAAGTCCGCCAGCAGGTCATCGTGCAATGCGGCGTGCATTTCATGGCCGAGACCTCCAAGCTGCTGAACCCGGACAAGACCGTGCTCATCCCCGACAGCCGCGCCGGCTGCTCGCTCGCCTCCTCGATCACCGTCGAGGATGTCATGCTGATGCGAGAAAAATATCCCGGCGTGCCGGTGGTGACCTATGTCAACACCTCGGCGGCGGTGAAGGCCGTCACCGATGTGTGCTGCACCTCGTCCAACGCGCTCGATATCGTCAACCGCGTCGATGGCGACAGCGTCATCATGATCCCCGATCAATATCTGGCCGCCAACACCGCCAAGAAGACCAAAAAGAAAATCATCACCTGGGCCGGCGCCTGCGAGGTGCATGAAACCTTCACCGCTGAAGATATCTCGGAGCTGCGCCACGCCTATCCCACGGCCAGCATCATCGCCCATCCCGAATGCCCGCCCGACGTCATCGACGCGGTGGATTTTGCCGGCTCCACCGCCGCCATGATCGATTGGGTCAAGACCAACAAGCCGGCCCGCGTGATGATGGTCACCGAATGTTCCATGTCGGACAATGTCGCCAGCGAGACCACCGGCGTCGACTTCCTGCGCGGCTGCAACATCTGCCCGCATATGAAGCGCATCAACCTCGAAAACATTTTGTGGAGCCTCCACACCATGACCGAGGAAGTCTTTGTCGACCCCACCATCATTCCCGCCGCAAGGCAAGCCGTGGAACGCATGATCGAGATGAGCCGCAAGGGCGATTAGGCGTTGCGGAGAAAGACGTGCTCGCGGTGAAAGTCCAGGGCCGACTGCATCGGCTGGGCGACCTCAGACTGTGGCAGGCGCAGTTTGCCCAGCGGATTGAGCCGCTCCAGCAATTCAGGATCGATGCGACTGAGATCGACGATCAGTTGATGCTGCCGCCCCACGGCGATCTCTCCGGCGCGAAAAGCGTCGGCCACCCGCCTTTCGAGGCACAGGAAATTACTGACATGCAGCGATCCACCCGCTGCCAATGGCCGGATGGCAGCGACTTCCAGACTCTCATGCAGGAATTCTGCGGGCGGCGAAAATTGCGCCCCCGTCATCGCACAGGCATAGCCATAATTGACCAGCACGCTGGAATAGAGGCTCCGCAAGGTTTCGAACGGCGGCGGCTCGGGATCGGCATCAGCCTCGAACGGCGTATTGGCGTCGCTGAAAAACTTCTGCCAATAAAGCGGACTGCCGGGATCGTCGTCGGGTGGCTCGACCACGATAGCTCCTGTCCGCCATTGCCGATATTCCGGCAATCTATGCGTGTCGTCCCGTAAGTCAAATCACTGAGGCAGCCGATGACCATTTTCGACAACGCCCTCGACGCTGACGGCGCGCTCATTGTCGGGGCGGGTCTGGCTGGTCTGTTCACCGCGCTGAAACTGGCGCCGCGTCCGGTCACCGTGTTGTCGCCCAAACCCTTGGGCACCGGTGCCTCCTCGGCCTGGGCACAGGGCGGTGTCGCTGCCGCGGTGGGCGCAGGCGATAGCAGCCATGCCCATGCCGTCGATACTGAAATGGCCGGCGCCGGCATTGTCGATCACGGCACCGCCGAAAGCGTCACCGCCGAGGCCGCCGCCCGCATCGAGGATCTCGCCCGCTGGGGCACGCCGTTCGACCGCGACGATTTCGGCAATTATGCGCTGGGCAAGGAAGCGGCCCATTCCGCCAATCGCATCGTCAAAGTGGAAGGCGACCGCGCCGGCTGGGCCATCATGCAGGCCATCATCGCCGAAGTGCGCCGCACCCCGTCGATTCGCGTGGTGGAGGGCATCACCGCGCTCAGCCTCGCCCGCGACAATGGCCGCATCGTCGGCGTGTTCTGCCGCCGCCAGGGCGACCGCTATTCCGAGCCGGTCTTCATCCGCGCCTGCGCCACCGTGCTGGCCGCCGGTGGGCTGGGCGGGCTCTATGCCGTCACCACCAACCCGCCCGGCGTGCGCGGCCACGCTCTGGGCATGGCGGCCCGGGCCGGGGCGCTGATCGCCGATGCCGAATTCGTCCAGTTTCACCCCACCGCCATCGCCACCGGCGCCGATCCGGCCCCCTTGGCGACCGAGGCCTTGCGCGGCGAAGGCGCCATCCTGATCAATGATCTGGGCGAGCGCTTCATGCCGGCCATTCACCCCGATGCCGAATTGGGGCCGCGCGACATCGTCGCCCGCGCCAATTTCCGCCAGATCCAGGCGGGCCGGAAAGTGTTTCTCGATACGCGGCAGGTGCTGGGCGCGTCGATCCTCACCCGCTTCCCC
Source organism: Devosia sp. A449 (assembly GCF_054489375.1). NCBI lineage: Bacteria > Pseudomonadati > Pseudomonadota > Alphaproteobacteria > Hyphomicrobiales > Devosiaceae > Devosia > Devosia sp. A449. The sequence goes on along the minus strand of NZ_JBTMWU010000003.1, from coordinate 16,750 downwards.
ACCGTGGCCCAATATTGCCTCGACGCCGGCATCGACCCGGTCACCCAGCCGATCCCGGTCACCCCGGCGGCGCATTTCCACATGGGCGGTGTCCAGGTCGACGAGCGCGGGCGCTCCTCCCTGCCGGGCCTCTGGGCCTGTGGCGAAGCCAGTTGCACGGGCCTGCACGGCGCCAATCGGCTGGCCTCCAATTCGCTGCTCGAAGCCACCGTCTATGGTGCGCGCATCGCTGAGGATATTGGCGGGCTGGAGCCGGTCGGCAATCTGGCCCCATTCAAGGGCATCGCCTGGGACGAGGCCGAAGGCGAGCGCGCCGAACAGGTGCTGCGCAACCTGCCCGCCGTGCAGGATTTGCGCCAGATCATGACCAGCCTGGTTGGCGTCGAGCGTAATGCGGATGGCCTCAAGCAGGCGCTACGCCAGATCGCGACGCTCGAAACCAGCGCCGAACATGTCACCAGCGCCTATCTCAACATGACCACGTCGGCCACTTTGGTTGCCGCCGCCGCGCTCAAGCGCACCGAAAGCCGCGGCGGCCACTTCCGCACCGACTTCCCCACCACTGATGAAAATTGGCTGCATCACACCACGATGACGCTGACCGAAGCGCTGGCGATCAGGGCAGAGGCTTAAGCTACTGTCGCCCAAAACTCGGTGTCATCCCGGCCTTGAGCCGGGACCCATCCTGAGATGGGTTCACCGGTAGGATCTCGAGATGGGCCCCGGCTCAAGGCCGGGGTGACATCGTGGGTGGGGCTGGGTACGGCGGTCATGCAAGCAGCCCGGCTTTCAGCCCCATCGTCATTGCCCGGCTTGTCCGGGCAATCCAGCGATGCCGCCACCTGCCATGGACCACCCGAACAAGTCGGGTGGTGACGGTGTGGATAGTGCTGATCAGCGCGCCAACACCGCATCCACTTCCGCCCGCGTCGGCGGCTTGCAGCCTTTGCGGCCGCAATTGATCCCGGCCACCACCGCGCCAAACCGCAGCATGTCGCCCAGCGCGCCCTCGCCCAGCCCGTCGAGCTTGCCCGGCTTGAGCAGGCCGCGCTCATGCAGCCAGGACAAAATCCCCGCCATCAGGCTGTCACCGGCGCCCACCGTGTCGCCAAACTCCGGCGGCACATAAATGCTGGCCTGCGCCGTGCCGGCCTTGGTGAAAGCGCGCGAACCCTGTTCGCCCAGCGTCACCACCACCAGCTGGCAATTGGGCCGACCCAGCAGCGCCGCCGCATGCTGCTCGATGCTCATCGAAGCATCCAGCGCTTCGAGGTCTTCCTCGGACACCTTGATCACATGGGCCAGGTCGAGGAAGCGCCCGAGCCGTTCCTTGTAGCCGGCGAAATCATCGACCAGGCTGGGCCGCACATTGGGGTCGATGGAAATCGTCGCGCCCTTGGCAATCGCCGCTGCGACCACCTCCAGCCACTGCGTCGCCTCATCCGGCTTGATCGGGCAGAAGCCGCCAATCTGGTAAAGATCGAGCTTTTCCGGCAGCGCGGCAATGGCTTTGACAGCATCGATGGCGCCATCGGCGGCGCGGTAAAACCCGTAACGGGCATTGCGCTTATCGTCGAAATTGACCACCGCCAGCGTGGTATAATCGGCAACGCGCTCGGGCAGCAGCGCCGTCACGCCGGCCTCGTTGAGCGGCCCCAGCAGATAGTCGCCAAAAGCGTCCGCCGAAATCGGGCACAGAAAGCCGGTGGCATTGCCCAGCTTGGCCAGCGCAATGGCACAATTATAGGGCGAGCCACCCGGATGCGCCGTCATCACGATCTGGCCTGCATGGTCCCGACCGATCAGCGCGCCATCCGGCAGCGCCACTTCGGCCTTGAGATCGATCAGGCTTTCCCCACCAACGACGAACATAAGCGCATTCTCCCGGCTCTGTTGCGCCGCCCCGGCGCAACCGCCAGCGACATAGCATTTTTGCCCGCTCTGTCACCAGCGGCGTGAGCATCTGCTCAGCTGGCGGGCGTCGGGTAGCGGAGCGCCCACCAATCCGTCCAGCGCTGTTCGAGCGCGGCAAACTCGGCATCGGACAGGCCATAGGTGGTGAGCAGCACCGAGCCACCGCCATGCGGCCGCTTGGGCGACATCCCCATATCGCTGACCACCAGCAACCCGTCGCCCCATGGCTCGACGGTCAGTCCGGTCTGGAACGAGGACTGATACCAGACCTGCCCCTTGACCTGATCGCCCGGGCCCAGCGCCACCGCATAGGCGGCGTCAGCGGCAAGCCCGGCGATGTCGCCCAGGCCCAGCTCAGCCGCTGGCGCGCCGATATCAGGCCGGCTTGGCCCCGACAGATAGATGGTGCGCCGCTGCTGGCCCTTGTGGCGTTCCAGTGCCAGCCGCAATTGCTGGAAGAAGGTAATCCAGCCCTCCGTGATATCGTCATAGCTGCCGGCCCAGTCGATCGGCGTCGCGCTGCTGCGCACCACCAGCAGCCTTGTCCGCTGGCCCTCGGCGCTGAGCCTGACAGCGTGAGACGCCCCCTCCCATTCACCGAAATCCAGCACCTGCTTGGCCTCGTCGGCGGTCACGCTGCCGAAAATGAAAGCGATCTCCTCGGCCAGCGACGGACTATCCCAGCCGAACCAGGTGGCAATCTGGTCCGGCTCGCGCATCGCCGCCCATACGCTGTCGATCGGCGCGGCGATGACGACGTCGACGATGTTCTGCTCATGCATCTGGCTCATGGGGCTGCTCCGCATTCTGTTGGGTGTGGCGCATGAAAGCTGCCGCATTCTTACCCACTCCTATTGGCCGCGTCGCATCCCTTTCTGGGGGCGCGGCGCGTGGCCCCCCGCCGGGGTCACTTTGGACTCAGCTCGGGCGTATCGGCTCCTTCGCCTCCCTCCCCCTTGAGGGGAGGGATTGAGGGTGGGGGTCGTGCAGTTGCCCACAAGGCCACCCCCTCCCCGGCCCTCCCCTCAAGGGGGAGGGAGGGAAAGAGCCGACAGCGTCAGGAAGACACGACGCAGCGTTTCGGAGCGACAGTCAGGGCCAAACACACCGATCCAGCAGGTGGCGATACTGCCCGGTTCCGCAACAATTTAGCGCGCTCTATTGCGCCGACAACCGGCTCCACAACAGCCTGCTCCGCTTTGTCCCATCACAACAATGGCTTGCCTCGACAATTTATAGACTGGAAAGTTGAGGCGTGTATTTATGGCTGCAGGCTGGGACGGGAGGGTGCTGGCCGCGGAGGGTATCAATTGCAACCGCTTGTCGGGTTTATCAAGGCCACGAGCCTTATCAACCGGGTGCTGGGAGAAGTGCTCTCCTGGTTGGCCCTGGTCTGCGTTCTCGTCTGCTTCGCCGTGGTGGTCCAACGCTACTTTTTCCACATCAGCCATTTGTGGATGCAGGATCTCTATGTCTGGGTGAACGGCGCCATGTTCACCGGCGTTGCCGGCTTTGCCCTGCTGCGGCAGGACCATGTGCGCGTCGATATTTTCTACCGACCCGCCTCGATCCGCAGAAAGGCCATCGCCGACCTGATCGGCGTCGTGCTGTTCCTGCTGCCCTTCATGTATGTGGTCTGGACTTATGGCTGGCCCTTCGTGCTGCGCTCGTGGCGGCTGTATGAGGGCTCCGCCAATATTGGCGGCATGCCGGGCCTGTTCATCCTCAAGAGCTTCATCCTGCTATTCGCCGCCGTCGTCGCCCTGCAGGGGCTGGCCATGGCGGCACGGGCGATCCTGGTGCTGAACGGCAAGGAAGATCTGCTCCCCCAACCCATGCGTTATGAAGCCGAAAAGGGGCATGGCTGATGGATCTCGTCCTCGTGGGAGAGATCCTCTCCGGTCTGATGTTTTTCGGCGTCATCGGCGTCTTGCTGCTGGGCTTTCCCGTGGCGTTCAGCCTTGCCGGCACCGCGCTGATTTTTGGCCTCGTCGGCATGTCGCTCGGCGTTTTCGACCCCTCCAATTTCGGCTCGCTGGCCGCCCGCTATATCGGCTTCATGACCAATGAGGTGCTGGTAGCGGTGCCGCTGTTCATCTTCATGGGCGTGATGCTGGAACGCTCCGGCATTGCCGAGCGCCTGCTGCTCACCATGGGCAAGCTGTTCGGCAATCTGCGCGGCGGCCTCGGCATCTCGGTCATTCTCGTGGGGGCGTTGCTCGCGGCCTCCACCGGCGTGGTCGGCGCCACCGTGGTCACCATGGGGCTGATCTCGCTGCCCGCCATGCTGCGCGCCGGCTATGATCCCAAACTGGCGAGCGGCGTCATCTGCGCCTCCGGCACGCTGGGCCAGATCATCCCGCCCTCGACCGTACTAATTTTCATGGGCGACATGCTCTCGGGCATCAACGCCCAGGTGCAGATGGAAAAGGGCAATTTCGCGCCCGAACCGGTGTCGGTTGGCGCGCTGTTCGCCGGCGCCTTCATCCCCGGCATGGTGCTGGTTTGCCTCTATCTGCTCTGGGTGATCTTCAAGGCCTTTACCGATCCCGAATCCTGCCCCGCCACCCCGGTGCCGGAGGCCGAAAAGAAGGATCTGGCCCGCGAAGTCCTGGTCGCTTTGGTGCCGCCGCTGGCGCTGATCGTCGCCGTGCTCGGCTCGATCCTCGCCGGCATCGCCACCCCCACCGAAGCCGCTTCGGTCGGCTCGGTGGGTGCCATGGTGCTGGCTTTGCTCAACCGCAAACTCAACTTCACCATCCTGCGCCAGGCCGTCATTTCCACCGCCACCATCACCTCGATGGTGTTCATCATCCTGTTCGGTGCGGCGGTGTTTTCCATCGTCTTCCGCATGATGGGCGGCGACAATCTGGTGCATGAATTCCTCGGCAACATGCCGGGTGGGGCCATCGGCGCCACCATCATCGTCATGTTCATCATGTTCCTGCTCGGCTTCATACTCGACACCTTCGAGATCATCTTCATTGTGATCCCGATCACCGCGCCGGTGCTGCTGGCGCTGGGTGTCGATCCGATCTGGCTGGGCGTCGCCGTCGGCGTCAATCTGCAGACCAGCTTCCTGACGCCACCCTTTGGCTTCTCGCTGTTCTATCTGCGCGGCGTCGCCCCGGCCCGGGTCACCACCGGCATGATCTATCGGGGCGTCGTGCCCTTCGTCATCCTGCAACTGGTGGGCCTGGCCATCCTGTTTATCTTCCCCGACCTGATCACCTGGCTACCGCGGTTGATCTACCACTAGGACCAACAAAAAAAGCCCGGGCCAAAACCCGGGCTTTTCCAACTTCGCTGAGCTTACGTGTACTTGATGTATTTCTCGCGGGCGGCCAGATAGGGCATATCCGTCCCCTCGGTGCGCTGGCGCAGCAGGTTGAACGCCGCCACAAAGCTCTCCGCCGTTTCCTTGGTCAGGGCGTCGCCGCCCTCGCGGATTTCAGCAATCAGCTCCATCGATGCCTTCGCGCCGGCCTCGAGGATTTCCTCGGGGAAACGCCGCACCTGCACGCCATGCTCGGTGACCAGCGCATTGAGCGCGCGCGGATCATTGGCCGCCATGTCGGAGGCCACGTCGTCATAGGAAGCCTCGGCGCAGATCTTGACGATTTCCTGCAGATCTTCCGGCAGTTCGAGCAGCTTGGCCTTGTTGATGGCGACTTCCGTGGCCAGCCCCGGCTCGACGAAGCTGGGAAAATAATAGTTCTTGGCGATCTGGTAGAAACCCAGCGCCAGATCATTATAGGGACCGACGAATTCGGCCGCATCCAGCGTACCCGACTGCAGCGCCGCGAAAATATCGCCCGCCGCCAGATTGGTCACCGTGGCGCCCAGCTTGCCCCACACCTGACCACCCAGACCGGGGGTGCGGAACCGCAGCCCCTGCAGATCGCTCAGCCCCGTCAGCTCATTGCGGAACCAGCCACCGGCCTGCGTGCCGGTATCGCCCGACAGATAGCCCTGCAGGCCGAACTGGTCATAAATCTTGTCCCAGATTTCCTGGCCGCCGAGATAGCGCACCCAGGCCGTCAGTTCGCGGCTGGTCATGCCGTAAGGCACGCCGGTGAAAAAGCTCAGCCCCTGGCTTTTGTTCTGCCAGTAATACGGCGTGCCATGGCTCAGTTCGGCCGAGCCATCGATCACCGCGTCCAGCGCCTGCAGCCCCGGCACCATTTCGCCGGCAGCATAGACCTGCACCGTCAGCCGACCACCCGAAGCCCTGGTGATGCGGTCGGCCAGGTTCTGCGCCCCGACCCCGAGGCCCGGAAAATTCTTGGGCCAGGTGGTGACCATGCGCCAGTTGATGACGCCTTGGGCGATGGCGGGCGTGGCAAGTGTTGAGGCAGCGGCGGCGCCAATCGTGGCAACCGAAGCCGATTTGAAGAATTCACGTCTCTTCATAAACTTCCTCCCATGAATCGCCCGCTTGTGCGGACGATGCCGGTGCCGCTGCCGTCTCCCCCCGAGCCGGCGCAGACCAGTTTGCTAGAAAAGCAAGCTCATCGGTCGCTGTCCAGCATGTTGTTGCGCGGCAATGGAAATCCGCTGCCGATGTTTTTCAGCAAGCGTGATGGATTAAACCCCGCGCTGGCGCGTTGATACTATTCGAGGGCCTCAGCATGGCCCGCAACACGGAGGAAATCATGAAGTTCCGCACTCTCCTGGCCGGCGCTGCCGCGCTGGTCCTGCTGGCTGCACCCGCCTTCGCCGCCGACTATCTGGGCGGCGCCGTCAAATCCACCGATATCGGTGGCAAGATGGTGCTGACCGGCGCCAGTGACATGACGCTCTACACCTTCGACAAGGACACCAATGGCGATGGCAAGAGCGTCTGCAATGACGACTGCGCCGTCAAATGGCCGCCGCTGATGGCCGATGCCGGTGCTGCTGCCGAAGGCGACTTCACCCTGGTCACGCGCGACGATGGCACGTCGATGTGGGCCTATAAGGGCTGGCCGCTCTATTACTGGTACGAGGATACCGCCGCTGGCGACATCAAGGGTGACGGCGTCGGTGGCGTCTGGCATCTTGCCATCGAATAGACTTTAGAAACCTTCATGGACCAATTCCTCGACCAGCTCGAAGCCTGCGTGCCGGCCCTCAGGCGCTATGCCCGGGCGCTGACACGCAATGCTGATCTGGCCGATGATCTGGTGCAGGATTGTCTCGAACGCGCCATTTCCCGGCGCGGACTGTTCCGGCCCGCCGGCCCGGTCCGCGCCTGGCTGTTCACCATTTTACTGAACCTGTATCGCAATATGCTGCGCACCTCGCAGCGCCGGGGCGAGACGGTACATCTCGACAGTGTTCCCGAACCGGCGACTCCGGCCACCCAGCCGGGCCATATCGCGCTGGCCGAAATGGCCCGCGCCATTGAAACCCTGCCGCTCGAACAGAAGGAAGCCCTATTGCTCGTTGCCCTTGAGGGCCTCGCCTATCAGGAGGCCGCCGATATCGTCGGAATTCCGCTTGGCACGCTGATGAGCCGGCTTGGCCGCGCCCGCGCTGCCTTGCGCCTGCTCACCGGCACGCCCTCCGAGCCCTATCTGAGGACGGTCAAATGAGCGAGTTCACCAGCGAACGGCTGATGGCTTATGCCGATGGGCAATTGCCGGCCTCCGAGCACGCCGCCATGGAAGCCCATCTCGCCGCCAATCCCGAAGCGGCCGCCGAATTCGCTTTGCTGCAGCGCCAGACCGACGCCATCCGAACCCTGTTTGGCCCCGCCGGCGCCGAAACCGTGCCACCCCAGCTCAAACCCAGCCGCCTCGCCACCGAAATCAGCCGCCGCCGCACCCGCGCCTGGGCCTGGGCCGCTGCCGCCGTCGTGCTGGTCGGCCTCGGCCTCGGCGCCGGCTGGATCGCCCGGCCCCTGCTCGACAGCCGCCCCGCCAGCGCCACCCTGATCGCCAATGCGATCAATGCCCACAGCGTCTATGTCGCCGAAAACCGCCACGCCGTCGAAGTCGGCGGCGACGACAGCGAACATCTGAGCAGCTGGCTGTCCAACCGGCTCGACACCCGGCTGGGCATGCCCGACCTCGCCCCCGAAGGCTTCACCCTGGTCGGCGGCCGCCTCTTGCCCGGCGAACCCGAACTGGGCGGCCGCGCCGCGCAGCTGATGTATGAGAACGCCACCAAGCAGCGGGTGACCATCTATGTCACCGCCGCCCTGCCCGACCGCCAGCCGGCCTATCAATTCACCAGCTATGAAGGCGCCGAAGCCTTCTACTGGGCCAATGCCCGCATCACCTGCACCGTGGTCGGCACCCTGCCCGAGACCCAGATGAAAGCCGTCGCCGGCGCCGTCTATACCCAGCTCACCGAAGGCGACGTCGCCATGCAGCGCCCCTACCGGGGGTGACCCCCTTCGGGGGCTGAACTCGGGGGAGCCTTTCTCACCTCTCCCTGGGGGGAGAGGTCGGGTCGCTCTTGCGAGCCGGGTGAGGGGGCCTTCCCCATATCCACAGACTCTCGCCCCACCCACAATGTCACCCCGGCCTTGAGCCGGGGCCCATCCTGAGATTTCGAGATTGGCTCAAGACCGCGCTGACACCGCGTTTTTGCTGTCCACCGGCGCATTCCGCACCGGCAAATCATTGGAATAAATATTGTGCCGCCCGACATTGAGAATGTCGCGCTCGCCGCACAGCGCCATGGTGGTATCCAGCTCCTTGGCGATGATATCGAGCACGCGGGTCACCCCCGCCTCGCCGCCGGCGCCCAGCCCATACAGCATCGGCCGACCGATAAAGGTGCCCTTGGCGCCATAGGCCAGCGCCTTCAGCACATCCTGCCCCGAGCGAATCCCGCTATCGAGATAGACCTCGGTCTTGTTCCCCACCGCGTCGATGATTTCCGGCAGCACCCGAATGGTCGACGGCGCGCCGTCTAGCTGACGCCCGCCATGGTTGGAGACGATGATCGCATCGGCGCCATTGTCGATGGCCGCCTGCGCATCCTCGGGATCGAGCACGCCCTTGACGATCACCGGCCCGCCAAAGCGCTCCTTGATCCATTTCACATCGCTCCAGTTCAGCGTCGGATCGAACTGGCTGGCGGTCCAGGCCGACAGTGACGCCAGATCATGGTCGCCGCTGACATGGCCGACAATATTGCGGAAGGTATGCCGCTTGGTGCCCAGCATGCGCGCGCACCACAGGGGATGCTGCATCATCTGCCAAACGCTATAGGCATTGAATTTGGGCGGGGTGGCGAGCCCGTTATGAATATCCTTGTGGCGCTGGCCGAGGATCTGCAAATCCATCGTCAGCACCAGCGCCGAACATTTCGCCGCCTTGGCCCGGTCGATCAGCCGCTCGATAAAGCCGCGATCGCGCATCACATACAGCTGGAACCAGAATGGTGCCGTCGTGTTCTCGGCAATGTCCTCGATGGAGCACACCGCCATGGTCGAGAGCGTGAACGGAATACCGTATTTCTCCGCCGCCTTGGCCGCCTTGATCTCCCCATCGGCCACCTGCATGCCGCCGGTCGCCGCCGGGGCAATCGCCACCGGCATGGTGATCTCTTTGCCCAGCATGGAGCTCTTGAGGTTGCGCCCCTCCAGATTCACCGCCACCTTCTGCTTGAGCTTGATCTTGTTGAAATCACTCTCATTGTCGCGATAGGTGCCCTCGGTATAGCTGCCGCTATCGGCATATTCGAAGAACATCTTGGGCACGCTGCGGCGCGCCTTGGTCTTCATCTCGTCGACGGTAAGGATCTTATCGAGTGCGGCCATGCTGGGAGCTCCGGGAGTTGCCCTGCCCTAGCAACTAACATGTTAGTCGTCAATCAATGAGGATTGTCGGGCGTTGCCCACCCCCTCCCAACCTCCCCCATGACGGGGGAGGTGCCGCTCCGTGGGCGTGACTGGATTGTGCCACAGGAGTGGAGAGATACCTCCCCCTTGAAGGGGGAGGCTAGGAGGGGGTGGGGGCCGCACGCGCCGCCATTCCACCTTGCCACCACCACCCCCATCCCCTCAAATGCCGCCAACCCGGAGAACACCCCATGGCCATCGGCGGCGACGCGCTCGAATTCATCGACAAGAAATTCTACGACCTCACCATCGGCATCGCCGCGCTGGAGGTGCTCTATGATGGCTGCCGCTGGGCTGAAGGCCCGGTCTGGTTCGGTGACGGCAATTATGTGGTGTGGAGCGATATCCCCAATAACCGCATGCTGAAATATGTCCCCGAGCTCGGCGTCACCGCCTTCCGCACCCCCTCCAATTACGTCAACGGCAACACTCGCGACCGCCAGGGAAGGCTGATTTCCTGCTCGCATGGCGCCCGCGCCGTGCTGCGCACCGAATGGGACGGCTCCATCACCACCCTGGTCGACCGCTATCAGGGCAAGCGGCTCAATTCGCCCAATGATGTGGTGGTCAAATCCGATGGCAGCATCTGGTTCACCGACCCCAGCTACGGAATCCTCAGCGATTACGAAGGCTATAAATCGGATCAGGAACAGGCCGGCTGTTTCGTCTATCGCTTCGACCCCGCCGATAGTTCGCTCACCGTCGTCGCCGACGATTTCGCCAAGCCCAATGGCCTGGCCTTCTCGCCTGATGAATCCGTGCTCTACATTTCCGACACCGGCCAAAGCCACGATCCCGACTGGCCCGCCCATATCCGCCAGTTCTCCGTCACCGGCAGCAAACCGACTCAGCCCAAACTCTTCGCCGACATCGACTCCGGCCTGCCCGACGGCTTCCGCCTCGATACCGAAGGCAATGTCTGGACCAGCGCCGGGCTCGGGGTGAATTGCTATGATCCGTCCGGCGCCCTGCTCGGCCGCATCAAGACCGGCGCCAAAACCTCCAACCTCACCTTCGGCGGCCCGCGCCGCAACCGGCTGTTCATCACCGCCAGCCAATATCTGCTGGCCATCTATGTCGGCGCGACCGGGCTGCAGACGCCTTGAGCTTCATCACCGAAAATCTGCGCCTCGACCCGGTCCCCCGTCTTCCGAGTATCCGGCTTTACACCGCCCATCCCGGCAGCCGGCTATCGCAGCTCCCCGGCGACGACGCCCCTTATTGGGCCTATCCATGGGCCGGCGGCCTCGCTTTGGCGCAGCATTTTGAGGCCTATCCCGAACTGGTTTCTGGCCAGCGCCTGCTCGATCTAGGCGCCGGCTCCGGCCTCGTCGGCATCGTCGCTGCCAAGGCGGGAGCGCTGGTGAATGCCGCCGAAATCGACCCAAACGGCCAAGCCGCCATCGCGCTCAACGCGGCGGCCAATGGCGTCACCATCAATCTGCTGGATATCGACCTGACCGGCGCCCCACCCGCCAATATCAACCTGATCGCCGCCGGCGACGTCTTCTACAACGCCGAAGTGGCCAAGCGCATGCTGCCCTATCTGCAACGCGGCCACACCGCCGGCATCACCGTGCTGATCGGCGACCCGCAGCGCCGCGACTTGCCCCTCGACCAGTTGGAACTGCTCGCAACCTACGCCGTAGGCGACGTCGGCGATGCAAGGGAAAAGGCTGATCGCATCGGCTCGGTCTATCGCCTGCGCGGGTGAGTTTCGGGCAGAATATCTCCCCACCCCCGATGTCACCCCGGCCTTGAGCCGGGGCCCATCCCCCGATCAGGTCGGTGGTCGCATCTCAAGATGGGTCCCGGCTCAAGGCCGGGATGACACCGCGTTTTTGGCAACGAGTGAGGGAAAATGTGGGCAATCGCCCCAACACCTACTTCTTCCGCGCCTTCGGCTTCTTCACCTTCGGCAGTGGCAGCGCATCCGCCGTCACCCGCACCAGCCCGGCCAGCCAGTCCGTATCCTCCCAGCGCCCGCCATCGATGAGATAATACATCTTCGACCCCGGATAGGCCGGGGCCTCCGTCACCTCGCCGAGATAGCCCCGCCCCGCCTCGGTCGGCTTGATGAACAGCTGGTCGTCGCAGACAAAGGCCACCACCTTGGTGTCGCAATACAGCGCGAACTCGCCGAACATCCGCCGCGCGGTGACCGTACCGGCCGCCGCGCATTGTTCGAGCAGATAGTCGACGGTGCTTTGCTGGCTGCTCACATCACCGCCCCGACCTGCCACGGCACGAATTCATTGTCGCCATAGCCCAGCGCTTCCGATTTGGTTTCGGCGCCCGAAGCGACCTTCAACAGCAGATCGAAGATTTCCTGCCCCTTGGCCTCGATGGAGACACCCTCGACGATATCGCCGCAATTGATGTCCATGTCCTCGGTCATGCGCGCATACATATCCGAATTGGTGGCGAGCTTGATGGACGGCACCGGCTTGCAGCCATAGGCCGAACCGCGACCGGTGGTGAAGGCCAGAATATTGGCGCCACCGGCCACCTGCCCCGTCGCCGACACCGGATCAAAGCCCGGCGTGTCCATGAACACAAATCCCTTTTCGGTCACCTGCTCGGCATATTCATACACCGCCGTCAGCGGCGTGGTGCCGCCCTTGGCCGCCGCGCCCAGCGACTTTTCCAAAATCGTGGTCAGCCCGCCCAGCTTGTTGCCGGGGGAGGGATTATTGTTCATCTCGCCGCGATTGCGCGCGGTGTAATCCTCCCACCACTTGATCCGCGCCAGCAGCTTTTCCCCGACTTCGCGCGATACCGCACGGCGGGTCAGCAAATGCTCGGCGCCATAGATTTCCGGGGTTTCGCTGAGGATCGCCGTGCCGCCCTGGCGCACCAGAATATCGGCGGCCACGCCCAGCGCCGGATTGGCGGTGATCCCCGAATAACCGTCCGAACCACCGCATTGCAGCGCCAGCGTCAGCTCTGACGCATCCACCGTTTCGCGCTTGGCCCGCGCCGCCACCGGCAGCATTTCCTTGATCCGCTCGACACCCCAGTCGATCATTTTGCGGGTGCCGCCGATCTCCTGGATGGTCATGGTCTGGAAGGTGTCGGTTTCGCTGAGCTGGTAGCTTTCCTTCATCTTGTCGATCTGGAAGCTCTCGCAGCCCAGCCCGACCAGCAGCGCCGCCCCGAGATTGGGATTGGCGGTGTAGCCCCATTGGGTGCGACGGAACAGCTGGTAGCCCTCGCCCTTGATGTCCATGGCGCAGCCGGTGCCATGCACGAAGGGGATCACACCATCGATGCCCGGATAATCCTTGAGAATCCCCGAGCGGTTGATTTCCTCGGCCATGAATTTGGCCACCGTGGCCGAGCAGTTCACCGAGGTGAGAATGCCGATATAATTGCGCGTGCCGACCTTGCCATTGGCCCGGCGATAGCCCTCAAAGGTGGAGCGCTGGCCGACCGGCACCATCTCCGGCGCGATCACGCCCTCGCCGAAGGCATAGTCATGGCTCAGCGAGCCATCGGCGCCGCCCATGCCGCAATTATGCTCATGCACCCAGTCGCCGGCCGGAATGCCCTCTTTGGCAAAGCCGATGATCTGGCCGAATTTGATGATCGCTTCGCCGGCGCCAATCGCCCGCACCGCGAATTTATGCCCGCGCGGCACCCGCCGCACCACAGCAACGCCCTGCGGCGTTTCGGTGCCGATATCGAGATTGGCCAGCGCCACGCCGATATTGTCTTCGGCATTGAGCAGCAGGGTACGGCCTTGGGGACGGGTCATCGTTTCAGACATAGATCGGGGGACTTTCGTGGGTCGGGTCTCAACTGCGCTTTACCTCGGACCCATTTGCCGCCAGATTGCCCGCAATCGGCAGCGACGGGCGTTGTAAAGCACCTCTTCACTAACTAACATGTTAGCATGACAACCGCAGCAAGTCCCTATTCATTTCTGGTCCGTCCCACCGCTTTGACACGCGGCAGCGTCACCGCCGACGTCACCAGCGCCATTCGCCAGGCCATCGTTACCCTCGCCCTGCCCCCCGGCAGTCCCATCGATAAGTCGCTGATCTGCGCCGAATTGGGCGTGTCGCGCTTTCCGGTCAGCGAAGCGCTGGCGCGGCTGCAGATCGAGGGCCTGGTCGATATCGCGCCGCAGCGCGGCTCCACCGTGTCGCTGGTCCGGCTCAGCGATGTCCGCGAATATATGCTGATCCGCAAAGGCCTCGAATCGGAAGCGCTGCGCGTCTTGATCGGCAGCCACGATGCCAGCCTGATCGAGGCGCTGCATGCCAATATGGCGAGCCAGCGCGCGGTCGCCGAGCGCGACGACGCCGAAAGCTTCCATCAGATCGATGTCGAATTTCACGACATCATCTATCGCTCGATGCGCTTCACCAAGATCAAGACCATCATCGATTCCGCCCGCGCCAATCTCGACCGCGCCCGCCGCCTGATCGTCACCCCGCGCCGGCTGGCGCTGACCATCGCCGAGCACCAGGCGATTTTCGACGGCATTCTGGCGCAGAACGAGACGCAGGCCACCCGCGCCATCCGCGCCCATATCGATGCGGTGATGGTCGAACTCTTCGCCTTTGCCCGCGAACACCCCGATCTGTTCGCCGATGGCGCCACGCTGGACGCCGACAGCGACAGCTTTCCCTTCGGCTAAACCCCGGCGGACCGCCCGGTCCAGGAGACCAAGCATGCTCAAGAATATCCCGCCGATCCTCGGACCCGATCTGCTCGCCATCCTGCGCGCCATGGGCCATGGCGATGAGATCGCCATTGTCGACGCCAATTATCCCGCCGACGCCGCCGGCCCGGCTTTGGTACGGCTCGACGGCATCAGCGCCACCGATGTGCTCGATGCCGTGCTGACGTTGATGCCGCTCGATGATTTCGTCGACGAAGCGGCCATCTGCATGCAGGTGGTCGGCGATGCCGGCAAGCGCGAGCCGGTGATGGATCAGTTCGAAACCATCATCCGCCGCCACGAGCCCGAGATGAGCCTGGCCTCGCTGGAGCGCTTTGCCTTCTACGATCGCGTCAAGCAGGGCTACGCCATCATCCAGACCGGCGAGCGTCGGCTCTATGGCAATATCCTGCTCAAAAAGGGCGTTATCCGCCCCGACGCCTGAAACTTTGCCGCGACTGAACCGATTGAACCAAGGTCGCCCTCGACACACTAACATGTTAGCGGCTATGGCCAAGCCCAACGCTAACAGAAAGACACAGCATGAAACTGCTCCGCATTGGCGCCCAGGGCGCAGAGAAGCCTGCCATCCTGGCTGAAGACGGTTCGATCCGCGATCTGTCCGGCATTGTCGGCGATATCGGTGGCCAGACCCTGACCCCCGAAGGCATCGCCAAAATCCGCGCTGTCGATATCAGCACCCTGCCCCAGCTCGACGCCGGCCAGCGCATCGGCCCCTGCGTCGCCAATGTCGGCAAGTTCATCTGCATCGGCCTGAATTTCGCCGACCACGCCGCCGAAACCGGCGCCGACATTCCGCCCGAGCCGATCATCTTCATGAAGGCCACCAGCGCCATCATCGGCCCCAATGACGATGTGATCATTCCCAAGAATGCCATCAAGCCGGACTGGGAAGTCGAACTCGGCGTCGTCATCGGCAAGGAGGCCCGTTATGTCGACGAGGCCGACGCCATGGAGCATGTCGCCGGCTATTGCGTCATCAACGACGTCTCCGAGCGCCATTTCCAGACCGAGCGCGGCGGCACCTGGGACAAGGGCAAGGGCAGCGATACCTTTGGCCCCATCGGCCCCTGGCTGGTGACCCGGGACGAAGTCGCCGACCCGCAAAATCTGGGCATGTGGCTCGACGTCGACGGCAAGCGCTACCAGAACGGCTCCACCAAGACGATGATCTTCGGCGTCGCCCATGTCGTTGCCTATGTCAGTCAGTTCATGAGCCTGCAGCCCGGCGACATCATCTCCACCGGCACCCCTCCGGGCGTCGGCATGGGCGTCAAGCCGAACCCGGTCTGGCTCCAGCCCGGCAACGTCATGCGCCTCGGCATCGAAGGCCTCGGCGAACAGCAGCAAAACGTGAAGGCCTACAGCGCCTAGGGCGCAAATCCCTCAGTCGACACCCTCCCCCTTGCGGGGCTTGGGCGCGGCCCGCAGGGACAAATCGCTCCAGTGGAGCGATTTGAGCGAGCAAGGCCATGAGGGCTGCGTCCGAATGGCGATCAAGGGTGGGGGGTAGGTCACGGACACCGGGCCCGCGGAGAGATACCCCCTCCCGGCTCGATTGCCGGACTTCGCAAACGCTAAGTCCTATCTCGCTCTCCCTCCCCACAAGGGGGAGGGTGAGCCCGGTGGTTGCGGCCACCCACCGACCATCACCCACCACCAGCCGTCACCCTCGGGCCTGACCCGAGGGCTCTGCACTGCCGCCGGCGGGGCGAAGCCCCTTCCCCTCTCCCCTTGAGGGAGAGGGACAGTCCTGCCGCGTTCAGCGGAAGGACAGGGTGAGGGGTGCTGCGCCCGCCCATGCGTCAATGCGCGTGAAAGAGCCCCTCATCCGCCCCTTCGGGGCACCTTCTCCCTCAAGGGGAGAAAGCATGACAAGGCAGAAGCAGAGAAATAGGTCGAGACCCAGCTGTCGAAATGCATCACATGGCCAACGCTTTATTGCATCAAACAACTGATATCGCTATATTTTCTTCATTCTCTGACCCGACCCATTCA
Organism: Devosia sp. A449; assembly: GCF_054489375.1. NCBI lineage: Bacteria > Pseudomonadati > Pseudomonadota > Alphaproteobacteria > Hyphomicrobiales > Devosiaceae > Devosia > Devosia sp. A449. The sequence goes on along the minus strand of NZ_JBTMWU010000003.1, from coordinate 311 downwards.
TCGTCATCATCAATGTTTTGCGTGCCGCAGCTGCGCTTGTAACAGGCGCATTTGTCCACCATAGTGCATAACATGGATGACGAAATGAAACTCCCGCCTTACGTCGTGCGCCGCGGCACGGTGCTGCAATATGTCCGTCGGATCCCCGGGGATCTGGCGCACGCTTATCCCATCCAGCGCATTCAGCGCACCCTGGCCACCGCCAATGCCTCGGAAGCTTATGCCGCGGCGGCGCGCATCACCACCGACCTCGACGCCCAGTTCGCCGCCCTGCGCCGTGAAAAGGGCTTTGCCATCGGGATCATCCATGT
>NZ_JBTMWU010000023.1:0-529 GCF_054489375.1 Devosia sp. A449 | reverse complement strand
TGCCTGATGGTGGGCGGCACCGTCGGCGCCCAGTTCGGCGCCTCGGCCGGCAAATATCTGCGCGGTGAACAATTGCGGGGCCTGTTGGCCTTGCTGGTGCTGGCTGTCGCCATCCGCTTCGGCCTGACCCTGGTGCTGGCGCCGAGCGATCCGTTCAGCATGGCGGTGCTGGGGATCAGCCGATGATCCGGTGTTTTGTTCTGCTGCTCGCGCTGCTGTTTACCGTGCCGGCCCAGGCCGAGCGGCTGGTGTCGCAGCTGTCCAACGACAATGTCGAAATCACCTCGAGCTTTGATGGCGAGCGGATGACGTTCTTCGGCACCATCGCCCCCGATGCCGGCTCCGAGCAGAAATTCGTGCAGGGGCCGTTCCATGTCGTGGTGGTGGTGGTGGGCCCGACGCAGAACCGCGTCGCCCGCCAGATGACCAATAATTTCGGCGCCTGGATCAACACCGATCAGGTCGAGTTCCGCAATTTCCCAAGCTATTTCCACGTGCTGTCGAGCAGCCGGCTGACCGACATCACCGA
>NZ_JBTMWU010000022.1:0-653 GCF_054489375.1 Devosia sp. A449 | reverse complement strand
CGCACCCTGGCCACCGCCAATGCCTCGGAAGCTTATGCCGCGGCGGCGCGCATCACCACCGACCTCGACGCCCAGTTCGCCGCCCTGCGCCGTGAAAAGGGCTTTGCCATCGGGATCATCCATGTCGATAGCTGGACCTGGCCGGATTGGGAACAACTGGCCGCATGGTTCAAGGCGACGCTGATCGAAGATGACCTCAAGGGGCTGACCCTAGGCCGGAAGGGCCATGCGGTCGCCGGCAAGCCCGGGCGGCCAGTCGATCTCAGTCTGGCCTATCCCGATGCGCCAGCCCTGATCCAGCACGACAACCGGCTCAAGGAGATGACCGTTGGCGAGTATGCCACCGAGCGCTGCGCCTTCGTGCAATCGATCGTGCGCCGGCTCGGGGTGCCAGTGTCGCAGGCCAACCCGTATTTTGCTCGTTTCATGGCTGCCGCCCTGGCCGCTGAGATCAAGTTCCTCGATGTCGCGTTGCGCTTTCGCCTGGGTCAGGATGTGCAACATGCCCATCCCGATGCGGTGGCTGGCCCGTGGCAGGCCGAGATCGCCAGCAGCACTGATGCGCAGGTGGCCCGGATTATGGGCTCGGCCAACGCCCGACAGGCCGCCTCCGGCAAATCCCTGGCCGATTGCCGGGCCGCTTATGCTGCCGA
>NZ_JBTMWU010000021.1:0-697 GCF_054489375.1 Devosia sp. A449 | reverse complement strand
CGGCTGCGCGAGGAAGACCCGTTCACCGAATTCGTTATCCGAGACGTGCCGAACCGGGTGGTGTTCCACCGCTCGCGCTTTGAGATCGATCTTAACCGCGACCGGGATGGTGCGGTCTATGTCACTCCGGAGCAGGCCTGGGGCCTCGAGGTCTGGTCGGACACGCCGAGCGCTGAACTGATCGCGCATTCGCTGGCCATCCATGACGCCTATTATGCCATGCTCGGACAGATGTTGGCGGGCCTGGAGCGGGATTATGGGCGCTTCGTGCTGCTCGACATCCATAGCTACAATCACCGCCGCGCGGGGCCAGATGCGCCGGCAACGCCGGAGGTCGAGGCGCCGGCGATCAATATCGGCACAGTTTCAATGGACCGCGCGCGCTGGGCGCCGGTGCTCGATCCGTTCATCGAGTGTCTCCGCAGCTTTTCGTTTCGTGGGCAGGGCATGGATGTGCGGGAGAATGTGGCCTTCGAAGGCCGGGGCGAGCAAACGCGGTTCGTGCATGCCAATTTCCCCAAGACCGGCTGTGCCATTGCCATCGAGTTCAAGAAATTCTTCATGGACGAGTGGACCGGCGAGCCGGATATCGCGACGCTGAGCGCGATGCGCGCCATGCTCACGGCCTCACTGCCGGTGTTGCTCGGTGCCCTCAGGGCGACCGCATGAGGGCGCCTGATGCCAAATTGCTGGAGGA
>NZ_JBTMWU010000020.1:0-730 GCF_054489375.1 Devosia sp. A449 | reverse complement strand
CCGGCTGGTCGCCCGAGCAGGTGGCCGGTCGCCTCGCCCATGAGGCGGGTAGCCGGATCATCAGCCACGAGACCATCTACCGCTTCGTCTATGCCCAGCTCAAACGCAGCAATGATCGCCGCTGGCGCTTCTATCTGCCGCGCGCCAAATATAAGCGCGGCTGGCGCACCAAGGGCGGCTGGCCGCGCCAGGCTGGGCGCTGTTCGATCCATGACCGCCCCGCGGCCATCGCCGCCCGCAGCCAGGCCGGCCATTGGGAGGCCGACACCATGCTGTTCTCCCAAACCGGCCAAGCCATCCTGGTTGTCCATGAGCGCCACACCCGGCTCACCCTGGCACTGCGCCACGATAGCCTGAAGGCCGAGCCCGTCGCCATGGCGCTCACCGCCCTGCTCGAACCGGTGCCCAAACCCCTGCGCCGCTCCATCACCTTTGATAATGGCACCGAGTTCAATCGCCATCAGCGCATCGCCAACCAGCTGGGGCTGGACACTTTCTTTTGCGATTCCCATGCCCCCTGGCAGAAGGGCGGGGTGGAAAACGCCATCGGCCGGCTGCGCAAAAACCTGCCCCGCCAGACCAATCTCGACAGCTTGCCGGCCGACAGCCTCGATGCCATCCTCGCCCACCACAACAACACCCCCCGAAAATGCCTCGGCTTCCGTACCCCCGCCGAGGCCTTCATCCCGTTGCACTTCAAATGTGAATCCACACCCGGCTCAAGGCCGGG